>JAIYAU010000021.1 GCA_027488865.1 Cytophagaceae bacterium
CTTTTAACCTAGCATAAATTATTTGATAATGATTCTTTAACCAATTACCTTTAAATTGTATCTTGGCGAAATAAACGCATGTTTTAAAGGAAAAGATGATTGTGTTTATTCAGATATTATTAGAAGCTTAAATCATACAACCATGACAAAAAGTATTTTAAAAGTTACAATTATCCTGCTCATTATACTCACAAGTTGTAGCAAAGAGGGTGTTGATATTGCACCATCAAGTTCTCCATCCTCAGATGGGCAAGGGAGTCCTGGCAATCAAGATCAAGCAGGAGTCATTACTGCGGGCGAATGGAATGACCTCAATAATTGGATCTTTTGGGACACCATTATAGCGAAGAACGATTTCAAAACTATTCCGTTCCATTGGACATTCTTCAACAATAATAGAATATCGGTTAACGTCGTAAGTTCTGACTCTATTCCTGTTATTAACGCTTTGGTAAATTTAAAAAAGGATGGAACTACAATTTTTAGTGCGAGAACGGACAACAAAGGAAAAGCCGAATTGTGGGTAGACTTGTTTCAAAACAACTCAAGTATTGATTTCTCTAATTTAGTAATTGATATTAATAACGGCTCCAAAATAATTTCGACCATAAAGCCATTTAAAGACGGAATAAATAAGGTAATCGTGTCTCCTACTATTGTTGAAAATAAAATTGAAATTTCCTTTGTCGTAGATGCGACAGGTTCAATGAGTGACGAATTGGAATATTTAAAAAGAGAATTACTTGATGTAATTTCAAGAGTAAAAAGTGCAAATCCCAATTTAACGGTTTCAACTGCATCGGTTTTTTATCGTGATGCAGGTGATGAATATGTTACTAAAGTTTCAAATTTTACAAACGATAACAGCATTACTGCAAATTTTATTAAGAATCAAAGTGCAGGTGGCGGTGGAGATTTTCCTGAAGCCGTTCATTCTGCATTGGACAAAGCTGTTAATGAACTTGAATGGTCAAATAATGCAAAGACCAGACTGTTATTTTTGGTATTGGATGCTCCGCCACACCACAATAATTTAGTTATTTCTAACATTCAAACATCAATTGCAAAAGCTTCTGAAAAAGGAATTAAAATAATACCAATAACAGCAAGCGGAATTGACAAAAAAACAGAATTTTTAATGAGGTTTCTGTCGATCAGCACGAATGGGACGTATGTATTTATTACAGACCATAGTGGAATTGGGAACAGTCATTTAGAACCATCAGTAGGGCAATACCAAGTTGAATTTTTAAACAACCTTATGGTAAGACTAATAAACAAATATGCTGAATAGAAATCTGGTGCGGAGGTAAACTTTCGAACTAAAGGAATAGCAGCAAGGAATCACCGATGGTTTTCCGTCAGGTAGGCTGACATGCAAACTTGGAGTTTATACTCTCAAAAAATTCTGACACAGTTTAGTGAACAGACCCCTCTCAGACACTCGTGAGCGACTATCAGACACTCGAGAAAGACTATCAGACACTCGAGAAAGGCTCTCTGACACACGTGAAAGACTCTCCGATACTCGTGAAGGACTCTCTGACACACGTGAAAGACTCTCCAATACTCGTGAAAGACTCTCTGACACTGGCCTAAGCCTCTCTAACACTCGTGAAAGACTCTCCGATACTCGTGAAGGACTCTCTGACACACGTGAAAGACTCTCCGATAAACGTGAAAGACACTCAGATACTCGTGAAAGACTCCCTGACACTGGCCTAAGTCTCTCTGACACTCGTGAGAGACTCTCTGACATTCGTGAAAGACTCTCCAATACTCGCAAAAGACTCTCCGAGACCCATTCGGGACTAAAGTAGACTCAAGTGTGCAAACTCTTACTATATCAATATCCTTTAATCAATAAAAGATGAACCTTATTGAGATTAATAACTCAATTTATTAGAAAGCCTGTTCAATTCAATTTCGGCCAGTTTGCATAGGTAGGCAATGTTGGTAACTCGATAACCTGCATCCTCAAAGCTTTTTTGCGCGGTACGCACATCTATAATGGTGGCTTGGTTGGCATTGAACTTTTTCAAGATTAAATCCAACAATTTAGAAGACAGGTCGTAATTCTTTCTTTCGTTTTCTAACTGCAATCGATTGGTTTTATATGCTTCAAACACTTTGGTCGCAGTATTATTGTAATTGAGAATAAGGCTTCGCTTTTGTAATCTAGCATTTAAAGAATTGATTTGTTGCACTTGTTGCTGGGTAGAAAATATGCCGCCATTGTAAATAGGAATGGCAAGATTTATTCCTACCGCTGGACCGTAAGTTTGGTTATACAATTGTAACCCCGCAGAGCTTTCATTTCGGTTAAAGTTAAAACCTGCATTGAGTCTTAACGATGGATATCTTTGAGCGGCAACTTGTTTTTCGGTAAGTTCATTTATTCTTATAAGGTTTTCGGCGGAAGCGATTTGAGGATTTGTTTCAATAAACTGAAGAATAGAATCAAGAATCAGTTCTTTACCAAAAGTGATGGTATCTACCGCACTGTAGTTGGTATCGGCATTTTGTGCAATAAGCTGTTTTAAGTCAATTTTGGCTTGTCTGAGCAGTAGCTTTTGAGAACTTAAATCTTGATTAGCAATATTATAGTCTAATAGGGCCTGAAAGTAATCGGCATCGTTGGCCAATCCATTAACTTTTTTTGCCTCTACCAATTGTAACTTTTTTTCGGAAACAGAAATGCTTTTAACCGTAGTTTTAAGGTAGTTTTGTTGTCTGACTAAATCAAAATACTTTGCAGATACTTCATAGATAGTATTTTGGATTTGTGATTGGAGCAATGCTTTGTTCTGTTTCTCAATTTCTTCTAATCTCTTTTTTGTGGCTAATACGTTAAATCCATTAAAAACCGTCCAGCTAGCAGTGATATTGGCGTTTTCATTAATATTTTTCACGCCTGCTTTTTCTGTAATGGTGCCATTAGAAAGTGCCTGACTAAATTGATTAATGGCTTGTGACCCATTGGCTCCGGCACTTACAGAAGGCAACCTTCCAGCATTCCCTTGAGTGTTGTTAATGGTAGCAATCTGCACGTCATTCCTTGAAATTTGTATGTCAAAACTATTTTTAAGTGCGGTATTCACAGCTTCATCCAAGGTTAATATTGGCTGAGCAGATATACCACCGGCTATGAGTGACAGCAAAGCACCTAAAAAAAATTTATTCTTTTTAAAAAATTTCAAATTAATGTTCATTTATGACCTATTTTCTAAGTTAATGGTTGGAATTACCTCTTCATCTTTCTTGTGAGATCCTGACACATACATGTATATTGCTGGTATAACAAAAAGTGTTAAAATCAACGAAAACATAATACCGCCCACTATTACTGTCCCAAGTGGTATTCTGCTCGTTGAAGCAGCTCCAAAGCTTAATGCAATGGGTAATGCACCCAAAGCCGTGGCCAAACTGGTCATCAATATCGGTCTCAGGCGTTGTGACGAAGCTTCGATGACTGCCTCCAATTTCAAAAGCCCTTGTTCTCTTTTTTGATTGGCAAATTCCACAATCAATATTCCATTTTTGGTCACCAAACCGATTAACATAATCATTCCTATTTGTGAAAAGATGTTAATCGTTTGCCCAAATGCCCACAAACTCAACAAAGCGCCTGCCAGAGCTAATGGCACAGTAATAAGTATGGTAAATGGATCTTTGAAACTTTCAAATTGAGCTGCTAATACCAAATAAATCAACACCAAGGCCAAAATAAAGGCAAAAGCTATGTTGGATGAGCTTTCGGCATAGTCACGCGATGGACCACTGAGTGACGTTTGGAAAGTTTCGTCTAAGACTTGATCGGCTATTTTTTGCATGGCTGCCACCCCGTCACCTATAGTCTTTCCTTCTGCTAAAGAAGCAGAAATGGTGGCGGCCTTAAATCGGTTATAGTGATATAACGTTGGGGGATTAGAATTTTCTTCCAATCTGGTAACTGCAGAAAGAGGAATACTTTCACCTCTATTATTGCGTACGTACAATTTAGAAATATCCAAGGGTGCTTGGCGGTCTTTCAATTCTACTTGACCAATCACTTGATATTGCATGCCATTTGAAATATAATAGGCTAGTCGCCGTCCGCTAAAAGCACTTTGCACCACGTCCGCCACATCTGCCACTGAAAGACCCAAATCTTTGGCCTTCATGCGGTCGATGGTTAAATCTACCTCAGGTTTGTTAAATTTAAGATTAACATCCACATTCTGGAAAGTCTTGTCTTTTCGTGCCTCTTCTAAAAACTTAGGAATGGTGGTCTTTAATTTATCAAAATCAAGATTTTGTAATATAAATTGCACAGGCAGCAATCCTCGTGAGGCCAAACCTACAGATATTGTTTGCTCCTCCACAGGAAAAATTCGTAGTTTGTTGAATCTGGGCAGTTTTTTGGTCAAATCTTTTACCAATTGAGATTGGCTGCGGCTTCGTTCGCTTTCGGGGATCATGGCTAAACGAACAAAACCGGAATTTAATCCAGTAGAATTGAACCCTGGAATCGCACTAAACACAAATTTCTTCTCTGGAATAGAATCCATCAAAAAGTTGACCAATGATTCTCCAGCATTACTCATATAGCCATAGCTGGCCCCTTCTGGCCCAGAAACTTGAAAACGAATAGTACCCCTGTCTTCTAATGGCGCCAACTCGCTTTGCAAATTACTTCCAATTAAAAATATCATTCCTACACACACGGCCACTATTAGCCAAGCAAATCCCCGGACTTTCATAAACTGCGTCAAGAGATTTTTGTAACCACCTTCCATTCCTTGAAAAAATGGTTCGGTTTTATCATAAAGCCATCCATGTCCTGCCTTTTTTCTATTAAGCACCACATTCAAAACAGGGGTGATGGTTAATGAAACAAAAGCTGAAATAAGTACAGCACCAGCCACAACGATTCCAAATTCTCGAAAAAGACTTCCTACAAAACCTTGTAAAAATACTACTGGAAGAAAAACCACTGCTAAGGTGATAGATGTGGAAATAACAGGAAAAAAGATTTCCTTACTACCTTCTAAAGCTGCTTGTTTGATTGGCATCCCTGATTCTAGTTTTCTAAAAATATTTTCAGTAACCACAATACCATCATCCACCACAAGTCCAGTAGCCAACACAATGCCTAACAAGGTTAAAACATTGACAGAAAACCCCGCCAAGTACATGATAAAAAACGTGGCTACCAGTGAAATTGGAATATCAATCAAAGGTCTTACAGCAATAGACCAACTACGGAAAAACATAAAAATAACCAAAACCACCAAGCCAAACGATATCAATAGTGTTTCCTCTACCTCAGTAATGGCTTTTCGAACATTTTGGGTAGTATCAATGAGGGTAGTGAGCTCATAATCTCCCTTTTGATTTTTTTTGATATCATTAACTCTTTTATTAAACTCGTCAGCTATTTGAATATAATTAGCGCCGGGCTGTGGAATAATGGCTAGCCCTACCCCATTTAACCCATTTAATTTCCAACTTGCCTCTTCAACCTCAGGCCCGATTTCAATTTTAGCTACATCGCCAAGCCTCACAATACCGTTGGTATTTTCTTGTAAGATAAGGTCTTCAAATTCCTTTTCGGTAGAAAGCCTTCCTAATGCACGAATGGTCAATTCTGTGGTATTTCCATATATTTTTCCTGATGGAACTTCAATATTATCTTTTGCCAAAGCTGTTTTAATGTCAGAAAAAGTAATATTGTAGGCGTTCATGCGCTCCAGCTTTAACCACAACCGCATCGAAGGTCTCTTTTGCCCTATTATGTTTACACTACTTACTTGTGTGATGGTTTGTAATCGCTCTTGCAATACATTTTCCGCATAATCACTTAGTTCTAACAACCCTTTTGTTTGGCTTTGGAGAGCCAACAAAATGATAAAGTCGCTATTGGCATCTGATTTGATTACAACTGGTGGAGCATCCACATCTTGTGGTAAGTTTCGAACCGCCTGGCCCACTTTGTCACGTACATCATTGGTGGCAGCATCCAAATCTTCATTAATATTAAATTCAATAGTGATATTGCTTGCACCCACCGAGCTAGAGGAAGAGATGGATTTGATACCCGGAATTCCATTAATAGATTTTTCTAATATTTCAGTAATCTGACTCTCCACAATGTCTGCACTTGCGCCAGTGTAAGCAGTTCGCACGTTCACCACCGGAGGGTCGATGGCTGGATATTCTCGGACAGCCAAAAAAGTATACCCTACTATACCAAAAAGCACAATGCCAATGTTAAGCACGGTGGCTAAAATTGGTCTTTTAAGCGATAATTCAGAGATATTCATTGGTGATAATATTAAATCCGTTGATAAAAAATTACTTTAAAAGTGATTCTAAATTTTTAACACTTCGGATTTTTACCTTTTGTTTTGGTCTTACAAATAATGTACCCGTGACCACCACACTATCGCCAGTAGTAACACCATTCACGATTTCTACTCCTCCTGCTGTTCTTCTACCTGTTTCAACTACAACAAAATTGGCAGTATCCTTTTTGATAATCACCAGCTTTTTTGCCATAGCATCAGGGATAATGGCATTGGTTGGTACCACAAATCGTAACTTATTACCTCCCACAGCCAATATTATTTTAACAAATGTACCTGGAGCTAATCCTGCTCCTACCAGTAGTGCTCTAATTTTTAAATTTCTTGTATTAATGTTTAACTGTGGCTCTGTGGCAGAAATGATGGCTTTCCTTGTTTCTTGAATATCATTCAATTTTACAAGGATGGTTGACCCAATCTTTACAAGGCTAGCATACTCTTCCGGCACAGTAAAATCTATTTTTAATTTATTCACTTGCTGCAAGGTGCCTAAAATCGTCTGAGGTGTTACATAAGATCCTGAACTAACTGTTCTAATCCCCAACATACCATCAAATGGGGCTTTTACGATGGTTTTATCTATTTGTGCTTGCAAAATTGCCACATCAGCCTTTAGATTATTAAGTTGGTTTAGTGCCACATCATAATCTGCTTGGTTTACCCCATTGATAGCCAACAAGTTTTTTAAACGCTCTTCATTTTTAACAGCTAAATCCAACTGTGCATTGGCTTTTGACAATTGCCCTTGCAAATCGGCATCATTAACACGGGCAAGAACCCTACCTTTAGCAATACTTGCTCCATCAGGCATGTCCAAGTACGTCAATCTTCCGCTAATTTCAGGATGCAATTCGGCACTTTCATTGGCAACTACCACGCCATTTGCTTCAATTTTCTCTTCAAATTGAATTGTTGAGGCAATTATAATATCCACTAAGGGCGGTGGAGAGGCAGCTTGACTAGACGAATCTTTCTTTTTACCACAATGGGATAACATTAGTAGGACTAAGCTTGCAATAAAAAAATTTCTAAATAAAAACATAAATCAATTATTGGGAGTTGGGAGGTAAATTTATGGTTTAATAGTATATTATTACTCAAAAAATGATTATCAAATAAATTAATCCGATATTTTCAACATGGAATGTAAATATAGAGTTCAAAAATTACCAAAATTAGTGAAGGTTTAGACTAAGGCGCATACGTAGGTTAAAACATCAAATCAGAAAGAATTTAAATTTAAACCCAAGGTAAATCACAAAATACCAAGCAAGATTCATTAAACAATACAGGCCTAAAACTGCTCAAGTAATAACTTTATTTCTGCTTCATAAGCTCCGCTCAATATTGGAAATCTATACCAAGTTCGAGGGTCTACATTAAAATCGTCCAATAAAAACGAAGGTGCTATACGTTCTCTTTTCCATTGATTACGACTCCACAATCGATAAAACTTAGCAATATGCTGCTTCAATTGCTCATTGTCTTCCAAATTGAAAGATTTTAAATGCTCAAATACTTGTATTGGACTTTTGTAGTTTTTGATAGCTTCCTGTTCTATGGCTGCAAGAATAGGATAGGGCATTAAGTCACGTTCATCCGTTTGCGCTCTTTCTGCAGGCCTCAGCTCAGCCGTTGGAATTAAGTTGTTAACATACCCTAAAGCGGGATAGGATAAGTGGTTTTCTGCCCAACGCAACCATTGTTGTATATAAGACTTATCCACGCCAGCAATTGGTGCTATGCTTCCACAAGTATCACCATCCATGGTGGTATATCCAACATCTCCTTCGCTCCTATTGCTTGTTGTGATTAATAATGCCTGTTTTATATTCGCAAGCATCCATACGATGGGTGCCCTAGATCGAGCTTGAATATTTTGTAAAGCAATGTCATCTAAATCCCAAGTAAGTTTGCGTTGTAGTGAAACTTCAATTTTATCGGTATAAGTGGAGACCTCTTTATCAATTTTCCAACTAAAAAATTTTGCTCCAAGACTATCTGCCAGTTCTTTTGCTGATTCAAACGTTTCCCAGCCTGAATTAGCTGCCCATTGGTATACACAACTTAAAAGATACTGGGTAAGATATTGTTCAATAGGTTGCTGATTTTCATATAGGTCATACCATTCTTGAAGTTCTTTAACACCAGTTTTTTTAATAAAACCCGTTACCCCAAGCTCCTTTACACCTCTTTTGATCATTTCAGCTACCATCACAGCACAAATAGAAGAATCCGCGCCACCACTTAGTGAAAGGACATACCCTTTGCTTTTGCTTTTTCGCAAATAATCAAATAAACATAAAGAAAGTGCTTTCACAAATTCTGTTTCTTTATCCGATTCGTCCTCCATGTGATGAATAGTTAAACAGCGTTTAGCCAAAAAATCTACCTCACAACTTACCAAGTTGACATCCTTAAACGAACATCTGTTATTTTTGGCCCAAAGTTTACCGAACCCAGCTATGAGTATTTCTCCATCATATAGTATTCTTCCCGCTTCATTCCCCAATAAGTTAGCATATAAATAAACACATTCAAAGTCTTTAGAAGCGTTTATAACCACCTCATTTTCTCGGCGTATAGTTTTACCAAATGAAAAGTGGCTTGCACTAGGATTTAAAATTAAATCTACATTTTTAAAATGATGCCCTATGCCCGGTCGTTCATTTTTACGCCAAGCATCCTCGCAAATTTCGTAGGCAATTAATATATCATTAGCGGCAACTACAATATCTCCTATTGGCACAACTCCTTGACTGGTATTTATATCTTCTATAGTATCTTTTGGCCATGGGTTGAACCACCTTGGTTCATAATGAACTCCATCATTGGCTAAAAATTGCTTTGCCGCAAATCCCAATACCTTCGTGTTTGAAATCAAACAGTGTACATTGTAATTTAGATTATTAAATTTAATAGGTAGGCCAACACTGACCGTAATATCATTTGTAAAAGGTACAATTTCCCAAAGTTTATTCCATGCGGTATCATAAAGCCATTCGCTTAAAAACAAATCTTCACATCCATAGCCAGTAATACAAAGCTCAGGAAGCAATAATATTTCTACACCACTATTTTTGGCATCAGCAATGGCATTTTTAATATTTTCTAGGTTGTTATCCCAATCAATGGGTGTTTGATTGAGTGCTGCTCCAGCTATTTTTATGTTCATAATAACTCAGTATTTTTAATAGCTATAAATATGCTGCTTTTTATTTATTTTGTACATATTATTAACTAACTGTATACCATTTAATCTTGTAAACCATCAATAAACAAAAAAATTCATGTTACAATTTGAATTGAACGATCACGAGTACATTGAGCTGAACAAATTATTAAAATTACTTAATTTGGTTTCAACGGGTGGAGAAAGCAATTTAGTAATTACCAACGGGGAAGTACTTGTAAATGGAGAAACGGAGTTTCAAAAAAGAAAAAAACTTAGAAAGGCTGATACAGTAAGTTTTGGAGATAACTATATTAAAATTGTATGAAATATTGTTCCAATTAATATCTTTTAACAGTGCTGCATGTTTTAAGCACCGCTAATAAAGGAGATTTGTTTATAATTAAGCTCTTTGGAATTCTTCCGCAATAAAAAAAGGGCCTTTCAGCCCTTTTTATTATAATTGATTACGCAATATCTATGGTTCTGGCCGCTTTTTCCTTAGCCTCTGCCTTTTTTGGAATATGCACCTTCAATATTCCGTTTTCGTATTTAGCTTGTATCCCTTCAGCATCTACAGTAGAAGGTAGCACAAAACTCCTAGAGAAATTGGTATAACTAAATTCTTTTAGGGTGTACTTCTCCTCTACAGTATTGTTTTCAACCTGTTTATCAGAAGAAATAATTAGAGTATTGTTCTCAACTACGATCTTAAAATCTTCCTTTTCAAAACCAGACGCTGACAATGCGACCTCATACCCTTCTTTTGATTCTTTAATATTTACCGCAGGTACACGATTTGAAAATCCCTTAGCAACATCTCTGGTATAAAGATCATCGAAGAAATTACCAAAACGATGAAGATTGTGTGTGTTGTTCCATTTAACGAGTGTCATAGTGATTACTGATTTAAGTTTAACATATTTTTTATATCAACTCAGAAGCAACTCCTATTCCAATCACTCAATTCAGTCATAATGTCATATTTAATCATATTTAATTTAAATAAATAAGTCATAATGGCATACTTTTGCTTATATTGAGCTAATTTTGTAATATCGCAGCTGTATAAAGTACCTAGATTTGATATAAAAATCATGAATAAAATACAAATGGTTGATTTGAGGGGTCAATATGATAAAATCAAACCAGAAGTTGATGCAGCTATTCAACGTGTAATCGATACTACATCCTTTATACAAGGACCTGATGTAAAGGAGTTTGAAAAAGAACTTGCCAATTATAACAAAGCTTCTTTTTGTATTGCATGTGCAAATGGAACAGATGCATTACAAATTGCCATGATGGCCTTAAATATTGTTCCTGGAGATGAAATCATAATGCCTGCTTTTACTTATATAGCCACTGTTGAAACAGCAGCCCTACTAGGTATAAAAGTCGTGCTAATTGACGTAGATCCTTTAAGTTATAACATTGATGTTACTCAAATTGAAAAAGCGATAACTAACAAAACCAAGGCAATTGTACCAGTACATTTATATGGCCAATGTGCTGATATGGAAACTATTATAACCATTGCAAAGAAATATAACTTGTTTGTGATAGAAGATGCCGCGCAAGCCATAGGCGCACAATTTTCTTTCAATGATGGCAAAAATGCGTATGCTGGTACCATAGGAGATATTGGCACTACCTCCTTCTTCCCTTCTAAAAACTTAGGCTGTTATGGAGATGGTGGCGCTTTATTTACCAACAACGAACAATTGGCTTTAAAAATCAAAATGATTGCCAACCATGGCCAACAGCATAAATATGTGCATGATGTCATTGGCGTAAACTCTCGATTGGATACGCTACAAGCCTCAATATTACGTGTAAAATTAAGGTCATTGAATAATTATTGTAAAGAAAGGCAAAAGGTAGCAGAATATTATGACCAACATTTAACCAAAGCTATTTCAATACCAAACAGAAGCAACTTTTCAACACATGTTTTTCATCAATACACAATCCAAGTAAACAATGAAAAGCGTGATGAGCTAAAACATTTTTTGGAGTCTCAAGGTATTCCAAGTATGATTTATTATCCTATGCCAATACATTACCAAGAAGCTTTTAAATTATTGGGATATAAAAAAGGTGATTTCCCAATAGCAGAAAAATTAAGTAATCATGTGTTGTCTTTACCAATTCATACTGAAATGAACCAAGAACAACTTGAATACATAGTACAAAAGGTGAACTCCTTTTTTTAACATTTTTTTTAAACAAAACTAAATGAGTCTTGATAACAAAAACGTTTCTAATGTTATCACAATTAAACCAAGACAAAATTGAAGCAGGTGCAACTTTATAATTTTATGTTTACACTGTTTTTGATAGTATAGATATTTTGTTATTTTTGAAATACTAATAAATTTTAAACCTTAGCTTCGATTTTTACGAATAAAGTATACTAAATAATTTTTAATAATCCTTTTTATAAAACTTTTAATAAACAATGAGAATCATCATACCAATGGCGGGCATGGGCAAGCGTATGCGCCCACATACTCTTACAGTTCCTAAACCTCTTGTGCCTATAGCGGGAAAAGCCATCGTGCATAGACTGGTGGAAGATATTGTCAAGGTGTGTGGTGAACCTGTAGAAGAGATTGCTTTTATAATTGGTGACTTTGGCAAAGAAGTTGAAAAGCGACTGGTTGCAATAGCGGAACAAGTAGGAGCTAAAGGAAGCATCTATTATCAAAAAGAAGCCTTGGGAACAGCTCATGCCATATATTGCGCTGAACCTTCCCTTACTGGTAAAGTAGTAGTAGCATTTGCTGATACCCTATTTAAGGCTGATTTCACCTTAGATTCATCACAAGATGGAATTATTTGGGTACAAAAGGTAGATGATCCTAAACCTTTTGGCGTTGTTAAAATTGGTAATGATGGGGTTATAACAGAGTTTGTTGAAAAACCAGAACACTTTGTGAGTGATTTAGCAATCATAGGAATTTATTATTTTAAAGATGGTGACAATCTTAAAAAAGAAATAAAATACCTCCTTGATAACGATATTAAAGACAAGGGCGAGTTTCAAATAACCAATGCTCTTGAAAACATGAAAAATAAAGGTGTAAAACTTAAGCCTGGGCAAGTAACAGAATGGCTTGATTGCGGAAATAAAGATTCTACAGTAGCCACCAACACTAGATATTTGGATTACATTTCAACCACAAATCTGGTACATACAACTGTCAAATTAAACAATTCCATTATTATTCAGCCATCATATATTGGAGAGGGAGTAGAAATAGTAGACTCAATAGTAGGCCCTTACGCTTCAATAGGCAATAAAACCAAAATAACTAGTTCTATTGTAAATCACTCTATCATTCAGGAAAGCGCGACCTTAAAAAATGCAAATATCACTAATTCTATGGTAGGTAATTTTGCGGTGTATGAAGGAAAGGCGGCTGATCTAAGTGTAGGTGACTATAATATAATCAAATAAACAATATTTCTAAAATAACACTAAAAGGTCACTTCTAAGTGGCCTTTTTTTATTTCCACTTTATAAACATTTTTGGTATTGAGACAATTATCTTAATTATATATAATTAATTACCTTTGTTTTCTGTTCAGTATAGAACATCCGATTTAATATGCGAATAAGTACTCATCTTTTGTTAATCTTGCTTTTTTTAGGGCTTTACACATTTAGTTTAGCCCAATCAAAAAGAAAAAGAAAATCAGAAATAAGTTTGGCTAAACAACAACAATCAGAGTATTATTTTACTGATGGAATGAAAGAATACACAGTAGAAAACTACAATAAGGCAATTGAGGGTTTTCAACGTGCTTATGAGCTTACGCCTAACAATGCAGGTCTTAATTACATGATTGCTGAGGCTCTTCAGCGTACGGATGAACTGGACAAAGCAGAAAAGTATAGCGCAAAAGCCTTGGAGCTTGACGAAACCAATAAATACTATTATTTGCAATTGGCGCATATTTATGAGTTGAAGAAAAAATATGAGGAATCAGTAAAAATTTATCAAAAATTGATAAAAAAATTGCCTCATACTGAACAATACTTGTATGAACTAGCTGATATGCAACTAAATGCAAAAGATTATGACGAGGCAATAAAAACGTACGACAAAGCGGAGTCAATTTTTGGAAAAAATGAGGATGTAGTAAGGCAAAAACAAAAATTATATTTGCGAACTAACAAACTAGACGAAGCCTTAAACGAAGGAAATAAACTAATCTCTGCTTTTCCCGACGATATACGATATCAACTGCAACAAGCAGAATTATTGATAGCCAATAAAAAGGTGGATGAAGCCTTAATTTTATTAAATAAAATTATTGCCGATAATCCTAATGAGCCTTATTCGAGGCTTCTCATGTTTGACATATACAGAGTTAAAAATCAAAAAGAGAAAGCCTTCGAACAGGTGTTAATAGCATTTAAAAATCCCACACTTGATATTGATAGTAAAGTAAGCATTCTATACAATTATCTCTCAGAAATTCAAAAAAATGACCAAATCAAAAGCTATGCACAGCAACTAGGACTAATTTTAACCCAAGTACATCCATTAGAAGCCAAATCATATTCAATCAATGGAGATGTGCTATTCTTGAGTGATAGTAAAAACAAAGCCCTTGAAAGTTATTTAAGTGCTATAAAACTAGATAACTCAAAGTATAAAATTTGGCAACAAGTCATCTCCATTGATGCGGAATTGAACTTGCTAGATAGCTTGGTTGCCCACTCTTCTCAAGCTGTAGAATTGTTTCCAACGCAATCAATTTTTTGGTTTTATAATGGGACTTCATATCTGCAAAAAAAGAATTATGATAAAGCCATTGAGTCACTCGAACAAGGTAAAAAAATTGCAAAGGCAAGCAGCCCAGACATGGTAAATCAGTTTAATGCACAACTTGGTGACAGTTACAACGGTATAAAGAATTATAAAAAATCGGATGAGGCTTTTGAGGCAGTGCTTAAAAGTGACCCTAACAACGCCCATGTAATGAATAACTATAGCTATTTCCTCTCCTTACGAAAAGAAAAGCTGGAAGATGCTAAAAAATGGGGGAAAATATTAGTTGAAAAGCATCCTGAGGAAGCAACATATTTAGATACATATGGATGGATTCTTTATGTAGCCCAAGAATATCCTGAGGCACTAAAATACTTAGAAAAAGCCGCAAAAAACAGTGATAATGGTACCATATTAGAACATTACGGAGATGTTTTGTTTAAAATGGGCAAAAAAGAAGACGCTCTAGAACAATGGAAAAAAGCTAAAATCCAAGGAGAAGTATCTGAACTAATCGATAAAAAAATTGCCGATAAAAATCTTTATGAATAAGATAATTAAGTTTGTTTTTGTTTCAATCACGTGTTTATCATTACTTAATTGCCATAGAAAACCTATAGTTAGTTCCAGCCAATCAACCCCTATTGACACCGTTGCTAAAATAAATATAGATAGCTCCATTGTTGAAATTCAGGTAAATGATATCCAATTTGAATATTTACAAGCTAAAGGAAAGTTAGCCTACCAAGATGTAAATAGTAGTGTGAACGCCCATTTTAACATTAGGATGAAACGAGATAGCCTTATTTGGATATCCGCTTCACAATTAGGCATTGAAGGAATGAGATTCCTAATCACAAAAGATAGTATTTTTGGAATCAATAGACTTACTAAAGATACATATATATATAGCATAAAACATTTTAAAGAGACTTTTAATATCGATATAGATTTTAATACTTTTCAATCAATTATAGTAGGAAATATGCCTATGAGGCCAGAAAAAGGTGATAAATTGATTGAAGAATCGAAATATTCAATTTTAAAAAGAAATAAAGAAACCTACGATTTAGAGGCTTATTTGAATATTGAAACACACAAGTTAGAAAAAATGATAACTGTGCAAAAGCCTTTAGCCAATACACTAAATATAATATACACTGATTTTAAACCGCTTGTGCAATTTCTATTTCCCTATAAAACAAGTGTAGCACTTAAATACTTAAACAATCAAGGTTTGATGTACAATTCTATTTATCTTGAATTTAATAAAGTGGAGCTAGACGAAAAAGAATTGAAATTTCCGTTTAAAATTCCTAAAAGATTTAATGAACCATAGAAATTTTATTATCCTCCTATTATTTCTAAATCTATCAGCTTTTACTCAAAATAAAAAGCATGATTTAGAAACAGAAAAACTAAGGGCATTAAAAGAGTTAGAAGAAACTGGTCGTATACTTGCACAAACCAAAGCCCAAAAAAAAGCTACTTTAGGCCAACTAAATGCCATTAAAAAACAAATTAACGGCAAAGAAAGATTAATTGGTTCTATTTCTAGTGAAGTAGATTTGTTAGAGGTTGAAATTCAAGAACTCCAGCTAATTTCTGACGCAATGAGTGAAGACCTAAAGGCCATTAAAGAGGAATACGCTGCCATGATTTATGCTGCCAGCAAAACTAGTGTAAAACAAGATCGCCTATTATTTTTGTTTTCATCTAAAACATTTGACCAATTGGTCATGCGTTTAAAATATCTTCAGCAATATGCCGACGCCAGAAAAGAGCAGGTAGTGCAAATAGATAAAGTAAAACAAGCATTATTAAAACAAAAAGCCCAAATAGAAGAGAAAAAATTGTTAAAACAAGGCTTGCTTAGTGACAAATTAATAGAAAATGAAAATTTAATTCAGCTAAAAAACAATCAGGATAAAGTAGCAAAGGAGCTGTCGATAAAAGAAAAAGAACTTAAAAAGGAAATTAAAGAAAAGAAGAAATCTGTAGATAAGTTAAACAAACTTATAGCAGATATGGTACAGAAGGAAATTGAAGAATCTCGAAAAAAAGCGGAGTTAGAAGCTAAAAAGAACAGTAAAATAAATAAAACTATCGAAACCAAAACTGGCCAAATAACACTTACTCCTGAAACCAAGGAGATTTCAACCACATTTGCCCACGCCAAAGGCAAACTACCCTGGCCTACAATACATGGTTTTATTTCGCAACCTTTTGGCAAACACCCTCATCCCATTTTAAAACATGTAATTATTGATAATCTTGGTGTAGAAATACAAACTAATAAAGACGAGCAAGTGAGAGTAGTCTCGGATGGGAAAGTCACCGCGGTAGCTTCTGTACCAGGCATGAATCAAGTTGTAATGGTACAACATGGTGAGTACTTCACTGTTTATGCACGGTTGAAAACTGTTACAGTAAAAACAGGTCAAATTGTAAAGTTTAAGGACGAGATCGGGCTAGTTTACACAGATAGTGATGGGGTAACTGAACTACAATTTCAAGTTTGGAAAAATAGCGAAAGACAAAATCCTGAAGACTGGTTATTGAAAAAGTAGTCAAGATTAAATATTCTGATTTAACAGAAGCATTAGTAATCAAGGCTTGATGTGCCTTAATTACTAATTTTTTCAATAGTATCTTGTGTAAGTGGTTTATTTATGTATTTGATTACGTATTTATTTTTTTTCGATTTGGCTAAATCTTGAGGGTTTATAGAAGAAGTCAACATCATAATTTTACAAAACTTCTTTGTTTTATCCGACAAGCTTTCAAATTCTTCTAAAAACTGAAATCCATCCATAACTGGCATGTCAATATCTAGAAGGATTAGTTCAGGAATAAATTTTTCAACATCCTGAGAGGCCACTTTTTCAATATTTCTTAAAAATTCAATAGCACTTTTTGCACCTGTATGGGTTAAAATATTATCACAAAATGATGTTGCTTCAAGCATTTTTTGATTGATAAGGTTATCAATCTCATTATCATCAATTAACATGATGGTATTAAACTTACTAGAATTTTTTACTTGCATACACTTACAGATTAAAGAATAGATATGGTTTTTATATTAGAGTTTTGTGTTGCTTTTGATCTAATTTATTTCAAAATTTAACCCTTGTGCCAAAGGTAATTCTTGCGAAAAATTTATTGTATTGGTTTGTCTCCTCATATAAACTTTCCAAGCATCAGAACCCGATTCTCTTCCTCCTCCTGTATCTTTTTCTCCACCAAAAGCTCCTCCAATTTCAGCTCCAGAAGTACCTATATTTACATTTGCAATGCCACAATCGGAGCCTAACTGAGAAAGAAATAGTTCTGACTCAACGATGTCATTTGTAAATATACTAGAAGACAAGCCTTGAGATACAGAATTTTGTATCTTAATTGCGTTGTTAACTTCACCATTATATTTTAACAAATACAAAATAGGTGCAAATGTTTCCTCATTTACAATTGGAACATCTCCATCTATTTCCACAATGGTGGGTTGTACGTAATTAGCTCCTAAAGAGTTTAATGTTTTACCCCCAAATAAAATTTTGCCACCTGTTTTCTTTATTTCTTTTATCGTAGCCTCATATATTTTTACTGAATCTCCATCTATTAACGGACCCATGTGGGTTTCAGGCAATAAAGGGTTACCTATATTAATCTTTTCGTAAATCAACAATAGCCTATTTTTTAGTTGCTCATAAACATCTTCATGAATAATAAGTCTTCTCGTTGAAGTGCACCTTTGTCCACACGTGCCTATAGCGCCAAATACAACCGCCCTTATTACTAGCTCCATGTTGGCATGAGATGTTATGATTATGGCATTATTTCCGCCCAATTCTAACAAAGCTCTACCTAGTCGTGCCCCAACAGCCGCACCCACTTTTTTACCCATGGCGGTTGACCCGGTGGCTGATATTAAAGGTATTTTTTTATCATTAGCCATCAATGTTCCGATTTTGTAATCACCTACAATTAAGGCGAATACCCCCTTTGGAACATTGTTTTTTATAAGAACTGGCTTAATGATATTAAAACATGCAATGGCACAAAGCGGGGTTTTTTCGCTAGGTTTCCACAAAGTACTATTGCCACACACTACAGCTAACATAGCATTCCACGCCCACACAGCAACCGGAAAGTTAAAAGCTGTGATTATTCCTACTACGCCTAAAGGATGGTATTGCTCATACATGCGGTGCTGTGGCCGTTCTGAATGCATGGTAAGCCCATACAATTGCCTTGACAATCCAACAGTAAAATCACATATGTCAATAATTTCTTGTACTTCTCCTAACCCCTCTTGTAGGGTTTTGCCCATTTCTAAACTAATTAATGTACCTAATTGTACTTTATGCTGTCTAAAGGAGTCTCCTATTTGTCTTACAATCTCACCTCTCTTAGGCGCAGGTAGCACTCTCCAATTCAAAAAAGCCTCTTCACACATAGCAATACAATGATTATATTGGTAATCATTAGCAAGCGCAATACTCGCCAAATAAGTATTATTGATGGGTGAAGAGATTTTTATTATATCATTCCCTTCGTTCAGAACAGTATTACTTTCTCCAAAATGTACCGCAGATGACACTTTGCCGATCTCTAATTGAGTAAAGATTTCATTTTTAATGATTTCTATGTCCATTTCTGAGTTTTTTGCAGTATTACGTGTACGTTTAAACAATGTCTAACAAAAAGAAGCCTATTTTAGTAAGTACTAAAAAATTAAGCTTAACTGAACTAAACAAGTACTAATTTTTTAAAATATCATGCCCCATTTTATCTCTTTTGGTAGCTAGATATTGTGCATTATGCTGATTAGGAGCAACTTCAATATGCAATGTTTCTATAATTTCTAAACCGTATCCTATCAAACCAGCTCGCTTCTTAGGATTATTGGAAATAAGTCTAATTTTAGAAATACCTAAATCCCTTATTATTTGCGCGCCTACTCCATAATCCCTTTCGTCCATTTTAAAGCCAAGTTCTACGTTTGCTTCCACCGTATCGCGACCTTGTTCCTGAAGTTTATATGCCTTAAGTTTATTTAGAAGACCTATTCCTCGTCCTTCTTGATTCATATAAATTATAACACCCTTGCCTTCTTTTTCTACCATTTGCATGGCTTGATGTAATTGTTCTCCACAATCGCATCTGCAAGAACCAAAAATATCACCTGTCACGCAAGAAGAATGCACCCTCAACAAAATTGGCTCGTCCTTTTCCCATTTACCTTTGATTAAAGCCAAGTGTAGTTCATTGGTATTGGTTTGTCTGAATGCAATCAAATCAAAATCACCCCAAACCGTAGGCATATTTACCCCAATTTCTCTTTGAATGAGAGATTCGTTTGCCAACCTATACTCAATAAGATCTTTAATAGATACAAGCTTTAGATTAAATTTATCTGCGACCACCTTTAATTGAGGTAACCTTGCCATAGAGCCATCTTCATTCATGACCTCCACTAACACACCAGCAGATTTTAATCCAGCAAGTCTAGCAAAATCTGCGGCTGCTTCCGTATGACCTGTACGACGTAATACACCATCTTTTTTTGCTTTTAATGGAAATATATGTCCTGGGCGGCCCAAATCATTTGGTTTGGTAGTATCATCTACTAAAGCTTGAATCGTTTTGGCACGGTCATGTGCTGATATACCTGTAGTACATCCATGACCCAACAAATCCACCGAAACAGTAAAAGGAGTAGCGTGCTCTGAGGTATTTTTACCAACCATCATTTCTAGACCAAGTTCTTCACAGCGCTCTTCGGTAAGTGCGACACAGATTAGCCCTCTAGCTTCTTTACTCATAAAGTTGATGATTTCTGGTGTTATGCATTCAGCAGCACAGATCATATCACCTTCATTTTCACGATCTTCGTCATCTACTACCAAAATTATTTCTCCTCTTTTAATCGCTTCTATGGCTTCTGGTATCGTATTTAACATGAATATCTAGTTTTTGTACAAATATATAGTTTTTAGCTTGTTATTCTTGGCTCAAATATCTGAGTTGTTATTCTTTATATTCGAGATTGGTATGTATACAATTCGTAATATCTACCTTGCAAATCTATAAGTTCTTGATGTGTACCTTGTTCGAATATTTGTCCATTTTCTATTACTAAAATTTGGTTTGCCTGCCTAATGGTGCTTAGCCTGTGGGCAATTACTAAGGTAGTACGGCCTTTCATCAACTCACCAAGACTTTTTTGTATCAACGATTCACTTTCCGTATCCAAATTTGAAGTAGCTTCATCTAATATTATTATACGCGGATTGGCAAGTATTGCCCTTGCTATAGCAATACGCTGTCTTTGACCACCAGATAATTTAACACCCCTCTCCCCTATCATTGTATCTAATCCATTCTCAAAACGATCAGTAAATTCATTTACATATGCAGCCTTAACAGCCGAATTCAATTCCTCATCAGTGGCATAGGGTCTTGGAAACATAATATTTTCTCTGATTGTACCTTCAAACAAAAACTCATCTTGCAATACCACTCCCAAATATTGTCGATAAGTATTTAATTTCACCTGAGCTAAATCAATTCCGTCTATCGTGACCTTACCCGATAAGGGATTTAGAAAAGAGGCTGCCAACCCAGCTATGGTAGATTTTCCTGATCCAGAAGTACCCACCAAAGCAATTATAGAACCCGAAGGGGCATCAAAACTTATGTTTCTTACAACTTCTTTGCCTTCTAAATAAGCAAAGGATACATTTTCAAATTTAATATTACCATCAATTTTATCTAAACTTTTCGTCCTAACAAGTTCATTATCTTCAGGATCCATATTCATTATTTCCTGTGTGCGATCAAGTCCTGCAAATGCTTCAGTTAGCTGAGTACCTATATTACTCATTTGCACTATTGGTGCAATCATAAAACCAAGGTATAATGTAAAAGCTAAAAATTCTCCGTAAGTGAGGTAACTAGGGTCAGTTGGCTCTTTGATCATCATGGCTCCACCAATACCCATAATACCCGCAGACGCCAAACCTAACAAAAATGTTGAGGTGCTCGTTATTAGAGAGGTGGCTGTGAGGCTTTTTTTTACGTTTTGAAACAACTCATCTACACCTTTTTGAAAAATCCTATTCTCTTGCTCTTCTGCATTAAAACCCTTTATTACTCGTACGCCATTTAAACTTTCAGTTAGACGGCCAGTGACATTAGCATTGATTACCCCACGATTTCTAAAAATAGGACGAATTTTAGCGAAAGCTTTCAGTGCAATAAATGCAAAAATAATAACCGGAACGAGTACATAAACGGTCATTAAAGGACTAATATTTATAAGAAGAATTAAGGAAACAATGGCCGTAAGTGTGCCACCTATCAACTGCACCAAACCTGTCCCAATCAAATTTCTAATACCTTCTACATCTGTCATTATTCTTGATACCAGTGCACCTGATTTATTATTATCAAAATAACTGATGGGTAGTGACAATATTTTTCGTTGTACATTGACTCTTAATTCCGAAATCATAAGTTGGGCCTGTACACTTAGGAGCTGTGTTAATAAATAGGATGTAACCGATTGAATTAATATGGCACCTATCACTACCAAAATTAAGTTATACAACATTCCCAAATCTTTGTTCACAATTACCTCATCAATAAGGTATTTACTTGATCCAGGCAAAATGAGGCTGGCTGACCTGCTTATAAGTATCAATATTAGACCAAGAAATACAACTTTCCTTTTTGGCCAAATAATGGTTTTGAATACATGCGCAAAGGTGATTTTGTTTTTTTTCATTTGATTGTTGATAAGCGAAAAAATATACTTGATTTATTTAAAAGTTATGATTCACTAAAATAATTAATTGTATCGGTAAATAGTTCCGTTTTACTGGTACATTCTTTTCAAAAAGAATCCAAATCCAAATTCAATTAGAAGTTAAAAAAGAAATTCATCAAAAAATTCAATCAAAATAATTGTTTCTAAGTGATTAAAATTTTAAATAAAATTAATGAAATACCAGCATGCAAGTTTTTGGCAGGCTTTTATCTTCTTTTAATGTATCAAATACTCCCCGGTAAACTCGTTTTTCAGGATAAGGCAATAGGCCTAGTTCATCATGGCACCAAGTAAACAACTCAATCTTGCTTGTTCCATCGGGCATTGCCTTTGCATAGTTTAATAATTTATTATCCAAAATCTCTTGCGAAGGAGCAATAACCTTGGCATAAAGCAATTTACCCGAATATAAATTGAACGATAAATATTTATCCCAAAATCCCCAAAAACTAGTCATAGGCAAAATAAAAAGTAAAGTAAAATAAGCCAGATGTATAAATTTTTTAAGGTTAAAGTAAAAAGAGAAATCATATTTCAATAAAATTAATAACATGTATATCATCTGAATATTCCATGGAAGTATAGTTAAATTAAACCCCTTCATAAATGATGGAGCCATTACAAACAGTATGATCACATGAACAATAAGGAGCGTATAAATAGCGTATTTATTAAAATTTCGAATTATTAATCCCAGCCCCGCAGTCATCTCTACTAGTGGAATTATAATGGCTAGAATTTTTATTAGGTATGGATAAAATGGTATTAATGGTGAGACAAAAGGCCTAAGAAGAAACGGTACAATGTGTAATTCAAAATTTGGGTTTAGTTTATGTAAACCACTAAAAAAATAGGTACAAAACAGTAATAACCTGACTAAACCCATTACCTTCCCTTCCTTTTGTGATAAAAAAATAAGAAATATAAGACAATATTGATAAAAGTAAGGCTGTAATCGATTGTAATCTGCTAAAACAAATAGGGCAAAAATAATTAGCAGCAAACTCAAAATTAGCCTCGACATCCTAAAAATACCAAATAACAGTAGGGCAATAAAAACTAGAAAAAGATAAGCTTGAACTGGCTGAATAAACAAATCAAACCCTTCAATAATTGGTACTAAAGGATAAAATCTTTCAGGTAAAAATGCTGGATAACATAAGAAAAGCGTGATACAAAAAATAAAGGCTGTACTTGAAATGATCTTCATTGACCCATGTTGATCTAAAATGGGTTCTAAAAATACAGTGCTTTTCATGTACGATTGATGATAAAAAGAAATGGATTAAAAGCGTATTTTTAATCCATTTCAAGCAGTTAGTAACTACTTTTTCTTTTTTGCAGGAGCCTTCTTGGCTTCTTCCTGCATTTTCATAGCATCTTCTAATCTTTGTTGAAATCTAGATTTCTTTTTGGTGCCAGCAGTTTTTTTGAACTCTTCCAGTTTCTCACGTATTTTGGTTTCATCTACGAATTGTTTTATTACAAACTGTTGCCCTATTGCAAACATATTGCCAACTAAGTAATAGTACGAAAGCCCTGCTGGAAAAGAATTAAGAACAAACATAAATATCAATGGCATAAAATATTGCATATACATCATAGGGCCTTGCATTGTAGAGGCCATTTGGCTGTTATACCAAGTATAAAGAATGGTAGAAGCTGTCATTAAAATAGTGAACAAACTCACATGATCTCCATAAAATGGAATATTAAAGGGTAATGAAGCCACCGAATCGTAAGTTGACAAATCTGTTGCCCACAAAAATGGTTCTTGACGTAATTCAATCAAGTTTGGTAGTAAATATAACATGGCAAACAAAAATGGCATAGATAATAACACTGGAACGCAACCTGCCAGTGGATTTACACCAACTGACTGATAAAGTTTCATTGTTTCTTGTTGCTGGGCTGTCATATCATCACCTACTCTGGCCTTAATTTCGTCCATTTCTGGCTTCAAAACTTTAATTTTGGCCATGGATAGATGTGACCTATATGAAAGCGGCAATAAAAGTGACCTAATAAATAAAACAAGAAGAATGATTATGATTCCAAAATTTGAGACAAAACTTTTGATAAACATAAATGCTGGCAATACTAGCCATTTATTTATTGCACCTATAATTACCCAACCAAGGTATACGTTATCTTCAAATGCCTTGGCAACACCAACTTCGGTTACTTTTTGCAGCTCCGTGTATTTGTTAGGGCCAAAATAAAAGTAAAAATCACCTTTATTAGCAAGTACATCAGACAATGGTATTTCCGAATTTGCCGAAAGGGATTTAACAACTACTGAATCTGACTCGTTAGCATTTGTATTTATAATTGATTTTTTTATGCTGGTATTTTTGGCTATAAAACTTGATAAGAAAAACTTATTGGTTTTAAAACTTATCCAATTAGCATTTTCTATAACTTCCGTTACCGACTCTATCTTTTTTTCATCAATACCACCAATGGTACCATCATTCAATCTATAATTAAGTCCCGTTCCAACTCTACTTTGGGTTAAATCCGCTTCGGTCAATCTTGGATTAACAGCCCAATTAATAACTAAATTTTCGTTTTTAAGGGTTGTTTCTAAGCCATTTAACCTCAATTGATAGCCAATTAAATAGCCCTCACTTTTAATACTATATTTTTGTTCAATTGACTGCCCATCTGCTGTTTTTAATAAAAATACAATGTTGACACTATCATTGTTTGCCAATACCGTACTTTGACTGGTTGTAGTAAAATACAGTTCAGACAAGGATAAAGGTCCGTTTTTGGCTGGCAATACCACATCAAAATTATTGGTTTGTTCATCTATCAAGTAAAGTGGTTGCTTGGCAGAAGTAACATAATTTTTTAGTAACACCGATTTTACTTTTCCACCTTTATTAGTAAAAACAACCTTAATGTCCTTATTTTCAATAACTATTTCCTTCTTTTCACCTTCAAGTGCTGTTGCCAAAGTACCAAGTGCAATTTGCTTGTTTTTAATAGTAGCGGAATCTTCAACTACTGCCTTTTGCAAGGTGTCCTTTGAAGTTACCTTAGCCTCTTTTGGAGCTTGAGGTGGTGGGGCAGTGGGTGCAAAAAACGTAAAATAAGCTAAAAGTATAGCAGAAATAATAACTATACCTATGGTAGAATTCTTGTCCATGTTTTATAAGTAATCTGTATTTATTTAATGTTAATATTAATCCTCCTCAAAATCTCCACGTTTTTGTGAATAAGCCAATGAGGCTTTAATAAAATGCACAAATAATGGATGAGGGTTAAGTACTGTGCTTTTTAGTTCAGGATGAAATTGAGCCCCTACAAACCAAGGATGATTGGTAAGTTCTACAATTTCCACAAGTCCTCCTTCTGGATTTATACCAGAGGCTATCATACCTGCAGCTTCATAATCAGCTAAAAATTTATTATTAAATTCATAACGATGTCTATGTCTTTCAGTTATTACATTGGTGCCATATACACCCTCGGCAATGGTGCCTGGTTTTATATTGCAAGGATAGGAGCCGAGTCGCATCGTTCCTCCTTTAATGGTAATAGCCTTTTGTTCCTCCATCATATCTATAACTGGATATGGCGTATGAGGATTCATTTCTGTAGAAGCTGCTTTTTCGAATTTTAAAACATTTCTAGCAAACTCTACTACCGCGCATTGCATCCCTAGGCATATTCCAAAGAATGGTATTTTATTTTC
>JAIYAU010000013.1 GCA_027488865.1 Cytophagaceae bacterium
CGTTTTGACCTTACCAACCATTCAAATTTCTTCAAATGATACTATTTGTCTTGGTGATACTGCCCTAGTAGCAGCTAAAGCGAATGGCAATTTTAAAAGTTTTAATTATTATTGGACAACGTCTACTGCTAATATATCTACCAAGGACACTGTCAAAGTCAATCCAATTATTGACACCAAATATCTGGTTTATGTAGTAGATTCTAATAATTGTAGTTCTGAAACGCTATCAACCATCATAAGTGTTAATCGCATTCCTCAAGTTTCGCTTGGTAACGACACCAGTATTTGTTTCGGAAATATTGCCTTATTAAAGGCCATACCAAGTAACGGGGGTCTATTTAACCAAACTTTAAAGTCTGAAGAATATACATATGATTGGTCCTCAAATAACGATAGTGGTTTTATTGGGCAAGATACTTCTCGATTAACCATTAGCCCTAGCCAAACTTACAAATACTTTGTTGCCGTAAACGATGGTCGTTGTAAGTCTCTTTTGGACAGTGTTATCATCAATGTAAATACGCTTCCTGACATTAAAGCTGGTCAAAGTCAAACAGTTTGTAAAGGTGATTCTGTAAGCCTTACGTCAAGTGGTAACGCGAATCTGAAATTTACTTGGTTCGCAAAAAGCACCATCATTTCGAATGATTCTATATTTAAAGTGCCTAATGTTGCACATGACAGCGTGTTCGTGATAGAAGTAGTTGATAACAACGGTTGTAAAAACCAAGATAGCACAGAGATAAAAACACTGAACAAACCTAATCTGAATCTACCAACTCACGTCTGTTTAGATTCCTCCAAAACCTACCTTCTCGAAAGCCAACCGATTTCAGATAAAATAAATAACGCTTCTTATACTTGGTTTGTAAACAAAAACGAACAGCCAAGCGCAAATTCGCTAATTGATTCTACCTTCGAAGTGAAATTTTCATCCACATTTAAATTAACCTACGGAATAGGCAATTGTG
Source organism: Cytophagaceae bacterium (assembly GCA_027488865.1). Lineage (GTDB taxonomy): Bacteria > Bacteroidota > Bacteroidia > Cytophagales > UBA9547 > JAIYAU01. Next base: position 975 of record JAIYAU010000013.1, read on the forward strand.
TTGTAAGTGATTCTACAGAAATAACTTATAACCCCTTCGTGAAGGCGGGAGATGATAGAATAGTTTGTGTAGGTGATACTATAAAACAAACAGCATTTTCTAATCAAATTGTTACCTATAAATGGTTTACAAAAGATAATACAAATATTGCCTCCACCAATAAATTGACTTTGGTGGCCATAAAAGATTCTTTGTTATTCGCTTCTGTGGAAGATCAGAAAAACTGTATGGCGAAGGATTCATTTGACTTAAAAGTTCATAAACGTCCGATTTTAAGTCTACCAAGCACCATTTGCTTAGATTCTTTGAAAAATGATTCCTTAAGAGCCTATCCAATTCAAAATCCGATTTCTGGTGCCAATTTTAATTGGTTCAAAAACAAGGCTCCACTTAATCCTTTAGACCTTATTTCGGATTCTGTCATCGCCATTTTTGACACTGCACAGTATAATGTTACTTATGGACTTGGAGAATGTTATGCTTATGATACTTCGGCAGTGCATTTTAACCCAGTGGTAAGTTTAGTTGATTCACAAGTGGTTTGTATAAATGATATTATTCGTTTAAAGCCGATCACTGATGTATCAAATAAATTCAAATGGTATGATGGGAATAATTTTACCTTGGTTCAATCAATAGAACTAAACGCTCCAATTTATTCAGATTCAACCATTTATTTGTCCGTTACCAACAATAAGAATTGCACGATAACAAAAGAAGTCATTATACAGGCATTTCAAAAGCCAATAATACCTGTTTTTTTAAAATACTGTTTTGATCAGGGAGATACCTTGTTGATAAACGCCAGACCTGTTGGTACTGAAATTCCCAAGGCATTATATGAATGGCGCTTAAAGGATACAGTGTTTTCTAATGCTGCGGCACAGGACACCATCAAATTTTTGGTAGACACTGGCAATTATCAAATAAACTATGGCCTAAAAGGATGTATTGCTAAATCTGACTTTAAGGTAAGCTGGAATCCCCTTATTAATATTGGCGTAGCTAATCTTACTTTATGCAACTCGGATACTTTAAAAATATCAGGTGAAACTAACGATGCCAATCTAGTATACACTTGGGAAAGTACTAACAATCAAGCACTTTCTTCTGATAGTTTGTTAACCATACCAATAGTTCAAGACACTGTATTGTTCCTAAAAGTTGAAAATTCAATGGCTTGTGAGTCTCGAGATACCTTAAAAATCAAAACATATTCCAAGCCTTCCATTTCCTTGCCGAGTCATTTATGTTATAGTCTTGGTGACGCATTTTTACTTGATGCTACGCCGCTGTTTAGTAATTTACCAGCAGGGGAATATCAATGGAGTTTAAATGGCTTTCCATTAATTCTATCTGGCGACCCTAGCCAAGACCAACTTGTAACTGCCACCGATACAGGCACATACCACGTAGTTTATGGGCAAGGTAAATGTGTTGATACCTCCACGACCAAAATTACCTTGTCTCCAAAAATTGTTTTACCACTCGATCCTGCAAAAAAAAAAAAAAAAAACATTTTGTTAAATGCACAATACTTGGAAAATACAGGTGTTGGAAAAATTAAATTTACATGGAACTCCGATGAACAATTTATAGAAAATGATTCATTAAATACCTTGGCTATTTCTGATACCAGCAAGGGTAGTTATAACTTTTTTGTGGCGATGGAGGCAAAAGATAGCCTTGGTTGTATAGATGAGGATAGTGTTTTTATCGTTGTCAATAAGCCTGTTCCTGTGGCGATAAACTATCCATTAACTTGTCTTGGCGATACCGTGAGTTTGCTGGCGGTTCCTTCGGTTGCTAATAATCAAAGTTATGTTTGGTACAATAATAAATTGCCCTTAGATACTACTTCACAAGTAAAAGTTGCTACTACAGGTTTGTATGCCTTGTTTTATACTGAATTAGGCTGCACAGATTCTACCAAAGCCAACATTACCTTTTATGACAAACCCATAAATAACAATGAAGAAAAGTATACATTTTGCAAAGATGCTTCTGAAATTGGTCGTTTAGATACGGGAACGGTTTTGATAGATGCAGGCAATTTTGACGCATTTAATTGGGAAAATGGCGAAACAACCCGCAGCATACGGGTGAATACACCTGGAAGCTACGCCGTTAAAATATCTAATCAATTTGGCTGTTTTATCCTAGACACCATACATGTGTATGATGTTTGTCCACCGAGGGTCAATGTACCTAATGCTTTTTCGCCAAACGGAGACGAGAACAACGACTATTTTGATATTTACACGGCGTACACCAAAAATTTCAAACTTTGGATTTACAACAGATGGGGAGAAGTGGTGTATTATACCGAGGAAGCTTCTAAACCATGGGATGGTAAACAAAATGGCGCTGAACTTGAGACAGGTACGTATCCTTGGCTTTTACAGTATGACGGTGTAAATGAGCAATTTGGCAAAAAGCTAAAAAAATCTGGCAAGGTAACGCTGGTGAAATAAATGGGATAAATTTTTTAATGGCCTAAAAATAACAGCTCTTCCTAATTTTCAATTGGGATAAATAAGTGGTAGAAAACTTCTATGCGTGATTCTATTTAATTATTCATAGTTTAGAGGCGACCAAAATTGGTAAATCATAACTTAAAATTACAATTGGGCGTGTCCCTCGTGCCTCGGGTCGGGCCATTACGGGGTGCGCTTCGCTCCCGTGCTCCTGACGTCGCACCAAGCCCTTCATGTCCCTCACGCATCCTCCGGTTACCTTTAAGTTAATTGGCTGATTAATAGCAGTAGATTTTATTTTTGAAAAATTACTACATAAAAACAAAACCATTATTCTTAACCTAATTCTCAAACCCATGAAAACAAATTTTTTTGCCAGCATCGTATTTGTATTACTTTGCTTTACTACCCAAGCACAAGACGTAAACATACCCGATGCCAACTTTTTAAATGCTTTAATTGATGAGGGTATTGATACGAACAACGATGGTAAAATACAAGTTTCAGAAGCTAGTGTTGTTACTTCATTAAAATTAAATAATAAAATTATTGCTAGCTTCAAAGGAATTGAGATGTTTACAAATTTGACTAATTTAAATTGCTCAGCAAATCCGATAATCTCTTTAGATGTCAGTAAAAACACAGCTTTGACTGAATTAAATTGCTCCTCTAACCCAATAAGGACTTTAGATGTCAGTAAAAATATTGCGTTGACAAGTTTAAATTGCATCTATAACGAATTAAGCACTTTAGATGTCAGTAAAAACACTGCTTTGACCAGTTTAAATTGCTCTTATAACCAATTAAACACTTTAGATGTCACTAAAAATACCGCTTTGACTGTTTTATGTTGCATTTATAACCAATTAAGTACTTTGGATGTTAGTAAAAATACAGCATTGATGGATTTAAATTGCTCTCATAACCAATTAAGCACATTAGATGTCAGCAAAAATACCGCTTTGAATAAGTTGGAGTGCTATTATAATCAATTAAGTACTTTAGAAGTCAGTAAAAATATAGCATTGATGGATTTAAATTGCCCTTATAACCAATTAAGCACTTTAGATGTCAGTAAAAATACCGCCTTAACTAGTTTAAATTGCAATTCTAACCAATTAAGTATTTTAGATGTCAGTAAAAATACTGCTTTGACTAGTTTAGGGTGCTCTAATAACCAATTAAATACCTTAGATGTCAGTAAAAATACTGTTTTGACTGATTTATATTGCAATTCTAACCAATTAAGTATTTTAGATGTCAGTAAAAATACTGCTTTGACTAATTTAGATTGCTCTGGAAACCAATTAAGCAATTTAGATGTCAGCAAAAATACTACCTTGACATTTTTAAATTGCTCTTCTAACCCATTAAGCACCGTAGATGTTAGTAAAAATACCTCTTTGACTGAATTATTTTGTTATTCTAACCAATTAAGTATTTTAGATGTCAGTAAAAATAATGCTTTGACTAGTTTAGGGTGCTCTGATAACCAATTAAGCACTTTAAATATTAGTACAAATATTGCTTTGACTGAATTATCTTGCTCTTCTAACAAATTAAGTACTTTAGATATTAGTACAAATATTGCTTTGACGAGATTAGGTTGTGGTGACAATAAATTAAGCACTTTAGATCTCAGTAAAAATAGTGCTTTGACTAGTTTAGATTGCTCTGAAAACCAATTAAGCACTTTAGATGTCAGTAAAAATACTAAATTAGTTCACCTTTATATTTATAATAATCCGTTAAACTGTCTCTCCTTCTTACCAAAATCAATAGGTAAAATAGAAAAAGACCCTTCTTTATGTTTGCCTAATCTGCCGAATTCAACATTTACTTTGACAGATAAGAAATTTAGTAACTTTCCAAAAATCCTTTGTACAGAAGCCTATAATTCAAGCAACCAATGTACTTCTTATCCAAACACATCTGGGCGTATCTACATTGATGTAAATAAGGATAAACAATATACCCAAGGCACAGATTATCCGATGTCAAACGTTGTTATTGGTACTACCTATGAAACAAATACTGATGCTTTTGGTAAGTATGGTTTTCGGGTAGATAATCTTAACCAGACTTATATGATACAACCTGCGCTTCCAGCTGGCTGGCTAAGTTCACCAGATAATTATACATTCAGTTTTAAAAATATGGGGGAGGTACTTGAAGGTAAAGATTTTATTGTTATCCCACCTGTATTGAATGATGTATGGGTAGAGGCAAGTCCTGTTACTTTTGCACGCCCTGGTTTTGTAGTCAAATATCAAGTAAAAGTAAAAAATCTAGGTGGTACTGTACAAAATGGTTCGGTGCAGCTCAACTATCCAGCGAACTTTACTTTCTTATCGAGTACCCCTGCTGGTAATAACCTAAACACCACCCACACTTGGTCAGCAGCTAGTCTTTTGCCATTCGAAGAAAGAATCTATACCATAGAATTTACGCTATCCGCAGAAACGCCACTAGGTACCGAACTGGTAAGTACTGCTACTATCAGTATTCCTAATGACGGTAATCTGGTAAACAACGTCTCTGAAATCAAACAAACAGTACGTGGTTCGTATGACCCGAATGACAAACTGCTCAACAAAGGCAATACTGTTTTGCGTTCATCCATACAAGCGCAAGAAGATTTTGTGTATACCATTCGTTTTCAGAACACCGGTACCGATACAGCATTTAGGGTAATTATTAGAGACACCTTGGCATTGAACAAATTTGACCTGAAGAGCATGCAAACAATAGCATCTTCACATCCATACACACTCAAATACGAAGGCAATTTCTTAAACTGGACTTTTAATGATATCCTCTTGCCAGATAGCACGACTGATAAAGTGGGAAGCAACGGTTTTGTGAAATTTAAAATAAAACCTCTAAGCACCCTAGCGGTGGATGATGAAATTAAAAACAAAGCAGCCATCTACTTTGATTTTAACAAAGCCGTAATCACCAATACCGTCAACACCCGAGTGAGTAATACCACGAATGTAAGTGAAAGCACTATCCCAACAACCCAAATATTCCCAAACCCGAGTAGTGGTTTATTTACCATAAGAGGTGTAAATGATGTATTGGTACAGGTGCTCACCACCACAGGCACCATCATACTCACCCAAAACATCTCCGAAAACGGAGTCATAGACCTTCGCACCGCGGCCAAAGGGATTTATTGTTTAAAAATAAGAACGACAAACAAAACGGAGATTAGTAAGGTGGTGATTGAGTAGAGGGGATAAATCTTTGGCACCCTCAGTGTCTTTTCATTTTGTAAGCTTAGACACTGACTTGGACGGAGTTAACATCCAAAAATAACCCAATAATATTTTTGAAAAATTGTTACATAAAAACAAAACCTTTATTTTTGTTTATCATTAACCTAATTCATACAACCATGAGAACAATTTTTTTTGCCAGCATAGTTTTTGTATTACTTTGCCTTACCAGCCAAGCCCAAGACGTAAACATTCCCGATGCCAACTTTTTAAATGCTTTGATAGATATAGGTGTGGATAGCAACAAAGATGGTAAGATACAAGTATCTGAAGCTAATGATGTTACTAAATTAAAATTAAATTATCTAAGTATTGCCAGCTTAAAAGGCATTGAAATGTTTGCAAATTTGACCTATTTATCCTGCAAATCTAACAAATTAAGAACCTTAGATGTCAGTAAAAATACTGCTTTGACCGATTTACATTGCTCTCAAAACCAATTAAGCACTTTAAATGTCAGTAAAAATACTGCTTTGACCGATTTACATTGCTCTCAAAACCAATTAAGCACTTTAAATGTCAGTAATTGTACTGCTTTGACTCTTTTGGCGTGCGGTGATAACCAATTAAGCACTTTAGATGTCAGTAAAAATACTGCTTTGACCGATTTACATTGCTCTCAAAACCAATTAAGCACTTTAAATGTCAGTAAAAATACAAATTTGCAAACCCTAACTATTTTTAAAAATCCCTTAAAATGTCTCTCGGTCTTACCAAAATCTATAATATATTTAACCAAAGACCCCTCTGTATGTTTACCTAATCTGCCAAATATTACATTTTATTTAGGTGATGGGAATGGAAATTCCCTCCCAACAATCCTTTGTACGGAAGCCTATAATAAGAGCAACCAATGTACCTATTAAGCAAATACTTTTAGGCGAATTTATATAGATGTAAACAAATTTACTACAGGCACAATCATACACAGCCAAAACATCTCCGAAAACGGCATCCTAGACCTGCGCACTGCCGCCAAAGGGATCTATTGCTTAAAAATACAAACAACAAACAAAACAGAAATCAATAAAATAGTGATAGAGTAGGGGCGAACCTACGTGTTCGCCCAAAATGGGTTGTTCATCCGTTGGGATTTCATCCGTTGGGGCAATCCCATTTGATTGCCCGTTGTTATTTGTGCATTACAATCATTTAGTGGCATAAAATTTATCCTCCTGCCATTTTGCAGGATTATTCTGGATGTAATTCGAAATCGTTTGATACGTTTGTTCGGTGCGAATAATATGTTCGTAATAGTTGCGTTGCCATAATTTCCCATCAAATGGTGGCCAACCCAAATTTTTAACGCCACGGATGTATTCGTTGGTAGACATTGTTTTGAACCATTGCACCACCCGATGTATGGGCGAACCTTCGTGTTCGCCCAAAATGGTAGGGGCAATCCTATGTACACTTACAGGAAACAAAATAGTCATTCCTTGAAAATATTATTTAAGGATGACATTCCCTCCCTCTGTTGCATATAGAACGAAAAGATAATGGCCATGGAGCAATCACAAAAAAAAACCTCCAAGGAATGTCTTGGAGGTTTTTTTTAGCTGTAGTGGCATAATTAAAATAGATATGAAGAAATTACTCTTTCACAAAACGACTTTTATACTTACCATCAGTTGTGGTAATAACTATTATATATACTCCTTTATTCAAGGCACTTACTTGAATTTTATTTTGCGTATCAGTCAAAATTAAGTTACCTAAAACACTGTAAATATTGACCTTTTGAATCTCTGAATCAGATTGAATATTTAATTCAGAAGAAACAGGATTTGGAGAAAATGAAATTTTTGATTTGGAATTTTCATAACTATCAAGTTCAGTTGGAGTATCAACAGTTACTGTAACTAAATCTGTCATTTGAAAAGGACAAGCTAAGGTACAATTTAGTTTTCCTGCTACCCAGTCTGTTGCCGGATCCATGTTTGTCAATGTACCTGTAGCACTTGCTTTTAAATCTGTAAGAACAGTACCACTTCCTTCAGAAATTTTAAAATAACTTTTTAATCCCACTTCATTTCCTATTAAACAAGAATTCATATTGGCTAATATTTGAGAAGCAGTTCTTTCAGTTGTCCATATTCGCACATCATCCAATTTGCCATTGAAATATTCTGCTGTACCAATAACCGCATCTTCACCCAATCTAATTGTATTTGTAGATGCTGGTAAAGTGGTAACTAAAACAGCGCTTGAAGCTACCACAACACCATTTACATAAATTTTCATTACACCACTACCCAAAGTTGCTGCTACGTGGTTCCAGGCGTTTAGTGTTAAAACATTTGGAGCAAGTACCGATGATGTTTGTGTCGCATCTTTCAAAAAGAAGCGAAGTCCACGACCATTATCTGGTAGACCGCCATAGGTATCAAATAGAATTTCCCCAGCTCCTGATACATTAGAATAACTTGAGATCAGTCTGTCATAATTTGTAGAACGAGGGAATATCCAAGCTTCAAGTGTTAAAGTTGTGGTAGTAGGAGTGGTAATATTAGTAACTACCAAATCATTTACACCATCAAAATCTAAAGCAGAAGTTACAGCCGGGGCATTGGATTCACCTAAAACATTAAAGGTTTGAGTTGATGTCAAATTGCCAGTATTAAATGAAAGTGGACTTCCTGTTCCAGGGATAGCTGTTCCTACAACCACATTTCCAGTGTTGTTTCTTAAAGTATAGTTTACACCTAATTGCGAACTGTCAGTTGTAATTGTGGTACCAGTGCCAGTAGTGACTGTTGGCAAAGTTGCAGTAAGATTTACATCAGCAATACCAGCAATCACAGTTATCGTTGCATTTGCTGATTTAACATTACCTTGGGCATCTGTAGCGGTTAACACTACTACGTTATCGCCCAATTCATTACAACCAAATGTTGTTTTTGATAAACTTAATGTAAGCGCGCCTGGGCAATTTCCAGTAGAACCGTTGTCAACCAGTTGAGGAGTGATGGTTGCCGTACTTGTATTGACACTTAGTTGTGCGGTAATATTTTTGGTTATTACTGTTGGCAAGATTTTGTTTTGAACAGTGACAACTGCTGTAGCTGTTCTTGTATTTCCATAACCATCATTTGCGGAAAGGGTGACCGTATTAGCCCCAATATCACTGCAAGTAAAAGTTGATTTACTCAAGCTAAAAGTTAGTGCCGCATTATTACAACCCGCATAAGAACTATTGTTAACATCTGCTGCAGGAACTGTCACAGTACCAGCAGCACTTAATTGTACTGTTATATTCTTTGCTATAACTACTGGTGCAAAAGGTAAAACTGTAACAATGGCAGTAGCTGTACCCACATTTCCAACACTATCTGTAGCACTTAACGTTACCGTTTGATTGCCTAGGTCGGTGCAAGTGAAGGATGTTTTGCTTAAGCTTAAAACAAGATTTGCAGTTTTTGTACTATTATCAGAAGTTCCATTGTTGATTTTAGCAGTGGTTGTACTCCCATTACCAACGTTATTCAGGCGTACCGTATCTGTTTTAGTAACAACAGTCGGAAGAACATTATCAAAAAACACTGTTTTTGTCGCTAACTCATTCCCTTCAGTGGTAACATCAATTGGAACTTGTAAAGACACTATACCACTTGTAGTAGGTGTAATATTTACAGTATATGATTGGCCCGAACCAGAGAAACTAGCAGCAGTTCCATTAGTCACTGACAAATCGGAAATGTCAAAACCCGTTACAGCTTCTGAAAAATTAATGGTAAAAGGAATTGAAGCAGCATTAGTTAAGTTACCTAAAGTAGATGTGATAACTGGAACAGCTTTATTTGAAGTGGTAAAAGTCCATTTAGTTGCAGCTAATCCAGCAAAACTTATTCCTGTGGTAGCTGACAATGCTGTAGCGGGTACTACAATCTCATATTGCGTATTCAAATCCAGCGTAGTGGTATTCGGAATTGTCACCAAAGAGCCATTAATGATAAGATTAGCAACATTAATAGAGGTTAAGGCATTTGTTGTGAGGTTTTTCAAAGTAACTGTACCAGTGTTAACCTTCATAGCTCTGTCAAACTGCAAGGTGAGTGGGGTAACACGACTTACATTGGTTGCTAAATGTTCTGGTGTTAACACAGGTGTTAGCTGTGTGATGGTCGCTGAAAAAAACATATCATGATTTGCAGAACCAAAATTTATCACTCTACCACCAGGATAATAATCGATTGCAGGATTAGCAGGAGTACCGTATTGAAAAGCTACACCTACATTACCTGAAAACATAGCTGTATACTTTTGTCCAGAAACAACTTTGATATTTAAAGAATTTAAATCCCAAGTATTAGTTCTATTGCTAGCAATGGGTATAAGTGCACCTTGACCAAGTAAAGTGCCGGTTGCACCTTCACCTGCATAAATTTTTACTATAGCAGTAGGAGAACCACCATTTGTTGCCCCAACTTTAACCGTGGATAAAGTCCCGCTACTACAAGCTGTGAATGATTGTCCAATGTCGGAGGTAGCTGTAGCAGTTCCTGCAATACCATTAACTCTGGTATCGATGGTGCATACTTGTGCTTGTACTTTATTCATACTATACATTAGTAGTAATGTGCAAGCAAGGTTTGATAGAAAGTTTAGTCTTTTCATAAGTTGTTAAAGATTTAATTTATGTTTCTGAAATTAAAAAGAAATAGTATTTCACTAATTGTAAGCGTTTTAAACGCTCGAAACAAAGATGCACAACTTTACAATACGATATCGGAAATAAACTTTCCATATCGGACATTCATCAACGAAATCGGACATTAGTGTACTAAAAGGAAAATTCCCACTATCTTTATCATGATGATACATGTTTTCAGTAAAATAAGGGATATAGGAATTACCCCCAATACCGCCAAAGAAGAAGTGAAGCGGATTCGTCTGCTTAATGTTTTCTGCATTTGCTGGATAGGATTCTTAATCTTGTTTTCAACGGTAGATTCTATTTTTTTAAAAGATCCCAAGGCAAACTTGATTTGTCATGCACTATCTACCCTGTTTATTGTTAGTGTCTTTATTTTACAATATTTCGAAAAGTATTTTTTTGCAAGAATTTTATACATCCTTGCTTCTATGGCTGTTTACCTTGCTTTTGCTAATATTCTTGAACCAAACTCTTTAATGGAGTACTTTTTATTATTAGTTCCCATGTTTTCATGCTTGTTTATAGATCATAAATTCACCAATTGGTTCTTTCTGTTTCTGTCCTATTTATGTTTTTACGTACCAGTGTTATATTTTGACCATTACAAAGGTGTTCATGTAAATCCCATCACAAACTTTATACTTTTCTTCTCTGTATTTGTAGTGGTGAATTATTTCAAAAATCTAAATCATAAAAATGAAAAACTCCTTGAAAAGCAACGCAATGAAGCTTTACTTTCTAAGGAGAAGATCGAAATACAGCAAAGAGAGCTAGAAAACTTGTATGCATTTCAGTCGCATTTTATGGTCAATCTTTCTCATGAAATACGAACACCGCTTACCTTAATTAAAGGAGGTACAAATCAGTTGAGAACGGAAAAAGACGAATCACAAATTGCGGTAATCAATGATAGAATAGATCAGAACACAGACAAGATTAAACAACTTGTAGATAACATCATTGATATAGCAAAGATGAATTCAAACAAGTTGGAATTAAGTAAAAAAAATATTCACATATTACCTTTTGCCATAAAAGTATCCGCATCATTTGATTCGATTTTCACACAAAGAGGAATTCATTTTTTTATTGAAAAGCTCAGTATTGACAAAAAACTTGTGATTAATGGAGACAAAGTATATCTAGAAAGAGCCTTGAGCAACCTCATTATGAATGCTCAAAAATATTGCTCCAAAGGAGATACTGTCACTATAAGGCTTTCTGCGGATAATCATATTTTCAAATTTCAAATTGAAGATTCTGGCTGTGGAATTCCAGAAGAGGACATACACAATATATTCTTGCCATTTTACCGTGCTCAAAACAGTATCAATCAAGCTGGTGGTAGCGGAATCGGCTTATCGTTTGCAAAAGAAGTTATTGCCTTGCATGATGGATTTATTGGTGCGAGTAGTGTTTTACATGAAGGGTCAATTTTTACGATTGAACTTCCATGCTCAGAATCAGATAATATACTCATCGAGGAAATTTCGCCACTTGATTCATCTTTGCAAGTTCAATTTAAAAATGCAAAAATACTGTTGGTTGAAGATAACCTAGAGATGCAGGATTATCTCAAAAACATATTAAAGCCATTACAGTTCAGCCTTGCTTCAAATGGTCGACAAGGTCTTGAAGAAATTAAAAAAAGCCAACCAGACATGATCATCACAGATTACATGATGCCAGAAATGGATGGTTACGAATTTATAAAAGAAGCAAAAAAAAGAGGCTATGATGGACCCGTAATAGTTCTTACTGCCAGAATGGATGAAGCTGCAAAACTCGATTTTTTACGTTTGGGCATTGATGATTATTTGACTAAACCTTTCAACGAAGAGGAACTTTTGATTAGAATAGAACACTCATTGAGAAATAACCTATCAAGGAGAAGTGAAGATTTGTTTTTTGAGGCGGATGAACAACCTGAAGATTTTGCCCAAATAACTCGCAATCTGGTTCTAAAACATCTTGACACATTTGAGTTTGGGGTAAATGATCTTGCTGAGTTATTGTGTATGACAGAACGTACACTGAATAGAAAGCTTAAATCAACAACGGGTCTTACGCCTAATGGCTTTATCAGAGAAGTAAAATTGGTTGAAGCCAAAAAACTTTTAGAATCAAATGACGAAATTTCACTTAAAGAAATAACGATGCGGGTGGGCTTTAAGAATACTTCACATTTTTCAAACCTATTTGAAGCACGATTTGGCAAAAGGCCTAATGGTTAAGATAGTAAATGGCATTTAGATTAATTGGTTTAAAAAGAACAA
>JAIYAU010000001.1 GCA_027488865.1 Cytophagaceae bacterium
TCTAACTTCTTTTGCAATCCAGTCGAGTCATTTTTTGTCTGACTGTCATTTTCCAAGTCTGCCTTCTTTTGATTTTCTTGGCAAGATGATAGTGTTAAAATTAGCGTTAGGAGTATAATTAAATTTTTCAATTCTTTCATTTTAATTTGTGTGTCGTCTAAAATAGCCACCAATCGAGTCACGCAAAGGAATTTCACCCCTATTTCCTCGGTAGGTGTCCCACCTACCGAAAATTACTAAGACATAACAATTTTAATCTAAATTTCTCATAACTCCAACTTATCTAAGAGAGAAAGTATTTGGTCAATTCGTTTGGTGCTTATGTGGGTGTAAATTGTCTGAATCTTGATTTACAGGATTAAATGATTTACAGGATTTTCCCCACAAGTTATTCAGAAATCTTATGGCTTTTGGTGGACCGTCACCTGCAACTTTCTCTTACTCAACAAAAATATATCAGCACTTGTTTCAAACGATATTGGACTGCAACTTTCGGAACAAAAGTTCCTAAAACGTTTTGGGTACGAAAGTGAACTTCCGCACCAGAGGTGGCTGCCCTTTTTTTGTTATTTCCAGTTCTCATATCTTAGACAAGGAAACGAGTTTTAATGAGTTAATATAGTCAGTATCAAATTCAATTACTCTCACAGATCCTGATTTGAATTTTATCTCACCGTCCCATTTTCCTTTTGTGTTTAAGTTTTCTATCGTCAATTCTTTTCCATCAATTGATTTCAGTCTCCCCAAATAGCAAGCTTTGTCCGACTTGGTGTAAAACTGAAATACACTGTGATTATTTGTCAAATATTTTAAAATTGTTTCTAAATCAGTTAATGGAATAATTTCTTTGTCAGTCGGTTGTAACCCTTTTAAGTTAATGACTTTCTCTATCCATTTTTCTTCTGAGTCTCTGTGAAAACCGTCAATATTCTTGTGTTTAAAGATTATGTAACCGTCAATAACGTAGTCAACTGGATTGTATTTCATTAAAGTCCAGTCGTCATTATAGTCAATCACGTATCCACGAATCACGTCTTTTCTATCGGTAAACTTAACCGAAACCAACTCTCTGATATATTTTTTCTTTGTCATTTGTTGTCGCTTTGGTGTTTGCTAGGGTTGCCTCTAACGCAGCGTGCTTCTGAAATTTGGGGATTAACGAAGGCGAAAATCTCCACCGAAGTGAACTGAATAAAGGCAAGTGAACTATCCCAAACCATTAAGCCCGAAAATGAGTGAATACTGTGGTAGCGGCTGGCAATGTTTTGTCCAAATATCATTGTTCTTATTTTTTATATTCCTCGTACCTTGATTAGATACGCTTCTAAGTCTGTCCATATTTGCGTGTAAATTTCATTAAGTTCATCTTCGTGTTTTTCCAATTCTTCAAGTAAGTCTTCTTCTTTAAAGAATTGTCCTGTTGTGATAATTGAATATTCATGAAGGTGCTCAGTTCCCTGTAAAAATCTGTCACGCATTTTTACAGGTGTCATTCCGTATTTATTTAAGGTATCTAATACTCCTTGTAAACAATTCGCAAGATTTGTACTATCGATTATTTTTAGGCTGTCTAATGTATTTTCAAAATTATAAGTAGAAGAATTTGTCAAAAGTGTGGCAAGGCCTTGCATTTGAAATTCAGTGTCAAATTGGATAAGATAAGCAGAAATATAAAAATAGTCAGGTATTCCCACTTTCTTTGGTTCGTCTATTAAGTAGATGTTGTCATCTTCCCACAACTCAATAGAAAGCTTTTCAATAAAATCATACGAAGATAATTGATTTGAATTGTCAAGTGTTATTTTCATTTGTCTATGTCTAAAAGTCGGATAAATTCTATCAGGTCGGTTTCTATTTTGGTTGTCAATATCGCTAGGTATTTACGCTTTTTTCAGGATTAACGAAGCCGCCACTATCCACCGAAGTGAACCGAATAAAGGCGAGTGAACTAGCCCAAACCATGAAGCCCGAAAATGAGTACATACTGTGTTAGGTGCTGTAGCTTTTTACTCGTTGTAAAATCATCTTACTCCAATTTACGTCTTTCTCGTCAATTATAATTGTCTTAAAGTTATATTTTTCTCCTTCCATTTCAACTCCTTTTGAATCGTCAACATGTAAGTTAATGTCGAATTCGTTTGGATATTTAGATGGTTTTATTTGCATATATTTAAGTCTGTTTAAATGTGTTTGTTGATTTATTGCAAACTCAACATTAAATCCATTTAGCAAGAATGTTAGTCTTATTTGAAATCTTGTACGATAAGAAGTCGTGTAAATCCCAACTTTATGATTATTGCTTCTCAGTTCATTAAAAAGTTCAATTGTCCCTTTTCTAATTTTTTCTAAACCAAAAATGCGGTGTACTAGAGTTTGTCGTTCCGTCTCAAAAGTCTTAGTACCTGGAATAATTGTATCATCTAAATCGAAGGATATTTTCATGTTTACTCTGTCAATTTATGCTATTGCCCCTAACGCATGGTATCTACGCATTTTTCTGTATTAATGAAGACGGCTGTATCCACCGAAGTGAACTGAATAAAGGCGAGTGAACTAGCCCAAACCATGAAGCCCGAAAATGAGTAAATATTGTGTTATGTGCTGCCCTTTTTTTCTGCATATCATTCTTTAATTAATTTAATTATAGTGCTGTCTACTTTCAGGAAGTATAGACCGTTTGTCAAATATGAAAAATCGGTTTGGTCTATTTTTGACCCTGTCCAGATTATCTGTCCAATTGAATTTAATAAAATGTAGTTTTCCAAACCTGTTGTATTTGCGAATTTGATTTTGTCAGTGAAAGGATTGGGATAAACTTTGAAGTTTACCTTTTCGGGAATATTATTAATTCCTGTTGTCAAACAAGTAGTAGTATAGTTCTGAAAGAATTGCCACATTAAATATGTTGCACTAAACTGATTGCTTACTGTTACCCCTCCTGTAGCAAATCCTCCAGGCCATGAGTGTTCTCCGTCATAACTCACATACTGTTCTATAACCGAGTTACAGGAACAATTTGAATATTTAAAGTGGTCGTATTGGCTGACATTGTGATTTAATGTATCTTTCAATACCATGCAATTGTAATTTGAACTGATTATATTGAACATACTATCTTGAGGTGGGAAATAAGTCCCTGTAGTCCCAACGGTTATTCCACCAAAATACTTTACATTTTGGTCTAAATACGAATGGAAACTTATAATTGGAATAGCTCTCGACGGATTCCAAGGAAAATACATTAAATCACCTGCTACCGGAGCAATTGCAGCGAATCTGGGTGTCAATTGATTTGCTAGTCGGTAACAGAGCAATGAACCATTTGAAAATCCAGTTGCATAAACACGTGTTGTGTCAATCGGTAGTGTTGTAAATAGTTTATTTAATAAGGAATTTACAAAACCAACATCGTCAATATTTAGTTTAGTTGCAGGGGCACAACAGCCACCTGCATTCCAAGTTCTATTACCTGCAACCTTAACGCCTTCAGGGTAAACCACTATAAAGCTTGATGTGTCTGCCTTTTGCGATAAACCTGATTGATATTGAATGGATTGATAACCCAAAGGACTTCCTCCGTGAAATGCCAAAACTAATGGATAGTTTGTCGAAACATTATAGCCAGTAGGAAGATGAGTTAAAAATGTCCGCCAGCGTCCACCAACATAAATACTGTCGTAAACATTTGTTTGTCCGAATGAGAGATTGCTCAATAAAAGAAGCAACGTTATTTGAAATAATATTTTCTTCATAATTGTAAGATAACTGAATTGTTTTTGAGTTGTCATAGGTTTCACATAACGAACAGGTGTTTGAGAAAACCAGGGAGTTAAAACCAGTTCTGTATCACCCGAAATAATGTTGGTGACACGCCTAAACTTGCACCAACCAACACAGCCCTAGTTTGCTTAAACACTGTGTTAGCACTAGTACTTATATTTTCCCTGTCAAACATGCGTCATAAACTCTCAATACTCTCTCTCCAATTATTTCTTTATCTGCATAAAACGAAACACTGGACATTACAGTTAATTCGCTGTCTTTTTTAGGAAAACCTTCAATTTCAATAATCAAATTATACTCATTAGCGCTGGCAATTGAAATAAAAATATACTCTTGTTCAAAAGCTTTAACTGATTTGGATTTACTATGCTTATACGCTGGCCAGTCTGTCAACTTACTGTCTCTAAGGTTAGTATCATTTAAAGTAAATAAATTCATACACTCCATTATTTCTGTACCTAAGTCAAGATTGCTGATCATACTTTCTTTTGTCCTACAAATCTCTTGTTCATAAATAACCCCAGCCTTATTAATATGTCGTGGGACTATAATAATCTGTTTATGTTTATCAGAAATATAAACTGAGGCTCGTTTGGCAAATTTCTTTTTTTTGAATAGCATCAGTAATTTTAAGTATTATTGCTAACGATACATATTTATGAATTTTTGCGATTTAGGAGAGCAAAAGCATCACCCGTAACCAAGATAGGCAGAAAAATAAACTCACCAAACAAATAACCCGCAAAATTCATAAATATGATGTTAAGTGCAGCCTTTCTTTGTTTTTATCCAGAGTTGTTTTTCGGTAAAGTTTGATAAACACTCCTCACTTAGGATGAATTATATGTCTCAAAATCCAAACTGATTAAATGCCACTCAATAATCTCTCCTTTTTTGTCCACATGAATAGCAACATTTGTTTGTCGTCAACTTACTCCTATCCATTTTCTAAATGCATTGTCTATAATCGTGTTTTTTAGAGTATTGTCATTCTAGTTGCTATTCAGCTGATATTTTATTTATGTTGGTCCATTTGAAGTGATCCACATCAGATATAGTGTTAATGCGATCAGAAATGCCAATACAAATCCCCAAATAGGTGAAATAGTTATTCCGCCTCCCTTTTTAAATCTTACCGTAACAAAGTTGTATAAGTCAATAATTACGACAAAAATTAATAACGATCCAATGAAGAAAAATAATAAAAATAATGGGAATACCATTCCCGCTTGTAGAAGTATCATTTATGCTATATGTCTGAGATCTCTGTCAATAGTCATTGGTTTGTCTATGGCAATTTAGCTGTTTTTACGCAAGGTTGCACCTAACGTTTGTGTTTACATAATTGCGTAAATATCCGCTATATGCGTAATTGGCCTTTAATTTAATATTTAGATTTATTAAACAAGTTTACTCTTAATTTCCTAAAAATCCAATTGATCCTTATTAGAATTGATTTGGTCAAATCCTTTGATGCTTATTTGGAATTAATTTTATGAAGTTTATTGCTTAATTGGCCTTGCACATAGTTAAACTCCCAATTGTCTTAACCAAGATTTAGGGATTAAAGGGTTGGCATAATTCGGCCTTTGGTGCGAAGCTTTTTAATATTGAGCGCAATTTAAAATTTTAATCTCTAAGAATTGTCCTATTGTATGGTTATCGAATGATGCTTGGAGGATCATTGGATGATAACCGTAGGATAGGCTGCATTTTGAGGTTTTGAATTATACTTTTTATACACTTTTTGCAATCGGAAATCTTTCTTTAATCTAATTCTTTTCAATAATCAACTGTAGCAAACTTCTTTTCAATTATTCACATGACTTAATTTTTCGTTTATTGAAATCTGAAAAACGAAACGAATAATCTTTATTTGGGAATTAATAGTTTAAGTCAACCGTTGTATTTAAAACCAAATTGAGACTTGGTAACAAAACAAGAAGTGAAATGCTAAACGGGTTAAATCGTAGTTGGTCCAAATTTATCCATTAAAATAATTTTTCAAAAAAGTACTATTTAGATTCAATATCAAAAAATCAATGGCATTTTTATAACTTTGAATTTCAAATAATAAGGATATTGCTGACAGGCAAAAATTAATAATGATGAAAATTGGGATTTTCTTTGGGGGGCAATCTCGGGAACGAGAAATTTCTTTTGCAGGTGGTCGCACCGTTTATGATAATTTGGATAAAACATTGTTTGAAGCAATTCCAATATTTGTTGATAGTTTGGGTCACTTTATTCTTCTCGATTGGCAATTTATATACAAAGGAACCATCCGTGATTTTTATCCACCTGCGGCCTTGTTGGTAAAAAAAACGCATAACTTTCAGATTTACGTTGAATCTGTAGATGCCACAGAAAGCCCCATTGAGCCTTTGATTGACCAAATTGGAAAAATAATTGAGCCTCATGAATTTAAATCTTTAATCGATTTTGCATTTTTAGCGTTGCACGGGCCTTATGGCGAAGACGGTAACATTCAAGGTTTGTTAGAATGGTATGGCATCCCTTATTCTGGTTCGGGCATATTGGCCTCAGCGATTGGCATAAATAAAGTAGCCCAAAAACGCTTGATGAAACAAGCGGGCTTTGCTGGGCCCAACACCAAGATATTATCAAAGTCCTACCTTAAAAATACAGACATCAATTTATTATTCAACGACTTACAACATCACCTTGGGTTGCCTTTTGTAGTAAAAGCCCCTAGCCAAGGTTCGTCCATTGGTGTTTCTGTGGTATCTCGGTTGTCTGACCTTGAAAGTGCCATCCATAAAAGTTTGTTTATAACAACCCTCTGGAGTGAAAACTGGCTCAATTATTCCGCAGAGGACAAATACAACTGGATCAGAGATCTGGTCGATATTAGAACGGGCATAGGCCTGCCAGTTCGTATAAATGAAACGGTGATTGCCCATCCTAGCGATTTATTGGAGTACATTAACAACATTTTTATAACTGGCTCATCCAAAAGTTTATCTATTGAAGCTGTTGAAACAGAAGATCAAGTATTGTTTGAATCTTTTATAGCAGGCAAAGAATTTTCA
Source organism: Cytophagaceae bacterium (assembly GCA_027488865.1). Lineage (GTDB taxonomy): Bacteria > Bacteroidota > Bacteroidia > Cytophagales > UBA9547 > JAIYAU01. The sequence goes on from JAIYAU010000001.1 coordinate 6,837, forward strand.
TGTATTGTACTACAAGATAATGAAGGACAAGCTATTGCTTTACCTCCAACCGAAATTGTAAAAGGCAATCAACTTTTTGACTATCGTTCAAAATATCTACCAGGGATGAGCCGCAAGGTTACCCCAATTGATCTTCCCACAGAACAGATTGAAAAAATTAGAGCAGAGGCAGTTCGTTTGTTTGACTCACTTGGGTTTAATGTTTATGCGCGCATTGATGGTTTTGTTACTCCAGAGGGAGAAGTTTTTCTAAATGACCCTAACACTACCTCAGGCATGTTGCCTTCTTCGTTCTTTTTTCATCAGGCGGCAGAAATCGGACTTAACCCAAGTCAATTTCTCACTTATATTATTAGAACTTCACTAGCGCAAAGGCATAAAACAGGTAAAAATTCGTTAACTATAGCTCATCTTTTACAAAGCCTAGATCAACAAATATTAAACCTAAAAACTCAACCTCTAAAAAAAATAAAGGTAGCGGTTATAATGGGGGGGTATTCATCAGAAAGACATATCTCAGTAGAAAGCGGGCGTAACATCTATGAAAAACTTGCCTCCTCTACTAAATACGAGCCTATTCCCGTATTTCTAACGGGTAATGACGAGCAGCATGAACTTTATTTAATTCCTATTAATGTGATGCTCAAAGACAACGCCGACGATATTAAAGAAAAGGTGCTGCACTTGGCCAAGCCACGTCATGAACTATTGACCAAAATTTCTACTGAAACAAAACACATTACCCAGCAGTTTGCCTCCGACACTGGATTTACTCCTAAACTCATTTCTTACCAAGAATTGGCCAATTTAGTAGATGAGGTATTTATAGCCTTGCACGGAAGGCCAGGTGAAGACGGCGCATTGCAGCGGCATTTAGAAAAACATGGCTTGACGTATAACGGCTCTGGTATAAAAAGCTCCTCGATCACCATAAATAAATTCGAAACCAACAAGATTTTAAGAGAAAATGGAATATTAGTGGCCAATCATCGTTTGGTGTATAGCGAAGATTGGTTGAAAAAGGCACAAACTATTACCGAGATTGAAGAGCATTTTAACTATCCTTTTATTGCTAAACCTGCTGATGATGGTTGTAGCTCCGCGGTTAAAAAAATAAAGAACAGAGCAGAATTAGAGGCGTTTGCCAATATGATGTTTAGAGAAACTGTTGAATTTTTACCCGAGGAAACCAAAATTCTACAGCTTAAATACAATGAAGAGTTTCCGCAAAAAAGGTATTTCTTAATCGAAGATTTGATTGATAAAAACGGGGCGAAACACTTTTTGGAGATTACAGGTGGAATGCTTACCAAATTCGATGACCAAACAATAGTATATGAAGTATTTGAACCGTCAGAAACCTTGGCGACAGGAGAAGTACTTAGTTTGGAAGAAAAGTTTTTAGCTGGTGAAGGGCAAAACATTACGCCAGCTAGATTTTCTATCCTCCCTACTGAACAAGCACTTATTAGCCAATTGGTGCGTGCAACTCTTGAAAAAGCAGCAAAGGTATTGCAGGTGGAGGGGTATTGCCGAATAGATGCTTTTGTAAGAATTTATGAAGATTTACGTGTTGAAACGGTCATTATAGAAATTAACTCTTTACCTGGTATGACTCCAGCTACCTGTATCTTTCATCAAAGTGCCCTTAATGGCCACAAGCCTTATGAGTTCATCGATTCTATTTTGACCTATGGCCAATCTAGAATATCGCTACAAGTAGGTGCTTAAATAAAGTGATTTTGATTAGTTTTTTCTTGAAGTATATATAATGAAATTTACCCTAGAACGTACCGATATTAACTCCAAAGCAAGGGCAGGCACGCTTATTACTGACCATGGAGCCATCCAAACTCCCATTTTTATGCCTGTGGGTACAGCGGGTACTGTAAAAGCGGTGCATAAAAGAGAACTAAAAGATGAAATAAAGGCACAAATAATACTTGGCAATACTTACCATCTGTTTTTACGTCCTGGGTTGGATGTGATACAAAAAGCTGGAGGGTTGCACCGTTTTAATGGCTGGGATGGGCCAATGCTTACCGATAGTGGCGGGTATCAGGTGTATTCGTTAGGAGACATGCGCAAAATAACCGAAGAAGGGGTTACGTTCAGATCACACATTGATGGATCAAAACATGTATTTACTCCTGAGAATGTGATGGATACACAACGGATAATAGGTGCAGATATTATTATGGCGTTTGACGAATGCACGCCTTATCCTTGCGCTTATGATTACGCCAAAAAAAGTATGGAAATGACCCACCGCTGGCTCAAGCGATGCTGCGACAGGTTCGACACCAGTACCCCCATTTACGACTACAACCAAACACTTTTTCCTATTGTGCAAGGTAGTGTTTATAAAGACCTTCGTGTACAATCAGCAGAAACAATTGCCTCTTTTGAGCGTGACGGCAACGCGATAGGGGGCTTGTCAGTAGGTGAACCAGCAGAAGACATGTACGAAATGACCGACTTGGTTACCAATATTTTGCCTAAAGACAAACCAAGGTATTTAATGGGTGTAGGCACTCCAGAAAATATATTGGAATGTATAGCCTTAGGAATTGATATGTTCGATTGTGTAATGCCAACGCGCAATGCCCGCAATGGCATGTTATTTACCACCGAGGGTATTATCAACATCAGAAATGAAAAATGGAAAACCGATTTTGAACCCATAGACCCACAATTGGGAGGTTATGCAAGCACCCATTATAACAGGTCATTTTTGCGACACCTCATGCACAGCCAAGAAATATTAGGGGCACAAATAGCGAGTATACATAATCTTACGTTTTACCTTTGGTTGGTGAATACCGCTAGAGAACACATCCTTGCAGGAACATTTTATGAATGGAAATCCAAGATGTTGCCTATCGTAAAACGTAGGTTGTAGTTAAAGTTTTATTTTAAATCTCCGTACCCAATCTTATCAAGTTTTTACATTGTCTTCGGCATTTTTTATTTGGGAATATAAGAACCAACGTCTATTGACCTTCCATTATCCATTGGTTCCAATTATTTTATTTCAACTTTAACCAAAAATACGTTAATTTAGAGTTGAAATACCCTTATATGAATCCTTCAAGTATCAATAACAAAACAACCACCAACGCTTGGTGCATGTATGACTGGGCAAATTCGGTTTATTCATTGAGCATTTCAACCGCCATTTTCCCTATGTATTATGGGGGCGTAGCAGAAACTATCAACAAACAAAAATTAATAACAATTGGCTCTTTTAGTGTTTCTTCGGCTTCGATGTATTCTTATGCTGTTGCCCTTTCGTTTTTATTCGTAATTTTTTCAAATCTGTTTCTTTCTGGAATAGCCGATGCTTCTGGGAAAAAGAAGGCCTTTTTAAAAACATTCACTATTATAGGCTCTACAGGTTGCGCCTTGTTGTATTTTTTCACTCCTAGCACATTTTGGATAGGAATGGTAATCTTTATGATAGCCACAATTGGCTATGCTGGCAGTTTGGTTTTTTACAATGCTTATTTACCTGAAATAGCTAGTCCAGACAAGCAAGACAAAATAAGTGCAAGGGGATATTCTTATGGCTATTTGGGTAGCGTTATTTTGTTAATTATTAACCTAATTTTGGTACTCAATGCCGAAAAGTTTGGCATTACCAAAGGCATGGCCTGTCAAATATCCTTCATTACAGTAGGAATATGGTGGTTAGCTTTTGCGCTCATTCCTTTTAAATATTTGCCTAAAGACAATAAACAACCATTTGTACTTACTAAAGAAGTATTGTTTAAAGGTTTTAAAGAATTAAAAACAGTATTTAAGCAGCTTAAAAAACAAAAAGATATTCCTAGGTTTTTATTAGCATTTTTCTTTTATAGTATTGGTGTACAAACGATTATGTATTTAGCAACCCTATTTGGAACAGATGAGCTAAAAATACCAGCGGAAGGCCTTATCAAAGTAGTTTTAATTATTCAATTGGTGGCAGTAGGTGGTGCCTTTTTGATATCAAGACTAAGTAACAAAATAGGAAATATCAAAACACTTATGTTGTGCGTGCTTATTTGTATAGGCATTTGTGTAGCAGCTTATTATACTTACACGGAATTTCAATTTAATTTATTAGCTATATTAGTGGGATTAATGATGGGCGGCATTCAAAGCCTTTCTAGATCAACATTTTCTAAAATGCTCCCTGCAAGTAATGATAACGCGTCCTTTTTTAGCTTCTATGAATTCACCGAAAAGCTTGGAATCGTTATTGGTACCGCTTCTTTTGGTGTTATAACCCAATTATTGGGTATGCGCACAAGCATTGTGGCGTTAATTTTATTTTTTATTGTGAGCATATCCATCCTACTTTCACTATTATCTACAAAAAAGAAACTGCATAAAAGTGGCCTCTAAGATGCACTGATGATTAAAACCAACATAGGAAATATACCCAACTCTGTGTTATCTTAAAATATTTATATTTTATCTTTCAATTATTTACTTTAAATTTGTATTATAATTGATTTTAGTTGTTATTTTCTAATAAGTAAACATAATAGTTTCTTATTTAATTAATTGTTGCCTTAGTAATCAACAATTTATCCTTTTTGTTATTTATTAATTCTTTCTCAGAGATATAATAAACATTCAACACCAAACTTTTATTGTATGAACTATTCCATAAGGGCATTGTTGGTTACTTTTTTCGCATTTATTCAATGTTTGTTTGCTCAAAATGTGCAGATTTTAAGTGGCGCCTCCACCATCGACATTAAGGTTATTTCATCAAAAACTGGTAAGGTATATTACTGTTTGTATAACGCTGCCCAATCGAGTATTACCACTACAATATTAAAAGCTGATGCCAGCAAGCCAATCGCTAATCCAATATTAAAAAACGGAAGTTTTACAATTGAAAAAACTCAAAAAGACTCCCTTACAACAAGGCTATTGTCTATAACGGAAAATACAACTTCATATATATATGTTGTTTTTGAGGACAGTTTGGGTGTTTTTGGGAGCATAAACAATAAAACAGTAGTCGCACCAAGAAGATTACCAGAAAAAAGTTATATAGTAAGGGCCACCAATCCAGATATTAAAGGTAGAGCGGTGCGTTATCTTTTGTACCAACCAGAAGCTTATCTTAAAGATACTTCATCAAAAAAATATCCTGTGATGATTTTCTTCCATGGTGATGGCGAGAAGGGATCTAACATCGATTTGGTAAGAGATAGACCCGTCATGAAAATAATTAAAGACGGCAAGGAACTAGACTTTTTAATAGCAGCACCTCAACAAAACTGGCCAATAGCATGGCTACAAGCTGGTTTTTTAGATGAATTTTTAGATTCCATTAAAAGTATTCCAAGAGTTGATACTAACAGAATTTACTTATCTTCTTTTAGTGGAGGTGGTGGTGGCTTTTATTATATGGCTACCAATCACGCCAAAAATATAGCGGCTATGATTCCGGTTGGCACGGTAAATTATGGAGCAGGTTACTGCGCCATTAAAGATATTCCTCTGTGGGGCTTTCATGCGCAAAATGATAATACAGTAACTGTTAATAACCTCAATGCTGTGGTTAATGGAATGAACGCTTGCATCCCCAAACCAATCGTAACTCCCAAGAAAACCATATCCGCCACTGGCGGGCATACGGATGCTCCTTTTGGCAATTTTGATATGTACAAGTGGGTGATAGGATTTACAAAACCTACTCCAACTAATAAACAACCAATTATAACCAATAATTTAACGGTGAATGCCTTGATTAGTAGCCCTTTTGCAGAAATAACCCCTATTTTTGACGATCCAGATGGAAGTATAAAAAGTCTGTCATACTATTGGTACAAACTAAGTGGTGGAGACATAACAATTGAAAATCAATATAAACCAAAATTGGTTGTTAGAAACTTTACCAATGGCACTTATGTTTTTAGAGTAGTGGTAACGGACTCTTTAGGAGCTTCTAACTTTTTGGATATAAATTTAACTATTTCTAGTTCAGTTATTAATAATCCTCCAATAGTATATGCAGGAAATGACGAGGTGATACATGTACCTACTGACTCATATGATTTTGATGGAAATACTCTAGACAATGGAGGTATCATCAATACTACTCAATGGTCTCAAATATCAGGGCCAAACACTTCAACTATATTAAATAAAAACAGTTTAAATGCTACAGCAACTGGTTTGGTAGCAGGAACATATGTTTTTCGGTTAACTGTTATCGATAATAACACAACTGCAAGAACAGATGAGGTCACAGTAGTAGTAAATAATTTACCAACCATAAATATTACTTCTCCCGCTGATAATCTAATTGTGTCAGATGTAGCTCAAATTAATGTATTAACAAGTACCTTAGATATAGACGGTAGCATCAGCTATGTGGCCTTTTTTGATAATGGAATAGAAGTTTTGGACGTGTTTACGCCCCCTTTTAACGGAGCATTAGGTAGCCTTAGCATAGGAAATCACGAAATAAAGGCTATAGCTTATGATAATCTTGGTGGCAGCAAAAGTGCATCCATTAATGTAATTGTTTCTTCCACCCCTTTAAACTTTAATCAACCTAGTCAAGAAATCGAAGCAAAGAGCAATGAATATTATTTTACTAATCCTGTAGAAAAAGAAATTTTAATCCAAAATGCGCCCTCAGATTTGAGCTACGCCATATATGACTACAAAACTTCTTTAGTATTAACTGGCCAAAGCAACAAGATAGATGTAAGCACATTAAAAAGTGGTTTATACTTTCTTAAGGTAAAAGAGCAAAACATTTATAAGTTCATAAAGTATTAAAAATGTAAGCCTATAAGCCGGGTTCTGTTCAATCCTGCCATTTATCTAGAACTACCATCACTAGTAATCTCAAGCAGCCTACCCGTTTCGCAAAGGTACGAGTAGCACCTTGTTTTGCAACTACGAAACCTATTTGGCCTTACAACCCGTAAGGTTTTCCATGCCTCTTTGGTTACCCATCGAGCGGTGGGCTCTTACTCCGCCTTTTCACCCTTACCCAGTAACGGGCGGTTTGTTTTCTGTGGCACTTTCTGTCAATATGAACTTTGGCTCACATTGCTCCTGCACTTCGCAGGATACGGCACTCTGTGTTGCCCGGACTTTCCTCTTTTTATTAAAAAGCGACAGGACGGCTTACATTTTTATTACTTAACTTATTTTTAAAAATCCATATTTCACAATACAATATATAGCTCTTACGCCATCTTTCCAGCCGATTTTTTTCCCTTCTTCGAATGTACGGCCATAATAAGAAATTCCTACTTCATATATTCGCAGTCCTTTTATTCGAGCGACCTTGGCAGTAATTTCTGGCTCAAAGCCAAATCTATTTTCTCTCAAATTAATACCCTTAACAACGTCTGACCGAAACATTTTGTAACATGTTTCCATATCTGTCAAGTTTAAATTGGTAGATACGTTAGATAGAAATGTTAAAAATTTATTGCCTAGTGTATGCCAAAAGAATAAAATTCTATGGGCATTGCCACCAATAAACCTCGACCCATAAACTACATCGGCAAAACCGTCCAAAAAGGGTTTGAGTAAAATATTAAACTCATTGGGATCATATTCTAAATCAGCATCTTGCACGATTAACAAATCACCGGTACAATTTTGAATTCCTGTCCTTAAAGCAGCTCCCTTGCCCTTATTTACCTCATGCTTAAAATATTTAATATGTTTGCCATTGGTTTCCGCAATATATTGCATTATTTGTTGCTCAGTCTTATCTTTTGAACAATCATTTACAATAACAATCTCCTTTTGAATGTTATTAAGTAAAATAATTTCATCTACTTTTTTTAAGATGTTTTTTACCGTATTTTCTTCGTTGTAAGCAGGAATTATAATGGAAAGTGTTGAAACGTTCATCGTAACTTAATAATTATATAACAAAAGTATTGTAAATAACAGTCCCAACCAAAAAATGAAGCCTTTGACTATTTTAAAAGACAACTAAAAAGTGTAATATCATCTTTATACCTCATTTCCGATCCCTTAAAATCGTTTAAAGTGTTAATTAAAGAATTATGTTTATCTTTCAAATTTAAATTATCTTTTTGTAAAAAGTCGGTAATTCTTTGTATTTCAAAAGCCTCTCCAAGTGAATTTTCGGTTTCTGTTATTCCATCGGTATACATAAATAACAGTGTGCCAGTAGTATAATTTAAAGTTCCAATATTAATAAATGGTAAGATATCTAGTGCACCCAAAATGGTGGTGCCCACTTCCAGAAATTCTAGATGGTCATTGTTAAACAATATAGGTGCATTGTGACCTGCATTAACGTATTCAATTGAACTGTTTTCAATATTAATTAATGCTATAAAAAATGTCACAAAATAGTCACCACCCGTATTTATTTTGGTCAAATGGTTTAATTGTTTAACAATATCATGTAAAGACAGCCGTTGATACACCAAGGTTCGCAAAGTGGCTTGAAAATTAGACATATATATGGCTGCTGGCACACCTTTCCCAGAAACATCGCCAATACAAACAAAAAATTTATTTTTATCAACCTTGATGTAGTCGTAATAGTCGCCTCCAATAGAGTGATGCGGAATGTAGGTGGCTGCAAAGTCAAAATGTTCGGTGGAAGGCAACTTTTTAGGAAATAACATTGATTGTACCTGAGCGGCTATTTCCAATTCCTTTCTTAACGCCTCTTGCTCAAGCTGTTTTCTACCAAATCTTTTATTTTCGATAGCCACCATGAGAATATTACCCACGGTTTCAATAAAATTAAATTTTTCCTTTTTGGCATGTTCCCCAAAGGTCTCGTCACCATCTGCGAAAATATACGCTAAGATTCTATTTTTATGAGCAATGGGAATAAGCACGTCAAACTCATCTACCACATCACCATATTCACCTTTATTTACAATCCACGAATTTTGTGGATGATTATCAAATATTTGTAAATTGATATTAGCTATTGGATGTTGAAGTCCAAAATGAGTTTTACATTCCCATATATGGTCAAAAATAAAAAGTGCAAGCTTTTTAATAATTAAATTAGACCTCAGCGTAAAGTGAAAGATTTTATACAGTGACTCTTCGGGAAGATTATTATTTATTGCTTTGGTAATTTCTAAAAGAGCGTTTAGCTCTAATTGCCTAAAATCTACAGCATCTGATAGAGGTGGCTTCATATTTTACCATTTTACTTTAGATTGTGGATCTACAGCATCTCTAAGCCCATTGCCAAACAGATTAAAACATAATACAAGCATGCTTATACAAAAGCTTGGGAATACAATTAAATGCCAACTATCTTGTGATCCTAAAGAATGAAAACCTTCATTGATCATCATTCCCCAAGACGGCATTGGTGGCTGCACTCCTAAGCCCAAAAAACTCAAACCCGCTTCGGTAAGAATAGCAGAGGCAAAATTGGCGGTGGCAATAACAATAAGTGGACCAAACAAATTAGGCAGAATATGCAAAAATATTATTCTAAAGTTACCAATACCCAATGCCCTAGCGGCTTCTACAAATGTTTTTTCTTTAATGCTTAAAATTTGACCACGCACCACGCGGGCAACCTCCACCCAAGTGGTAAGTCCTACTGCCACAAAAGCTACCCACAAGCCTTTACTTTGTAGTGCCAAACTAATAGCTATCACTAACATAATACTTGGAATAGACCATACCACGGTCATCAACCACGTAATAAAATTATCCACCTTACCGCCAAAAAAACCTGCTAATGCACCCAAGGTAACACCCACTGCCAACGAAATCAAAACTGATATAAACCCTATTGAAAGCGAAATCCTAGTACCAAATAATAACCTGCTTAAAATATCTCTGCCAGATTTATCGGTTCCCAATATATAATTTCTAGGTTCCAAGTTATTCTCCTTAAACTCGTTGATCAAATCAGATTTGGTTACAGTTTGAATATTACCAGACAAATCTAAGTATCTAATCTTTTCCCCCTCAATAACGAAATTGGAAGATGAATCTTTGGTGATTTTATTTGATGGACCCACAAAAACAGGTCGCACTAAGTGAAGTATAAAAAACGATTCCTTTTTAGTAAACCTACCAAACGGAACGACTTCAACGTCCCAACCTTTAATTTCGTATTCCTTGATTGGCAACAGCACATATTCAGATTCTTCACCTAAAAATATTTTAGCAATAAAGTTAGTAGAAGGAACTTCAATACTTTTCTTTGTTTTTAACATAAGCACATTAAAACCAGGTAGTTGCTTTTGAAGCTGTACCGCACCATCATTGGCATTTGGTGTAGAATCCGGCATAATTGCGTATCCCAAAAACGCTATTAAATGAGCCATCAAAATTACTATAAAGCCAAACATGGCTGGATAGTTCTTAAATAATCTACGCCTGATGTAGTATGAAGGGGTCTTTATTTGTTCTTCTTTTTGTCTCACAAATTTTACCTGCTATTGTGCAGAAACAATCCTTTTTTTGACGCAATGTAATGATATTTTTTAAAATTTTCTTCAAAATCATCATTGGAGATTGTGACTTCTTCATCAAAATCTAACATACACTTAACCAACTGATCAAGTATGAGTTGCCAAAGCGTCGCCTTAAGTAATGTTTCTTCAAGTTGTAGAATTGATTTAAGCGATTCAAATGATTGTACAAAATACAATTCATCCAAGATATCATATTCAATGTTATTCATAGGTATTAATTCAAGATTCTACCTTTCCATTTGTAGCTACCCATTCTTCCTACTATACCAAAAAATAAAACGTAAACGGGATAAATAAGTTGAAAGCAAATGAACAAAATCCAATTAATTTTGATTTTATAAAATTTAGAAGCACTTGCCAACATTATTCCATCAATTATTATCTTAAAAATTACAATAAAGCCAGCTAATTTAAGGGAAACAAAAAAAGAAGTTAAAATAAAAATGTTTGCCAATAATACTAAAACTGAAGTTGATTGTATGAACCAATCATGGTAAACTTTCCATTTACTCGCCCATCTTTTCTTTTGATAAAACAATTCTTTAAGGGTGGTATTGGGATTGGTGTAAACTTTAGCCGAATCACATTTAATAAATTTACAAGAATCTGGGTATAATTTATGTATTTTTAACATTAACAATATATCATCCCCAGAAGCAACGTGGTCAATATTATTGTAACCACCTACTTCTATAAATGCGGCTTTTTTAAAAGAAATATTTGCGCCGTTGCACATTGTAGGTTTATTAAAAGCTAATGAGGCTGCACCTGTGGAAGTAAGCGCAACCAACTCAATAGCTTGAAAATGATGAAATGCGGAATAATTACTCTCAAATTGTACTGGTCCGCTTATAAAATTGACTTTATTTTCTTGGTAAAAGGCCACCAATGAATTTATCCAATTTGCACCAAAAGTACAATCCGCGTCGGTACAAACAATCAATTCTCCTTTTGCTAGGTTAACACCCGCAGATATAGCCGCCTTTTTACCCTTGCCATCTATCAAATCTACTATTTTACAATCATTTACATACATGTTTTGCAGTAACCATAATGTATCATCTTGAGAATGGTCATTAACCAATATTACTTCAAGGTTTTTATAAGTTTGACTCCTAATACTTTTAAAAAGTCTTTCTAACGTTTTTGATTCGTTTCTTACCGCAATGATTAGTGTCGTACTTGTTAAAGGTTCTACTTCTGAAAATTCAAATTGAGGAATTCGATTCCATAGATATATATAACACATTATTAAGAGGTTATATAAAAATAGAACCGATATTATAACCAGTGTTGTCAAGATGCTATCGTATTAAAAAGAAAATGAAAATTTAATAACAACATTTCCATAGACCATGAGATATATAGGTCAAAGTTTTTGGAATGATTATTGGTACAATATGATTATAATAAAATTAATGTACAAAAGATTTTAACCCGTAGGTTGAATAAATTATAACAATTTGTATATTAAATAATTATGATTATCGGAATAAAATAATCATAGAATATTATAGTAAATAAGCAGTTTGGCATAATATTGGCTGTAATTAAAAAGAATTAAGTTTATGAAGTGGAGAGTTGCAATATTGTTTATTCTTTTTACAAATTCTATTGGACTGTTTGCTCAAGAAGATTTGGTAAAGAATACAAAAATTGCCATTAAAAGTGCCAACACAAAAGAACTATCCAAGTATTTTAATGAATCAGTAAATCTTAAGCTGGCAGGAGAAGAAGGAGTTTATAGTAAAGCGCAAGGAGAGATAGTAATAAAAGACTTTCTCAAAAAATACACTGTTACCGACTTTCAAGTGATTCATCAAGGTCAATCAAAAGAAGGTGCATTGCATTATGTAGTAGGTAAATATACACACACGAGAGGTTCGTTACGCGTGTATATGTTGATTAAGCAGTTTCATGGTAATTTTTTAATAGATACTTTAGATTTTAGTGAAGAGTAAAATTCAAAAAAGGCTTCAAATTATGTTTGAAGCCTTTTTATTTTTAATAATTTCTTAAACCCATGTATTTAGCTATTTAGCCAATCAACAGCTGCATCAATATTACCAAAAAATGTGGTTATCACCTTTCTATCTTCTATCTCTTCTACCAATTGTTCTGTAGCAAGGTTAACCACAAAATTAGGACTCATAACTACCGCTATACGTTCCACCCCTGCAATATATATTTTTTGTGCAATTTCTTGGGCGTACCAAATCTGTAATGTAGGACTTACAATGTAATCAAACTCTGTTGAATCCAACAACATAGTTATTGGTTTGTGAGTTTCTATTAAATGTAATAAATCAATATTTAATTGCTTCCAAACATCATCGTTATAACTCACTTCAGGAGTAATTACCTTGGCTGTGGCATGTAATCTCTTTTTATGAGCATCAAATCTTACGATTGTATAATCATTTTCTACAAGTAGCATATTACAATTTTTCTTTAATAAAGCCTTGATTAAGTATTTGAATATTTATAAAACAAACTCTCAAAATGTTATAATTAAATTGACTGTTAACTAATACTGTTCTTCAACTTTAAGATGAAAACGATTAATTTTTATGTAAATTAAAGTTAGCAAGTTCAAATTTTTTATCATTAAAAAAAACTAAAATTCTGCGTTCATTGGGGTTCGTGGAAATGGAATTACATCTCTAATGTTGCCCATCCCTGTTACAAATAGCAACAATCTTTCAAAACCAAGTCCAAAACCTGCATGTGGACAACCCCCAAATTTTCTGGTGTCAAGATACCACCATAAGTCTTCCTCATGAATACCAACTTCTTTAGCACGAATTGTCAATTTATCCAAGTCGTCCTCTCTTTGAGAACCACCTATTATTTCTCCAATTCCAGGAAACAATACGTCCATGGCTTTTACTGTTTTACCATCCTCGCTTTGCTTCATATAGAAGGCTTTAATTTCTTTAGGATAATCTGTTAAAATCACAGGCTTTTTAAAATACTTTTCAACTAAAAATCGCTCGTGCTCCGACTGTAAATCTACTCCCCAAGCAACATCATATTTAAATTGTCCCTTTTTAAAAGGTTTTGACTCCAATAAAATGCTTACAGCTTGGGTATAAGAAATACGTTCAAATGGACTTTCCACCACAAACTTTAGCTTTTCTATCAAGCCCATATCGCTGCGTTCTTCTTGTTTTTTCTTTTCTTCCTCCTTTTTAAAACGGTCGTCTAAAAACTCTAGATCATCTAGGCAGTTAGTTAAGGCGTACTTAACAAGATATTTAAGAAAATCTTCTGCCAAATCCATATTTTCTTGAAGCTCGTTAAAAGCAACTTCTGGCTCTATCATCCAAAACTCAGCCAGATGTCTTGCTGTGTTAGAATTTTCTGCCCTAAAAGTAGGTCCAAATGTATATACTTCTCCAAGAGCCATTGCTCCTAGTTCTCCCTCAAGCTGCCCCGATACCGTTAAATTAGTTACTTTACCAAAGAAATCTTCTTTAAAATTAACCGAACCATCCTCGTTTAGGGGTGGATTTTTGGGATCCAGTGTGGTTACTCTGAACATCTGTCCGGCACCTTCTGCATCAGAACCTGTAATAATTGGGGTATGTAAATAAACAAAACCACGTTCGTTAAAAAACTGATGAACTGCAAAGGCCATAGCATGTCTTATGCGAAAAACCGCACCAAAAGTGTTGGTTCGCATCCTTAAATGCGCTATTTCACGTAAAAATTCAAGGGAATGAGCTTTTGGTTGCAAAGGATATTTTTCAGGATCAGCAAGTCCCAAAATCTGAATATGTTTTGCTTGCACCTCTACTGTTTGGCCTTTCCCTAAGGACTGTATTAAAGTACCTTGAACCGCCAAACACGCATTAGTAGTAATGGATTTTAAAAGATCTTCTCCAATGGATTGGACGTCAATCACGATTTGTAAATTATGAATTATAGATCCATCATTTAACGCAACAAATGCTACTTCTTTATTTTCGCGTTTTGTACGTACCCAACCTTTTACTGTAACTTCACTTCCAAAACTGGTTGATTTTAAAAGATCTTTAATTTTAATCCTAGACATATTATAAGTTTAATTTCACTCTCGCATACAAAAAAACTACATTTTAAAATCTTATCAAATTTAATCTTATGAATGTTTGGGTTTAAATCCTAAATTTTAGTTTCAAAAAATGCCTTATTGGTTTAATTGAGGTTTATCATTAGAAGTATCACTACAGCATGTACCTTCATGGGTACTTTTGAGCCATTCTTCGTCTGTAATAGTAATACTAGGTGTATATTGTACATTACACCATTCACAACTATCACCTGATTCTAAATAACCACGACCTTCACATTGAGGACATAAATAACCACAAGTCATACATTAAATTAACTTTTAATCAATTTTTATTCGATCTCCGAGGTGCTTGGGGCCTTTGTTGGTCACGTAAAGATCAATCATCAATTTTACCCTAGCAAACATTTCTCGTAAGTTGGTTTTAAATCCATTGTATTTGTCAACCCCAGTGGCATTAAACCCAATTGCGGACATACCATTGTGCGCTGCAATATATATGGCTCTTTGATTATGAAACTCTTGCGAAATTATAGTAACTTCAGTTTGCCCAAAAATGTATTTACACCTAATAATGGAATCTAAGGTTCTAAAACCAGCATAATCAAGGTAGATTGCTGTTTCTGGTACGCCCCTTGCAACCAACTCATTAAACATGTCTTGGGGTTCGTTATAGTATTTTTCACCGTGATCCCCACTAATAATGATATACCTTATTTTTCCAGCATGGAATAAGTGTTCGGCTGCGTCAATACGGTTATAAAAATAAAGATTTTTTCGGCCATCATCGAGTTTTTTACTTGTGCCAAGTAATAGGCCCACCTTATTGAAAGGAACTTCTTCTATGTCGTTATAAACCTTATTGATAGCAAACTGCACTACATAATAGTTGCATAAAAAAACCAACGAAATCCCCAAAAAGAGTATAGCAACTATAATTATTGAGAATTTTTTAAGCTTGGTCATTTTAAAGCCTCATTATTATTAATACAATTTAATAAAAATTTAATTATTATCGGTTGGCTTTTTATTTTTGGCTTTACTTATCAAATAAGAACTTACAAAAAAGCTAAATCCCGCCAGCACAAATATTTCTAAAATTTGTAAGCTATGCGAAATACCAGCAAAGGCAGCACCAGATTCTTTGTTTACGCCATAAAGCACTAGTCCTTCAGTAACTAAAAAATGATAAGCTCCTATACCCCCAGGTACAGGAATAATCATGCCCATGGTGCTAATCATTAATAAGGATAATGAAATAATAGGGGATAGATGTGAAGTGGAAGGCAAGCTCTTTAATGCGAAATACATCATCAGGTAATAACAGAACCAAATAAAGACAGAATGAAAAATAAATAATGGAATATTTTTGCAATCTTTTATACTTAATATACCCTCCATGAGTCCTTTTACAAATTTCATTTTGAGAATCCTATTTCTAAAGAAATAAAGAATCCCAGCTCCTATCACTACCATAAAAAGTATCAAGTAAAAAAAGTATGTTTTAAATAGACTATCTGACGTTGTTTGATTTTGGTTGTATTTTAATACAAAACCCATTAATGTTTTGAATTCAAGCAAAAATGTTACTGCCATAAAAACCATCATGGTAATTAAATCCACAATACGTTCAGCTACCACCGTGCCTATAGATTTATCAACAGGAATATCATCTGACTTATACAAAATGCCACATCGTGCTACTTCTCCTGCTCTTGGGAAAATAAAATTTGCCCCATACCCCAGCATTACAGCATTAAATGTATTAAAAATGCTTGGTTTATAACCCAATGGTTCTAGCAACATGTTCCATCTTATTGCCCTCGATACGTGTGCTAAAATTGCCACCAAAAATGACAAAAGAATCCAGAGATAATTAGTTTGAGACAGCTCGGCCAACAAAGAACTAATATTTTGCCCTTTATAGACGTAATACAACAAGCCAGAAGCTAACAAAAAAGAAATTAAATACTTACCTAGATTTTTGAATTTTTCCATAAAAAATGATTGTTTTAAATCTAAATTAACTTAGCGTGCATGGTGATCCACCTAGTAGGTAACTCACCTGTAGTAGCAGTTACATAATCATTATAGCTACAAGGAACGATAGATACAGTTGTAAACTGATCTTTACCTTGAGGAAAGGGTACCTCCATCCACCACTTTTCTGACTTTCTGCTCTTATAAAAATTAAGATCGTTGGGTTGCCCTGCAATACTTACCACATATTTTATATAATTGTCTCCTTTAAAATCAGATTCATATTGTCTATTATAAAAACCCTCAGCCAAATACCAGATCATAGTAGCTACTACTGAAGCTGTTTGATTATTATTATCAAGTAACGGGTTATATTCAAACAATCCTACGGCATGTAAACGTTCATTAAGTCCAGCATACCAACAAAGTTGGCAGGCGTCTTCACCACTTAACCCAAACGGACGAGAAAATGGAGTACCTGGTGCATCCTGCATTTTAATCGCCCCTAAGTCAAAACTAAGCATTTCCGCTTGCCTCACTACTGGTTCTATTTCTTGCATGTTTTCTCTAATCTGCCCAAGCCTATAATTTTCAAAATATAGCTTTTCGAGCACATCGAGCATTTCCCAATCATTTAGGTATGATTGATACGCAAGGTTGGTGAAATTAAACAGAAAATTAGGCTCATGTACTAAGATCTTATGGGTATGATGCTTATACATGCCTTCATTTTCATCTCCAGCCAAGTCTAAAACTGCATCAACATTAAGAACACTGATGAGTTTGTTAAATTTTTCAAAGGCCATATAAAGACCATAATCAAGGTCATGTGTGCCCCCTATAATAATAGGCATAATACCCTCATCAATTAGGATTTCACATACTTCCTTTATTCTCAAATAAGAATCCTCAAGTTTGGCACCGCCTCTTATGTTGCCAAGATCCACTATTCTATAGAATCCTGTCCCCTTTTTAAGCTTATAAAGCTGCTTTCGAATGGCTAAAGCTGCTTTATCTGCACCATCATTGTGTTTGTTTCCTCTTGTTTCAATAGAACCGATCAATGCAATATCCGCTGATTTCCAATCTGGAAACTGGTCAAAATATGTTTTAATATTACAATACCAACTGTTTGGATCTACTATATGCTCAAAATCAGATTGATCCAGTGAGTCGAAAAATATTTTTATATCCATTATAAGCTTAATCTAGACGCTAAAGTTAATAAAATAGGGCAAAGGTTGAAATTATTTTAATGAATGTTTAATACCCTAAATAGTTCAAATGTTGTAAACAAATAAAAAATTAGTATTAATGAGTGAAACTAACCATTAAGTATATTGTAAAATAAGTTAAAAGTATATTTCCCAAATCTTAGCAAAGCTACTACCATTGTCGATTAAATAAACTTGGTAGTTGTAGATATTTTTTAAAGAATTGTTAACTTTGCTATCTTTCTTGCAGCAAACTGCACATGGCTTTAAACGAAAAACTTTACGAAGAGGTAAAAAAGATTTTTACCGCATATTTGGAAAAAAAAGAATTGCGTAAAACGCCTGAACGTTTTGCAATACTTGAAGAAATCTATACTCGCACGGGTCATTTTGATGTAGAATCACTCTATATTAGCATGAAAAATAAAAACTACCGTGTAAGTAGGGCCACCGTTTATAATACATTGGATATATTGGTAGATTGCGATTTGGTTACAAAACATCAGTTTGGAAACAACCTTGCTCAATATGAAAAGGCTTATGGTTTTAAACAGCATGATCACCTTATTTGCACAGATTGCCACAAAGTTTTGGAATTTTGTGACCCTAGGGTTTATAATATCCAAAAAATGGTAGGCGAACTACTAGACTTCAATATCATGCATCATTCCTTAATTTTATATGGTAACTGCACCAAGGAGACCTGCGAAAACAAAAAGGCCTTGATAAAAGAATAGCAAGATAATCATCTCAAATAATCAATGATTCCTATGAAAATAAAACATGAAGTAAAAAATGGCATATTGCACCTTGCTCTTGAGGGTGATTTGCTTGGAGAAAGTAATGGACTTGAAGTAATTAATATTGTAAATAACGAAATTAACAACAATATAATATTATGTGCTTTTGACCTTTCTCAAGTTAGGTACATGAACTCTAGTGGTATAGGTGTTTTGATAACTACATTAACAAAATTAAGAAGTAAAAATGGTGATGTAGTGCTCGTTAAGCCTAATGAGCAAATACAAAAGCTTTTAACAATTACTAAATTGAACGTGATTTTTCAAGTAGTAAATGACGAGAGTGAAGCGATTAATATTTTGAACAAAAAATAAGCAGGAATAAGTAGATTTATATCAGATATGGCGGTTGACGTACTTTTAGGATTACAATGGGGTGATGAGGGCAAAGGTAAGATTGTAGATGTGATTGCTCCAAAATATGAGGTAGTTGCACGGTTTCAAGGAGGTCCTAACGCTGGTCATACACTTGAATTTAATGGAATAAAACAGGTTTTGCATCAAGTGCCCTCAGGTATTTTTCATGAAGAGATTCAAAATGTTATCGGCAATGGTGTAGTGCTTGATGTGGTCACTTTTATTAATAAAGAAGTGGCAGAATTGGCAAAACATGGCCTAGATTTAACCAAAAACTTGTTCATCTCTAAGAAAGCGCAACTTATTTTACCTACTCATCGCTTACTTGACAAAGCTTATGAGTTATCCAAAGGAGAAAACAAAATTGGATCAACCTTAAGAGGAATAGGGCCAACTTACCAAGATAAAATTGCAAGAAAAGGGATAAGAGTTGGTGACCTATTGTTACCCACCTTTAAATCAAAGTATGATGCGCTAGTAGCCGAACACAAAACCATTCTTGATTTTTACAAGTTCGACTATATAGCTGATGGATCTGATAATCTTTCGAATCTAGAGGTTACATTTTTTGATGCGCTCCATCAAATGAAAAAGTTCAATTTTGTTGACAGCGAATATTTTATAAACGAGGCCATTTCTAAAGGAAAGCGAATTCTTGCAGAAGGGGCTCAAGGATCGTTATTAGACATTGATTTTGGATCTTACCCATTTGTCACATCCTCTAGTACTATGACGGCCGGTGCTTGTACAGGATTAGGAATAGCCCCAAAGCACATAAAAGAAGTTTACGGAATTTTTAAAGCATATTGCACAAGGGTAGGAAGTGGTCCATTCCCAACAGAACTATTTGACGAACAGGGCGATAAGCTAAGAAAAGCTGGAAACGAATTTGGCTCTACTACAGGCAGACCTCGTAGATGTGGATGGATAGACCTACCTGCGCTAAAATATGCAATTATGTTAAATGGCGTTACTCAACTCCTTATGATGAAAGCAGACGTACTAAACGATTATGAAGAAATTAACGTTTGCACCCATTACAAACTTCAAGATGGTACCATTACCGATATGTTGCCCTACGATTTATGTACGGAAACCGTAGAACCAATATACGAAACTTTACGAGGCTGGAATCAATCCTTAAAATCAATATCAGATTTTGAAATAGTACCTACTGCGCTTCATGACTACGTACTTTACTTAGAAAAACATTTAGGAGTTGAAATAAATCTTATCTCTACAGGGCCTGATCGTAAAGAAACTTTAATTAAAAAAGGAATCGCCACGTTGGTATGAAATAACAATCTATCGTTTCAACAATAAATGATGAGCTATTTACAAAAGTCTCTTCACTTATGTTGTGAACCTTGACTTTTCACGTTATTCAAGAAGCAAGGCGTGCTTTCAAAATTTGATTTCAAGTTTAACTTTTATATTTGTAGCCAATAATTAATTTATGCAAAAAGTTTTATTTATTGACCGTGATGGTACAATCATTGTTGAGCCACTGCCTACTAGACAAATAGATTCTTTAGAAAAATTAAGTTTTTTACCATCAGCCATTTCCGCACTTGGGAAAATAGCTAAAGAAGCAAGCGAATATGAATTCGTAATGATTAGCAACCAAGATGGCTTAGGGACTGCGTCCTTCCCCGAAGACACTTTTTGGCCAGCACATAACAAAATGTTAGAAATATTGTCAGGAGAGGGCTTGGTATTTGATGCTAGTTATATCGATCGTTCTTTTGAACATGAAAACAAACCTACTCGTAAACCAGGCACAGCTTTATTGCAACCATATTTTAACGAAAATTATGATCTGGCTAATTCATACGTAATTGGTGATAGGCTTACAGATGTAAAACTTGCACAAAATTTGGGAAGCAAGGCTATTCTTATAGGAAAAAAAGAAGATTATTCTGATTCAGGTTTGCTTGATTATTGTGAACTAATCACAACTGATTGGCATCAAATTTATACCCATATTTGCAAACCTTCCCGCTTTGCACGGGTACAACGCACCACCAAAGAGACAAATATTTTTATCGAATTAAATCTAGATGGAAATGGGAAAACTCACATTAATACTGGCCTTGGTTTTTTTGACCACATGCTTGATCAACTAGGTAAACATTCAGGAGCTGATTTAAAAATAGAGGTAAAAGGTGATCTCCATATTGACGAACATCATACAATAGAAGATACAGGCCTCGCCTTAGGAGAGGCTTATCTTAAAGCACTTGGTGATAAAAAAGGAATTGACCGTTACGGTTTTTTACTACCAATGGATGAGGCACTTGCCCAAGTAGCCATTGATTTCTCAGGGAGAAACTGGTTGGTGTGGGATGCCCAATTTAAGCGAGAAAAAATCGGAGACATGCCAACAGAAATGTTTTATCACTTTTTTAAGTCTTTCACCGACACCTCCAAAAGCAACCTTAATATTAAGGTTGAAGGTGAGAATGAACACCATAAAATCGAAGCGATTTTTAAAGGACTTGCCAAAGCTATTAAGATGGCAGTAAAGAGAGATTTAAACAACAGCCAAATCCCAAGTACTAAAGGGATTTTGTAAACAAGCACTTTATTTGTTTTGGTCGAAAATCAATAACTACTAGGGCATAAAAAATTAGAAACAAATAACGGACACATTTAGAATATAAGGTTTTAAATCAAAAACAATGGAAATCCTTAACTCCATCATTACTTGGGTTATGAAAAAGCGCATTCACCAGATTGAGCTTTTTATGAAATATCCTATTGAAGTACAACAGGAGCTCTTAAAAAAATTAGTAAATACTGCACAACATACTGAATTTGGTAAAAAATACTTTTTCTCCTCTATTTCCACCGAACAAGAATTTAAGGAGAGAGTGCCAATTTCTAATTATGAAGAAATTTTTCCTTACATCGATAGAATCATGAAAGGAGAAAATAATGTGCTGTGGCCTTCCAAAATAAAATGGTTTGCCAAATCTTCTGGCACCACAAATGCAAAAAGCAAATTTATCCCAGTATCAGAAGAAAGTCTAGAAGATTGTCACTTTAAGGGTGGCAAAGATATGCTTTCATTATTCATCAATAATCGCCCAGAAACTAAGGTATTTGCAGGAAAAGGATTATCCATCGGCGGAAGTCATCAAATCAATCACCTAAATCCAGATACATTTTATGGTGACGTTTCTGCGGTAATTATACAAAACTTGCCATTTTGGGCACAGATTATTCGTACTCCAAAGCTAGAAATAGCATTAATGGACAAATGGGAGGAGAAAATCGAAAAAATGGCTGAAACTACCATTAGAGAAAATGTAACTAGTTTATCAGGAGTACCTACCTGGACCGTTTTATTACTCCAACGAATATTAGAGAAAACAGGGAAAAATAATATTTTGGAGGTTTGGCCAAACTTGGAGGTATTTTTACATGGTGCTGTAGCATTTGGCCCTTATAAAAGTCTTTTTCAAGACCTCATCCCTTCGGAGGCCATGGGCTACATGGAAATATACAATGCTTCTGAGGGCTTTTTTGGAATAGAAGACATAATGGGTAGCAAGGACATGCTTCTTATGTTAGACTATGGCATATATTATGAATTCATTGCTATGGAAGATATTGGCAAAGAACAACCAAAAACCATTTCTTTAGGCGAAGTAGAGCTCCATAAAAACTATGCTATGGTTATTTCAACTAATGCGGGACTTTGGAGATATTTAATAGGTGATACCGTTAAGTTCACAAGTCTTTATCCATTTAGAATAAAAATATCAGGAAGAACAAAACACTTTATAAATGCATTTGGGGAGGAATTGATTATAGAAAATGCTGATCAAGCGATTGCCAAAGCTACTGAAACCACTGGTGCTGAAATAAATAATTATACTGCTGCTCCTGTTTATTTAAGCGAGAAAGCAGGTGGTCACGAATGGCTTATTGAATTTGAAAAAGAACCATCCGATTTTGATTTATTTATTGAAATCTTAGATCAAACGCTTAAGGAAGTAAATTCTGATTACGAAGCTAAACGACATAAAAATCTGGCATTAGTGAAGCCTCAAGTAAAAAAACTACCTCAGGGCACATTTTACAACTGGCTTAAAACCAAAGGAAAACTTGGTGGCCAATACAAAATACCGCGCCTATCAAATAATAGGGAGATTTTGGAGGAAATTTTAACTTTAATAAATTAGGTCAATCCTCGTTTTGACAGCTAACCTAATAACCATCTTTTGGAGAATAGTTAATTAAACATTATTTTTAAAATTAGTTTGTTTTCTAAATACTCTTTTTAAATTTAAAAAATTTATATTCCAATACAAGTATATGACTACAAGCTAGTTAACTATTATTAATCACAACAAATATATTCAATAATGGCTGGAGGCCCTATTTCTTCTAATTTTTCCACCCTTGAAGGTGGCTCAAATAAAAACTATTCTGTACCCATTGCTTTGATGTCAGGATTGTTTTTTATAATTGGCTTTGTAACTGTTCTAAATGATGTACTTATCCCCATTATGCAGGACATTTTCCATTTTACAGCCCACGAAAATTGGAAACTCTTGCTCATTCAGTTTTCATTTTTTGTTGCTTATGGAATAATTTCTATTCCTGGAGGTTTTTTGGTGAAGAAAATTGGATATCAAAAAGGTACTATTTATTCTTTGGTGCTGGTAGCCATTGGTTTATTGCTTTTTTATCCTGCATCACTTATGGCGTCATACGGCCTCTTTTTAATGGCTCTATTTATAGTTGGCGGAGGATTCGCCATTTTACAGGTGGCAATCAACCCTTATTTGATTGCGCTTGGTACGCCAGAAACTGGGGCCAGTAGGTTAAATTTAGGTGGTGCACTTAATTCAACAGCCACTGCAATCGGACCGATTTTTGGAACTTACATGTTATTAAATGAATGTATCTCCAAATCCGAAGATAAATTAAGCACCGTACGCTCCTTATATCTGGTACTTGCACTAATTATTTTTATAATGGTAATCGCTTTAATATATAGCAAACTTCCTAAATTATCTATCGAAAATGATAAAGATGAACAACTTGAGGGAGATATATTTCAATTTAAACACTTAGTTTTTGGGGCATTAGCAATTTTCTTTTACGTTGGTGCTGAGGTAGTTATAGGAAGTCTATTGGTAGTTTATTTGAAATCTAATACCATGGGAAACGTGCCTGAAAGAATCGCTGGTACACTTGTAGCCTATTATTGGGGTGGTGCCATGATTGGTCGTTTTATTGGAAGTGCAGCCACAAAAACCATTGCTCCTAACAAAGCTTTAAGTTTTGTGGCAGCCGTGTCCTTTTTACTTATTTTCTTAAGTATGACCGATTTAATGATCAATAACAATGTTACCATTCCTTATATAAACATAGGTGATAATTGTGAAACAAACACGTTTTATTTAGGTCTCAAAATGGTTACCCTGCCTTGGGCTGCAGTTTGTTTGCTCTCAATTGGTTTTTTCAATGCCATTATGTGGCCAAGCATATTTACACTGGGTATAGCCCGGCTTGGTAAATATACAAGTAAAGGATCAGGAATAATGGTTACAATGGTAGCAGGAGGTGCATTTGTATCATTACTTCAAGGGTTTGTGGCTGATCAAATTGGTTACACTTATAGTTTTGCAATTTGTTTAGTCTGTTATATTTATATCCTATTTTTTGGTCTTAAGGGTTATAAACCAAATAAAGTAGCCGATAATGAAAATGGTGAAATTGTGGAAATTTAATGGGTACAAAATATGTTGCAAACATATAAGTTCTAACTTTACATTATTATTTTAACATAAAACTTTTTAAACAACATGGCATTTACACTTCCTGCGCTTCCTTATGCATATGATGCATTAGAGCCACATTTTGACAAGTTAACAATGGAAATTCATCACGGAAAGCACCATAATGCTTACGTTACTAATCTTAACAATGCATTAGCAGGTACTGAAGCTGAAAGTTTGACTATTGAAACAATCATTCATTCAATAAGCAAATACCCATCTCCAGTAAGAAATAACGGTGGAGGACATTATAACCATACTTTCTTTTGGAGCATTCTTGCTCCTAATGCTGGTGGTGAGCCTGTGGGTGAACTTGCAGCTGCAATTACAAGTACTTTTGGCTCATTTGAAAAATTCAAAGAAGAATTTGCTAAAGCTGGTGTAGGTCGATTTGGTTCAGGATGGGCATGGTTAATAGTAAAAGAAGATAAAACACTTGCAATTACGTCTACACCCAATCAAGACAATCCTTTAATGGATGTGGCTGAAGTTAAGGGCACACCAGTTATTGGTTTAGATGTATGGGAACATGCTTATTACCTAAAATATCAAAATAGAAGACCAGATTTTATTGTGGCTTTTTGGAATGTAGTAAGCTGGTCTGAAGCAGAAAAACGTTATCAAGCTGCTAAATAAGGTATTCAGTTACTTAAAAAATTATTAGAGCTATTCATGCTAGAAATCGGCTACTTCTTATGTTTTAGAAGTAGCCAATTTTCTAAATTGGTTCAGGAACTTTTCAAATTAGGGCTAGTATTTACTAAGAAATTACCCCACTGTTAGTGCCAAATCAAGGTTATGTGTTTTACAACAGCCATTGAATATGAACATAAAGCTTTAGAAAAAAGGTTTTTAAGAGAATTTAAAAACCCATCAAACTTTATCCCGATAAGTTTCAACCTTGGATTTTTACACAACTACTCTCCTATTATTGCCAACGATAATGGAATAATAATGGAGGCACA
>JAIYAU010000002.1 GCA_027488865.1 Cytophagaceae bacterium
AGATTTATTGTGATTTTTCAGGTTATTCTGATATGGCCATTGGTATTGCATGGATCATGGGTTATGATCTTGGCATCAATTTTAATTCTCCATATAAGGCTTTAAATATTACTGATTTTTGGAGAAGATGGCACATGTCTTTATCACTTTGGCTGAGGGATTATGTATACATACCATTGGGCGGTGGGAGAGTACCCACTTGGAGAAAAGATTTAAATTTATTTTTGACCATGTTGATTGGGGGCTTTTGGCATGGGGCCTCTTGGAAGTTTGTTTTTTGGGGTGCTATGCACGGTGGTGCTTTGGTGGTTCAAAAACACCTTAGCGAACAAGGTTGGTTTAAAAAATTCTATTTTTTTGATTTAAAGCCTGTTGCAGTATTCTGCACTTTTCACTTTGTGGTGCTATTGTGGGTATATTTTAGGGCAGAAAATTTTGAGGTAGCCACTCACATGATTGGCAAAGTATTTCTAGATTTTGACTGGTCTTTTGTAAATGTATTTATTCAAAACCGAACGGCGATATTTGTAATGATTGTATTAGGACTAATCTACCAACTTATAAACTTAAGTTGGATAGAAAGGTTAAAGTCTTTTTATCTTAATTCAAATTTTTGGATAAAAATGCTAGTGTTGTTGATAACCATACAGCTCGTTATTCAATTTAAGTCGGAGGTCGTACAGCCCTTTATTTATTTTCAGTTTTAGAAAAAGCCTTCCAAAAGTTTGACGCTATCTCCAATATTGAAAGTTATTGGTCTAAACTTTTGAAAGGGTAGCTTATTCAATTGCTATTTCTACTTTAGGGGTAAGGGCATAACCAAGACAGGTTAGTATATAACCATTGTCAATCTCACCACTACTTAATGCCGATTGTTCATCTGATACTTTAACTTTACCTGATGTACACCTTCCCATACATGCAGAGCATACACCACCTTGGCAAGAGTAAGGAATGTTTACTTTGGCTGCTTGCGCTGACTCCAAGATGGTTTTGCCAGCAGGCACATGAATCACATGGGTGCTTTTTCTGTATTTTATCGTTACTTCTGAGTCTATACTCGTGTTGTCGTCTGAGCCTTTTGTTAAGTTAAAACTCTCAAAGTGAATGTTAGTGGAGTCTATTTTTAATAATGACAAACCACTTTTTACCTCATTCATGAAGCCATCAGGTCCGCAAATGTAGTACGCTGCTTTGTTGGCATATACCACAGGTATCTGTTCGATAAGTTGCAACACCATATCCTTGTTTATTCTGCCAGTAAGGCCAACCCAATTGGACGATGGTTTTGATAAAATATGTATTACCTGAAATCTGTTGGCATGTAACTTTTGCAGTTGCTCTAGTTGATTGTAAAAAATAATTGAATCTTCGTTAGAATTAGCATACAATAAGGCAATTTTGGTGTTGGGCTCTAGTGCTAAAAGTGTCTTAATCATTGACATAAGTGGTGTAATGCCACTGCCTGCACCAAACATAACGATTTGTCTAGTTTGTGACGACTTAGGTTCGATTGTAAAATTGCCTAAGGGGGCAAAGCTTTCTAGTTCGGTTCCAGCTGTTATTGTGTCGTTTATGTATGTAGACACTTTCCCGCCAGCCACTTTTTTTACCGTAATGGTGGGAGGCTCGTTAAGTGCCTGCGCGCTGCTCAACGAATATGAACGTTGTACTTGTTCACCAGCTATGTTGAAGGTAAGCGTAAGAAACTGTCCGGGTTTGTAATTAAGATCTGCAGGATCCAACACAATACTTACTGCGTCGGCGGTTTCCCTTATGACTTCTTTTATTTTTACTTTAATTTGATTCATTGCTTTTAATAAAGACGCAATTTAGTTGGTCTAGCAAAAATTAACCAACTAATTACCAAAACTTTTGAATTGCTATAAAATATGACACTATTTGGGAGGGTAAATAGGTCGAGCTACATGCGGAAAGCTCGACCTTTAAAATCTATTCAACTTCAATTACATCCTGAAGTGTTGGAAGTTTCACCTTATCAACCAACTCATTTTCTAGAAGCTGAGCCCAAGTTTCTATATAGAAGATCACATCCTCTTTTTTATTATGTTTTAATTGCTCTCTTTTTTCTTGAGGTATCATAGCCAACACCTTTTTGTCGCTGAGGTATTCCAAGTTTTTAAAGTCATCAAGTGAAAAGCCTTTGTTAATCATAGCACTTATCATCATGTCCAAGGGTAAACCACTTATTTGACAATACTCCTCAGCCATCTCCGACCAATCGCCTTCTCTTGCTGCAAGGGCATATTGGTGTATCTCTGCTTTAGTGAAGTTGGTGATAATTTGTGCTAAATTGCCACAATTACAAGCACCCATGTGCCCCCATTGATACGATTTTTCGTCCTTTAGCTTTTGTGCAGTCTTTCTTAAAGCCGTCACTATTTCCCAAGTTGCTAATGCCATAATAAATATAATTAGTTAACAATCTGCACCAATAACCTACTGTTTTTATATTTTGTTATAAATATACGATATTTTTAGGACGTATAAATGCGGACTTTTTATGCTTTCTTTAACTGTCGAACGTTTAGTAAGCTCTAATCAAAGCTTTAATACCCATTCTTCACACCCCACACAGCCGTCTCGGCCATACTGTTGGTGTTTAATTTAAGGTAAATTCTTTTGCAGTAGGTATTTTATAACGTTACTGTTTTTAACCCTACGAGTAATCATGCTGTCGTGCTGATTGTGGCAGGGGTTACCAGTAACTTCTAGACAAAAATCTTCTTCTTGACCTAACAACGTGTGTACTTCACCTTCCACTCATACCTTACCGTCAATTTTACCCATCCAAAACATATAAATACTACCCTTTTTAACATAATCTTTGGCAAGCTATATCAATAATGTACTTAGGTTTATTAATTTTGCCTTTATAATAGCCCAAATGAACTGATGAGCCTGCGTAGTTTCTTTAAACATCCCTATCCTAAATTGTTAGTTTCAATGGTATTGATAGCTGCCAGCTTCGGAATATATGCCTTTTCTCCTTGGTCGTTTAAAATTGCGGGATTAACAGTTAAAAAAATTGAGATAAACGAGCCTGAGGAAGAGCAAAATGATCTTGCAACTATATTAAATGCCAACAAGGTTGACAAACGAATAGCTAAGGACACAACAAAAGCTAAAACCACTGCATCTACAAAAGCACAAATGGTGGTAGCGGCCTCACCAGCAGCCGAAAGCACTGCCATTGTCATAGACGAGCCCAATCGCGAGCCGCTCGACACCACCAAACAAATGATATTGCTTATTGGTGATTCGATGCAAGAAGGGTTAAGATTTAGACTTCAACAATATTGTCAAGAAAATGGGAGCGAGATGGTTTCGGTGATTTGGTATAGTTCATCGTCACACTGGTATGGCAACTGTGACACGCTTAGTTATTTTATCAAGAAATTTAAACCTACGTTGGTATTGCTGTCCCTAGGAGCCAATGAGCTTTTTGTGAATGATTTGAAAAAACGAGATCGTTATGTTAAACGCATCGTGAAACAAATGGAAGGGACTAAATTTATTTGGATTGGTCCACCTAATTGGAAAAAGGATACGGGCATTAACGAAATCATTCGTACTAATGTGGGAGATTGTCGTTATTATCCTTCCAAAAATCTTAAGATGGCCAGGGCAAAAGATGGTGCACATCCCACCAAAGCGGCTTCTAAGGTGTGGATGGATTCGGTAGCTACTTTTATAGTTAAAAAAAGTTGTTATCCTATCAAGCTGGCTTTACCAAGTTCCAACAAGAAGTCAATTCCGCACACCATCATTTTAAAACCCAATCCACCGCCGTCGGTCATATAGAATTCACTAGTTTTTTATATAATTTGGGAAGTCCTACAGTTGCTTTTTCCTCTATAAAATGTAAATTTTCTCTTGGGGCAACTTCTGGCAAGTGGGGATCTACCACGTAGATCGGAGTGGCTTTGGAAGCATAGTCAATCAATCCAGCAGCAGGATACACCACCATGGACGTGCCAACGATGATCAAAATATCTGCTTTGGAAACAATCCTAGCCGCTTTTTCTATCATAGGTACAGCCTCTCCAAACCAAACTATATGGGGCCGTAGTTGAGAACCAAGTTCACATTTATCGCCCACCTTTATCTCCCATCCGGGCACATCATATACAAGCTCAGGGTTGGCGGTACTTCTAGATTTTGACAATTCACCATGGAGATGAATAACTTGGCTTGAACCAGCTTTTTCATGCAGACCGTCCACATTTTGGGTAATAATGGTTACATGAAAGTGTTTTTCAAGATTTACTAGCACCTTATGCCCTTCATTAGGTAGTACTTCTTGGGCTTGTTTTCTACGTTGGTTGTAAAAATCTAATACCAGCGCTTGGTTTTTGCGCCAGCCCTCAGGAGTAGCCACTTCCATCACATCATGACCTTCCCACAATCCGTTGGCATCTCTAAATGTAGCAATGCCACTTTCGGCACTTATGCCTGCACCAGTTAATACTACCAGATTTTTCATTGTTATATTAAATGTTATGTAATTTTATAAACTTCATTTTTTACGATTTGATGGTTTTTCCTTAAGGGATTGATAGGTTTTTTGTAAGAAATTAACATCAATAGAATTGTGCCACTTTGATTAATCCATATCTTGTAAAAGCCTCGTCTTGCGTGCAGCACTAATTAAAGTCAATACTAAGTTAAAGAACAATTTTGAGAATAAAGTGGCATCCATTTAAATAAAAAATCGATTCCGTAATATTAAAAACTGTACCAACTTAAAACTTTATCTTTGTGTGTAAGGTGTTGCAACCAAAATTGTACATTAACAGATTAACTCACTATAAATAAAGCCAATTGACGGCAAAAGTAAAATATTTATTATGGAAAAAATTATCGACATAGAAAGTAGTGTAGAGGCAGCTCATTGGGTAGTGGTTTTGGAAGAGAACCAAATACCTCATGTAATTAGGCAATTAAATGATCCTATTTATGGAGGAGCACTAAGTTTGGGCAAGCCTTATGCACAGTTGCTGGCTGATGCGCAGTATAAAACACAAATATTGAGTTTGCGGAAGGAAATTAAGAATTGATAATTAATTGGATAAGTTGTTGGTGAAATTAGTTAACTATTTTGACCTCTTTGCGTATAGGCTTCAAGCTTGCACCGATTGCCTTAGACCGTTATATGCTCATGGATTTAATAAAAAATCGTTTATCTGCACGCTAGTCGTCACATAACATTTTTTCCAGAAACAATTGTGAGTGAGTCTAGCAATAATGGTGCAAGCTTTTTATCCTCCTATCGTTGACATGCTGGGCAATGACAAACCTTGTTGGTTTTTTTCAGCTTCAAAACCATTGATATATTTGAGTGAAATGGCCTGTTGGATAGCTTCAAGCACTTGTTCGTCAGAATTGCCGCTTCTAAGCAATTGTTTTATATCTAATACATTGTTGCCGTAAAGGCAAGTTTTTATTTGTCCTAGTGCCGTGAGCCTAAGTCTGTTACAAGATCCACAAAAACTGCGAGTATAAGCTGGAATTACCCCAACCTTACCCACATGACCTTCAATGTTATAGTTAAAAGAAGTAGAATATGGCTCATCTTTGATTTTTATCAATGTATACTGGCTACTAATTACTTCCAAAATTTTCTTTTCATCAAATAAACCTACCGTGCCGTTGTTGCCTTGTCCATTAAACGGCATTTCTTCTATAAATCGAATGGTTATGGGAAGTTTGGTTGTCAATTGAACAAAATCCAAAATTTCATCGGTATTGATACCATCCATGAGTACTACATTGAGTTTTGTAGGAATATCATGTTCGATTAACGCTAATAAAGTTTGCCAAACAGTGTCAAATAGGTCTCTTTTGGTGATTTGATAAAAACGTTTTGCATGGAGGGTGTCTAAACTTAAATTGACACCATTTACGGGCAATTGTGCTAATTCTTTTACATGTGCTTTGGTATTTACCCCGTTGGTGGTTATGTAAATTTTATCAACCGCAGTTGTGTGCTTAATTTTGTCCAACAGCTTGACGATATCTTTCCTTACAAAAGGCTCTCCTCCTGTTATTCTCACTTTGTTGATGCCTTGATTAGCTAAAAGGCGAACAATCTTCAAGATTTCTTCAAAACTTAGAACCTCATTTTTAGGGGCAAATTGAGTTTCCTCGGCCATACAATAGGTACAGCGCAGGTTACACCGGTCTGTAACAGCTATTCTTAAATAATTTATTACCCTATTGTGGCTGTCTATAAGCATTAAGTAGTTTTTTTTCTTGGATTCTCAAAAGCAAAACTCTGGTCTTCGGCTTTATCATGATTAAGACATTCAAAATCCTTTTCTACAAGTACTTTTAATTCTGAATTATCTTCGTTATAAATATTGAAAGAAATACCTACCTGTTCTGTTTGTGCCCATTGCAAAATTTGTTCTGTCGGTATGGCCAAATGTAACCCTAACTCATCAAGCTTAAAGCGAGGCGTTTCTATATCTTTTTGTTTGATACAAAAATGCAACTTTTGAAGACCGATGGATGTACTTGAATTAACGTTGCCATTTTTAAGTAAAATCTCGATATCCTGTTTGTCAAGTCTATAACGCAAGTAGTTGTTATTGATTCTTATTTTCATAATATAATTCTCAAATAATATCAAAGATAGTCAGATATTGAGGTATCTGTCCCATTATTTGTTCAAATATTTTAATTTGTATTATGATTTTGGGGTAATGTTGTTATTAAATGAAGATATATTATAAAATCTTAAGTAATAAAATATTTAAAGGGTATTTGTGATTTTGAGGATACTTTTGATCAAGGCTTATTTATGATGCTCTGTCCTTAAATTGCTTCATAAATTGTTTTAATACCTGGGTATTGTTTATGGTCTCGGTTTCTATTTCTAATATTTTAGCACGCCCACTCGTTTCGAATAGCCAATTAAGCGCTGATATTAAACCATTTTTATTATCTATTTTTAAATAATCTAGGTTAAAATCCTGTGCACAATGGTAGGCTGTTAATGGTTGCACCGTTTCGAAATACTCTTCTAACTCTGGTTGTCTGTTTGGGCCATCAATTATTCTAAAAATCCCCCCAGCGTGATTGTTCAAAAGTACAATTTTTAGGTGTGCTGGTATATATTTGTTCCATAACGCATTACGATCATAAAAAAACGCCATGTCTCCTGTAATTAATAGTACTTGATCTTGGCTTACCATGGCTTCACCCACGGCGGTACTCGTGCAACCGTCAATACCAGAGGTGCCGCGGTTGCTTCTTACTGTCACTTGTCCATGGGTGTAATGGCATGATAAATAGTTGCCATAGCGCACGGCCATGCTATTGGCAAAATGAATTTTAGTGGTTTTTAGCTTTGCATTAAGAATGGTGTAAACAGCTTCAAATTCTGAGAATGGCTTATCTATAAAAAAGGTAGAAAAGTTATTGGCCACATGTTGGTTGGCTTCCATCCAACTATTTATAAAAACCTCATCAAGTGTATTTTGAAAGAACGTATTAGAAGAAGCAAAAAAATCTTGTGGATCGAGCCTAATTATTTTAGTTAATTTCTTAAAAGTATCTGCTACTTCGCCGTTCGATTGAATATGCCAATGATTGATGTATTCAGAATTCCGAATGAAAAGTTTTAAATTTTTAGAAATAAGGGACAAGCCAAAAGTAATAACCAGCGACGGGAGTAAGGCTGGATGGATAGTTTTGTCAACCAAAAATGTGTCATGGTGCGCAATTGCCTTATCAACCAGCACATTGGAGATGCTGTCCGCAACTAAAATGATTTTATTTGCTGTTGCCAAACGTTCTAGTTCATTTACCAGTGTTGACGGCCAATCACCTTGACCCACCATCACAAGTATTTTGTCGTGTTTTGCTATTTGAAGTTTTAGATTTTCAATTTCGTTTGGAGACAATTGTGCAGCACCTGTTACCTCTTCGATTAACATACCAGGAGAATCAAAGTCCATTGCCTCGTTCAGTTCTGGATAAAACGGCTCTCTTATAGGTACATTTAAATGTACTGGCCCTTGTGCCGATAAAGCTAAATTGATGGCTTCATTTACTAACCTTCCAGAATGCCAAATATATTCAGGATGTGCAAATTCAGTTGGAAGCGAAAAACTCTTTACAATATGATTGGCGTACACATTTTCTTGTCTAATGGTTTGTCCATCAAGTTGATCTATCCATTCTATGGGTCTATCTGCAGTAAATACAATAAGTGGTACTTTTTGATAGTAGGCCTCAGCTATGGCAGGGTAGTAGTTGAGGGCAGCAGTGCCAGAGGTGCATAAGATGGCGACTGGTTGTTTTAGGGCAATGGCCATTCCCAAAGCAATAAATCCTGCTGAACGTTCATCAGCAATGGTGTAGGTTTTGATGAGTGGATGCCTTACAAATGCTAAAGTTAGGTGTGCACAACGCGACCCGGGACTTAATACTACATGTTGAATACCCTTTTGGGCACAAATTTTTGTAATGTTTACGATTGAAGTTAATATCAAGGCAGTGATGTTTCTAAGTTCAAATTTACAAATAGAGAACTAAGTATTATGAAGATGGTTATAAAAAGTTATATTCTTGATTTTAATTACCACTATGGCCATCAACACACCTTCTCGATCATTTGATTATTCAAAAATGGTAAAAATAAGTGGATTTAAATACATCTATTTAGTGCAATATTGTATTTATTAGCGACAAGAAATTAAGATTGATTAAACTCACCAGTATTAATAACCATCTGAATCTCCTTGATCACCTTGTCAAGTTCTAAAGTTGTAGTTCCCAATAAATCAACACATTGTAATTTTTCCTCTACTGTTTTAGCTTGATGGATGAGGCTTACCAACCCTAAGATGGTGGCCACAGGAGCCCTTAATTTATGAGAATTAAGAAATGCATATTCAGCCAATTTGTTGTTTTGTATTTCTAAAGCTAGCGTTCTGTTCTTTACAAGCTCATCCAAATGATTATTTATTTGAGTTACCTCTTCATTCAATTGTTTTAGGTTTTCTGCCTGTATGGTAATTTCTAGTTTTTGCATTTCTAGAAGTTCATTCTTTTTTAATATTTCGTCTTGTTGGTTTTTAAAAGAAAGGGACATTTCATTAAAAGTATTTCCCAGAAACCCCAGTTCATCTTTGCTGGTTACGGGTATTTGTACGCCTAGCACACCATTTGATAGCTGTTTTGAGGCATTGGTAAGGCTCAAGATTGGTGCATAAATTAATCTAGCCATGTAAAAGGTGGCAAAAATTACTACCGCCACGGCCAAAATCAGCACAAATATGGATCTTTTGGCATAGGCATATACTGGTGCATAAGCTTCGTTAGCATCTATCTCGGCCAAAAAGACCCAATTTACTTCGGGTATCGAAAGCGGGGTATATGCACTTAATACTTGTTTTCCCCTATAGTCGGTCACTTGGTCAACCCCTTTTTGTTTGTTTGTGGCCTTAAGCACATTTTCATTACAGGTAGTTTGAAACAATACCGACGTTTGATACTGTTTCATCAGTTCAATATCACCTGATGGTATATTGTTTTCTATCATTAATTTAAAAAATTTAGAAGGACTTTCAATCAAAAATCTGGAGTTAGTTCTCATTTTACAGTCTTTTCCTAGGATATAACTTTCTCCAGTTTCTCCCAGGCCTTCTTCTCTCCATTCTTTTTTACTGGTAGTAATTGCATCTATTTTTTCTATTGGTATCTGTAAGATTATAGTACCTATTTTTTTATTTAGATCGTATACTGGTGCTGCTATAAAAGCTGCGGGTGCTAAAAAGGAGGGAGCATAACGTTCGTAATCACACATGACCGCTTTATTTTTTTCTCCTGAATATCTAATTTGTTTAAACAACTTTCCGAGATTGGTTTCAGCATAAGGCCCGTTTAGTAAATTTGTGCTAAAGTCAATTTCCTTTTTTACTGAATAAAGAATATCCCCAGTAGCGTCATCCACTAGGAATAAATCGTAATATCCTTGGCTTGCTAGGTATTCGGAAAAAATGGGATGAAACTTTTCATGTATATCCGAATATTTAGTTCGTTTAAATTTAGAACTATTGCCAGTAAGGTAGAGGCTTTGTAATGAAATTTGCCTCGGGTCTGTGGGAATAAAATTGGCTATGTTAATAGAATTGGTTTTATTCACATTTACTTTTGGTGCAAATTCTTTGTGATAATATTCCGCTAGTTTTATCTTATTTTCATCTAAATGTGATTTGCCATCATATTGGTTAAAGGCGGTTTTAAATGATTGTATCGCTTCTATTACCGTTGCCGATTGTGCAAAAAAACCTATTTCTAGATGAGAATGCTGAAAATAGCCTTCAATTTCTTTTCTTTTTAGTTCCCTTACTGTTCTTAGTTGCGTTTGCGCTTTTTCTTTTAGCGTTTTTATGGATTGGAAATACTCTATAACCACAGAAACAGAAAACGGTACGATACCTATTACCAAGAAAAAAAGTAGAATTTTATATTTTATTTTATGTGGGTACGTTGTTAACATATTGTAGTATAGGTAAAATCCTAAACTTAGAAATTTAAAGGAAGTTGAATATACGGAATATTTTAATTATGTGGAAAATTGTAGGAATAATTAATCTTTAGGTATATAATTCACCTTAAAATATTAAAATTCGTGTTATAATTTAAAAACGTTTAACTTATCAATTATTCTTTGCGAAATAGTTGTAATTTCTTTTATCTTTAACACAATTTTTCACCCTTGTCTTCTAATAATATGAAAAAATTAACGTTACTCGTAATTAGTTGGTTCATGTGTAATTTATGTTTGGCACAAGAAGGTTACATCAGGTATGAAGTGAAATCAGAAATTTATGATTCAAAAGCCAAGGAGTCGATGCAAAAAGTAAATGATCCTGCGGTGCAAGA
Organism: Cytophagaceae bacterium; assembly: GCA_027488865.1. Taxonomy (GTDB): domain Bacteria; phylum Bacteroidota; class Bacteroidia; order Cytophagales; family UBA9547; genus JAIYAU01. The sequence goes on from JAIYAU010000002.1 coordinate 10,921, forward strand.
GCAACTAAGAGCTATAGAGGAGCAAATGAAAGATCCTGAAATGCAAAAGATTATGGAACAAAATCCACAACTCAAAGCACAAATGGAAATGATGGCTGGTCTTAGTAAAGGTGAGAATGTGATGGATAAGATTATGCCAAAGTCAATAGTAATCTCATATAAAAACGGAAACTCATTAATGAAAATGGATGGGGCAATCTCCACGGAGATATTGTATGTAAAAGCCACAAACTTGTCATATCAACTTAATCGAAATGAAAGAACTTACAGAATTATTGAACCGGTTAACGATAATCAAACAAAACCAAAACAAAAGGCTGTTAAGACTAATGAAACAAAAAAAATTTTGGGCTACACGTGTTCCAAATATATAGTTACCAACGCCTCGGAAAAACAAATTATTTGGGCGACTTCCGAACTTAAAGATTTTGATTTTAAAAAAATAGGCAGTTTTGATCAACATGGTGGTGGCTTGCCCGAGGGCGTAGATGGTATGCCATTACGATTTGAAATTAGCTCTAAAGAAATGAATATAACTTTTGAAGCGGTTGAATATAAACAAGAGGTTTTAAAGAATACCGACTTTATGGTTCCTGCGGATTTTGTAAAGCAGTAGTGATTGATAATTGGAATATAAAAATTGGAACAAATCTCATTTTATCAAAACTGGCAAACATAAACTTCTAGTTGAATGTTATTAAAAGAAGAGATTTGTAAAATATTATAATTTGTAAGTATAATTAAATCGTTATTAACAACACAAAATGGATTCTATATTTAATCCTTCTGTTTCACTTGAAAAACTAAATCTAAATACTGCCAATACTTTGGCGCAAACCTTAGGAATCGAATATACTGAAATCGGCCTTGATTACCTAGAAGCTAAAATGCCAGTTGATAATCGCACAAAACAACCTTATGGTGTTTTAAATGGCGGTGCGTCTCTAGCTTTGGCAGAAACCGTCGGAAGTGCCGCAGCAAATTGTGTACTTAAAAATACAAATACACATTGTGTTGGTATGGAAATTAATGGGAATCATATTCGACCAGTTTCAAAAGGATTTGTGATTGCGCGTGCCTCTCCAATACACCTTGGAAATAAAACGCATGTATGGGAAATTAGAATAAAAACAGAAGAAAATAAACTTGCGTGTATAGCCAGACTTACTTTGGCTGTGGTAGAAAATAACTAAGAAAATTGAATAAACTCTTATTCCAACAATCAGTCGCGGAGGCCATCCATGCCTTATTTGAATACGCGCTTAACAAGCAACTACCCATAGCCATTTGGCAATCTCCTGATACCAAAGAAATAAAAGTGGTGGTGTCGTTCACTGCACCTCAACTACAAAAAGTAGATTTAAACGGGTCTATTTCAGGCTTTGTGGTTTCGCCATTTGTTAATCCCGAAGGTGATTTAGCCTACCTGCTTCCAGCGGATCTATTTTATTCCACCGTTAATAACGAGTTTATAAGTTATACCAACAAAACAGATCAAGTAGCTAAAATAGAACAAGAATTGTATTATGCCAATAATACTTCAAAATTTATAATGGGTGTAAAACAACAATCTGCTTCTGCTGATAATAAGGAGCATTATGTAGAACTTGTTACCAAGGGAATACAGTTTCTTGAAACACATCAAGTAAAAAAGGTGGTTTTGAGTAGAAATAAACAGATTCAATTAGCCAATGATTTTAATATTGTAGGTTCGTTTTTGGGGTTGTGTCAACGTTCTTCGGCTTTTAATTCCTTAGTATTTCTTCCAGAACAAGGCATTTGGATGGGCGCAAGTCCTGAGGTATTAATAAAAATCCAAAATGACATTTTTCATACCATGGCTTTGGCGGGTACACAACTTTTGTTAAACGAAAATGATGTTAAAAAAGCAGTTTGGACACATAAAGAAATAGAAGAACAAGCATTAGTAAGTCGCTACATTATCGATTGTTTTAAAAAAATCAGGTTAAGGGAATATGAAGATGTAGGGCCAAAAACAGTTGTTGCTGGTAATTTATTGCATTTAAGGACAGATTTTACAGTAAATTTAAAAGAAGTAAATTTTCCTGAACTTGGCACTGTAATGCTATCACTGTTACATCCTACCTCTGCGGTGTGTGGCATGCCCAAGCAGGAAGCTCTATCATTTATTTTGGCTAATGAAGGGTATAACCGTGAATTTTTTAGTGGCTATTTGGGTCCAATTAATTTTAAAGGCCAGTCCGAACTATATGTGAACTTGCGATGTGCCAAAATAAAAGAAGGTATAGCCACTTTATTTGCTGGCGCAGGAATCACCTTAGAATCAAATCCCACCAAAGAATACTATGAAACCGAAAATAAAATGAGCAACATGGCTCAGATTTTCGACAATAAGTTGCGCTAAGTGAGTGCTCACCTAGCGCAATTTCATTTATGCGTATAATTTATCCTTTTCAGCTTTAATCTCTTCACTATTAACGTATTCCGTATACGTCATTTCTTTATCAATTATGCCATTTGGAGTCAGTTCAATGATTCTGTTGGCGATGGTGTCCACAAATTGATAATCCTGAGAAGAAAACAAAATGGTACCTTTAAAATCTTTAAGTCCATTGTTTAGGGCTGTAATTGCCTCAAGGTCAAGGTGGTTGGTTGGCTCGTCCAATACCAAGGCATTGCCACCGGATAACATCATCCTTGAAAGCATGCAACGTACTTTTTCACCTCCACTCAACACATTCGATTTTTTCAATGCCTCTTCGCCTGAAAACAACATCCTACCCAAGAATCCGCGGATGAAACTTTCATCTTTCTCGGTACTGTACTGACGAAGCCAATCCACTAAATTGATTTCTCCACTACTAAAATATGAAGAGTTCTCTTTAGGAAAATATGAAGTGGTAATGGTAGTACCCCACTTAAATTCACCAGATTCTGATTGGTCTAAATCATTTAAAATATCGAAGAAAGCAGAAATAGCACGGTCATTTTGACTTATAAATGCAATTTTATCTCCTTTATTAACTGTGAAAGTTACGTCTTTTAACAACCATTCTCCCTCGTGTTTTTTACTTACGTTCTCGACTTGGAGTATTTGGTTGCCTGCTTCACGAGTTTGTTGAAAAGCGATGTAAGGATATTTACGATTAGAAGGTTTTATGTCTTCGATAGTAAGTTTTTCCAATAATTTTTTACGAGACGTTGCTTGTTTCGATTTAGACGCATTAGCACTAAATCTTGCTACAAAGTCTTGAAGTTCCTTTCTTTTATCTTCTACTTTTCTGTTGGCATCACTTTTTTGTTTAGCTGCCAACTGGCTAGATTCATACCAGAAAGTGTAATTACCAGAATACAATTGTATTTTGCTAAAATCAATATCAGCAATGTGGGTACACACCTCATCTAAAAAGTGCCTGTCGTGAGATACCACAATGACAGTATTTTTAAAGTCGCCAAGGAAGGCAATAAGCCAATTAATTGACTCAATATCCAAGTTGTTGGTTGGTTCGTCAAGCAAAAGGATATCTGGATTGCCAAACAAAGCTTGTGCTAAAAGCACCTTTACCTTTTCACCCGCTGTTAGGTCTTTCATGGTAAGGTAGTGTTTGTCTTCTGAAATACCCAAGCCACTTAATAGCTCCGCAGCTTCTGGCTCGGCATTCCATCCATTCATATCGGCAAATTCAGCCTCCAAGTCACCTGCACGCATATTGTCCTCATCTGTTATGTCGGCCAGGGAGTATATCCTTTCTTTTTCTGCCATTATTTCATAAAGACGCTTATGACCCATAATTACTGTATGTAACACCAAGGCTTCATCAAACTCAAATTGGTTTTGTTTCAGGTAAGCAACACGCTCCCCGGGGTCGGTAACTATTTCACCGGTGGTAGGCTCTATTTCGCCAGTCATTATCTTTAAAAAAGTGGATTTACCGGCACCATTGGCACCTATTAATCCGTAGCAGTTGCCTGACGAAAATTTAATATTTACCTCTTCGAATAACACCCTTTTGCCATAACGAAGCGATATGTTGCTTGCAGAAATCATATTGTTATTTAATTTTTATAGAACCGTTAATTGGAACGTCTCTAGACTCATGAAATTTTAACACAAATTTATAAAAAATTGTATGTATCGTGACTTAGATAGTCGTTAAATTTATTTATTCTCTAGAATTTGGTTCAATCGGTTTAATTCCTTCACAAAACTATCACGTACCTCCTTGGCATAAGGGTTTTCTTGTTCTATGGTTAAAAACAGATCCCAAGAGTCACCACCAAGATTGCGCTTAACGTCGAGCATATACTGGTAAGCTGGCGTTTTTTGTTCTACATCGGGGATGTCCATAATATTCATGGCTCTGCCAATAAAATGCGTTAGCCCTTGCACATAGGCCATTTGTTTATCGTGTTCCTCGGGTGATCGTTGGAGTACATTAAGCCCTAAATTATCTTGAAAAAGCTCTAGAATGCGCTGATACCTATTGGTACGAACTGGACAAATTACAAAATTAAGACCCTTTATTCCACTTTTGCCACTTTGTGGTCCAAAAAGCGGATGAGTGCCTACAATCTGCACATCTGCTGGTAAGTATTTTTCCATAAGCTGTATAGGTTTTACCTTTACCGACGATACATCCATCACCAAGGCGTTTGTTCTAAATAAGCTTCTGGACTCTATCAACAGAGGTTCTAAAAACTGCACAGGAACACCCAAAATAACAGTGTCTTTTGAAACCGTCTCTGCCAGAGAACCTACCTTTACGCCTATGCTAGCGGCCTCTGCTTGTACATCATGCAGATCATAAACAGTAATGGATGAAAAAAATGGCTTGAGAAAAGGTACAAAAAATTTACCAAAATTACCAAAACCTACAAGCCCTAAGTCTGTCATCGCACTTTTATTATAATTTATAAATTGGTGTCTTCCACGGGTATAGTTGACTCATTATTTTGTTTTGGGTCAGTTTGACTCGTAGGATTTTCAAGTTCTTTAAAGTAGTTTTTTTGAAAAATTAGGATGATGCAAACCGAAACAAAAATTGAAGCATCTGCAAAATTGAAAATTGGCCAGAAAGACATGTATTGTCCTCCAAAAATAGGAATCCACTGCGGGAAATATCCTTCCCAAATATCGATATAAGCCATGTCAATTACTTGGCCATGAAACCATTTTAAAGGAGCACCTACAGGTGCATTGTCTATAAAAGGCAAAACACCATAAAAAGTGCTGTCGATAACATTGCCAATGGCGCCACCCAAAATAGCCGCAATGCACCATAATAATCCAGTTGGGGCATTTTTTTTAGCTAAATGAATTAAATAGTAGCCAATACCTACCATAGCGAATAGCCTGAATACCGACAATATAACCTTTCCATATTTGCCCCCAATTTCCATTCCAAAGGCCATTCCAGGATTGGTAATATAATGTAATTTAAATAGTTGAAGATCTCCAAAAATTGGGATTCCTTCATTAAAAGGCAAATTGAAATGTACTAACATTTTGATAGTTTGATCTATAATGATAAGTACAAGTGAAAAGACAAAGTATTTGGCGTATTGCATACTTGGGCGAAAATAATTAATTGGCAAAATTCAATATTTTATTTCTTATTTCTCAATATTATCTCATTTATGTTTGGGCGGGATATTTATTTGAAAAGTTTTATCAAGAACAGAAGTAATTAATGAAATGCAATAGGGGATGGTTCCTAAAGATTTAAAGATAAATAAGTATTCTCCCTCCTTAGTTGGTGAAGACACACCAGCTCTTGATAGCAAGTTGGGCACTTCAGCAAAGTTTACTACATAAGCGTTTGAGAATTGTGGGAAGGAACCTGCGCCTTTCAGGACTAAAAACCAGCAATGGCGAAATTTCAATTATTCGTTTTGAATTTTGAAAAAAATTATTCGTTTCGTTTTTCAGAATTCCATTATTCGTTTTGATTTCAAATTTTAAAAAACGAATAATTTTCTCGCACGAATAGTTGCAAAAGTTTTTTAATGAATGGAACAAAAATTAGATTTATCAAAGATTTTCGATTGCAAATACTGCATAAAAGGCATAAAACAAAAGCTCCAAATGCTGCGTATCCTACGGTTATCTTCCAAGCATCCTCCCAGCATCATTCGAGAACCATACAATAGGACAATTTTGATAGGTTAAGAACCGCCTCACCAAAAGCCCAATCCTGTCAATCCTTAAATCCTATAAAACATTGTTTAGACAATTGACACATATAAGCTTCAACAGAATTGGATTAAATCGTTACTTCTTTGGATCAATTGGATTTTTAAGAAATTAAGATTAAAATTGCTATGTCTTAGTAAATCATAGAAGGTAAAATAAAAAACCCGAAGCTATGAAGACAATGACCAAACAAAAGGATACTACTGAAATATTGGTAGATAGCTTCATTATGCTAGACAAACCAGAAACTTCAACTATTTAGGATATTTACGTAATTGCGTGAAGACAATCGTTACAAGCCATAACAATGACACGACAACTTTACATACTGATACTTTTGTTTTTGACTTTCGGTTGCGAGAACAAAAAGACAAATGAAAAGACCAATAATGTTGACACGTTAGCAGTTGAAGAAGCTGACACGACAGCGACAAATGTATATTCTGATAATGTTTACAAATCTGACAGCGTGACAATTGATGTTAAGAATGACAACCTCAACTTTTTTATAACCTTGACCGTTGGAAATCAAAAAAGAGAATATGACCTGACAAAATTGAACATTCAGACTAAAACACCAGATGAAATTCAATGGGCAAACAATGAATATGCTTGTATGATGACTTGGTGGTCGCAGGCACAATCGAGACATATCTTCATTCCGACAAAAAGAACCAATGAATTAATCTATCTTGACAAGGATATAGAAGAAATGGACAGCATAAACAACAATATTGTTTACATCGACAGTATCAATTACGGAATTGGCAAAGTAGTTTTTAAGGCAGAAAACTTGTTGACCAGAAAATCTAAAGTTTTAGAACTTTCAATTAAGGGACAAAACAGTTTTTACCCTTTTTATGACACATTAATTTTGACCAAAAACAAGCTGAAAATTACGACAGCTAGTGAAAATAAAAGTATTAGCATAAATGAAATCAGTAACGGCTTGTAACATGTGCTTTGATATAAAGTGGCAGCGTCACTTCGCAGGAGCTGAGTCACAAATAGGAAGTTCAGTGCTTGCTCCACATTGAGCAGACATATGCAAGAAATAAATGACAAGTTGAAGATTAAAATTAATTCAGATGAAAACCCTTATCAATCTGCTGACAATGAGCAAAAGATTATTCAACCAAGAAAGTTAGCTTCTTACTTCATTGTGCTTATTGAAAGTGGGACAATTACATATAAATTGGACTTGCAAGAAATTACTCTTACAAATGGACAATTGCTTTTTGCTATGCCAAATCAAGTTTTTACACCACCAACAAAATCTGACAATCTTAAATATTTCAAGGTGTTGTTTGATGAAAATACATTAGCATTGCTACCCCAGCAATTTCCTTTTTTAGCCAACCCCTTAAACTCACAAACAATAAATTTTGACAACCGTACAAGACAAAGGATAACAAAGAACTTTGAAATTTTAAATCAAATTCTTCATATTGACAACCAGACAACCGACATAGAAATCGTATTGGCATATTTGAACTCACTTTTAGTAGAATTGAACATTACATATTTCAAAAGCAAAGAGCAAACAAATATTTTAAACACCAACCTTTCAAAATTTATTGAGTTCAAATTAGTTGTGGAAACACACCTGACAGAGCAACCTTCAATTAATATGATAGCTGAAAAATTGGCTTTAACCACTAACAGTTTATATCGCATTGTTAAAGAGTTTTCAGGCACATCAACAAAAGACTTTATCACTAACCGTTTAATGATAGAAGCACAACGAAAGCTACATTATTCAAATCTTTCTGTTAAAGAATTAGCATATGAATTGGGTTTTAATGACCCTGACTATTTTTCACGTCTTTTCAAAAAATGTACAGGAAAGAGTGTAAGTGAAGTTTTAAAAAATCGGCAAGATTTGTCAAGAGAATAAACTGATTTGTCCATCTACTCTGATTTTAAACGCTCTACTTTTGCGACATAAATTTTAAAATAATTAAAAAATGAAATCAGCATTAGTAACAGGAGCTAACAAAAGTATTGGCTATGAAGTTGCACGACAACTTGCTCAAAAAGGGATTTATGTTTATCTCGGTAGTCGCAATTTAGAAAGCGGTTTAGAAGCCGTAAATAAATTAAAAACAGAGGGATTAAACAATGTAGTAGCCATTCAGCTTGACATTACCAACGATGAATCGGTAAAAAATGCCCGAGCAGAAATTGGTAAGAAAACACAAGTATTGGACATACTTATCAATAACGCAGGCATTTATGGTGGTTATCCACAAGAAGCACTTAATGCAACGGCAGAACAGTTCAAAAGCACCTTCGATGCAAATGTTTTTGGTGTCGTAAGAGTTACACAGGCATTTATTGACCTATTGAAAAATTCTGATGAACCTCGTATTATAAATGTAAGTTCAAGTCAAGGTTCAATTACTTTGCACAGCGACCCTACATACAAATATTACGACTACAAAGGAGCTGTTTATCTTTCTTCAAAATCAGCAATGAATATGTTTACCGTTGTTTTGGCTTATGAACTAAAAAATACTAACTTCAAAGTCAATGCGATTTGTCCAGGTTATACAAAGACAGATTTCAATGGACACCGTGGACACGGAACAGTTGAAGATGCAGGGAAGCGAATAATGAAGTATGCCCTAATTGACAATGATGGACCGACAGGAAAATTTTTTAGCGAAGAAAATAACCCAGCAACAGGAGAAATTCCTTGGTAAACAACAACGTTGAAGAAAACAACGAACGGCTAATCGAGTAGAGTAAGGTGCTTAAAATAAGCACCTTAGCCCTCTCTCACCACCGTACGTTCGGGTCTCGAATACGGCGGTTTCTCAAAACAAAGGATTCAAATTGGGGTTTACCGTTTGGTAATAGTCAAGCATACTTTCGTAGCCACGTTTTCTTAACCTTTCTAGGGTAACGGTGGTAGTCATAATCGGGCTTTGGGCTGCTCCTCGGTAGGTGTCCCCACCTACCGAAAATGATTGGCTGGTGGGGACTCACTCTGGTTCGGAAGTTCACTTTATGAAGAGTCTTTAATAAAAACAACAATAAACCAAAAGCACCAGACATTTATCTAGGCGTTTTTGGTTTTAAACTCTTGGTCTTTTATTTGTGTTACGCTTGTTGTGAAAGCAAGAAAGTATCCGAACCGTATTTTTATCTTCATTGATGGTAAAATACAGAGAATGCGGAAAATTTTTGAGTTTCAAAGCACGAACATTTTTATAACGGACTCTGAAAAATGGATTTGTTTCCAAGGTGCCGTTCGCATCTTTGAGAACGGCAATGAAATTTACAGGAGCATCCTCACTGTACAATGCGTAGTAATCAATGGCGTTTTCAATCTCCTTTTGTGCTCGTGGCGAAACGATAATTTTATAAACCATACTTTTTATTGAGTTGGTTGATAGACTCTTCGGCAGAAAGATAAGTACTTTCATCTTCCTGCAAGCGTTCATCCAAAACGGCTTTCATATCAGCCGTAAGGTCAAAATCACTGTCGTCCTCTTCCACAATAATAGTGATAGGCTTAGATTTAAAGGTAGCCTTTATAGCATCTAAAATATCGGTGCTTACTTCTTGGGCTGATGTTAAATGATATGTGGTATACATAATGTCTTATTTTGAAATTTGTAAATTTTGCTCAAAAAAGGTCTTAAATTTCTGCTTAGTAAGCATTGTATCAATGATTCTATAAACCGACTGTTTATCGTCCTCTTGCAGTTGGTTGATTAAGTTCAACTTCTCAAAATCGGGTTTTCCTTCCATCTTAACTACCCTAGGTACCACATTACCATAGTTTAAAATCTCACCAAAGGTCATATTAAAAAGGATAGCGCGCTTTTGAAGTTCATCAACAGACAAATCCCTATGCCCATTTTCCAGTTTATTGTAATTGTTGTTGCCAATGCTTAAATGAGTCGAAACCTCTTTTTGAAAAAGCTTGTATCCTCTGTTATACGCTTAATTATTGTTCCTGTTTGCACATGCTCAATATTTATACAAAGATAAAAAAGATATTAGATAGAATTAACTCTGGCGCAGAAGTTTACAGCCGTGACCTAAAACGTAGAAGGAACTTACTCTGGTGCGGAAGTTCACTTCCGTACCCAAAACGTATTAGGAACTTAGTTCCGAAAGGTGCAGTCCAATACCGTATCCACTGGTCTAATTTTTTAACTCCTGCTCCTCAGTAGGTGTCCTCACCTACCGAAAATGATTGGCTGGTGGGGACGCCAGCCAAGGTTTTTACATCATTCAAAATAAGGTAAATACTCCCCTAATACCGCAATTTTTTAAATATATATATCACGGAAGGTAGTGGACAGCAACTTTGTTAGCCCTTATACTGAAGCCCACCAAAAAAATGCAACATCATGGATCTTGAAAGTCTTGCACAAACGGTGGCAGTGAGTAAAATAAGTAAAGTAGAGGTGATGGCATAATAATACCACCTTGGGTCTGGTAAAAAAATATTAAGTATAGTGAGCACAACAACAATGATGGCTACTTGTAGTCCATAAATAAAATACATAGCGCCATAATAAAATCCAGGTTCTGGGATAAGTCTCGCCTGGCAGTTATCACAATGCTCTTTTACCTCTAAAAACCTGCTTGAAAAGGCACTGTGGCTAAAGATATTTACTTTTCTACATTGTGGACACGTGTTATTGACAATTGACCACACCAACGAAGGATTAGATTCCATAAGTCATTTTTTTCAAAATTAGCTATTTTAAAACAAACTAGCTTTGTTTTAAACTTTTACTTATTGATTTTAGATTCCTTTTTTTTACTTTTGATTTTGTTATCTCTATTATTTTAAAATTATGAAAGCAAACTATTTTTACATTCTACTTTTTGTATTATTTTCAAATTTGTTACAAGCTCAAGAAGTCTCTCCTCCAGCAAATGTAATCGAAACCAAAAAAGATACCTCTTATTGGGTTAAAACCTTAAAAACAGGATTTAATGTGAACCAACTCTATTTCACCGATAACTGGAAAGGTGGTGGAACCAATAACGTTAACTACCTTTTCTATTTATTGGCCACAGCAAACTACAAAAAAGATAAAATTAGTTTCGATAACTCTTTGGATGTGCAGTACGGAAGTGCTTATTTAAAAACTAACGAGCAATTTAGAAAAACCAATGATAGGCTTTTACTCGATTCAAAACTAGGGTATAAACTTTCGAAAAACTGGAACGCCTTTGCCTCTTTCAATCTATTAACCCAATTTGATGCAGGTTATAACTACAAAAAGGATGAAATTACTAATCAAGAAGTTACGACTAGAATCTCTGGTTTGTTTGCACCAGCTTATTTAACTGAGACTTTCGGTGCTGAATATAAGCCTGTTGACTATTGGTTTTTAAGGTTAGGTTTGGCGGCGTTAAAACAAACCATTGTAAGCGATACTAGCATTTTTGAAAATGTACCAACGAGATATGGCTTAAAAGCAGGTAAAAAATCAAGAAACGAGTTTGGGTTACTGAATATCTCTTCGGGCTTTAATAAAAACATTGCTAAAAACGTGAATTTGAAAATATTGTATCAAATGTTTTTTAATAACTACTCATACTTTTTTGAGCCTATCGAAACTTATCCTAAAAATATGATTGAAGCTTATATTGATCAGCGTTTTGATGTAACGGTGACGTTTAAGGTAAATAAGTATATTTCAAGTCAATTTAATTATGTGGGCCTGTATGATTTTGACCAAGACAAAAACTACCAAGCGGCACAATCTATTTCCTTGGGAGTAGCTATAAGTTTACCTGAATCAAAAAAGTAAATGATTCGAGGGAAAATAATTTTTAGATGATAATAATGTTTTTGAAATGGTTTAATTTATAAACCTATCAGGCACAGCCCATTTAGCTTTCAGTAAAAAAATGTGATAATACCGTTGCTAACTCTTGTGGCCTTTCAGCTTGTACCCAATGCCCTGCATCTAATATTGTTTCAACTTTACTTGCAGGGTACATCCATTTTATCATAATTAGATCATCTTCTGTGATATAGTCTGATTTGCCACCTCTTACAAATAATGTTGATTTTCTAAATTTAGAATTGGCATCCAATCCCTCGCCGATATTATCAATGTTTTTAGTAATGTTTTCGAGGTTCATCCTCCATGCAAAGTTACCCTCATCAGTACGATAGAGGTTTTTTAACAAAAACTGTTTAATGTCAATTTCAGGAATAAATTGAGTTATTTTTTCTTCGGCTTCTGTTCTGTTGTTTACTGTATTTAAATCTAACGCATTTAATGCCGCAAGATATCTCTGATGGTGTGGCTTATAATACTTGGGCCCAATGTCCACTACCACAAGTTTTTTAAGAAGATCCGGATATTTTGATGCAAACTTCATAGCCGTTTTACCGCCCATGGAGTGCCCAACGATGATTGGGTCTACAATTCTGTGATGGGTAATGTACTCCAGAAGATCATCGGCCATAACACTATAATTAAATTCCTCATCCCACGGAGAACGGCCATGGTTACGTTGATCTAACAAGAACAATTTGTAGGTATCAGCGAATAGTTTGGAAAACGTGAGCCAATTATCGGATGATCCAAATAGCCCATGAAGTATAATTATGGGTTGTGTGCCTTCTCCTAACTCTCTAGAATATAATTGCATATGTCTAATAAAAATGTATTCAAAAATAAAATATTACTAATTGAATTCAAATAAATATAAAAAGAACCTAATACGTTGTTTTAGTAACCCGCCTCTACTTAATTCATTTTCATGATTTTGGTGATTTCATTTAGTTTGTTCACCTTTTCTTCAAAATCGCCTTTAAGTTTTTCTCTGATTTCCTTGAGGTTTTCCAAAACTCCTTGAAGAGAATCTGGTAAAATTTCTTCTAACACTTCCCTAAAACGTTTGGCAAAAGTTGGACTTTTGCCATTGGTAGATATCCCAATTTTTAGGTCTCCTTTTTTTATAACCGAACCTAAATAAAAATCGCATTCTTCTGGCGTATCAGCCACATTGGTTAAAATCCTTCGTTCTTTGGTTGCCTGTCTTACCTCTAAATTGAGGGTATGATTGGCTGTGGCAACTATTACCAGATCTATATTATCAAGATCGGATATTTCGAATGGTTTATAGAACAAGGTCAAACAAATGTTTTCTTTGGCCAATGTGAGTATCTCAGGTCTGATTTCGGGAGCAACCAAAGTTACATTGGCATTTGGACTATTCTTAAATATGGATGTAATTTTTTCTAATCCCACAAAGCCACCCCCCACGACTAAAATTCTTAGTTTGTCTAGTCTAAAAAAAACTGGATACAACATGTTGCCTGTTTTATCAATTTTAATATCGTCAAATGCTGATTCCATATTTATGCCACTATTGACTTATATTGCATTTGATGAAGCTGGTGGTAATAACCATTCAGGCTAATGAGCTCATCATGTTTGCCTATTTCTTTAATTTCTCCTTTGTCCAACACTATTATTTGATCAGCCATTTGGATGGTGGAAAGCCTGTGTGCGATTACCAAAGACGTGCGCCCGAACATCATTTTATTAATCGCATTTTGTATCAGTTCTTCTGTTTCAGTATCTACTGAAGAAGTGGCTTCGTCCAATACCAGTATTTTTGGGTCATACACCATTGCCCTTACAAACGACAGCAATTGTCGCTGACCAACAGACAAGGTTGCGCCTCGTTCCATTACATCATAATCAAGCCCTCCAGGAAGTTGTGAGATGAATTTATCGGCACCAACTAGCTCCACTGCTTTTTGTACTTGTTCCCGAGAGATGGAATTATTTCCAAGCGTAATGTTTTCATAAATTGATCCTGTAAAAAGAAATACATCTTGTAATACGATACCTATATGCTGTCGTAGATTTAAAACATCATATTCGTAAATATCTTTATTGTCTATTAAGATTGAACCCTTTTGTATATCATAAAACCTATTTACTAGGTTAATAATGGAAGATTTACCGGCACCTGTGGCACCTACAAAGGCCGTCATTTCGCCAGGTTGGATGTGAAAAGAAATGTCCTTTAAAATATAATTATCATCATTGTAAGCAAACCAAACGTTTTTAAAATCAACATCTCCGCGAAGTGATGAAGTTTTATATGTACCGTTTTTTGCAATTTCATCTTCATTTAAGATGAGTTTTAGTACCCGATCTGCACTTACAATGCCCATTTGAAGGGTATTAAATCGATCGGCGATCATTCTGATTGGTCTAAAAAACATAGCAATGTACATGATAAACGCCACCAACACTCCTTCTGTAACCTCCGCATGAAGAACTTCTCTGGCGCCATACCATACCAGTAACCCAGTACTTGCTGCAGCAATCACCTCTGCGACAGGAAAATACACGGAGTAGTACAAAATAGATTTCATATTTGCCTTTTTGTGTTCGTCATTAATTTTTATAAACTTGTTATACTCTCGGGTTTCGGCACTAAATATCTGTACGATGCTCATTCCTGTGATGTGCTCTTGCAGAAAAGTGTTAATATTGGCAACCGCAGTTCTCACTTCATTAAACGAAACTTTTACTTTCTCTTTAAATACATAAGTGCTAAAAATTAAAAAGGGTAAAAGGGACATACTAACTACCGTTAATTTCCAATCGGTAAAAAGCATAAAGCCTAGAATTATTACAATTTGCAGAATATCTCCAATTATAGCCGCAATTCCTTCACTAAATATGTCTGCAATGGTTTCCATGTCCGACACATTACGCGTGATAAGTCGACCCACAGGGGTATTGTCATAAAATTTTAAACGAAAACGCATCAAGTGCGAAAACAATTTTACGCGCATATCCTTAATCACATTTTGACCAACATATCCAGAAATATAAGAATGAGCATATTCTCCTATGGCCTGAATCAAAATTAAGATTATCAGCAATATAGACATGGCAATAAGTAGATTGGCATTGCCTACACTTATGTATTTATCAATGGTATATTGGACCAAAAACGGTCTTATTGGGCCGATAATTGCCAAAAAGATTGTTAAAACTACTAACCAATAAAAACCCGACTTGTAGGGTTTTACAAATCGGAAAAGATCCCTCAATACCCTACCATCAAATATTTTACCGCTTTTGGCTTTTTCTTCTTGCATAACATTGTAAAGCTACAAATAAAAAACAAATATTTTGGCTAGACTGAAGCCCAAACAATAAAATCTAACTTTTGAATATAATTAATGTAAGGGTGTTATTTAGGAACATAAACGAATAATAGGTATTAATGTGAAATATTATAAATTTCACATTAATACTTAACTAACATATTATGAATTATATAAATGAAAATAATCAGTTAAAATACTTAAAAATTAAACGCTATAAATCTTGTTTTTTTTAATTATAAAATTGTACTATTTCTATTCAATTCTTACATGTGATATCCTACTCTAATATTTTCATGTTTAAATTGGATTAAAATTGGGTAAGGTAATATGGAAGGGTTAATAGATTCATTAAAAAAAATTGTAAGTGTAAAAGAACCATGGTTTGTAGCTAAAACTGAAATTTTTGAGCCAACCAAAACAGTTAATATTTATATTGATTTAGACTATTCGAAAGCAGAATTTAAATGCGATAGGTGTAACAAACCCTCCTCAATACACGACAGCAATTATTTTATGTGGCGTCATTTATCTTACGAAGAATATAAATGTTATTTTAATGTAAAAATACCTAGAATTATCTGTCCTAAGCATGGTCTTCACATTATGGATAAGAACAGATTTAGAAGAATGGGAGCCTCGCTAAGTGTGAATTACTCAGAAAGATTGTTATTAAAAGGTGTTCCTAACGAATTTAAGGAATTTGTTGTGATGTCTTAAGATTTAAATTGTGTTTAGTTGTTGAGTAAAGCTTCATGGATTTTCTATGGAGCTTTCTGTCCGCATTACACAATACAAATGTCTAAAAATAGATAAACCAACATTAACCAGTATAATTAATCTAGTTAATGTTGGTTTTTGTGGCTTATTTCAAACTACCAACCATGTCTTGGGGTTTTACCCATTCCGTAAATTGCTCATTGGTTAAGTATCCAAGTTTAATAGAAGCTTCTCTCAATGTTTTACCTTCTTTGTGCGCTTTTTTGGCTATTTCAGCAGCTTTATAATATCCAATGTGTGGATTAAGTGCTGTTACTAACATCAATGAATTTTCAAGATTTTTTTGAATAAAGTCTAAGTTGGGTTCAATACCTTGTGCACATTTTGTATCAAAGGAAACACAAGCATCTCCAATTAGTCTTGCAGACATTAAAAAATTGAATATCATGACTGGTTTAAATACGTTCAACTCAAAATGACCATTCATTCCCCCAATATTAATGGCCACATCGTTGCCTAATACTTGCGCACACACCATAGTAAGGGCCTCTGGCTGGGTTGGATTTACTTTTCCTGGCATAATGGATGAGCCTGGTTCATTATCTGGTATAATAATTTCTCCAATTCCACAACGTGGACCAGAAGATAACATTCTTACATCATTGGCTATTTTCATTAAACTTACCGCTGTAGTCTTGAGTGCGCCATGAGATTCAACTATTGCATCATGTGCAGCTAGTGCTTCAAATTTATTTTCGGCAGTAATAAAGGGCAAGCCCGACAAAGCAGCAATTTTGCTAGCAACATTTTCTGCATATCCTTGAGGGGTGTTTATTCCTGTACCAACAGCAGTACCACCAAGAGCAAGTTCAGATAAATGCAACAAAGAGTTGTTAATTGCACGTACGGCATGATCTAATTGTGATACATAACCCGAAAATTCCTGACCTAACGTAAGTGGTGTGGCATCCATAAAATGCGTTCTACCAATTTTAACGATATCGTTAAAGGCTAAAGATTTAGCTTTTAAAGTGGTTTTTAGTTGGTTGATGCCAGGTATGGTAGTTTCCACAAGTATTTTGTAGGCTGCAATATGCATGGCAGTAGGGAAGGTGTCGTTTGAAGACTGCGATTTGTTTACATCGTCGTTTGGATTTAAGAATTTCTGTTCATCCGTTAAACTTCCACCTCTTAATACTTGGCCTCTGTTAGCTATAACCTCATTCACATTCATGTTGCTCTGTGTGCCCGAGCCTGTTTGCCATACCACCAAAGGGAATTGGTCGTCAAGTTTACCTTCCAATATTTCGTCACAAACTTTACCAATCAGTTCTGATTTATCAGCGGCTAATACCCCCAATTCGTTATTTGTAATAGCGGCAGCCTTTTTTAAAATAGCAAATGCCCGAATAATTTCAATGGGCATGCGGGTTGGTATTCCCCCTATTTTAAAATTATCAATTGAACGTTGTGTTTGAGCTCCCCAATATGCTTCTAGAGGCACTTGAACTTCGCCCATGGTGTCTTTTTCTATTCTAAAGGCCATTTTATGTTTTATTTATTTGTTAAATATATGGTTTTGAGGTAATTTGAATTTATTATTTGCTGCATAAAATCAGGTGTAAAAATAGCATTATTTAATCCAATTGAAAAAGTAAAAACTGCTTGGATTCATTCAACAAATTTACATTTTTATAAAGTTGCTAATTATTTTTGAACCTGCCTCTGCACTTTTTTCAGGATGAAACTGTACCGCAAAAAAATTATCTTTATGTAAAGCAGCACTAAACTCGGTGGCATAGGTGGTCTGTGCTATGGTATAATCGCTAAGTTCGGCATAGTAGCTGTGTACGAAATAAACAAACTCTGTTTCTTTCATGTCTATAAACAACGGTGATTTGAGGTTGTTAATGGTGTTCCAGCCTATTTGTGGCACCTTAAATTTATTAGTACCATCTGTTGATGGGAATTTTTTAACCAAGATATCAAATACACCTAGGCATTCTGTATCGTTTTCTTCAGAATGACTGCACATAAGTTGTAGACCAAGACATACTCCAAGAAAAGGTTGTTTCAAATCTTTAATTACTTTGTCCAACGATCTTGCTGTTAGGTAATTCATAGCAGTTTTTGCCTCACCTACCCCTGGGAATATTACCTTTTTGGCACTCTTTATAGTTTCTGGATCATCCGAAATGATTGGTTCAATGCCAAGTTTATTAAATGCGTAAACTACGGATTGCACATTTCCAGCATTATATTTTATAATTACTATTTCTGACATTTTTATGTGAAGACGGACAAAGTTTGCAAAAAATGGTGAGTATTAAAATGGTTTTTATGTAAATACCTTAGTGCCTTCGGTACAATTTTTACAAATTTCAATTTCTGATCTTGATTTTACCAAAGTTTTTCTAAAAGCTTGATACGACTTACTTGTCCAAAGCGTGTTAAAACTCGTTGCATTCATATCTCCTAACTGATAGTGTGCATCCTTATCGAAACAACAAGGTACCACTTTGCCATCCCAGGTGATTACACAAGAGTGCCACATTTTCCAACAGCTATTATCAAGATTCCTTTTTATTTCATATTTGCCTTGATTGTTTTTTTTGTATCGTGCATATTTATCTATACTCGGTAATAGAGGGGAGCCATTCTCAAAATCATATATTTGAGCAGTTTTTAGCTTCACTTCATCTACACCAAGGCTATGTGCTAATTCATAAACTTCGTTTATTTGATGCTCGTTGGGTTTTACCACCAAAAATTGAAAAATGATATGTGGTGTTTTTGATTTTAACGCCTTCTTCCATTTAACTATGTTTTTTGTTCCCTCTATTACCTTATCTAGTTTTCCTCCAATTCTATATTGTTCATAAGTCTCTTGGGTTGTGCCATCAATAGATATTATAAGTCTATCAAGGCCAGAGGTTACTGTCAACTTTGCGATTTCCTCATTTAGATAGTGGGCATTAGTTGAGGTGGCGGTGTAAATTTTCTTATCACTGGCATATTTCACCAATTGTAAAAACTGAGGATTTAGAAAAGGTTCGCCCTGAAAATAAAAGATAAGGTAAGTTAAAGTAGGAGCCAATTCATCGATGGTTTTTTTAAATAATTCACCTTCAAGCATTCCTGTGGGTCTAGTAAATGATCTTAAACCACTAGGGCATTCTGGACAGCGTAAGTTACAACTTGTGGTTGGTTCAAACGAGATGCTCATTGGCATCCCTTTAATAAATGAAACCTTAGCGAATTTTGAATAATAATAGCTTGCCAAAATTTTTAAGGCATTTATTAATCGCTTTAGAGTAAGTTTTGAAACAAAATTGAGGGTGTCAGCTATTTTGGCATTCATTTTTGGATTTTCAAACAACCTTTGACTGCTAAACTGCTTAAAGTTTTACCTTTCTTATCAAGGTCTTTTCTGATAATTTAACACTCCACATACCAACTAGGTCGCCTTTTTTAATATTTTTATTAGCTCCTGTACACATGGTATCTGAGGGTGCGTTATAGGTAATGGGCAAAGTATAAAGCCAAATGCCGTTTTTTAAGTTTTGACAATTTGGTTCTACACTAAGCTTATTTTCTATATTATATAAATAGGCGTCTAAAATTTCTTTTTCTGACGAAATCAGATTTTTTTGTTGTAAATCAGCGCTGAATAACGCTATTTGACCATCAAAATCCTTCTCAAGTGCTTTGGTAAGTTCTAAATTATGTATATCGCAAGCCACTGAACTCAGATTAATTTCTTTAATCTTTTTTGTAAGAGTATCTGTAATTACCTTGCCAGACGCCATCGCTTGTGACACTATCTTGCCTTGGCTCACATGTTTTATTTTTCTGTCCTCTAATTCTTTTGCAAATTCGCTAGTATCTATTCTCCCTCTATCACAAGAATAAAACAATACCACAGTCAGAATCAATAATAATTTTCTCATTTTAAATCACCATCAACATAAAATAATAAGTACAAATCTAAGACTTAAATGGTTGTTAATAACTAGATTTAACTAGATTATTTAGTAATCATGCACGTTTTAACTCAAAACCAACATAATCTTACATGAGATTTATATAATTTATGCGCGTTATTGATGACAAAATATCTTCTTAGTTGTTCTAACAATCAATTTTTAGGACAAAAAATAAAATCTTTTGGGTTAAACAGTCAAAACTTACACTGGTATAAATCTTTACATTCTCTTAAAATTAGATTAACACTGTTTATTTATTTTTGCTAAAATAAATTAGCATGAAAAAAGCTGGAAGAAGATTTTTATTTTTTGGGTTTGCTTTTTTGTTTCTGCTGATCGTAATGGGTTCATATATCGGTTATGCTACGATCAGAACATCTAAGTTTATAGCTATTAATGAGGAAATTAGTTCATTAAATTACTATATAAAACAATATCTGCTTAATGTTGGTGATTTTATTGAAAATGCATATTTAGATCAAACTTTTGTAAAAACAGGTGCTTCTGAGTCACTTACAAATGCCATAATTGCCTTAGATTCTGCTAGTGTTGTTGTTAATAGCCTTTCAAAGGGATGGTATGCTGACTTCAGTAATAATAGTCAATTGCTTATGGCAATGGCTGCATCCATTAAAAACAACCGACTTTATTGTGAGCAACTATCAACTTTATTTCAAGAGAAAGGATTTAAAGATTTAGGTTTGGAGGGTAAAATGCGGTCGGCCATTCACGATATAGAGCATTATCCAGTACGTGTGAACATGGAAAATTTACTCACCTTAAGAAGACATGAAAAGGATTTTTTACTTAGAAAAGATGAAGCTTACATTAATAAATTTAAAGATGAGATTGCTAAATTTAAAGAAGCCATCACCCAGGACGAGAGATTTGGGGAGTTAGATAAGGAAAAATTATTTAATAGCCTAGATCAATACGTTACTTGTTTTGATAAGATTGTAATCATTGAAAAAAAGATTGGCTTTAATAAGTCAAACGGATTAAAGTTGTTAATTCGAACCGAGCATACAAGTTTTGAATCTTTGTATATCGATATGAGTGACGAGATAAAACTGGAACTACAACAATTATCCACCACCACCTATGTAATCATAACGGCACTTTTTATTATGTTGTTATTTTTGCTAACCTCCTTGGTGATTGGTTTATTCTATTATCAAAAATTCATCAGCCAACCGATATTGATGTTAGAGCGGTCAGCTGCAGCGGTTGCTAAAGGTAATCTATCACAAGAGATAGATGCTGAAAATTCTAGTAGGCTGTTAAAGGAGGTTTTTATTAGTTTTAATAAAATAATTGAAAAAATAAAACTTACCATTAACCAAATTGAGGATGTTGCCAATAGAAAAATAAAAGAGCCAATCATTTTAAATGATGAAAATGATGACATTGGAATTTCTCTTAACAAAGTAATCGCCCAAATTAAAAGTTATGATCAACAAGAGGCCATAAGAAGATGGGAGGCCGAAGGGGTGGCCTTATTTAGCAACTTGGTACGAACGGCATCCACATTAAAAGAGCTTTGTGATGTTGTTTTGCCTCAAATTATTAAATATTTGGAGGCTAATCAAGGAGGATTGTTTGTACTAAATGAACAGAAAGATGCACTCATATTATATTCATCTTACGCTTATAACAGAAAGAAATTTTTAGACAAGGAAATTAAAATCGGAGAAGGTTTAATTGGGCAAACATACCTTGAAAAGGAACTCGTCTATATTACCGAAATACCTGAAGGATACATATATATAACTTCTGGTATGGGTGATGCTGAGCCAAATGCATTGGTAATTGTGCCTTTAATAAACAACGAACAAGTGGAGGCTGTATTAGAGATTGCAAACTTTAAAAAGTTTACCAGCTATGAACAGCAATTTTTATTAAAAATTGGTGAAACAATTGCATCTGCAATTCATGCCATTAAAACTACCGAAAATACCCAGCGGTTATTGAAAAATTATAATCAATTTTCTGTGGTTGAATGAACTGCATTTTGACCAGTCACTCTTAGGTCTTTAGCCAACAACTCAAGTTTTAAATTGCCTCCAAAGTTATTTTCTTGAACTTGATAACACATAGAAAATTCTTTACCATTGGCAAAAAGAGGATAAATCCCACTCATATTAAATCCAATCCCATCAAATTCACTGTTGTTGTACATCTGCTTCACCCTCAGTTTTAGATGGTCTTCTTTTACAACTTTTGATTTTCCAGTATCCAGTAATTTTTCACTCATAAAAACAGGTTGCATATTGCCAGGACCAAAGGGTGCAAATTGCCTCAATACATCATAAAATCGTACAGAAATTTCATCAAGCTGAAGCACCGTATCAATATTAAGAGGAGGATTTAAGTGAGATTCGTTTATTCTAGAGGCTACTACAGATTCAAATTTTTCCCTAAATTCCTCAACCTTGTTAAGACTAAGCGTAAGGCCTGCGGCGTAGGTATGACCACCATATTGCTCCAACAGGTCGCTACATTCAGCAATCGCTTCATATACATCAAATCCATGCACTGACCGAGCCGAGCCAGCAGCTTTATTGTTTGATTCCGTAAGTATAATGGTAGGACGATAATATTTTTCAATACATCTTGATGCCACAATACCTATCACACCTTTGCTCCATTCTTTTTTAAACAAAACAGTTGATTTTGCTTGTTTAAAATGCTCGTTGTTTTCAATCATGGCTAGCGCCTCCAGGGTAATATTTAAGTCCACATCCCTTCTGGTATTGTTTCGAATATTTACTTTTGAAGCACAACGATTGGCATCTTCCTCATTTTTAGCAATCAACAATTTTACACTATCACGTGCATGTTCTATTCTTCCTGCGGCATTTATACGTGGAGCCATCCCAAATACGATTTGTGACGTGCTTAAGGGGCCTTTAAGGTCTCCTATTTCTATAAGTGCTTGTATTCCTGGACGAGGAGACTCATTTATCTTTTTTATGCCAAAATATGCCAAGATTCTGTTTTCTCCCATCATGTCCACAATATCTGAAGCTATACTTATGGCGACAAGGTCTAAATAGCCAAATAATATATTCAAAGGAATCCCTTCTTTTATACTCAAAGCTTGCATTAATTTAAAACCCACGCCACAACCTGAGAGTTCTTTGTAAGGATAGTTGCAATCTTCCCTTTTAGGATCTAATACAGCAAAAGCCTCAGGTAATATATCTCCTGTGCGATGGTGGTCACATATAATAAAATCTATATCTTTTGACTTGGCATAGGTTATTTGTTGGGTGGATTTTACACCGCAGTCGATGGCAATAATCAAACCAAATCCATTATTTGCTGCATAATCAATGCCTTGGTAAGAAACACCATATCCTTCTGCATAACGGTCGGGAATGTAAAACTCAAAAAAATTATCGCCATAGTTTTGGGTAAGAAAACTATATACCAAAGCTACGGAAGTCGTACCATCGACATCATAATCTCCATAAATTAATATTTTTTCTTTTTTATTAATACCATCTATTAAACGCTGCACGGCTTTATCCATATCAGCCATCAAAAATGGGTCATGCAGTTGGTCTAGCGATGGCCTAAAAAAATCTTTTGCCGTGTTAAAGTCAAGGATGTTGCGTTGGGCCAACAAAGTGGCAATTGGGTTTGAAATATTTAACTGAGCTGATAATGATTTTATTAACTCTGGGGAAGGTTGGTTTTTAATAATCCACTTTTTTTGCATAAAACAAAAATAGCATTCCTTTATTTAATTTTTTCAACAGTGATAGCTTTAATTATAGTTAATGCTAAATGAACTCCTACGTGGTCTAGCTGTGAATTATACATCTTTTATAAGAAATACTTAATTATAACACCAATTAATTTGAGGGTATTTATATTGTAATAATTTTTATATCATTGATATTGAGTGATTTAAAAATTAATTATTACAAAATCTTTATAAATGGACTTAAAACTTACATTCGTGACTTTACCAAACCAATGTTTGAAAATTAAGTGACTTTGCACACGTATAAACCCTTAAGAAACTAAACAAAAATAAAATATTAAAGACATGAAAAAATCATTAGTTACGCTTTCTATAGTAAGTATGTTAATACTTGGAATTGTAGGTCAAGCTTTGGCTGCTGATGCAACTAAGTATAAAATCTTTGTGGGATTTATTAACCACTTTACCAAGTTTGTGCAATGGCCAGAAGAAAAGAAGATGGGAGATTTTGTAATTGGTGTTATTGGCGATTGCCCTATTGCTACGGAGCTACAAGGCATGAACGGTAAAATGCTAGGAGCTCAAAAGATTGTCATTAAAACATTTGCCAATGAAGATGCCATGTCAAGTTGCCACATTGTATTTGTTTCTGAAAAATTTGGCAAGTCACTAAGTGCGATTTCTGAAAAGGCTAAAATAAATAAAACATTGGTACTGTCTGAGTCAAACGGAGCGGCAAAACGTGGTTCTGACATCAATTTTATTGAAGATGCTGGAAGTGTAAAATTTGAAATTAATTCTACTACAGCTAACAATCATGGCTTAAAAATAGCCTCTAAATTAAAAGAATTAGGAAAGGTAATAGAGTAGTTTGTTTGGTTTTTAATGATTAAAAGGGGGCGGTAATATTTACTGCCCTTTTTTTTATCCATATGGCCAATTAAGTCTTGTTTCCATTTGCCATTAGCTTCAAGAAATTTATATTAGAAGGTTTTTCACTTTTATATGATTAGTTTTATTTCACGGTTTTGTTATTTGAGGCAACGCCAAGCAGAGAGATGCAGCGTTCATTATATCTCGGTAAAAAACTTTAAAAAACTTGGTAGCCCATCACCGGTGCATTGAACACCATAAGGGCTGTTATTAAATGCTCGTTTGTACTTCTTATAAGGATGAAGTTTTCTTATTGAATCTAGTCTTTGCTGGAAATAATCTGGAATGGGATCCCTGTGTATTAACCTTTTATCTATTACTCTTTTGTTATATCCCCAACAACTAGTATCTATCGAGTAGACTTCAACTAAATGTTTACTTAATTTTGATTCTTTATAATAACTTGGCCCTCCATAAGACCAACTTGATGATTCAAATTTTTGTTCTCCTTGCGTCCCATTTAATATCTTGTCATAATAATCAAAATAATTACTAGAATCCTTAATATCATCCAAATTTGCAACTAAAAATAAAGTGTCTTTAAATAGCCCGTAACAATAAACACGATCATTCTTGATTACCTCAGAGTAAATTTTTTTTGTTTCTCTTACTTGAATGATCATGATTATATAAAGACCAATGAAAATAAAAGGTACAGATACTATTCCAAGTACTCCGCTTATAATGGCTACCATTGAAAATCTATTATTCATTTTGTCCTTTTTTTATTAAATATTCCGTTGATGTATATATCCCCATTAACAAACCTTTTAAAAACAAATTGCTAAGATGGTATAACTTTTGATTTTTGTTTCACGTGAATCTCATATTTAAACGATTCTTTGACTTTGCTTATAAGACAAATTTAATAAAAATAATGCCAGTACGTTTTATGACAAGGATGTATACCTTTGCGCCAACAACAGCACATTGCCAGCCCCAATAATGGTTTCAACCCTTAAAGTTAATCCAAGTGTTAACTTTTGTACAACCTCTAACGTTATTAGGATCAAAATAAATATATGAATTTCATACTTTCAGAAGAACACCTAGCTGTACAACAGGCTGCCAGAGAATTTGCACAAATGGAATTATTACCGGGTGTAATTGATCGAGACGAACACCAAGTTTTTCCTATTGAAATAACCAAGAAAATGGGGGAAATGGGTTTTCTGGGTATGATGGTCTCGCCTAAGTATGGTGGGGGAGGCATGGACACCATTTCTTATGTGCTAGCCATGGAAGAACTTTCTAAAATAGATGCCTCTGCTTCTGTTATGATGTCGGTGAATAATTCTTTGGTTTGTTGGGGTATTGAAACCTACGGCACTGAAGAACAAAAACTAAAATACCTTACCAAACTAGCTACTGGAGAGATAATAGGTGCATTTTGTTTGTCGGAGCCAGAAGCAGGAAGCGATGCCACCTCGCAACATACTACCGCCCTTGATCTGGGAGATCATTATGTGATTAATGGTACCAAAAACTGGATTACCAATGGTAGTTCAGCCTCGGTGTATATTGTGATCGCTCAAACCTATCCTGAAAAAGGCCATAAAGGAATAAACGCAATTATCGTCGAGAGAGGAACTCCAGGGTTTCAAATTGGTCCAAAAGAAAATAAAATGGGAATAAGAGCCTCTGATACCCATCAATTAATGTTTACCGATGTTAAGGTGCCTAAAGAAAATAGAATTGGCGAAGATGGATTTGGGTTCAAGTTTGCAATGAACACACTTAATGGTGGCCGAATAGGGATTGCTTCGCAAGCCTTAGGCATTGCCTCTGGTGCTTATGAACTCGCTTTAAAGTATTCTAAGGAAAGAAAAGCTTTTGGCAAGGAAATTAATAAACATCAAGCCATTGCTTTTAAACTCGCAGACATGGCTACCCAAATAGATGCTGCCAGACTTTTATGTTTTAAATCGGCTTGGCTCAAAGATCAGCACTTGGATTATGCACATGCAAGTGCCATGGCTAAGGTATTTTCATCTAAGGTGGCCATGGATACTACCATAGAAGCAGTGCAAATTCATGGTGGATATGGTTTTGTAAAGGAGTACCATGTAGAAAGGCTGATGAGAGATGCTAAAATAACTCAGATATATGAAGGCACTTCGGAAGTACAGAAAATTGTAATATCCCGTGAAATACTAAAATAGATTATTTTAATATTATTTTTAATTATTTAAAGTAAAATCAAAATAATACAATATTTTTTTGCTAAAAACGACTATCTTTATTAGTTTTGTACAATAGTTGTTGATGCTTGTTAGTTAGCTAGAGTTAATCAGTTTATAATTTATGGAAGATTATAATAAAATAATTGAATCGTTAGGTGTTCGATTTATTAAATCCAAAAACATCAAACTCACAAAACCCTTTTTGGTTGAAAACTTCTACGACGTAGAGAACATAGTAATTTTCTTGCACAAAGGTGAAATATATTTTGGCGATGAGCTAGAAAAGGTATCAGAAGGGGATGTGCTATTTATACCGGCAGGTAAATCTGTATCGCTTACCTATGGCCCTAAGAACAATAATAAAATTAACAATGATGAATACTTGACCAACAAAGAAAAGTATTTTACCATAAACACCATCATTGATCAAATAGGTTTAGAGCAAAATAGCCACACGTACGTGAGTTTTGACGCCAAGGTGTTTGACTCTGTTAACTTTTTTACCTCACTTGATATTCCTCCTTTTGTCGTGAGTGACTGCCCACCTTTAAGATCGGCCATCATTGACATTATCAAAGAAGATCTTGTAGAAAAAGTAGGAAGTGAGCGTCTTATAAAAATATACACAGAAAGAATCGTAATAGAAATAGTAAGGTACATTTTAGAAAGAAGGTTGTTTGTGGAGCAGTTAGCCACCAATAGTACCTACTTTAAAGACCCGCGTTTGATAGATATTTTTACTTTTATCAAAGATAACCTTTCTGGTGATTTGTCCAATAGCATACTGGCCAAGGTAGCCAATGTGTCAGAAGATTATGTGGGGCAATATTTCAAAATGCTTACTGGTATTAATCCACAGGATTACATTGAATACCAACGTATGGAGGCTGCAGTAAATCTCCTAAGAACCACAAAGGATAGTATAAGAGATATTGGTAGACAGGTAGGCTATAAGGATACTGCATATTTTTGTAGAAGATTTAAAATGATGTTTGGTATTCCTGCGGGCAAAATGAGGAGACGAGAGTCGCTTATGAATGTTTAATAGTACCAAACAGACTAAATAAGCCAAATAAATTAAAACTTCTCAAAGATTCTGGGAAGTTTTTTTGTTTAAATATTAATCGAACATATAGATGATGATACATTGTACAAGCCCATCACATTGGGTTGACTATGAATTAATTGATGTGGGTAATTTTGAAAAGTTGGAGCGATTTGGCCTGTATGTGACTGCTCGGCCAGAGCCTC
The DNA here is from genome assembly GCA_027488865.1 of Cytophagaceae bacterium. Classification (GTDB taxonomy): domain Bacteria; phylum Bacteroidota; class Bacteroidia; order Cytophagales; family UBA9547; genus JAIYAU01. Next base: position 39,008 of record JAIYAU010000002.1, read on the forward strand.
AAGCTGTGTGGGATAAATCATTGTCTGATGCCGAATGGCAAAAGTTAGCACATGCCACATTTAAACGTGACAAAACAAATCCAGAGAAGGGCGACTGGATTCTTAAACCGAATATGCCTAGCCAATGGTTCATCAACTATAAACATGAAGATTTGGCACTAAGATTTAGGTTAGGGCTATCAGCTTTTAAACATGTTGGCATTTTTCCAGAGCAGTCAGATAATTGGGATTACATTTTTGCAAAATGCAAAGCCATCAATCAACCAAAGGTTCTTAACTTATTTGCCTACACGGGTGGAGCCTCTTTAGCTGCTAGGGCGGCAGGAGCCTCTGTTACTCATGTAGACTCAGTTAAACAAGTTATTTCTTGGTCAAGAGAAAACATGGAGGCCAGCAAACTCGATAATATTCGTTGGGTGGTAGAAGATGCCTTAAAATTTGTACAGCGAGAGGTGAAAAGGGGGAATACCTACCACGGAATTATTATGGATCCACCAGCTTACGGGAGAGGGCCTGATGGTGAAAAATGGGAACTGGAAGAAAACATTAATGAAATGTTAAAATTGTCCAAACAGTTATTACAACCTCAAAATCACTTTTTTGTGATTAATTTATATTCCATGGGGTTTTCAGCACTAATACTTGATACGCTCATAAATCAAATTTTTGGCCAAGTTGACAACAAAGAACTAGGTGAGCTTTATATTAAAGATCGGTTTGATAAGAAATTGCCCTTAGGTATTTATCTACGATTTGCTTCATAAAATAACGGTGAGTTTAAAAGAGCTTGAATTTTGCCACCGCACGACAACGATAATATTGACCAAATGATTTTAAATATTACGACCACTCATCAACCAGCGACTGACTTAGGATATTTGCTACATAAGCATCCCGATAAATTTCAAACTTTGGAATTATCAGTTGGTAAAGCTCATGTGTACTATCCTGAAAAAAGTGAAGAGAAAACCACTATAAGCGTTTTGCTTGACATTGACATGGTTCGTGGAACAAGAAATTTGGGTGGTGACGGCTTTGCTCTTGGCGCATAGCCAAAGAAATTAATCAGTAAGAAGGGAGAAAGATTTGTACAAAATGGCATCGGTGCGATACCTTAATTCTCAAATCCGTTTTTTAGAACTATATCTTTTTCATTTGTAGACTTGGATAAGACAATGGACTTATACCTTCAAAACTTAAAACAAAAATTAAGCGAATAAAATGGCAACAAAAAAAACCTGGTCTGAAAAATTGCATTGTGATAAAGAGCCAAAAATCAAACGAATTGATTTTGATTTTGCAGACATTACAGCAAATAGCACTATGTTTATTGCAACACCGCAAATAATCGACAATTACATCAAGCAAATACCAAAAGGTAAAAAAGTATCAGTTCAAACAATGCGGAAGGACCTTGCTATTGAAAACAGAGCTGACCATACTTGCCCGGTTACGACAGGAATATTTTTACGAATTGTAGCAGAAGCAAATTTTGAAAGATACCAACAAACGAATTCACTCAAAGACATTACACCATTTTGGAGAGTTGTAGAACCTAACTCGACACTTTCAAAAAAGTTAACATTTGGACAAGACTTTATAGTAAGCCAAAGACAATCGGAAAAAATAATTGACTAAAAAAAAAAAAAAAAAAACAGCCACTAACAACTAAGTTTTCACTTGCTTGTATAAGCATTTACGAAGGCCATAGAAAATAAACTATTTGAGTAAACACTGTTTCATAGTTCAAAAACGAGAGTTTTTGAGACGGTTTGTGCGGCTGGTCGGTACAAGCTGTAATTATAGGCTGCTAGATTGTGAAGCAATAATTTCAACTATTTTTTAAAATATGGACATCAAAGATTATACTAGGCCAATATTGTTTAGTTGTAGGCCTAACCCCTCATCTGGGTTTAGGGGGCGTTTTCAGAATCAGGTTTTTTTAAGTAATGTCTTATTAGAAGATTGGGAGAGCTTCAGTCATATCAGCCTATATACTTTCGTTCTATATCCTACGGTGTAGGTTTCTACTTCCTTTCTACTAGGGTTCTATGAGCTATCTATAAAGTGTATAATTGTGAATTGCTAATTGACAATAGTGAGTGGATAATTGATAATTGTCAATTGTAAACAGGGTTTAGTGGTTATTCCTAAAATCAGCCTATCTACTTTCGTTCTATATCCTATGGTGTAGGTTTCTACTTCCTTTCTACTAGGGTTCTATGAGGTATCTATAAAGTGTATAATTGTGAATTGCTAATTGACCATTGTGAATTGAGAATTGATAATGGTAAATTGATAATTGTGAATTGATAATTGTCAATTGTAAACGGTAAATTGATAATTGAAAATAATTCAATCTTCAGGGGACTTTTTTTTTTTTTTTTCAAATGGATTGCACTCTGAGGGCTTATGTTTGCAAAAGAAATCCAATCATCCTTGAGGGGAAAGGATTGCGAAAACGTAAAAATTAAGATTTAAACCAA
>JAIYAU010000034.1 GCA_027488865.1 Cytophagaceae bacterium
AATTTATTGATAAAAGGGGTATCTATCTTAGTTCGTTTTGGTCATTGGTTATTTCCATTACAAATTTTCTTATCAGTTGCGTAAATATCTCTATGTGGAGCGATTTACGCAACTTACCACCCACCCGTCAAGTAGTATTGCAATAGCCAAGGGCACTTGTCCACTTCCCTTGCCGCCTTTCGCCAGCGATTACCTTTCTTGGCCATGGAGAGGCGATTGGTTTTCTGTCTAGTGTAATCCTTTGCCTTCTTCTGCACTTGCTCGATGCCAAAGGCTTCATCTGGTGTATTTCCCTCAAAATCTCTTCCCAATTGGCATATTTGGTCACTCTGGGTGGTACTGGCAAAGGGATGTGAATGCCTTTTAGGAAGTATTGGGTAGCCAACAGATGGACATTTTTCTTCTTTTTCTTCTTGGCAATGGCTGCGTATGCTGTCTTTATCTCAGGCAATAACATGGCTTGGTTGGCATAATGTACTGCATCGCGGAACTTGCTGCGGCTTTTCTGCTGCTTGGGTGTGTTGGAAACAGGGCCTTGGTACCTTGCATAAAAAACAGTTCGTCCGTTTTGCTGGCGAAACACCCAGTTGCCAAACTTGCCACTCAAGCCGTAATTAAGCAATGGGGAGCGGAGTAATTTAGGAAAGTCCTTGTATTTCATTGGTTTAAATTTTAATTCTTACGTTTTCACAATCCCTTCCCCTCAAGGATGATTGGAATTCTTTTTGCAAACATAAGCGCTCAGCGTGCAATCTATTTGCCCACTGAAAAAAAAAGTCCCCTGAAGATCGAATTTTTATCAATTATCAATTTACTATTGGACTAACTACCAAACCCTGTTCACCATTTACAATTATCAATTCACAATTCACCATTATCAATTTTCCATTCCCAAATTATGCATCGAATAGAGACCTAGTAGAAAGGAAGTAGAAAGGAAGTAGAAACCTACACCGTAGGATATAGAAAGAAAGTATATAGGCCAATTTAGGAATTATCACAAATTACACACTGTGATTTTGTTTTTGAATAGTTTCGTTTATCTCTTATATTACGAATGTTTACACAATTGCAAAAACATGCTCGTTAGCGGTCATTAAAGGAAATTAACAATCAATTAGTAAAACAAATAATTCATATGAAAAGACCAATTCTTTACCTCTCAATAGGAATGTTTTTTGCGGCGCTGCAAAGTTGTAATTATGCAAAATCTAACCAACAAGTTGTCATTTCAGACGATTGTGGTATGACTTGGAAAAAAATTGAGGCAGGGGATGCTGTTCCGAAAGGAGGATTAAATGCTTGCTACATGAAAGTTGTTATTCCAAACTTTCCATTGCAAGGAGACAGTAAATTTATTTCAAATCTAAAAGATAAAGTTAGAGCAAACGTACTTATTGATTATGATTACTCTATTACTGACGCATTAGCTTTTATTAAACAAGCTAAATTTTTAGGAAAAGCTAATACAGATGCGGATAATGAAGAAGCGATTGGTAATGCTTTTGAGGGTGCTGAAAATATGGTAATTGATAAAAGAATTAAAGACGTAGCGAAAAAAGTTTTCATTAATGCAGACATCGTTGAGCTTGACCAAAGCGAAATGGAATCTAATCTATTAATCGAAAGTAACAAAATTTTGGAGCCTTTAGGTGTACACTTAAACTTTATAACATTGACATTTGACCTTGATGAACAGACAAGACAAGCGATTGATGTTACCACAGCTATGAAGATTTATGAAAGCAAAGGCTTGCAGGAAATTGGTAAGCAGGTAATGACTCAAAGAGCTGGTGCAACAAGGATAATAATTGAGAATAAAACTACAACACCAAGCGAATAAAATGCACGACAGCCAATATCATATTTATTGAATTTTGCGGATAGTTTATTTGGCGAGTTTACTTTCTGCCAATCTCATAATACCGTGGCGGTGTTCTTCACCCGACACAACAAGTTGGTTATTAAGGCAGAAAGGGTCATGTGGGACACCTGCCACGGAGGAAAAAACACTAAGGACGAAAAATTCTCAAAAATTGAAATAGATTAAACAGAATATGAATAACATTACAACATTAGAATTTATTGAAAGTATAAATTTTAAATATTTTGAAACCTATTCATTTCAAAGAAAAGTAGAATTTGATGTTTATGAAACGTTATTTAATAGATATAAACATGATAATAATTCATTGACTGAAGAAGAAACAATAAAATTTACTAGTTTACGAAAATCAGATTTATATAATCTAAAAAACAATTTCATTTTAACAGATAATAAAAAAATCAATGAAACGGCAGAACTAATTTTCTCATCTGAAAAATTAACAAATGAGAAAGATGAAATAATTAAAATATTGAAAATTCCATTTAATGGCTATGACTCTTGGATGTGTTCACCAATTTATAGAGACGCTATATTGTTTTATGACTCTAACAATAAGCTTATTGACGGAATTAATATTTGTTTTGAATGCTGTAATGTTATAAATCTAAATAAAAAAGAAATTCTAACAGACAGAATTGTTTATGAAAAATTGAAATTATTTTTACAATCTGTTGGACATAAAATAAACTGAAAAATAAAAACTGTTTATGAATCCCAAAGCCAATGATTAAAAAGAATTACAACATTCTAATACCGTGGAGTGTGTTTTCACCAGACATAACACGTTGGTTAATATGGCAAAATATCAGGTGGGACACCTGCCACGGAGGGAGGAACAAGTAAAATTATTTAAAAGGAGATTATGTCTTTAAGCTCAAATTCACTAATACACTTTACGAAAAACAAATCGACTTTAAAAGGAATTTTAGAGAATGATTTTAAAATAAAGTATTGCTTAGAAAGAGTTGTAACCAAAAATCATACTTATGACGCTGGTGTTCCTATGGTTTCTTTTTGCGACATTCCCATCTCTCAAATTAAAGACCATATTAAAAAGTACGGGAGCTACGGAATAGGGCTTAAAAAGAACTGGGCAATAAAAAATGGTCTTAATCCAGTATTATATTTAGAACAAGGCTCTAGCCTATCTGATCATACATTAAATACGCTATATGATATAGTTCTACAAAATACCAAAGTGAGTGAACTTTCGGATTCTGAACTAGCACTAGTAGATATATTCAGGTATATAAAAAACTACGAAGGAGAATTGATTCGAAATGGAGAATCTATAGTTAAAAACTATAGATTCTCTGATGAAAGGGAATGGCGATATTGTCCAAATAAAAAAGAATTAGGAGGAAGTGAATATTTTATTAATGATGATAATGATTATAAATTAAATAAGAGCAAATTCAATTCAAAATTATCCTCACTTAGATTACAATTTACTCCAGATGACATTACATATATTATTATTAAAAATGATTCTGAAATTCTTGAATTTATAAGACATTTGGAAACAGCAAAGGGCAAAATATACTCTTTGGAACAAATTCGAAGACTTACAACCAGAATTTTGACAGTAGAACAAATAATGACAGATTTTTAATAAGTGGAGAAGAAAATAATGCAAAAATTACTTGAGCTACTATGGCTCCAATCAGACAATTGTTCAAGTCCTATTGAGAACGCATGGTTTCTAATACAAGAGACTTCAAAGATGACCGGGACAAAGAAAAACGTAGTAATGGAGCATTTTGATAAACTTATAGAAGGAGAAATCATTGAGAAAAATTCTGACGAACCATTACTATTTCAGTTTACTAATACGGGACGAAAAGTAATATCAAGCAGTGACCCCTAATAGCCCTAGTTAACGATGGCTTCCGAGAAGTGCATTTGCAACGCTACTTATAATCGTTCCAGCCCAACTGCGCAGCTTGTTCAAGTACGAAATGGTTTTTGTTTTTGAATACTTTCGTTTATCTCTTATATTACGAGTATGTACACAATTGCGTAAACACGCTCGTAAGCCCCAATTTTAAAACCACACGAAAACTATGAAAAACTGGAATAAGACAGGAAAAATTAAGGCGGTTATTCTCGGACTTTTGGCATTGCCAAATTTACTTATACCCATCGGCGCGACAGGAAAGTTTGAACTTGTGATGATTTTAATGCCTTTGTTTTTTGGCAGCATTGCGATTCCTTTAATTGCAAAATTTAACGGAGCAGTTCTTGGACGAGAAATTATTAAACCGACATGGAATGACAACCCGCTTATGCTGTACCGACCGCTTTCGTTTTTTCATTTTGGTGCATTCTTCTTTATAACAGTTGGTCTAAGTTTACTTTTAGGGTCAGCGATAAAATTTCAAACGCTTAGCTTTTTCGCACTGCCAGTAATTTCATTTGGGCTTGGAATATTAATAGGCATTTGGCTTACACTAAAATGGACAAAATCAATATAATTTGCAAAAACCAAAGACCTTATCTAGCCTCCATAAAAGTAGTAAAAAAAGGCCATCCAAATTTGTAATACCGTGCCAGGTGGGACACCTTGCACTGGGACTAGAATAGCAGGAAAGTCCTAGAATTCCAGTTTACCTTTCATAACTTAAGGCACAATTAATCCAATATTGCTTTCGTATTTTTTGTTTAATGTGTCAGTAATAAGCTTGTCTATATCATTTTCAGCTATGATTCTTTTTAATAAGGTCTTTTGATAAAGCAGTTCTTTTTGCACTTCAGCTGACTCATATGCTCTCATTTCTAACTCATCTTCAGGATATTTAGATGATAATTCCTCCATTTTATATATCAATACTGTATTAATTGACATTTCAGAGGCACTTATAATGGAGTCTGATTCATTTTCAAGCAAATAAGAAAACATATCATAACAACATGCACAAGCGTCAAGAGCAAATGTAGAAAAAACAGAAGGATAATCTTCTGAATGAGGAGCAAGGTCTAATACTATATTTTTAGATTCCTCAATTAAATCAGGGCTAACAAGTACATTATTTGTTTTTACATAATCAACAGCTAATAAAAACAAATCCTCTAAGTTTTTAACATCCCCAAATCCTTCTGTTACTACAAAATAATTATAGTTTATTTGCAATCGCCTGGCTAAGTGCATTATAAATAAAGCACCCTTTCTTTCTATCAACTGCAAAATCAGTTCAATAATTTCTTCCTTTTCTTTTTCCATTTTGTATCTAATTTATCATCGTGTAGTTGATCCTGATTTTAAAGCTCCAGTAGCTGTGCCATTCCCTTTTACTTGTGCAGCTTTTTTATCATAAACTTCAATAAATGGTATTTGGATAGGAGCATCTTTAGCTTGACAAATTTAAATGGTGAAAATGTGTGCCCTTGTTTGAGTCTCCACATGTCTCCACAAACAAGCATTTAAGTCGTTTTTGAATGCAAAACCCAACTACCCTCGCGGATGTCTTCACCCGACATAACAAGTTGGTTATTATGGCAATAAGTGTCAGGTGGGACAACTGTCACGAAGGGAGCACCATCTGTCAAGCTAGCACTAATGTTTATTCGGAGCCGAAAAGTTTCTGTAACCACGTCCGCCTCGCTTTTGGCAAGCTGCTGTTACCAGTAGTTTTTCTCTCCGTCTCCTCTATTATTTCTGTCTTTAACGTGTCTGTAAAAAAATAAAGTGTCGTTGAGTTAGCCAATTTTGGTTTTGCAATAACTCCATTTTTTACGAGTTCATTAAATTCTCTTTCTATTTTCTCTTTGTCTTTAAAGTCAGGATATTTGTTGCGTTGGTTTTGGATAAAGTTTGTCAGTCTCCATAAGTCAAAACCATCGTGTCTTGGTTCAGGAAAATATGCAAAATCAAAGTCAACAATTTTGTCTTTGAAATGAGCAGCTAATCCAATGCCGTGAAAGGCATAAAAATAAAGTCCTTCTTCAATTAATTTTCCTGTCTGTTCGTATCGTCTGCTATGCCAACCTTCAAGAATGTCATTTACTTTGTATTTGTCTTTGAAAATACCTACAGCTTTGTCAGCTCCTGCTTGATAATCTTTAATTATGTCGATAAGAGTTGTAGTCGTCATAAAATTACTGGTAACGAGCGTTTTTACGCAATTACGTTAAAATCCGAAATATAAGAGATAAACGAAACTATTCAAAAACAAAAACCCACTTCGCACTTGAACAAGCCACGCATTCGGTTGGAAAGATTATAACCCTCATTGCAAGGAGGGCTATTGGGGTCAAAAAAAAAGGCCATCCAAACTTGGACGGCCTTTTTACAATTGAAACTATTTATATTTTATTGTTTAACAATCCTTCTCAACTGTGTACCTGACGTAGATTTTATTTCTACGAAGTAAACACCAGAAGCAACGTTATTTAAATCTAATCTCACATTTCTAGAATTTATATTTTTAAGCTCTAGAACGTTTTCACCCAAGGCATTTTTAACATTTACCACTACCGAAGTTCCTACATTAGAACCAAGCACCAAATTAAATTCATCCACAGATGGGTTTGGAGATATTTCAGTTGGTTCAAACATGATGTCATTTACGTCTGTCACAGGTGTAATCGTAAACGATTGAGTTACCACCGCGTCATCATAATTGGCATCTGCAGCCACTGTTGCAATCACCGTTACAATACCATCTGAGTTCAAAATTAATGTTGAACCATTTACAGCAGCAGCACCTGTGTTGTTAGTAACACTCCAAACAACAGGAGCAGTAGGTGTTACCGTAGCCGTTAAGCTTAAAGTTTTACCTTCATCTTCTGTGTTTTTAGAAGTAATAACTACTATACGATTGGCCTTATTAATAGTAAGTGTGGCTGTTTTAGAACTTGCAGCAAAAGAACCATTTGCAGCTACACTAGCTCTTACTGTTACTACGCCAGCACCAGTTATATTCACTAATCCAGACGTACTATTAATAGTTGCAAACGTACCACCAGTTACGATGCTATAAGTTATCGCACCATTAGAATTAGAAGTAGCAGTCATATTAAAGTCGGCATCACCAAAAGTTTTGGTTACATCAGCAAAAGTAATAGTAGGTGTAGATAAAGCACTTACAGTTACAGTTTGTGTTGTAGTTGCCACCAAATAATTCACGTCAGCAGGTACAGTTGCTAAAACCACCAAGCTTCCTGTGGCTGTACCAGCAGTAAGTGTTGATCCCGTAATGCTTGCGCTCGTACCAGTTTGAGATTGAATCGACCAAGTGATGGTGCCACCTGCTGGAGATGTATTTCCAGTAAGTGATAAGGTGCTATTCGCTTGCACAGAACTTCCAGAAGTGATATTAACCGTTCTTGTTGCTTTCTTGATTTCCAAGGTAGCTTTCACATACACAAAAGAATAGTTGTTATCAAGACCATTAGCTACCGTAATATCATAGAAACCTGCATCACTTGAAGCCGTGGCTACCGAGCTTCCTACTGGTTTAGTATCAATCACAGATTCATTTTCAGTACCAACAAAACCAGCATAGGTAAATGTATAAGCTGGTAAAGCATCTCCGTAGAAGATTGATTTGCCTTCAGCCGTTACAGTTAACACCTTTTTGTTAATGGTAAGTGTAATGTCCTTAGAAGCCGCAGCAAAAGTACCAGCAGAAGCCTGAGTCGCTCTGATGGTGGCAGTACCCGCACCCAAAATAGTGATGGTGTTACCACTAATACTTACTATACCAGCAGGAGTTTGTGTTGGTACCGAATAAGTAATAGCTCCATTGGAGGTAGACGTTGCAGTTACACTAAATGCAGGATCACCATAAGTTTTGGTAATATCTCCAAAAGTAATCACCGGAGGTGTTTGTGCACTTACTGTAATGTTTTGGGTAGCAGTAGCTGCGTTGTAGTTCACATCCGTAGCAACACTTGCGGTTAAAACCAAGGTTCCAGTAGCGGAGCCAGCGGTTAAAGTAGCACCTGTTACTGTCGCATTCGTTGTACCTAAGGTAGTAATCGCGTAAGTTACCGTTCCGCCAGTTGGGGTGGTTGTGCTAGTAAGCGTTAAAGAACCTCCCACCTGAACAGTGCTATTTGATGTAATGCTTACAGTTCTTGTTGCTTTTTGGATGGTTAAAGTACCTTTCACATAAGTAAATGAATAGTTATTGTCCAATCCATTAGCAGCGTTGATGTCATAAACTCCAGCATTGCTGGTGCTTATTGCTAATGAAGTTGCCACTGGTTTGGTATCCAATACTGATTCATTGTCTGTACCCACAAAGCCTGCATATGATACAGTGTAAGCAGGAAGTGTATTGCCGTAAACAATAGTTTTATTGTCAGCAGTTACCACTAATCCTTTTTTACCAATCGTAAGCGTCACATCTTTTGTACCACCAGCAAACGTACCGCTTGCGACCTGAGTAGCCCTAATCGTAGCCGTACCTGCACCTAGGATAGTAATTGTATTACCAGCAATGGAAACAATACCAGTAGGTGTTTGCGCTGGGATACTATAAGAAATAGCCCCAGGAGAAGTAGAAGTTGCCAATACTGTAAAGGCAGCATCACCGTAAGTTTTGGTAACGTCAGCGAAAGTAATCACTGGAGTAGCTAAGGCACTTACTGTTACAGTCTGTGAAACTGTGGCAGCAAGGTAGTTAGCATCTGCAGCTACAGAAGCTGAAATATCCAAAGTTCCAGAAGCTGAACCTGCGGTTAAAGTTGATCCAGTAATAGAAGCGCTAGTACCTGTTTGGCTCACAATAGCCCAAGTAATAGAACCTACAGCTGGAGCGATTGTTCCGGTTAATGCAAGGGTGTTACCCGCCTGCACCGCACTACCAGAGGTAATGGTTACTGTTCTTGCTGCTTTGTTAATCGTTAAGGTAATATCTCTAGTTCCAGCAAGGAAACAAGCATCGGCCACTTGGCTCGCACGTATTGTTGCAGTACCAGCGCCAGAAATAGTTACTAAACCTGCACTTGATACAGTTACGATGGAAGCAGGCGTACTATTAACCAAACTATAAGTGATGGCACCTAAAGAATTGGAAGTAGCAGCTAAACTAAAGGCAGCATCACCAAAAGTTTTAGTAATGTTAGCTAAAGCAATAGTAGGTGCCACAGGTGCATTCACTGTAATTACTGGCTTGGCAGTAAGTGTTGCTTGTGTACAACCAGCAATATTTGCAGTTACCGAAATTGTATTGGCACCGACAGCTAAAGACGCTGCTGGAATAGTTAAATCTATTGATGCGCCAGTTCCTAATCTAGGAGTTCCCGCGTTAGTTGTTCCAACCAATGCTTGGTAAGAAACTCCTAATTCGCTAGCAGCTATAGTTACCACACCATTTGTACCTTGGCAAATACTTGCTGCCACCGCTGTAACTGTATTTGTTATCGCAGGAGCTTTGTTTACTGTAATTGAAGCAGAGTTTGTCAACGTAGCAGGAGTACAACCCAACTGGCTTGTTCTTACGGTTATGGTGTTAGCACCATTTGATAAACTAGCAGATGGAATGGTTATTGGAAGCGTCGCACCATTGCCCGCTACTGCGGAACCTATGGCCGTTGCACCAATAAATGCTTGATAGTTAAACCCAACCTGCGTAGTTGCTACAGATATACTTGTATTAGTCGCACTACAAATGGTGGCGTTAGGAGTAGTTACTGCATTTGCCAAACTAGTAGGGGTGGCACATGTGGCGGTAGCCTTCAAATTGACAAAGAATGGATTTTCATCACCATCATTATTGGCTATTCTGATAGCAGATATTTTTCTACCTCCTGAAAGTGGTTTAAATGTAAGGGTAAAACCAGTTGCACCACCACCACCTACTAAAGTTGTAAATTGAGGTGTTGTTTTAACTCTATAATGAACAGAATCAGCTCCTAAGAATTTGAATACAGGCGTACCAGATAAGTTTAAATCTGAACCACCATTATTTCTTATCACCACATCTAATGAAACACTATCACCAAGCAGCGCAGAACCTACAGTAAGTGTATCGCCATTTAGTATTTCAATTAATCCATTTCTTAAAGAAATCTCCGGAAGCTTAGAATATTGAAGGTTATCATAGAAATAGGTCCTTGCAGCAGGTGTTGCCACATTTTTGCTATTTGGATCTAAGATAACATCAATATACCTCACAGTTGTATTTCCAATCAAATTAGAAAAATCAAAGCTTAGGGTTTCCCAAGCATTGGTTTTGGTCATGGTTACAAATTTATTCCCTACTTCGGTGATTCCGTTGGCTGCTTTCAAAGAAAGGATAACTTCGGTACCAGCGTTCGGAGAATAAACATCCAAACTAACTACCGATTTACCAGCTGAGAATGTATAATTAGGACCACAAGCTTTGTACCTTAAGATATCTGGTTGGTTACCAGCAGTAGCTGCACTACCATCGATAGCTCTTATAAAACTTGCGACACCAGCACTTGGATTTCCAATAGTAGATGGATTAGCAGCTGCTTGATTGATCGTACCAACTGGCTGAAAATCTAAATCCACATTTCTGTTTGCATCAAAATCATTGAAAACGCCTGTAAGAGGAATTTGTGCTAAACAAGGAAGTTCTGTTTCAAAACGAATGTCGTCAATATAATAAGTACCTGCCCCTTTAGTTGCTAATGGATCGATAAATAAGTCTAAGCCAAATACATTCGGAATGTTAGCAACACTGATAGCAGATAAATCAAAGTATAATCGATGCCATTGATTCGCAATGGTTGTTTGAGCCGTTGCTGTAGCCGCATCATCAGGATCTGTACCAACGTCTGCACCATCTGGCACTTTAGCATTTAATAAAATAGGTGCACCAGCGTTGGTAGCATAAACTAACATGCTAACAAATTTCTTGGTAGAAAAGTCAACTTTATTGTTACATCCATTAAATCTATTTCCATCACTATAATCAATTGTAGATGCTACTTTAGTAAATCTACCCACTAAATCACTGGTATTTAATCCAGTTTTAGAAGGGTTAGCAACTGGTGAAGTGATGTTGAAGAATGATGTTCTAAATAAATTATTATTAACATCATAATTTAACAATATACCAGAATTATCACTCAAGCAAGGATTGTCTGAATATTTGATTTCATCTATGTAAAATGTACGGGCAGCAGCAGCAGCGTTCGCTGGTACAGAAGTGTATTTACGAAGTGGATCTATTTGAAAATCCATTATTGTAAAATTAGCTACATCGTTGGTCGTAATTAACCTAGAAAAATCAAATGTCAACACCTCCCATTGATTTGCTTTGGTGGTTGTAACCGTAATATTACTAGAATAGTCTGGGTAAATTGGAAGTGGGTTTGGTGTCCCTGCTTTTTGCGCGGCGCATACTACTTCAATACCTACCGCAGGGGAATATAACAATATGCTTATCGCAGGGGTATTTGCAGATATAGTAAAGTTAGTTGTTCCGCAAGGCAAATATCTAATAATATCATAGTTTCCCGTTGCAGATCTAACATAGCTTGCAACTGTTGGACTCAAATTAAGACTATTTCTTGATGGATTTGGTGTAGTAATTGACCATGTATTACCATTAACAGCACTAGGTAGAAAAGGCTGAGTCACGTTTACATTACCATCATAATCCATTAAAATTTTAGAAGCTGCCACCACAGTTCCACAAGCAGCAGAATTAGCAGTAACATTAAATGCGAAAGTGGCCGATGAAGGATCGTTGGTAGCAAATGTAATCGTCCCAGCGTGATTAGCTGCAGCGGCTGCGGCTGTATAACCCAAGGTTAAATAGGCAGAGTCGCCAACAGCGATTGCCAAAGGATACACCGTTGGAAACAAAACACTAAAGAAAGTAGGATTTGCTCCAGTAACTGTTGCTCCAGTAATGTTAAGTGGAGCATCCCCTCTATTGATGGCTTTGATCACTTTATAACCTCTCGCAGAGGTAGTAAAAGCACCCATTGCCACGTTAGTTGGACTTGTTAAAACAGTATTGACATCTTTAACTATGAGTTTAGGTGCAGTTGCATCAACCGTACCAACGCCAGTTAAGTTAATCACGTAATTGGTTTCGTCAGAATCGTTACTTCTAATCGTTAACACTCCTAATTTAGTACCGGTAGTGGTTGGTCTAAATCTGATTGTAAAAGTAGTAGTAGCACCTAATGCTAAAGAAGTAGCAGATGGTTGTGTTAAAATTGAAAAACTATTGAGGTCTCCAGTATAAGTAACTACAGGAGTTGGGGTTAAGGACAAACTAGTAAAACCTAAATTTTCAATGGTAAAAACAACGTCTTTATTATTGTTGATTTGTCCATTTTGAAAATCAAAGGTTGACGCATTTGGAACTTGAATAGTTGCCTGTCTAATGTTAATTTCTTTATCGGAGGTAGTACCTACTTTCCACATGTTACCAGACATCATAAAAAGTGCCAAACAACGCAAGGTATTACCGTAGTAACCAGATAAAGTGGAGTTTTGTATTTGATCTTTTGTATTTACCACTCTGGTATACATTGAGTTAACCAATGTTTGATTTCCTGAACCCATGGCAGCCATACCAAACGTAGAAATAAAAGTGGCATTTGAAGCATAACCAGGATAATTTCCGCCATCTTGATACAAAGGTCCACCAATATTATTTACACCACGGCCATTAATATAGGTTGCAATTTTATTACTAATTGATTTTGCTTGTGTTTCATTGTTCCACAAAACATCTTGCGCCATTCTAAGTGGGTTACGACAGGCATCATAACCATATCCATCCGTAGCTGCTTGTCCTAAACCACCCGGATTACAAGTATTTCTTTGTCCACTTGGGCTGCTCCAATCAGAAATTAATCCTGTAGTAGCATTAGCATTTGCGTTAATTAAATTATATGCACCACCTACAGCGCCATTCCATACTGAAGCATTTCCTGGGTTTTTAGCGGCAAATTCTCTATAATAGGCAGGAGATTGGTAAGATGGGTTCCTACAAGGATCGCCAAAACCCCATCCATCACCATTAATGGCTTGACCAGAAGAGTTAATTTCTAATTGCCTAATTCTATTCATCATAGACGTCGCCTCATTAGCGTAATCATAAGGTGATGTAGCCGCTGGCCATTGATTCTCCGCTAACAAAAGCGCGTAGGTTGCATCTAATTCTGCATCTGTAGCACCATTGTTACCACTATTGTTGTTACAGCCTTCAATTCTCCAATGCATAAAGCCATTGCCATTGCTTTTAGCTTTATAATATTGCCATAGCTTATCAAAAAGTGCTTTATCACCAGCATATACTGATAACATCATACCATAAGCTATACCTTCAGATACAGTTCGGTTTGGTTCGTCAAATTTTACACGAATAGAACCATCATTACACGGCTCGGTGTAGCTTGCTTTCCATTCATTGTAGGCGTTAGCCGCATCTTGAGATTTTCCATATTGCCCACCAGAAGGTAAGTTAGTTGGAAGTACACCGTTGGTTCCATAACCAGGGTTAGCATTAAAAGGCACTACCGAAGTAGTCGAGTTGATTTGCGCTTGCATCACACCTGTGCTGATAGCAATTATCAGTGTAATGACGCGAAGTAATTTGTTTGTCATACGAATAATGATTTATAGTTTATTAGTTGCTCGAATTACAAATTCGTCTTTAAAATTATATTTAATATTAAAAATATACAACTTTATTGTAATAAATAGTTTTCAATCAGTTATAAACAACTCATTGATAATAATTTATGATTAAAAGAATTTTAGAGAAAAATTGTGATTTATCGAATTTATTGGATTAGATTTCCAATAAAAAAATTATAAAAATTCTTTAGTTAAGTCTATTATTGAAAAAATTGATAAATGTTGCCCTAACAAGAGAATCATTTAGGAAACAAAACAAATTTGTTTAAAAATCAATTTTTAAGAAATAACAGCACCATTAGATTTAAGATCAACTGGAGAAACAAAAGAGAGTTTGCCATCCAAATCTTCAGCCATTAAAATCATCCCTTGTGACATAATGCCTTTGATGGCTCTTGGTGCCAAATTTGCAAGCAAACAAACCTGTTTGCCCAAAATATCGTCTGGATTATAATATTCTGCTATGCCACTTACTACAGTTCTTGTATCTAATCCAGTATCTAAGGTGAGCTTTAATAATTTTTGTGTCTTAGGTACTTTTTCAGCCTCTAAAATTGTAGCCACCCTGATGTCCATTTTGGCAAAATCATCGAAGTTAACAGCTGGCTTAGCCTCATTGATTTTTAAATTAGCTGATTCATTGGCCGCTTTAGAAGCTTCCAATTTAGCTACTTGTTCTGCAATAGCCGCATCTTCAATTTTATCAAAAAGCAAATGGGGCTCGGCCATTACGTGACCAACCTCTAAAAGAATGATATCCTTTGATTTATGCAGTTCTAAATTCATCATGTTTGCAAGTTTGCCGGCCGTAAAGGGCATAAATGGCTCCATTTCAACAGCTATATTTGCACATATTTGAATTGACACAAACAATATTTGTCTTACTTTATCGGTATTCTCTTCTTCTGTTATTAATTTCCAAGGAGCATTGTCTTGCAAAAATTTGTTCCCCATTCTTGCAAGATTCATGAGTTCAAAAAGGGCATCCCTAAATTTAAAACCAAGAATAGCTTGACCAATATTCTCTTTAAAAGTTTCTATAGATTGCAGAATAAGTTTATTTTCATGAGAAAGTTCCAACGGACTTGGGACGATTTGATCGTAATACTTCTGCGTTAAAACCAAGGTTCTATTTACAAAATTGCCCAAAATAGCAACTAATTCACTATTGTTACGAAGCTGAAAATCTTTCCAAGTAAAATCGTTGTCTTTGGTTTCGGGAGCATTGGCACAAAGTGTATATCGAAGTACATCTTGTTTATCAGGAAATTCTTGTAGATATTCATGCAGCCAAACAGCCCAGTTACGTGAAGTTGAAATCTTATCTCCTTCCAAGTTCATAAACTCATTGGCTGGAACATTATCAGGCAAAATAAAACTGCCTTCTGCTTGTAACATAGCAGGAAAAATAATGCAATGGAATACTATGTTATCTTTACCAATAAAGTGAACCAACTTGGTATGTTCATCTTTCCAATATTTTTCCCAGTTGTTACTTTTAATATTATTTAAATGGGGAGCTATATTGGAGTTGGTTAACGTATTATCAGTATTAGATTTATTTATTTGATCGAACAATTCTCTTGTAAAAGTGATGTAACCTATAGGTGCATCAAACCAAACATAAAGCACTTTGCCGTCTACATCGGTTAGAGGTACTTTTACGCCCCAGTCTAGGTCACGCGTCATGGCACGAGGCTGTAAACCTTGTTTTAACCAAGATTGGCACTGCCCTACCACATTTGTTTTCCACTCGGGATGCTGGTTTACAAATTCTTCTATTTTAGGCTGCATTACATCCAATGGCAAATACCAATTTTTTGTCTTTCTCAAAACTGGCTTTTCCCCAGAAAGGACAGAGCGAGGATTCTTTAACTCCAAAGGACTTAGTGTACTACCACATTTTTCGCACTGATCACCATATGCATTTTCGTTGGCACATACAGGACATGTACCTACAATATAGCGATCTGACAAGAACTGTTGCGCCTTTTCGTCATAATACTGATCTGTAGTTTCTTCAATAAAAGCACCTTTATCATAAAGCTTTCTAAAAAATGCTTGCGATTCCTCATGATGCGCCTGATGGCTTGTGCGCGAATAAATATCAAATGATATTCCAAATTGCTCAAAGCTATCTTTTATTTGAACATAATATTTATCAACCACCTGCTGGGGGGTAATTCCTTCTTTTTTGGCTTTAATGGTAATAGGTACACCATGTTCATCTGTTCCACTTACAAAAACAACGTCTTCTCCTATTGCCCTTAAGTACCTAACATAAATATCAGCAGGTAAATAACAACCCGCTAAATGGCCTATGTGAATGGGACCATTTGCATAAATAAGAGCAGCTGTTACTGTATATCGTTTTGGATTTGTAAGTGTCATTTTTAAAAAATTTGTGCAAAGATAGGCAAGATTATAGATTTGAGAGAAAAACAGGTGGATTAAAGGTGTATTTTTAATTAAATTGTAGTTACAAACTTATTTCTATTATGATCTATTTTTAAAATATAAATTAAGAATACTTTTAACAAAACATCTATTTATATCATGGACAAAGTAAATTGTTGAACCTCATAAAGAATAGGCAATTTTTCATGAACAGCTAAAAAAAATTCATAATTTTAACTTTAATTTTCAAAATATGGCGACATCCCTAAAAAATCTTGACAATCATTCAGAGCGAAACATTACTGACGTATCTAAAAAAAAGATTGGAATCGTGGTAGCGGAATGGAATTATGAAATTACTGAGGTTTTATATTCTGGTGCGTACGAAACCTTATTAAAATATGGACTAAAACCAGAAAACATTTTACGAAAAAACGTTCCTGGTACCTTTGAGTTAAGTTTAGGAGCGCAGTGGATGGCCAAAAAAGACAAATTAGACGCTATAATATGTTTGGGTTGTGTAATACAAGGAGAAACTAGACATTTTGATTTTATTTGTCAGGCCGTGGCCATAGGGCTTACAGAGGTAAACCTCAAGTTTAACAAACCCGTAGTATTTGGCGTGCTCACCACAGACAACTTAGAACAAGCAAAAGATAGAGCTGGAGGGAAACACGGCAATAAAGGCATTGAAGCTGCCGCAACAGCCATCAAAATGTTAGGATTTTGAAGGAGGTATTAGAAAAATTAAAACAAAAAAGAACAAGCCCATTAGAAGAATTTTCAAACGAATTAACTCAAAGGTTCGAAGTTTCTCTTTACATAAAAAGAGATGATTTGATACATCCATTTATAACGGGTAATAAATGGAGAAAACTGAAATACAACCTAATTGAGGCGATTAACCAAAAAAAATCTACTTTACTGACCTTTGGGGGTGCTTATTCAAATCATATTTATGCCACTGCCGCGGCTGGTGCTGAGTTTAACTTCAATACCATAGGTGTTATAAGAGGGGAAAGTCCAAATGTCCTAAGTCCAACACTACAATTTGCAAAAGACTGTGGAATGACATTACATTTTGTATCAAGAGAATCGTATCTAAACAAAACTTCAGAGAAATTTATTGAT
The DNA here is from genome assembly GCA_027488865.1 of Cytophagaceae bacterium. Classification (GTDB taxonomy): domain Bacteria; phylum Bacteroidota; class Bacteroidia; order Cytophagales; family UBA9547; genus JAIYAU01. The sequence goes on from JAIYAU010000034.1 coordinate 16,995, forward strand.
CATTTAGCATCTATATTTGGAGATTTTTATCTCATCCCAGAAGGAGGCTCTAATGGTTTATCACTTTTAGGGACAAAAGAAATTTGTGATGAAATAGATATCCCCTATCAATACATTTGCACCTCTGTAGGCACTGGTGGCACTATTGCGGGAATTTCATGCAGTACAAATGCTCAAGTGCTGGGATTTAGTTCTTTAAAAGGAGGTGCGTTTTTGGAAGAAGAAGTAAAACAATTGCTATTTCAAGCCAACCTAGCAGACCCAAAAAACCGGGAGTGGATGTTAGACTATCACGGCGGAGGATATGGCAAATTTAACACCCAACTCATAGACTTCATTAAGTCTTTTCCTTTACCCCTTGACCCCGTTTATACAGGAAAAATGATGTATGGATTAATAGACTTAATAAAGAACCGCTATTTCCCTCCTTCCAGCTCAATCATTTTTTATCACTCTGGAGGACTACAAGGTCGTAACTTTTGAAATATATCAGGATTAATTTTTTGAAGGTGGGTGAATTTGCCTATTATTGTAAAAATGTAATAGCAGAACTTTTATTTTTATGGAATTAGTTAATTTTATTCTTCACATTGATAAACATTTACAAGAATTCATCATTAGTTATGAAAACTGGGTTTATGGAATTTTATTTTTGATAATTTTTGTAGAAACTGGCCTTGTTTTAATGCCATTTTTACCAGGCGATAGTTTATTGTTTGCCGCTGGCACCTTATGTGCGCTTTCAGGAACACCCGAACTGCAAGGAAAAGGCTTAAATGTTTGGCTATTAATGGTACTTTTGTCTATTGCAGCCATTGCAGGAGATACCTTAAACTATATTATTGGGAGATATTTTGGGGCCAAAATATTTGGTAAATTTCTAGACCCAAAACATATAAAACAAACCGAAGATTTTTTTGAAAAACATGGTGGCAAAGCAGTAATATATGCCCGTTTTGCTCCATTTTTAAGAACCTTTGCTCCATTTGTGGCTGGTATCGGTGCTATGCAATATAAAAAATTTATAAGTTATAACATTATAGGTGGTGTACTTTGGATATTTGGCATAACTCTCATAGGCTATTTCTTTGGGAATATACCCTTAATTAAGAGTAATTTTAAATTGGTGGTACTGGGCATTATTGCACTTTCTTTGTTACAACCAGTGTTAGAAGTAATAAAAGCTAGGAAAAAGTAGCTAACCTTGACTACGAGAAATTAGGCCACTTTTGAAAGACAAGACTGTAATTAGAAGATTATGAATTCAAAAACTGTTCATAATCAAGATGGTAAAGTCTATGTAGTTCAATGTGATTCGGCAATTTAGCACAATCAGAATAGACCAATAAAAACAGAGGAGGTAAAACCCTCTGTTTTGTTCACTCAAGGTAATGTTTTGTACCCCATCAAATAAGGTAATCTTAAAAAAACACACCTCCTCTCTTAAAAGTTATAATAATTTTTTTAAAAGAGTTTATACTAACATAAATAATTTCCACTGCGTAAAAACCTTGCGCACCAGCCTAGTATCTTTGTCAGCATAAAGAGAAAATACATGAACCTGACTTTGCTACGTGAGATGATTGCCCAAGACTATGTAAAGGTGACTAAACACCCCCAACATGCCTTGTACATCTATAACTACACCCCAAAAGCACAGTATGATCGTATGTGGAACGAGTGCACCCTCGCTTGTCGCGGTTTGATTATGGATGCTTCCAATAAATTGGTGGCTCGCCCTTTTCAGAAGTTCTTCAATCTGGGCGAAATGGCAGACCAAGCTATTCCAAACGAACCATTCGAAGTTTACGAAAAAATGGATGGCTCATTGGGTATTTTGTATTGGGCGGGTGATGTTCCTAAAATAGCGACTAGAGGGTCATTTATGAGTGATCAGGCCATCAAAGCTACGCAGATGTTGCATTCAGATTACCAACATAGCATCGACAAGTTGGATAAAAACTATACCTATCTTTTTGAAATCATTTATCCAGAAAATAGGATCGTGATCGATTATGGAACAAAGCAGGAATTGGTCTTGTTGGCCATCACTGAAACGGCTAGTGGATTGGAATTGCCTTTGCATGACCTTGGTTTTCCTTTGGTCAAACATTTCCATGGCCTTAACGATCTGCACGCTCTCAAAGAAAAGGAAGAAGACAACAAAGAAGGGTTTGTGGTGAAATTCAAAAGTGGCTATCGTCTCAAGGTAAAGTTTGAGGAATACCAACGCATCCACCGAATTGTGACAGGTATTTCTAATTTGGACATCTGGGAGTACTTGAAAGACGGTAAAGATCTACTTTCCATTTTGGATCGGGTGCCAGACGAGTTTTACGATTGGGTGAAAGAAACCAAGGCAAAGCTTTTGCAGGAATTTTCTGACATAGAAGCCATTGCCCAAAACGAATTCAAGATCATAGGCGAAGAGAGAAAAGAAACCGCTTTGTATTTCCAAACCTGTCGTTATCCTGCTATTTTGTTTAAAATGCTGGACGGTAAACCGTACGATGATGTCATCTGGAAAATGATCAAACCTACGTTTGAGAAACCGTTTGCAAGAGCAGAAAGCTAAGGTGTTAAAAATGAAAGACTTAAAACTAATAAATACGCCATAAGTCTATAACTTTTGGCTTTAAACTAAATAAATGAAAACCGTACTTATCCTGAGAGGTCTTCCCGCAAGTGGAAAATCAACCTTTGCCAAACAATTGCTGGACGAACATCCTGGCCAATACAAAAGACTGAATAAAGACGAGTTACGAGCCATGTTGGACAACAACCATCATACCACGGCCAACGAAAAGTTTGTGGAGAAGGTGCGTGACATGATGTTGGTTGAAGCCTTGCACGCAGGAAAACACGTGGTGATCGACGATACCAACTTATCAGACAGGCCTTTAGAGCGCATCACCCAAGTGGTGCAGCGATACGCCAAAGACACTGGGGAAGAGGTGAAAATAGAAATCAAAGATATTGACACCTCGCTAGAAGAATGTTTGGCTCGAGATGCCAAACGTGAAAAGCAAGTAGGTAAAAAGGTAATCATGCGCATGTACAAACAACACATACTAAGGGACGAACGCGGCCCGCACTACCAAGTGCAAGACAAAACTTTTCCTCCTGCCATTATCTGTGATTTAGATGGCACATTGGCCATTCTAAACGGGAGAAGTCCTTTTAATGCAGAAGCTTGTGAGTTTGATTTGTTGAACGAACCCATTGTGGAGTTGGTTAAAACTTATCAACAATTGGGCAATGCACTTATTCTCATGTCGGGACGGGAAGAAAAAGCTAGACCAGCTACCGAAAAATGGTTGGCTAAACATGGCATTTCGTACAAAGCCTTGTACATGCGCAATACAGGAGACCAACGTAAAGATGCCGTGGTGAAAAAGGAACTTTTTAACCTGCATGTCCACGGAAAGTACTATGTACGATTTGTCTTGGATGACCGTGACCAAGTAGTGGATTTATGGAGGTTAGAACTTGGACTGCCTTGTTTACAGGTGAATTATGGGGATTTTTAAGTAGCTGGAACCATATTTTCAGTAACTACTATCCTTAACAAAGTAACAAATTATTGGAGATATGTATTTTGTATGTTTCTTGGAATAAAGTTTTGTGGAGTATCCATTAATCATTACTCTTGATTGATCAATTAAACCAAATTCATAAAAATATCCCAAATAATGTCCATACTGTTCCATAATCAAATTTCCATTATTAGAAATAAATACACCGTTCTGATTCACAGTTGGGTTCTGTCTTTGTTCAGATGAAGGATAACATTTATATCTGGCAGAGTTAACAAAAGTTCCATTCTTATAAAATCGAATAAACGAATAACTGTAAATGGTGTCCAGAAACATTGCTGCTCCCATATAAACTCCATCATACCTTACAAACAAGGTATCACTCCTAAATTCAATTTTTTTTAGTAAGCTAAATTTAGTTTTTTTTGAAACTTCGTCATGATTTTCTACTGGACATTCTTGAGAAAACCCAATCTTAACAATAAAAATTAATAAAATTACTAATAGTTTCATACCGATACGCTTCCTTTCTGCTCTTGAGCAACAACTCAAGGATGCAGTGCACTATAAAGTCGTTGTCCAATCTTCCAATTTAATTCCACTAATACGGTTAAAATGATTCGTGTTGTTAGTAACCATTATCAACTGATGGGTTACGGAGGTTACTCCAATTAAAAGGTCAAAATCGTCAACTGGTGTTCCTGATTTTTGTAATCTAGCCTTTTCTTTTGCATATAAGTCCAATGAATGGAAGATTGGAAGTATTTGTTCACCAATTAAAAAATTGTCCAACACCTTTCTATTCTTTTCGGGCTTCTCGCTTTTCTCAACACCAAATTTAAGTTCTGCTAAAGTCATTTCCGAAATAAAGCAATTTTCACCAGTTACTTTATCAAATTTGGTCTCAAGGTCAAATTTGCCTTTCATGTAAAAGATGGCAATATTGGTGTCAATAAGGTATTTTTTCAAAACGATTCAATTCGCCTAGTAGAAACTCTGTTGTTACGAATCTCTTCAATAATTTCTTCTGCTGATTTTTTTGAGTCAAACGCACCAAAAGCTTTTTTGAATGAAGATTTTTTGTCGGTCAAGTCTGCTTTTACCGAAGCGGTCAATCTAGATATAAGATCAAGTTTATTGCTGGTACTTAGATTATCTAAAAGCCCTACATAACCGTCAACAATGGTGGTATTTACTTCTGATTTTCTCATGGTATCAAATTTAAAGAAAATAACTGAATATTTAAATATCAGTGTAATCTGTAGGTTATTTTCTGAAAATTCAGACCAAGGAAGGGGTAGTTGGTGATTTCTAACTTGAGGGCAAGCTAGTTATTTGAAGCACATAACTCCACTCGATTTGTGGCTGGCATTTTTTATAGTCCGTTATATGGATAGCCAATTTCATTTAAGTCTACTTTTAATTTTTCAAAGTCGTCAATAACTGGATTAAGTCCCAACACAACATCTTTTGTTAACGGCTTAAAGTCGTAAATATGTTTAACCAAATCCAATTTTAGTTTATGCTCCTCAAACTGTTCTTCATAATAATCACTTGCCCACTTCTTGTATGTTGAAGGGTTATTGTCAAAAATATAAAGTAAATCAGCACTCCCGTCTCCGTATTTGACTTTTGGAAACTTAATATCGCCAACTTTCCAATTATCATCAGTAGCTTTTCGCCAAATACAAAAGGTTGTTCCAATTGATTTTATTGGTTCTCCAAATATAAAATCTTTAAATTCTTCTGGAATTGAATCAACAACACCTTTCCAAATGTGTTGTTCACTAATTGTTTTTTTGTGTCCAAACAGTTTATATATTTTTTCTATAAAGGTAACTGGTTGAATTTCTTTAGTAATCCAATTGCTCATTTCACTTTCGTGTGCTTGACCATTAATTATTGCGGCATGTTGACTAAATAAAATTTGAAATTCGTCACCAGAACCATCGCGCATTTGAAAATACTCTTCTTGTTTGATTTTGTCCCAAGCGTTGTTGTAAGAATAATAGCGGTATTCCCATTCTCTAGAAATAATGGCATCAAGTGTCGCCAAAGCTTTACAAAGTTTTTGTAAAGTCTTTATTTCAGGAAGTTCTGCTAAATGTTGAGTTGAAATTTTTGTCATAGCTGTTTTTGTATTTTACTTACCACTTACACTTATATTTACAACTCCCTCTGGTGCGGAAGTTTACTTACGTACCCAAAACGTAATAGGAACTTTGTTCCGATAGTTGCATAACAAGACCATGATCTTTATCCATTAAAGATCACTTACTCAAATCCAATTCCCAACATGTACAATCTTAACTGAAAATATTTATTTATCCAATTAATCAAGGGTAGAATTAAAACAAGAAAAGAAACCCTCAATTTAAGCCTATCCTACGATCATCTTCCAAGCTTCCTTCGAGTATCTTCCCTTTTTCTTTTAAACAACTTAAAACTTTTTATCACCGTGCACGCTGGTTGCACTGTGCCAAATTATCTTTGAGGTATGGAACGTGATCGATTGGAGTATCTCATCAAAGCTGGATTATTAAAAGGTGTGGTGGGCACATTTGGCAACTGGGTGTTTCGTCGGCAACAGGGCGGGCACATCGTGCACTATCTAAAGTACTCAGGGCCAGTATCCAACACACCCAAGCAACAGAAAAGCCGCAGCAAGTTCCGCGACGCAGTACACTATGCCAACCAAGCTATGTTAGTTCCCGAAATAAAGGCAGCATACACTGCTACGGCCAAAAATAAAAAGAAGAATAACGTTCATTTGTTGGCTACGCAATACTTCCTTAAAGGTATTTATATTCCGTTGCCAGTGACCTTAGCAACAAAATATGCTAGTTGGGAGGCCATTTTGCAAGAAATACATCTGATGCAACCCCATTTGCCCAGTAAAGGCAGAAGAAGGTCAAGAGCCTCAAAAGTAATAAAACCAGCTTTGCCTCTCTTGCAACGTAAAGTAAAGATTAAGGATACCAAACCATGTACTCGTTTAGGCAAGCTCAGCTTTTACAACACGACCTAGTATATAACAGACAGTAGGAAGGCTTGCGCAGTAGGAAAGTATCAAAATGAACGTGATGGCTAAGCGGACGCCTTTTTATATAATATCACCGACGGATTTCGGCGCTAGCTTGAAAATTATACCAGTAGATACCGTAAAGGACTGCAACTTTCGGAACTAAGTTCCTAATACGTTTTGGGTACGGAAGTGAACTTCCGCACCAGAGGAGTTCCTAGTGGGGTCTAAACCTTTTCTTTTGTTGAAGTTCTCTAGATTTCATCACTTTTTTATGCAATTCTTTCCGTGCTGAATTATGCATATAGGTATCCCACAAATTAATGGAATCCAACACGATAGGCTTCATATTAAATTTATACATTTCTTCTTGGTTTAATGAATAGGTGGTATCAATTCGCACAATTGATATTGAAGGCCTTTTCCTTTTTTTTATTAATGGAATATCCTTTTTAAAGACTTTGAGATATTTTTTTAAACCATATTTTGAATAAACCTGATCCTCACGGTAGCAATCCTTATAAGAAGCGAACCCTAAGCCTTTGATGTGGTAATAAATATAAATAGAAGAATCTCTTAAATTTTCTGAGTTTAGATATGTGTCACCTCCAAAATGGATGCCTTTCTGGAAAGGGGTTTCCTTATTTCTGAATTCCTTTATATCTTCATTGCCATATTTAATTTTGTGCCTTAACATATAGTTACTTTTACCATTAAAATAGGGAAGTAATTTTTTGTACATTAACGAATCACCACACCTTCGAACAATGTAATCAAGTCCAGAGACCAATGAAAAATCAAAATCATAAGATTTATTATTAGCATCTATATATTTTTGAGGGAGAACGTAATATGGTCTTTCATATTTAACAAACTCATGTTTAACAAATCCATTGATTTCAAATACCTCAAATGACTTATTTGAACAGCCAATAATTACTTGGGTAATCATCAAATAAAAAAAGCTAACTCGGTTTCTTTTCATCATTCCGTTTTTAAGATTTCATCTTTTTCAACTTGCTGCATAGGAGCTGCAACTTTCGGAACTAAGTTCCTATTACGTTTTATGACTCGGAAGTAAACTTCCGCGCCAGAGTGACTACTTCCATCTTTTAGACATCATGCCTTTGATTTTCATCAAGGCTTCACGAAACACTCCGCTCCAAAGGATTATAAAAACTAAAACAAGACTGATTACTGTTGCCATTAATAGTCCAATAGTATCGGATAATCTCAACTTGTAGTTAAGGGCATAAAAGAGGATTAGAATTAAAGTTAGTAAATACCATTTACCATTTAATTTAGGGTTTCGAACTTCTTTAAAATCTACCACCACCGACAAAATGATTGGAAGTAAATAAATCGACATTCCAAAGGCAACACCTTCCTTTTCTTTGGCTAAATCTATATGTTCTGGAAAATCAGATGAATAATAACGAAATTGGCTGTAAGAAATAGCCAAAATACTAGTTAAAAATGCGACGATTAATAGCATCTTAATAAAAATAATCACCCCAATTATGCTTTTAGTTAAAAACCTAATCACCCCAATCACGAATTAAATTTGGTCTAACTCTATTTAATTTATCAAAAATTTGATCTGCAATTTTTAAATCATCTAGTGCGGTTCGGTTATAATTATTATTACAAGTTGGATATCCATTATTCGTGGATAAATCATAAATAAAACAAACTCTATTTTTTTGTATCATTGTCAAATAAATAATCTCTCCAACTTGTTCAGTGAAAAAATTACTTTCAACTATTCCTCCATTACCATATTTACATATTAATGAGCAATTTCCCTCATCAGGTGGATTAGAAGACTGATTAAATGAAAAAGTAATATTTCCATCGTAAGTTTCAAAAACATGAATAAACAAGTCTTTTGAATTTTTCACTTTAATAGTTAACACTTTTTGACGAAATCCAATCATTACATAAATGACAATAAATAATATAGAAATACAAAGCCCTAACAGTATATATTTTTTATTCATTACTTTTTAAATTAATGTTTATATGAAATAACATTTTATGGTTGATAAACTTCTGAAGGTGTGAATACTCTATTAGCAAAAGTTATTTTTTCATCCATTGTATCCTTTTCTTTGTTTGCCTTAAGCTGCTTATCATTACATATTTCACCTTTTCTGGTTTGAAATCCCAGTTCTTACTAGTTCTAATAGTATAGGTCAAACCGAAACAACAATTACATTGTGCGTATCCTCCATATCCATGATAGTCTAAATTGATAATAGAGTCATCTACCACATCAATTTCACCAAGAAAATTATAAGAACAATTTGCATCAATTAAAGCTTCAATTGTTAATAGTGAATCGTCTAAAACTTCGATTTTAACGATTTTCGACCCTGTTGGTCCCTCATGTTCCGTTTGCATGCAATCAGATGACTTTATTTGATCAAGAATTAATCCGTGCGCATATAAAGCTGTCATATTTTTTTCGCTCGATTTCAAAACAGTTGTCCCAATCAAGACCCTGACATCATGTCTACTTATTTTGATGCTATCAGAACTTTGCCCATTTGTAAGGTTAACCAAAAATACCAGTAAAAAAGTGAGAAGTGTTGGTTTCATATAATTTTTACTAAAGTTTTACATCTACAGGAAGTTGGCGATTTCGGAGCACAAAACTAACTGCCACCACTGAGCTTGAGCCGAAGCACAAAGCTTCGTTTAACCACAAACCCTCTAGTACAGAAGTTTACCACCGTACCCAAAACGTTATAGGAACTTTGTTCCGATTGTTGCATAACAATACCATGACCTCTATCCAAAAAACATCACATCCATTAGCCCCATATGCCCAGCATAGATCCCTGCACTGGAAATTATTTGACCAGCTTTGTACTATTTGTTTCTCAACTCCAAAAAATCATTCCAATAATCTGATTTTAAAAGGATTTTGTCTTTTTCGATTTTTACAGTATCAAAAAAGTTTTCATTAGAATTTAATGCAAATCGTACTTGCACATCGGATTTCCAGTTTTTATTGTTAAAGGGGAATTGTATCTGGGCAAATTTGCGAACTGATTCTCTAGGAAGTCCAAACTTTAGTGTTATTAAATCAATTTGATTTGCAATTTGAGTAGTATTTATAAAAATCCTAATTGATTTGGAATTGTCAGAACCAATGATCAATGTCTTATGAACGGCATTTAATTTTGAAGAAATTTCTAAAGGTTGCCCCTTCATATTTAGAAAGGCAAGAGAATCAAATAAAATCTCAAAACTTCCCGACACTACCATGTCCTGTCTGCATATACCTATACTGAAGTCAGAATTGGCCTCAAATCTATACTCAGAAGAACTGATCTGCTTCAGTCTACCGCTGCATTCTCTGTAAAAATTAAATTGCTCATCCATTTCACAAAAACTTGCCAAAGAATCTTTTAGATGCAGTTCTACTTTGGAGTTTCTATAAGTTCCATCTTTGATCACGCCAAAGTAAACACCATTTTGTATGAGGGTGAATGACAAAAACAGAAAGACAATACAAAGTTTTAATTTCATAATTGAAATCTAATTTATGCAAATTAAGCTTAAACCCCTCTGATGCGGAAGTTTACTTCCGTACCCAAAACGTTATAGGAACTTTGTTCCGGAAGCTGCATAGCAATACTATAACCTTTATCCAATAAACATCACATACTCAAATCCATTTCCCAACACCCTCTACAATCTTACTTGAAAATATCTATTTATCCAATTAATCAAGTGAAGAAATAATACTGGCATTAATACGTGCTCGGTTCTGGTGGAATGATACCTCTTGCCATCTTTACAAATATTTTATCACAATCAATAAGCAGATTGTTATATTATCCCAGCGCAGGATGTTGGAGGTAAAAAAGTATTAGTTGCGAAGGTAAGTTCTCATCTTTTTGTCCATATAGTACATCAATCTTACCTCATTTTTTACCGTTACCTCATTAATCTTGCCGTTGCCTCATTTTAAAAAAATATAAGCAAGCAATCGTTTTATTTTGATTTCGATATACAGCAGTTATGCGAGCTAGGTTGGCTTTGGTCAAACTAGGTGTTTCGTGTAGCGGCTGTTTTCCTAAACAAATCATTCTTAAAACAAAATGAAAAAAATCAACTCATTGCTGGCAGCATTTACCTTGATAGGATGTGTTGCCTTTGCTCAGAAGCCGGTTTTGAATATAAGCCTGAAGGCTTATATCGAAAAGAAAACTGTGGCTTACTATGGTGGATTAGCCGCCATACAGGACTCCATCAATCTTCAGTTTCAGAAGATTAACGCGGCTTACAATGCCGAAACTCGATTTACGCACACTTACAATTACACTGTAGGAGCATTTCAAGTGTACGACAATTCAGCGCAGTTTTACCAAAATGGTAAGTTGATCGACAGTTCTCGTTATCTACAATATATAAGACCAGAGGAAGGAAATAATGTACTTAGAATAGTGTATGATGCATTTCCGAGGGAAGGTTCTGTGGCAGTGAATTGGAATCAAACCATCAATGTTTTCTTAAGACAGAATCGAGACGGACTTGGCTCTATGTTCAGCGACAGATTTAATAATTCGATGGTACATGAGTTTGGCCATGTAAGAGGTCAATTGGATTTGTACAATGGTAAGGTTTCTACCGAAAAAAACAGGTTACTACCCATTCGATATGAAAATGGCTATAACTCCATCATGAACAATTGTTACAACGAAGTAGGGTTTGATCCTATTACTATTGCTGTATTAAACAGAACCGCCAGTTTATATGGTAGTGCTTATGTAACCTCTGCTAACGGTGTGGCTGTTCAACAAGCATTCTTCCCAAACACTATTAACATAAGGGTAAAAGATGCCTTGGGAAATCCGGTCAACAATGCTCAGGTAAAAATGTATGGTGCTTTATCTTATTTGGATAGTAAAGAAGATTCGGTTTTTTCTAATGTTCCAAAGATAATTACAAATACAAATGCCGCTGGTCAAGTTTCTTTTGTAGGTGCCGCTCAAAATCCATTTGATTTTTATGGGGATATTAATGGCAGGTCTACAAAATATGCAACCTTTTATATAACTGTAACCTCCAATGGACAAACAAGAGCAGCATGGCTGTCGCATATAGAACTAATGCATGCCAAAGCTACTGGAAATGACAATTATACTCTTGACATTGCTTTGCCAGCAGGCTCAACACAACCTGCCAATGTTGCCCCAATAACTGCTTATGGAATTGCAGGAGGGCAAGAGATTTATACTAACTTCAATAACTTTGTTGGTATAAGTGTTGCCGATCCTGATGGTGATGTTAATAATGCAACTGTAAAAGTTTTTAAAAACGGAAGCTATGTAGGTAACGCTACTATTAACCCAGTAACAAAACTGTTTTGGTATGAGATTAAAGACAACACCACAGCGGGAGAATTTACCTACAGTGTAGAGATTCGCGACGAAAAAGGTGCATTAAGTCCTTATACTGATGTAACTAAATACAGGGTTTATACGCCAGCACAAGCTATCCAAGTTGCAATTGCAAGTCCTGTTAACAATGCATCTTTCCCCGCGGGAACAACTGTTCCACTAAAAGCTAGATATTCAAGCAAAGTAAAAACCATTGCTAAAATTGATTATTTCAGTGGTGCTACTTTACTTGGTTCATCTAATACTGTTCCTTTTGAATTCAATTGGTCACCATCGGTTCAAGGAAATTATGCGATTACCGCAGTAGCTTATGACAGCGTTTGGAACACTAAAACTTCTGCACCTATCAATGTAAGCATCACCGCACCACTTGATTGCCCAGAGCCTCAATATGTAGCTGGTACTGCTTATGCTACCAACACTACTGTTAAAAACAAAGGTAAAAAATACCAATGTAATGTAGGAGGATGGTGTAGCTCTGCTGCTGCTTGGGCGTATGAGCCGGGTGTTGGTTCTGCATGGACCTCTGCTTGGACTGAAACTGGTATATGTGCTGCTGTAAATCCTGCTCCAACCATTGCTATTACTTCCCCAACTGAAGGACAAGTATTGTCTGTGGCTGCTGGCCAAAAGATAAACTATACCGTAGCTACCACTCCTGCTATTGTAGACTCTGTAAAATATATCTTGGTGGATGTAGTTTGTAATGGTCCTGGTTGTACTAACGTAAGAAGATTTACAAGAACGGCTGCTCCATATTCGCTTTCTGTTGACCCAGTTGCTGGTGCTACAAGTTCACAAGTGAATGTGATAGCATTTAAAAATGGAATAGGTTCAGCGGTAAATCCAACAGTAAATTACACCGTTGTTCAGCCTGTGAAGCCAGTGGTTACCATAACTGCTCCTTTACAAAATGCAATATTTTACCAATACCCATCAGATGGAAATCTTACTAAAATTGATCTTTCGTTCAATATCGCTACAAGCCTTATTGACTCTGTGAGATATTCTATAGTAGAAACCATATGTGATGGTCCTGGCTGTACATTATTAAAAAATGTAACAGTAAAAACTGCTCCTTTCTCCTACAGCTACTTACCTGCTTTGAAATTCAATGGATATACTCAAGTGCAGGTGTTTGCGTTTTCTAAAGGACTAGTTTCTGATGCTGTTTCCGCAGTTTATTATGTAAAACCTTTGCCAGAAGTAAGTATCGTTACGCCTGTTGACCAATCAGTTGTGTCAAGAACTGCTACTAACATTCCTGTAACAGTAAACGTTAATACAGCTAATTTAGCGATTGACTCTGTAGTGTATATTGTTACAGATGCTGTAGTAAATGGGCAATTTGGTTCTACTACAGAACGTAGATTCAGAGTAACGGCTCCTTATAACTTAAATCTGCCTGTTTTAGCTGGTAAAACCTTTACAAGAATAGCTGCTTTGGCTTTTGGTGATGGTGGCAAAAACTCAAAATTTGTATCTACGCAAGTAAATTACAATGATGCCCCTGTGGTTACCATCACAGCGCCAACTGTTGGTAGCAAATTTAATGTAGGTGGTTCTGTTACTGTATCTGCCAACGTTACGGACGAAGGTACTGTGGCAAAAGTTGAGATTTATTCTCCACACATTGCCAACAGTACAGTTACATTAACTGCTGCTCCATACACTGCTACTTTCTCTAATTTATTAAGTTCAGGTAATAGATTCTTAACTACATTTATTGTAAAAGCTACAGACAATCAAGGTGCGGTAACAGTACAAACCATTGATGTGGCTGAAAACAGATTACCAGTAATTGCTGTAACTTCTCCAGTAGCTGTTAATGGCATCAATCCTAAATATTTAGTAGGTGGTGCGATCACTGTTTCGGCCAATGTTACAGACCAAGACGGTACCATCTCTAAGGTAGAAATTACAAGAGGTACTACGAATACTGGTTTGGTTACCTTAACTGCTGCTCCTTATACTACTACGTATAACAACCTTCCTGCGCCTCAGCCAGATGGTTCTTATTCGTTTACTGTAAAAGCGTTTGACAACAACGGTGGAGTAAGCACTCAGTTAGTGGTCGTTTACAAAAACAGAGTTCCAACGACTACGATTACTTCCCCTGCTGCTGGCGCAACGTTCAACACAAATAGTAACATTGTGATTGGTGCTTTACCATTTGACCCAGACTTTACTTCTGGTAAAATTGAGTACTTCAACGGTGCTACTAAATTAGGTGAAGTTGTGGTAAATGGTTTGTTATCAGGTACTGCTTATAACTTTACTTGGTTAAACGTAGCCAATGGTAACTATACCATTACTGCAAAAACTACGGATGATTTAGGTGAATCTGGTGTTTCTGCTCCAGTTACTTTAACAGTAAGAACGCCTACAGCTACTTGTACTGCTCCAACTTGGTCGGCATCTACAGCTTACAATGGTGGTCAATTTGTTCAATACAATGGCATCAAGTACACGGCTAACTGGTGGACATCTAACGAAAGACCAGACTTGAACAATGGCCCAGTAGGTACTGGCAAGCCATGGACAAGCAATGGTACTTGTACTGCTAGAATAGAAAATGTGGTTGCAAAAGATTTTACTACCATCATTTATCCTAATCCATCTAATGGTACTTTCACCATCGTTTCTGAGGTAGAAACTAAGGCAGTAGTTTACAGCCAAATAGGTGTAACTATCGCTACCATTAACTTAGAAGTAGGACAGAATGCAGTAAGCCTTGCGCTTGCAAGTGGAATTTATTATGTAAACATTGACAATCAAGTTACCAAATTGGTGATTGAATAGTCGAAAATGAACTACTAACTAAACCATGGGGCCTTTATTTTAAAGCGCCCCATGGTTTATTATTTTGTGAAATTGCTTTAAGTCCTTTGTTTTGAGCATAAAAATAAAGAACCACACCATTTTTCTTAATATTTAATTAGTACTTTTTGAATTCATATTTTGAAGAGCCGTCGAGTTTAGTAATCAGATAACTAATGGGCTCAACCAAACTTCATTCAATTGATACTGAGTTTCATAATTGAATAGAGAAGGACAGTTTGGACGCGAAATGAGCCAAGTACATTAAGGAAAAAGTAACAGAATATATTTTGGAGCAAAAGGCAGTTAGGTAAAACAGGCTCGATATGCCATTCTAAAAACGATAACAAAATGTCGATGAACAAATCAATTTTATCAATAGCTCTGAACAATGTTTTCAAATTTGTTTAGTTTCAAATCGTAAAATACAAAAACCTTTGAAAAATCATGTAACAATTCCCCCATACCAAGCTCACCAATAAACAACATTGGTTTGCCTTCAGAAAATGGCCAAAATTGATCCTGAATCCACTTTGGTGCAGATTTTATAACTATAAAATCAGATGAGACCTTCTCCTTGATTTTTTGTTTTACTTCTTTCTTATTATTTCCGTCAAATGTTGCCCCTATTTCTTCAAAATATTTAACATCGACGTGCAACCAATTAGGCAATGATGACCGAACTATATCACTAAATTCAATGCTCAATGTATCAAATTCAAATTTGATATTATTCTTTTCCAAAAACTCTTTAAGCGCATATCTAGCATTAATATCAAATCCTGAATCATGAATGCTAGTATTCAGAAAAAATAGCAATAGTGAACCATCATTTGTAAAAGGTTTCATGTTCTTCTCTGCTTCCAACAGTTCTTGAAGCTCGGTATCCAGATACAACTTTTCAAGAAATTCATTTAAAGAGATTTTTCCAGCTAAAAATGTTTTTATCAATTCCATATTCATTTAAAATATTTCACCCTATAGTTTAGAATGCTGATCAGTTGTTACCTCTCAAATTAATTGGATTATTAGCTCCGCTATTTCTTTGAGGGGGTCAACATGATGAAGTTATCTTGGCAACATTATTTTTGTCCTAGGATTATAGTTGAATGGGATTATTAATTACCAAAACCTTGTTTACCTACTTATCCATGGTTTATCTAACTGGGAACACTTTAAATGCTGACCCTTAGTGTCTTGATAAAAAAATTGTTCAATATTCGGGTAGTCTAAATAATATTGATTCTCCAACTCCTTAATTTTGGTATACGCTCCTACAAATATTCTTTTCAATTTTCTAAAACCATCTAAATACGGCCTTATGGTTTTTATTTCTCCTTGATTTCTCAGTTCTAAACATTCCAAATTTGGAAACAATCTAACAAAGGAATCATCAACTTTTTTCGAGGACTCAATAACAAGTTCTTTGATATTTTCCATTACTATGCTCTCATCCATACAAAAAGTAGTTAATTTGCTATTGTACGCTATGCATAATTTCTTAAGGGATTCAAGTGATTCAAGGCCATTTAGACTAGTTAAAGAGGATTGGGTTAAGGTTAAATCCTCCAGTTTATCTAAATTTATAAACTCAGATAAATCGTTAATTTTAGTGGGCTTGTATTTTCTGATTTCGAGGGTCTTAAGATTTTTCCTGTTAAATAAATTTTTTATTCCTTTATTCCAATACAAAGAAATATTTTCGATACTATCAAACTTCTCAAAATCAACTTTCCAATCCTCGTCACTTAAATTTGATAATTCTAAAAGATCATTTAAATGATTTAAACCAGCAAAATCTCCAATCATACTCATCCAAATGTTCACATATTTCACATTAGGAATATTTTTTAAAAACTTTAAGTCCTCTCCTTCATACTTCTTATCATATTTATTGTACCCCATACAGCCTATCGATAATCTAACTGCTGGATTTTCTTGAATGTAATCATATAACTCTAACAAAGAATCATCCGATACTATGGCTGTTTTTCTTTCGCCATATTCAACCACCAATAATTTCCCCTTAAATAAATACTCTAACATGCTGAAATTAAATTATTTTACCTCTTGAGTTAATTAGTTTTTGATATTTATTTCTAATCAGGTAAAACGGAAGTTATTTCTATATCTATAATATTCTAGAAACCTTATTCAATATAATCACATTTGCATAATATACATGCATCAAAAATATGCCCAAAACACTAAGATTCCAAACGTATCAAATCTGCTAGAAAGCGATCCTAGCCGTCATTCGCTTTGAGATGAATAGAGTTTTATTTCTTGGATTTATTTCTTTAGTACAAATCGAAAAACTTGCGGGAGCACAAAACACTTATTGAAAGGACTATTGCGTAAATCTATTTACAGGTTGTTACTCGTGAGGTACTTTTTTAGTTCGGCAAATGAGTTGCCCATTTTAATAGATTTTTTTTCTCTTTGCATAAGTTTCTGCATATTTTCAGGTACAGTTACTTTGGCAGCGATTTCTGGCTTAAGCTCATTCACAAATTTTGAAGGATGTGCAGTAGCCAGCAGCACTCCTAAAGCTGGTGGACTGGTAATCAGATATTTATGCAAACCTAAATAGGCTACTGCAGTATGTGGGCACATCATATAATTAAATTGAGCTAGAACTTTTTCTATAGCATCCTCCGTCTCTTCATCAGTAATTTTATATCCCGAAATGTCATTTCTTATGCTGGCAACATCATCTTGGTATAAATCAGCCATACGTGCAAAATTGCTAGGATTGCCTACATCCATGGCGTTTGAAATTGTCTTTATGGATGCCCTAGGCGAAAAAATTCCTGTTTCCAAATATTGAGGAATAATATCATTGGCATTAGTGGATGCCACATAATGGTTAACAGGGAGACCCATTTTTTTGGCGATTAGTCCTGCACCTAAATTTCCGAAATTACCACTAGGCACAGAAAAAACTACTGGTAAATTTAATTTTTTACGTTTTAATTGTGCTATCGCATGAAAATAATAGAAAGACTGTGGAATTAAACGTGCAATATTGATAGAATTAGCCGAAGAAAGATTTAGGTTCTGGGCTAAGGTTTGATCTAAAAAAGCTTGTTTTACCATTGCCTGACAGTCATCAAACGTTCCATCAATCTCAAGTGCGGTGATATTGCCGCCCAAGGTAGTAAGTTGCTTTTCTTGAAGTTCGCTTACTTTGCCACTAGGATACAAGATAGTTACGTTTATTCCAGGCGTATTAAGAAACCCAAGTGCCACTGCTCCACCAGTATCACCAGAAGTTGCCACCAATATATTAATGTTTTTCGTTGATTTTTGAAGGTAATATGACATCACCCTAGCCATAAATCTCGCACCAAAATCCTTAAATGCTAAAGAGGGGCCATGAAACAGTTCAAGAACAAAAACATTTTTTTCAAGTTCTACTAATGGTGCATCAAAATTTACAGCATCTTCTATTATTTCTTTTAAAACCTCTTGAGGAATTTCATCGGACAAAAGACATTCTGCCACCTGATAAGCAATTTCAGGAAAAGTATAATTTTCTAAATTCTCTACAAAATTGGTTGGCAATGAGGGTATTGCAGTTGGCATGTACAATCCATTATCTGGAGGGAGGCCACGAAAAATAGCTTCTTCAAAAGTTACATTAGGAGAAATATGTTTTGTACTGTATAGTTGCATCGAACGTTGAAGATTGGTAAAGTGTAAAGTACATTTGCTTTACACGACTAATAAGGTTGCAAAAGTATATAAATCAAATAAAAACTGAAAGAAAATAATGAAACTCTTGGCAGACGGATCTCTAAGGTTTAATCCAAATTTTTATTTTAAAGAAAATCTTATGAAAATAAACCTATTACTTTAAATTTTAATATTTATATAACTAATCACTTGTATAATTAACGTACTAACTAGAAATTGCAGAAATTAAAATTTAAAAAAGTCGTTAAAAGTATCTCCTCTAAGGCCTAACCTAATGGTTTCAAGCGGAATAACCTCGTTAGGAGCTATATTCCCGAGGTTGACATTGGTTCCTAATAATTTTATAAACCACACCTGTTGAGATTTTTGTGGAGCTTCCCAGATAATCTTGTCACTAGGTATTTTAGTAATAATTTCTTGAACTAGTCCCTGTCTTACCTCCCCTCCTGACCTAAAAAGCCCAACATTACCACCTTCTCTTGCTTCTCCTATTACTTTCCAAGAACCTGCATCAAGCTCTTTTTGCATAAGTTCAATCCATTTATAAGGTGGAATAATAACCGTATCATCTTTTGAGCCCACTTCTGATAAAACGGTGACATGTTTCGCAACCTGTCTAATATACTCACATTTAATATCATGATCAAGGGTAATGGATCCATCAGATACTTCGGCATGAGCCAAACCAAATTTATCAATTACCCTCAAATAATCCTCAAACTGCCCACGTACTATGAAAGCCTCAAAAAGAGTACCCCCAAAATACACTGGAATCCCGGCAGATTTGTATACTGCCAGCTTTTCGGATAGCTTGGGAGTGACATACGAAGTGGCCCAACCTAACTTTACGATATCAACATGATCCGCACTTATGCTTAAAAAATCCTCAACCTCTCTTATGCTAAGGCCTTTGTCCATTGCCATTGTAAAACCCTCGCTACGTGGCTTTTGAGTCCTTTGTGGGACATTCTTTAATTCGAAGTTCATTAAAAATTATCTTTCTTAAATTGGTCAATGATTTTAAAAATCGCCTTTTGGGTCTCTAACTCTGTAAAGTATTCAAAAAGAACAGTATGTTTATCATAGTCCAAAATTAGCGCATTTTCTAGATATAATAACGCTTCTTTATACATTCCTCCATCAATCATGTATACTACAACGCGATAATATAGCTCAGATTCCTGAGGGAGCTCATCAATGCCATTAATTAATATATCAATTGCTTTAATAAAATCATCTTGGTCATAAAACATTTCTGACCAATTGAGCCAAACGTCGCTGTTTGCAGGATCCATGTTGGCCGCTGTCTCATAATCTTCATTTGCAGATTGAAAATTACCTACAAAGTATTCAGCATCTGCCTTGGCCAATACAAATTCAGGGTTAGTATTATCTAATTCTATCGACTTCTTGAAATAGTGTAATGCTTCAAACGCCTTATCCTGATTATAAAGGCAAATTCCAATTCCGTACCAACTATCTGCATATTTTGCATCTAATTTCATTGCTCTTCGGTAATAATGAAGTGCAGTATCAAATTGGTCTAATTTTTCAAAACAAGAACCTAAACAACAATAGGTTTCTGCAGTAGGATCCTCATGTTCTAAGGTTTTTTCATAACATTCTATGGCCTTGTTAAAATCTTCCTTGTTGGCATAAATATTAGCCATATTAAAATACGCAGAAGAAAAATCAATTTTAATAATGGTGGCATATTCATAGGCCCACAAAGATTTATCCCAATCTTCGAGCTTGCTGTAAGCAACACCTAAGTTATACCAAGCTGAGTGCGCAAACGGATCTTGATCAATAAATTTTTCGTAAAACGAAATGCTTGTTTCAAGCTGTCCAGTCAGATCAAGACAAAATGCTAACTCATATAACGCGTCTTCATGTTCGATGTTAAGATCAATTACTTGTTTGTAATAAATTATTGCTTCTTCATATTTGGCCAAACACTGTAAAGCGTATCCTGTATGAAAGTACAAATCTTCTTTTTCCTCTAGTAAAGGTTCAATTTTTTTGAAATGAGCCACTGCTTTGTCGTATTGGCCGTTATGACCATATACTAAACCTCGCATTATTAAAACATCTTGGTCATTTGGATTTAAAATTTCAAGGTTGTCAAGAATTTCTGTAGCCTCTTCAAAATGACCAGAATTGATTAACAACTGAGCTCTGTTTATATAAAGTTCTGAAGAATAAGGGTATTGTTTTAAAGCATATTCTACTGCTTTAAGTGCCTTCTTTATTCTACCAGTTTCTGCGTAGTAGTCAATTATATACTCGTAAGCATCTAGGTCAAAAAAGTAATAGTCGTTGTTTTGAATCATCTCTTCAAAACGTTTTACTGCCTCCCTCCCGTCATCACTTTCTTTAAATCGATGTCCCATACACAAATTTTATTAGTTCAAATTATCCAAGCTGCACAGGTTTTACACCTTATTTATAGAACTAAATATATAAAAAACATTTAATTCTAGTATCAAATAGGCCCATGTTTTTCAATTATTTCTTTACAACACCCATCTAGTGACATATCTAAATCAATAAACTGGTGTTTAAATGCAATTTCTGCTTTCTTTGACAGGAATACGTACGTAGATTGTGATAGTTTAGCCGTTTCCTTGGTAATTAAGGGCTCTTCCTTAGTTATAATTGATTTTAAGTAAGAAATTCTCCATACAATAGCTGCAAGCAAGGGAGTAACCTTGAGGTTGGGAGGCTTTTTGTTTAGCCTAGTTGCCAACTTTTTAAAAAAATCATGGTAAGTAATAGCGCCTCCGTTTAGTATAAATCTTTGACCAAAAATAGGGGAAGAAATGTTTTTAAGTATGATATTGACGATATCATTTACGTCTATGTAATTTAAATTACCTGTGGTATAAAATTTATTTTCGTTCAATACATATTTGAATAGTCTGGAACTGCTTCTACTCAAATTACCCACCGCCAATACTACCGATGGGCAAAATATGGTTGCTAACAAACCTTCTTCTATTCCTCTCCACACCTCTAATTCTGAGAGGTATTTGGTTTTGGCATAGTATGAATTAATATCACTATCGCTCCATGTGCTGTTTTCAGTAATTTCAGATTCTTTTCCTCTGCCAAGTGCTGCAACTGAACTAATGTGAATTAATCGTTTATTGTGCTTTAAGCATAGGTTTACAATGTTTTTGGTGCCTTCTACATTGGTCTGATACATAGCTTCAAACTTACTTGGTGAAAAGGAAACTAATGCCGCGGTATGAATCACCACTTCACAATTCTGTATCTCCTCTTCCAATGCAACTATATCAAGCACATCTATTTCTACCCATTTTAGTTGTTGATGTGTAAAAGGTATCATTGAGCTAGGCCGTTTTGTGGCCACTACCTTATAACCACTTTTTATCAAACTAGTTATAAGCTCGGTACCAATTAGACCTGTGCCTCCGGTAATAAATACTTGATTTGATAATTGCAAAGTGTTTAAAGTAAAGTATTATTAAGTAAAGGAAGGTCTAAAAGCTTTTTGTAGTACTTAGTGTTGACCGCCTTAGATAATTCTTGAATATGCTTCATCGAATGACAATCACTACTTACAAAGTTTACCATTTTTGCATCAATTAACTTTTCTGCCACTTTTTTTATCTCATTTGAATAATATCCAGAAAGTGACAAAATATTTATTTGGAACAAAATATCACGTTCGTAAAGTGCTTCATATTTTTCAAAGTCATCGTGTAAATATAGATAACGCTCAGGATGCGCCAAAATGGGCTTATAACCTCTGCTTTTCATCTCAAATACTACAGAATTTAATTGACGAGATTCATTCATAAAAGCAGTTTCGAATAAAACATAATTTTTACCAAAACTTAAAAGAGGCTGATCTTGTTCTACTAGTTTTACAAAATCTTCATCCAAATAATATTCTGCGGCTGCTTCAAGTTCAACATCTAATTGAGCCTTTTTTACTTCTTCTTTTAAAATTTTTAATCGTGGAAGGATATTATCTGGACCATTTTTATAAAAGTCGCTCATGATGTGTGGTGTCATGATAATCTTCTTCCGTCCTAGGGCTATTAGGCCTTTAATTAGTTCAATCGATTCTTCTATATCGTGAGAGCCATCATCTACACCATAAATTAAATGATTGTGCATATCTACTTGCACCGTGTCCATCACTTGAATTGGCGTAGATTTAAAAAAAGTGTCGAAGAGTCCCATAGTTTACCTTTTCACCAATCTAATTATTTTTTCTAATAAACCTACTTTTTCATGATTATCCTCTGTGTAATAACCTCCTCCGTAACCATAGCCGTAACCATAGCCATACTGATATCCATAACCATAACGCATGTTGGAGTCAAAACCATTTAAAATCACCGTTAATTTCTTAAAGCCATTTTTGTTAACCAATCTATTAATGTTCCTTTC
Source organism: Cytophagaceae bacterium (assembly GCA_027488865.1). Taxonomy (GTDB): domain Bacteria; phylum Bacteroidota; class Bacteroidia; order Cytophagales; family UBA9547; genus JAIYAU01. The sequence goes on from JAIYAU010000034.1 coordinate 39,911, forward strand.
AAAACCTTTTTTTGAATATTCCGCTCTCACTACATAAATTGGCAAATCCACCTTTTTCATTATAATAATTCCGTCTGTGACTAAACCCACAGGTGGAGAATCAATAAATATTACATCGTAAATCTTATGCATTTCTTTGAGCAGGTCATCAAATTCCTTTCTTAATATTAATTCAGAAGGATTTGGAGGGGTGGGTCCAGCCGTTATAAAGTCCAAGGTATCGATAGCCGTATGATGAACACATTCTTTTAGCTTATGTTTTCCAATAAGTATAGTACTCATACCTTTGTCATTATCCACATCGAAGGCCATGTGTATTTTTGGTTTACGCATATCAAGGTCTATTATAAGTACCCTTGCACCGGACATGGCAATTACCCCACTTAAATTAACAGCAACAAAAGTTTTGCCCTCACCACTAATAGTAGAGGTAATGGAAATAATTTTCTTAATGTTGTCCTTTGTGGGAATAAACTCAAGATTAGTCCTTATAGACCGAAGCGCCTCACTGATAGGCGATTTAGGATTTTTATCCACAATCATTCTAGAAACCTCCATCTTTTCCTTAATGTACTTAGGCACCACTCCTATAACAGGCGCAATTGTAGACTTTTCAAGTTCTCCCTGGTTGTTGATAGTATTGTGTAAAAAGTATTTTACAACTATCAAAATAAAACTTATTACAAAACCCACCAAACCTGAAATTAAATATATTAAACTCTTTTGTGGATAAATTGGGGAGCTAGGATAGTTTGGCTCTGACAATACTGTAAATTCTGCAACAGTACCTGCTTTAGAAATCCCATATTCAGCCTTTTTTTCTATCAGTAGCAGATAAAATTTTTCATATATTGTATAAAAACGTTTTAAACGTGTAAGTTCTGTGTCTTTAGAGGGCAATTTGGTAAACTTGTTCTCATATTCGTTAATCTTATCTGACAAACTCAAAATTTTATCATAGATATCTTTTTTATGAAATAAAATAATAGAAAGTGTAGTACTCCTTAGATTATCAAGCTCTATTTTTTTCTGATGTACAGCAAAGGTGTTTTCAGAAGAACTAGTTAGAATAATTGCCAAATCTGCTTGTATTTTATTAAACTGGGCAATTGTTTGGCTTATTTGTGGGTCATTAACTTTAATCAAACTAGGAATCGAAGGCTTTATCTCATTATTGTCAAAAATCCTTTTTTTGAGATCTTCAAGGCTTTCAAGCTGTTCCTTAAGTTCATTTAACAATTTTTCGTTATCATCAATTTTGGCTAGCGATTTACCCAGATCTGTTTTGATATCATAGGTTTTATTTGACTTGGCAAAATTTTCTAATTGAAGCTCATAATCTTCAAGGCTTTCTTCAGTTTGATTTAATTGATCAGTTAAGAACTGGATGGTTTGTTCTTGAGCCTTAAATTTTTTAACCAATGTCTCATTTAGGTAAACAGAATCTATTGCTTTTACTGCATCACGCGCCTTTTCAGGATTAAAATCTTTAAAAAATATTTGGATAGTTTTGGCCTCTGGGTTTACTATTTTAACCTCTGTATTTTTTGCCAAATAATCAATTTGATTTTCAAGACTATTAATTGTAAAAAAGTAATGTTTATCAAGTTCCGTGGAAATGAGGTTGTTGAGATTCAAGGATATTTTAAGTGAGATACCATCTTTTTCAATAATTTTTCCAAATAAATATTCACCCTTATCCCATCCTAAACTTGAACAAGAAAGTTCAAATCTCATATTATCAATTAGTTTAACATCTATTTGATGGTTGAATATATTTGGGTTGAGGACATTGTAATCTACATTAAATGGTGCATTTTTATAACGCTCCAAATAATTAATATCTCCGTAAGCATAACACGTTACCTTATCATTGAGCAATTTAGCAGCCTTTTCATAAATCAATCGGGACTTAATCAACTCTACTTCTCCTGAAAGCGAAGTGGTGTTTATTAGCTCGGTTCCCTTACTTAATCCTAACCCTAGGTTATTTGCTTCTTCCTTAGTATCGAGTTTAATAATTGAGGAAGATTGATAAATTGGTTTAGTATACCTATTATACATAAATCCTCCTGTGAGGGTGACCAAGAATATGCTTATAACCCAAAATATATTTTTTCGAGTTACTACTAAAAGTTTTATGAAATCAAGGTCATTTAGAAAGTTAGAATCCTCCTCATCATCTGCAATATGATTGTGATTGGCTAATTCATAAAGATCTTCCTTATTCTCTTCCTTCATTATCTGGTAAATTGGTTTATAGCCAAATAAAATCCTAAAAATCCAAAAATAACCGACGTTACAGTAGAAACCTCTTGTAGAGCTTGTTGTACTCTTCTTTGAAATCTTTCTATATAAATTATGTCATTTGGTTGTACCAATAAACTAGCTTTGCGCATTCCTTCAATGGTAGATAAATCTATGATTTGAACGGTAGGATTACTTAAATCACCTCGTATTAGCCTAATATTGTGGGACTTTGCTAGCCCATCTAAGCCTCCTGACAATGCTAACACTTCAATAAGTGTCATATTTTCATTTTCTAGAGGCACTACACGTCCATTTCCCAAACTTGCTGTAATAGATCCAGCTGGAGCTGTGCCTAACACAAAAACCCGCTTATTTACAACCCTGCTTAAAACATAAACATCCGTATAGAATTGAGTATATTTTTGTTGCAATAAACTGTCGAGCTGATTAATAGTTAGCCCTTTTACATATTGAAAACCTATCATAGGAAATTTGGCGGTACCATCTACCAAAACAAGATATTTTTGTACACCATTATCTGGTATTATTCCAACCAATGTTTTACGTAATTCAAAATTAGGATCAATTAATCTTTCACCTTTGTTGGTAAAAATTTGAAATGTTATATAATCGTTATTTTGAATTTTGTAATTTCTCTCAAGTTTAGACAGCTCCCTATTTAAGGTATCCCCTAAATAGTTTTTATCTGTTTGGAACATAATACTTTTATTATAACAGGATGACAAAGTCATGGTTATAATAAAAAACAGGAATATCGTAAATCTGAATTTATGCATTTATGAGTTGAGTAACCTGTGCAAAGGTAGGCAATTCTTTATCTTTTTCTGATACTATTGGATTGGCCAATTCCCAATCAATGTTAAGTGTTTTGTCATTCCAAAGTACACCTGACTCAGAGGTTTTATCATATACATTTGTACATTTATATGAAAATATACAATCTTCAATAGCAGCAAACCCGTGGGCAAATCCTGCTGGTATGTACACCATATTATTTTTATCGGCCTCTAACAAAAATTTAGCTGTTTGCCCAAATGTGGGAGAACCTTTTCTAATATCTACAACTACATCCAATGCTTTTCCGGTAATCACACGTACTAGTTTACCCTGTGCAAAAGGGTCTTTTTGAAAATGCAAGCCTCGAACCACTCCTTTTCTTGAAAATGATTGGTTGTCTTGTATAAAACTTTCATTAATACCTGCTTCCTTAAATTTATTTATATGGTAAGTTTCAAAAAACACCCCTCGTTCATCAGACCAAAGTGCTGGATAAATTTCAACTAAGCCTGAGATTTTATTTAGAATTACCTTCATAGAAAAAAATTTTCCAAAATTAACAATTAATTATGGATAAATTATTGAAAAGGGTTCAAAAATGCTAATCAAAGTCCCTTAAAAATCATCTATATTAAGTGATACTTTAATGGCATTGATATACTTATTAATAACTATATTTTGATCATATTTTTTAACAGCAATTTGTCTAGAAACTTCCGACATATCCCTTAGTTCAGATGTAGATAAGGTCAACATCTTTTTAAGTGCTTGTGCGAGACTTTGTTCGTCTTTCGCTGTACATAAAAATCCATTCAATCCTTGTTGTACTGTTTCTTTGCAACCAGGTACATTGGTAGTAATGATTGGTTTGGCTAATGCCAGCGCTTCTAATAGTGATTTAGGAGTACCTTCTCTGTATGAAGGCAGTACAACACAGCTTTTGTCTTTTATTATATCAAGGATATTAGCCGTAAAAGGATGATAAATCAAATCTCCATTTTGCACCCAGCTGTTTAGCATTTCTTTTGACACACCTAGCCCACTATCAAAATCTGGTGCTCCTACGAGGTGAAACTCTACAGCAGGGTATTCTTTTTTTATTATTGCAGCAGCCTTGGCATATTCTACAACACCTTTATCAAACAACAATCTACTTGCCATTACAAACCGAAATGGTCGAACTTGCTGAAAAGGTTGGGGCTCAAATTTAATTAAATCTACTCCCGACCCCGGTAATAAGTCAGTAATATCTGAAGCGACTAGGCCCTGTGCCACGAACAGGTTGCGGTCATCTTCATTTTGAAAAAAGACCAATTTTGGAAATCTAAAAGCAAATCGATACATTATTTTTGCAACCACACTAGTTAAATTATGGTGTAAAAAGACCGTACCTAGCCCAGAAACATTGTTAATTACCGGAATATTTAATATTGCTGAGGCTAAAGTACCATATATGTTACACTTTATGGTATACTGCAATGTGATATCAGGCTTTTGATTACGAAATAAGATAAATAATCTAAACAAGTATTTCAGGTCTGAAAAAGGGTTAGAACCTTTGTTCTGCAAGGAAATGTCGATACAGTTACAACCAAGTTTAATTAAATTGGGGGTAAATTCATCCCACGGGGCAATTACCACAATCTGATGTTTTTGTTTAAGAAGTTCAATTATTAGAGGTATTCTAAAATTATAAATGTTCCAACTTGTATTGGCGATGAAAGCTACCTTCATAATACATATAAATTACTTTACCAAAATATTCCAAGGCTATTTTGGTCTTATTTGCATTTGTTTACACAAAATCGTTCCTTTGATGACCAAATATAATGCATTTTATGAGGCTATTAATAATTGCAATTTTTTGTGCACAAATTTTAATGGCACAATCGCGCAAGGCAACACTTATTTACGTAGGAGATCCGATGTGCTCTTGGTGTTATGGTTTTACTCCTGAAATAGAAAATATCTGTAAAAAATTTGAGTCCCAAATAGAAATTCAAATGATAATGGGTGGCTTAAATACCAAACAAAACTTGCCACTTAATGCAGAAATGAAAGCATCATTAAAAGAACATTGGGAAGAAATAGCTTTGTCCACAGGACAACCTTTTAAATTTAACATTTTAGAAAAAAAGGGCTTTATATATAACACGGAACCCGCTTGTAGGGCCGTAGTAACTGTAAGAGAAATAGATTCTACCAAGGCATTTGCCATGTTTAAGGCTTTACAATCCGCCTTTTATTCTGACAATGTAGATATTACCCAAATGGACGAACTTGCGAACGTGGCACAAATTTTAGGTATCAAGAAAGAGGATTTTATTTCGAAATACATCCAAGAAGACTTAAAAACAAAAACTAAAGAAGATATTAGTAGGGCTGAACGAAATGGCATTGATGGTTTTCCTGCTTTAATTTTACTTCATGGCGCCAAAGTGATTGTAATTTCTAATGGCTATGAAAAAGCTGATAAGATTGAAAAATCATTAAAAAAACACTTAAAATTGTAGTTATAAAATAATGCAAAGAAATAAAATACTTACCATATTTGGGCTAGGCTTACTAGGAGTGGTAGCCTATTTTGTTTCAACCTCTAGTACAACCCAAACAGATATAGACATCCAGCCGGACTATTTTGCGCTCACAGATACCAATAGTATAAACAAAATAGAAATTGTTTCAGCTAATAATATATCACACACCTTTAAGCTAAACAACCGCAAATGGAAACTTGACGATGTTTACAATGTAGATCAAGAGAACATTTCAAAATTTTTTCTAGTTTTTTCCAGAGTGCGTGTAAAAAGAGGCAGCTCAGGTAACAACGCTATTGAGTTGAAAAACAAGCTCAATCAACATGGTCTTAAAATACGGATATATGACCAAAACAACCTTATAAAAACGTTTATTGCTGATGATGGCAGTATTACAAGCACAACATGCTTTATGGATGAACAGTCTCAAAAGCCGTATTTTGTAGAGATTCCATCACTTACGGATAATTTTGGCCATATTTTCAATATACAAGCAGCAAATTGGGCAAGTAAACGACTTTTTTCAAGCACTTTACGCACTTTACAATCAATAAATATTAAACAATTACCCGACAGGGATATTTTGTCAATAACATATAACAAAGGTTTTTTTGATGTAGATGGGGTTCAACGTATCGATACCAATGCTATAGGAAACTACCTTATTCAATATAGGGACATTAAATTTGACGACTTTGTACCTGATTCTCTAACATCTGAATTTAAAGAAAGATTAAATTTGGCAAAATACACTATTACTGTTTTTGATATTGATAGCCTAAAAAATAACACTATCAAATTAGTAGATTTTAAAGAGGATCCTCGGTTGATGATTGGTTCACAATCTAATAACACGGGAGTATTTATTATTAGTAAAGCACGACTAAAAAATATTATAGTAGACAAGTCTTCTTTTGAAAAAAAGTAGATCTCAACTAAATAAGCATTATATCTATTTTTAAATCCATATCAATTGATCAAAAGCAACCTTTATCAATTGGATTCGTAAAAATCACTATATTCTAAGTATAAAATTTAATACGATTTCAAAAGGCTGCTTCGTTTTATATACCTATAATTTAAAAAAAATTAATTTTTCTTTAGATTAATCAAAAAAATTAACTAATTTTTCACAAAAGTTACCTTTTGGTTAAATAATTATTAAATTTTAAATTTATGTTTAAAACAGCATCTACCAAAGTGAAGCCAAAAGCACCATTTGACAACTACACAATTAATGAAGGTATGTATGACGAGGTTTTCTATGCAGATGGCCACGTAAGAAGTCATTATGAAAAGGTTTTCGATCAATTTGGTCAATACGCGGTTACAGATTTCAAAGAATTCAACGATTACGCTAAAGTATCGTTCTTCAACCAGGGCATCACATTTAATGTTTATTCTGATAAAGCTAAGGGAGTAGAAAGGATTTTCCCTTTCGATCTATGCCCTCGTATCATTCCGTTTGCTGAATGGGATATGGTAGAAAAAGGAGTTGTGCAAAGGAATACCGCGCTTAACATGTTTTTGTATGACATCTACCACGATCAAAAAATTCTAAAAGACAAAGTTGTACCTGAGGCACTTATTAAAAGTTGTGCCTTCTTCAATAAGGAAATGATTGGTGTAGACCCAGTCGGCAAAATTTACATTCATGTTGCTGGCACTGATTTAATTAAACATTCAGATGGCGAATACTATGTGTTGGAAGACAACGTAAGGTGTCCATCTGGCGTGAGTTATGTGTTGTCAAACAGAGACACCATGAAACGCACCTTTTCTAATATGTTTTTAAAGCACAATGTTTTGTCGGTGCACGAATATCCTGAAGAGTTGTTGGCTACAATGCAATCGGTAGCGCCTCATGGTGTAGATAATCCAACGTGTGTAGTTCTTACTCCAGGAATGTATAATTCCGCATATTATGAACATTCCTTCCTAGCACTTTGGATGGGAGTGCAGGTGGTAGAAGGTAGAGACCTATTTGTAGAAAACAATTATGTTTACATGAAAACCATCTATGGCCCTAAACGAGTGGATGTTATATACAGACGCGTAGATGACGATTTTATTGATCCATTGGTATTTAGAAAAGACTCTATGCTGGGTGTGCCAGGACTCATGAATGCATATAAAGCAGGTAATATTACTATGTTAAATGCTCCTGGAACCGGCGCTGCGGATGATAAGGCTGTATACACCTATGTGCCAGATATGATTAAGTACTATTTAAGCGAAACTCCAATATTGCATAACGTTCATACGTATCGCTGTGAAAAAGACGACGATTATAAATATGTAATTGAAAATATGGAAAACTTGGTTGTAAAACCAGTAGACGAATCAGGTGGGTATGGTGTAATGATAGGGAGCAAAAGCACTAAACAAGAACGTGAAGACTATAAAAAGCTAATAGCTACTAATAGACGCAAATATATAGCTCAACCTATTATGAGCCTGTCTGTACATTCTACATTTATGGATGAGGGAGAGTGTTTTGAACCAAGACATATAGATTTAAGAGCCTTTTCTCTTATCGGCAAAGATCGAAATTATACATTAAAAGGTGGACTAACTAGGGTAGCACTTAAAAAGGGTAGTTTGATTGTGAACTCCTCCCAAGGTGGTGGATCGAAAGATACTTGGGTGGTGGAATAGTGATTCGGTCCTTTTTAACAATTTGTCACAATATTAAAAAACTTTTTTATGCTATCAAGAATAGGGAATAGCTTATTTTGGCTAGGTCGATATATAGAGCGTGCTGAACATTTTGCAAGATTTACAAGGGTACAATATTTATCGTCTTTAGATGCGCCTTTGGCTCAAAAGAGGCAGTTTGTGTTAGAGTCCATTTTAGACATGGTAGGGTATCAATCTCAAATACAGCACTTTGAAGATGTAAAAGTACTATCAGAAGAAGAAGTACTACACTACGTATCCTTAGACGAAACGAACTTAGACTCCGTAATAGTTGCCATTAATGCTGCAAGAGAAAACGCAAGAGGAGCAAGAGACACCATATCCTCGGAGTTATGGGAAGCAGTAAATAAATATTATCATTTGGTCAATGATTATCCAGCGGACGAGTTTAGAAAAGAGGGTCCATTTGACTTTAGTGAAATAGTATATCAAAACAGCTCGGTTGTAAAAGGGTTTATTGATAACACCCACATTCATAACGACCAGTGGGCGCTTATTAGCTTGGGATTACATTTAGAGCGTGCCATTCAAATAGCGCGAATTATATTGGCAAAACTTAATGATATTGAAAAAATAGACAAAACAACACCAGGAAGTGCGTCAATTATCAATTATCAGGTATCTACCTTGTTAAAAAGTGCAGAATCATTTGATATGAGTAGAAAATATTTTAAAAAGATTCCTAATCTAAACGATGCGTTGGAATTTTTGATATTGAACTACGAGTTTCCAAAATCAATAAGTTTTAATATAAATCATGCTAGCATTCATTTAAACAAGATAGGCTTATCAGATCCTTTGGATAAAAATAACCCAGAGTTTAAATTGGCTAAACTAGCTAATTCATTTAAGTTTCTGACCATTGAAGAAATTGGAGAGGACTCCAAAGGATTTTTAGAAAATACGCTAGAGGAGATCTATGAAATTGGGATATTACTCGAAAAAAAGTATTTGAGTTATTAATAAATCCTAAAACAAAACAACAATCCACCAAGATGGTGAATTGTTGTTTTGTTTACAAATAGTAATAGGATTGAGTATGCTAGCTAATTTTTATCTCAAATTGAACCAAATCAATAAAATCTTGAACTCTTGAGTTTAGTTCTTTTTCGGTAAGATGAACTATTCTTTCTGTTCCAAATTTTTCAACACAAAAGGAGGCCAATGCAGAACCGAAAATAATTGCTCTTTTCATATTTGCAAATGAAATATCACCTGTTTTGGCGATATAACCAATGAATCCACCAGCAAAAGTATCTCCAGCACCCGTTGGATCAAACACATCCTCTAGTGGAAGGGCTGGCGCAAAAAACACTTCTTCTTTATTAAATAATAATGCACCATGTTCACCTTTTTTTATAATAAGAACCTTTGGTCCCATTTCTAAAATTTTCTTCGAGGCTTTTACCAAAGAATATTCTCCTGAAAGTTGTCGTGCCTCTTCATCATTAATACTAAGAACATCCACAAGTTTTAATGTTTCTTTGAGATCACCAAGCGCTATTTCCATCCAAAAATTCATGGTATCCATTACAATTAGCTTGGGCCTTTTGGTCAATCTTTCGATTACTGTTTGCTGCACTTTGGGTGTAAGATTACCTAACATCAAATATTCACAGCTTTGATAGTTATCTGGAATTATTGGATCAAACTCGCCTAATACATTAAGTTCCGTGGTAAGGGTATCTCTTGTATTCATATCATTATGATATTTTCCAGCCCAAAAAAACGATTTTTCGTTTTCTTTGATTTGAAGCCCTGCAGTATTGATGCCATGTTTTTCAAGCATTTCAATATCGGTCTTTGGAAAATCTCCTCCTACAACTGCCACTAAATTTACCTTTTTTGTAAAATAACTGGCTGATAATCCAATATATGTGGCCGCACCTCCAATTATTTTATCCGTTTTGCCAAATGGCGTTTCAATTGCATCAAATGCCACAGAACCAACTACAAGAAGACTCATAACAATATTATTTACTAGTTATATTATTGAATAATACCACAAATATGATGGTAATAGCGTTAATACCCAACTCGACCAGCTTTTAATTACAAACTTAATAACAGGAATAAATAAAATTGTTAATTTTGAAATGTTAAATAACAAGTTCCCTCTACCAATTTTTGTTTAAATATTAATAGCCAGTTAATCTCATGAAAAAATTAAATTACCTCCTAATGTTTACATTTTTAGGGACATTGTATGCACAAGCTCAAAGAAATTGTGGTACCATGCAGCACTATGAACATCAAATTAAAAAAAACCCCAATTACAGGCTATCTTTAGAAAATAATCGCATTGATTATAACAATAACAGATATGCACGAACTTCAGCTGTTGTTACAATTCCTGTAGTGGTACATGTGTTATATAACACCTCTAGCCAAAATATTTCTGACCAACAAATCGCGTCACAAATAGATGTACTCAACCAAGATTATCGCAAAAAAAATACTGATATATCTAAAGTACCAACTGTATTTAGTTCAATTGCCGCAGATATTGAAATAGAATTTTGTTTAGCACAACGTGACGAAAAAGGAAACACTACTAGCGGCATAACACGTACATTTACCAATAAAACATCATTTGACGTTGATCTCGATGATGCCAAATTCAGCTCGAATGGTGGTAAAAATGCTTGGGATAGAGATAAATATTTGAATATATGGATAGTTCCTGCGATACCGGGCGGCACCTTAGGATATGCTCAATTTCCTGGCGCAGGTGCTAAAGAAACTGATGGTGTGGTTATCGTCCATAAATATTTCGGTACAATGGGCACAGCAGTAAGTCCATTTAATCTTGGCAGAACATGCACCCACGAGGTAGGACACTGGTTAGGCTTGTACCATACATTTCAAGATGGATGCAAAGGTAGCAGTAGTGCTACTTGTAGTAAAGACGGGGATGAGGTATGTGATACCCCTCCTACTGCAACTGAAAATTATGGCTGCCCTGTTACTAAAAATTCCTGTAGAGAGACCCCGACAGACAACATAGATATGACCATGAACTACATGGATTATGTAAATGACAACTGCATGTATATGTTTACTACTGGTCAAAAAACAAGGATTTTGTCATTTTTAAATGGAACTCGTAGTGCGATTCTTACTTCTAATGGATGTTCACCAGTACAACAATACACCCTCGATGTTGGTATTGCTGATATTGTATATCCTGCAATTACTGAATGTAGTCCATTAATTTCTCCAAAAGTTGAATTAAAAAATCATGGTAAATCGGCACTAACATTTGTAACCATTTCTTACAGCTATAACAATGGAACTTCTAAAGTATTTAATTGGACAGGGAATTTAGCAAGCCAGGCCACTGAAGTGGTAACGTTACCACAAGACTCTATAAAAACTGGAAGTAATACAATTTCAGTATCAACAAGCCTACCAAATGGCCAAACTGACCAACAATTGTCTAATGATTTGGCAACTCTAACGTTTGAAATTAAAAACCCTAAAAAACTGCCATTTACTGAAGGTTTTGAACAAAGTAATTTTACCAATAATGGATGGGAGATAATAAATCCTGATCAATCATATACTTGGGCACGCACTACAGTGGCAGCCAAAACAGGCATTGCTTCGCTTACCATTAATAACTATGACTATGCAGGAGGTAATGGGCTAAAAGATGAACTTATTTCACCATTGTTGTACATAAACAACCCTGCAACTTTATCATTTGATGTGGCCTATAAGCTATACACAGAGCTTACTCTCGACGAGATCTATTCAGACACTTTAGAAATCTTGGTTTCTGATGACTGCAGGCTGAGTTATAACACTGTTTTTAAAAAAGCAGGGCAAGAACTTACTACCGGCACACCGTACTTTACTACCAGCGAATTTGTACCTACGAGTACCCAATGGAGAAATTATCAAGTGGATTTGGATGAATTTAAAGGGAAATATGTTTTTGTGAATTTTAGAAATATCTCTGATAACGAAAATTATTTATATCTAGACAATATTAGTATTGTAGAAAAATCCGTAGGAGTTGAGGACGATTTAGAAAAGGATAAATTTTTAATTTTCCCAAATCCTGCAAGCACATCAATAAAAATATTGAGTAAATATCCTATCCAAAGTGCTAAACTGTTAGACGTTTCTGGCAGGGTTATTAAAAATCTACAAGAACTTCAAGTAGAATCAGATATTAATGTAGAAGATGTAAATAAAGGTATTTATTTATTAGAGGTAGTTACCCAAGCTGGGAAAACCACCAAAAAAGTGGTGATTGATAAATAATATGTTGCTAACTGAAAATTATAAAAATGCATTTACACTCATGAGAATACCTTTTTCGGTATTCCTCATGCCAGTGTATTGGTTGGCTATCAGCTCCTTGGAACTTAACCAAGGTAAAATCTTTACAGCCTTATCCATTTTTGTAATTCTTCATTTGTTTTTGTACCCGGCAAGCAATGGTTACAACTCTTATTTCGACCGAGATGAACAGAGTATTGGAGGTGTAAAAAGCCCCCCAAAAGTAACTAAAGAGCTTTTTCATTTAGTGGTCTTATTTGATTTATTAGCTGTTATTGGTTCATTGTTTATTAGTTACCAATTCACTGCTATGGTTATAGTATACATGTTGGTTTCCAAAAGTTATAGTTACGATAAAATTAGACTTAAAAAATTCCCTATACTAAGCACCGTAGTTGTTACTATATTTCAAGGGGCGTTTATTTATTTTGTGGTAACCTTTGGTATTACTCAAAACTACACCTTTTCTCAAAAGTTGATGGACAACCTGTTGCCAGCAGTATCCACCTTATTTCTTGTGGGTTCTTATCCACTTACACAAATTTATCAACACCAAGAAGACTCAAAACGTGGGGATAAAACATTAAGTATTATGTTAGGCATAAAAGGAACATTTATCTTTTCGGGAATAGCCCTTGCTTTTGCCTCTGGGATTTTTATCTGTTATTGTTTATTAAAAAGCGATTTAATTGCTTTGGTGCTATATCTATTATCAAGCGCAATCGTGTTAGTGTTTTTTAACCGTTGGATGTTACAAACATGGAAAAATGAATCATCTGCTAATTTTGAAAATACCATGCAAATGAATAAGATTTCATCCATTTGTATGTCTGCCACTTTTATACTTATTACTGTTATTAAATTTTTTTAACCCAGTAAAATCGTTTGATAGTTCATCTACTTGTCAAAAAAGTAACAAAATATTATTACTGGTGATTTTGAAAATTAAGAGATGACTCTAATTCAATTTTTAAGAATTTAGCCGTGTGAGATACCTCATTTAATGCAACCGTTTCTGGAGTGCCTTCAGCTACAATTGTTCCCCCTTTAGTACCCCCTTCAGGTCCTATGTCAATAACGTGATCTGCTACTTTAATTACATCTAAATTATGTTCAATAATCAAAATCGTATTACCCTTATCAACCAGTTTATTAAGTATATCCATTAATCGCTTAATATCTTCAAAGTGCAATCCGGTAGTAGGCTCATCTAGGATATAAAGTGTTTTGCCAGTATCCTTTTTAGAAAGCTCTGTTGCCAATTTTACACGTTGAGCTTCACCACCCGACAATGTGGTTGCGTGTTGCCCTAATGTGATATACCCCAAACCAACCTCTTTTAAAGTAGCGATTTTTCTTAATATTTTTGGTTGAGCTTCAAAATACTCAACTGCCTGCTCAACTGTAAGATCTAGGACATCGGAAATTGATTTTCCTTTAAATCTTACCTCAAGGGTCTCACGATTATAGCGTTTTCCTTTACAAGTTTCGCATTGCACATGAACGTCTGGCAAAAAGTCCATTTCTATTACCTTCATTCCTCCTCCTTCACATGTTTCACAACGACCACCTTTTACATTAAAAGAGAAACGCCCTTGTCCATATCCCCTTATTTTAGACTCCGGAAGTTGTGCAAACAAATTTCTAATCTCGGTGAAAACTCCGGTATAAGTAGCTGGATTTGAACGTGGTGTCCTGCCTATAGGCGATTGATCTACTTCAATAACTTTGTCAATATGCTCCAAGCCTTCTAGGTCTTTGTAGGCCAGTGGTTCCTTTTTTGCATTAAAAAAGAACCTATTTAAAATTGGAAATAATGTATCATGAATAAGTGTAGATTTTCCACTTCCCGATACACCAGTCACACAGATCATTTTACCTAATGGAAGTGTCAAGGTCACATCTTTAAGGTTATTCCCAGTAGCTTGCTTGAGTACGAGTACCTTACCAGAACCTTCTCGTCTTACGATTGGCACCTCTATCATTTTTGTACCATTAAGGTAGCTTGCTGTGGTACTTCCAAGATTCAAAAACTGCGCTGGAGTGCCATGAGCCACCACATTACCTCCGTGTCTTCCTGCACCAGGACCAATATCTAAAATATAATCGCAAGCCAGCATCATATCTTTATCGTGTTCCACCACCATTACAGTGTTGCCTAGATCTCGTAAATTTTTTAAAGCGTCAATTAACTTTACGTTATCACGTTGGTGAAGTCCGATACTGGGCTCATCTAAAATATACAAAACCCCAACCAATTGCGAACCAATTTGTGTTGCTAACCTAATCCGTTGTGCCTCACCGCCTGATAACGTTCTCATTGGTCGATTGAGTCTTAGGTAATCTAGTCCTACGTCCAGTAATAGCTTAATACGTTTCCTGATTTCTTTAAGTACTTCAGCAGCTATCAAATTCTGTCTATCTGTAAGTCTGCTTTCAATGTTAACAAAAAACTCCTCTAGCACATTTACATCCATTGCAGACAGCTCTGCAATATTTTTTTGATCAATTTTAAAATGCAACGATTCTTTCTTTAACCTTGCGCCATTGCACTCTGGACACGTTTTTTCTCTTGTGTATTCACTAATCCAATCTTGGGTTTTATCAGAACCAGTTTCATGCTGTCGTTTTAAAAAATTTATTATTCCTTCATATTTAGTTTCCCAAGTTTCGCCCGGATATTTTTTACTATCCACCTCAACCGCCTCATTACTTCCATAAAGTAGCACTTCAAGCACTTCCCTAGGAATGTCTTTTATGGCAGATGAGATATTAAGTTTGTATCGTTTAAGGATAACGTCTATTTGTTTAAAAATCCAAATGTCTCTAAACTCGCCTAAAGGGGCTATTCCTCCACGACTGATACTTAAATTAGGATCTGGGATAACTGCATCCTCGGTTATTTCCTCTATTACTCCTAGGCCGTTGCATTGCTGACAAGCACCATAAGGCGAGTTAAATGAAAAACTATTTGGTGCTGGCTCGTCATATGAAATACCTGACTCCGGATCCATCAAATACTTGGAAAAATGATGTATTTGATTGTTTTCATCTAGCAACATTACTACTCCTTTGCCATGGGTCATGGCAATTTTAACAGACTGTGTTATTCTATATCTATCTTCTTCTTTGGCCACAATCCTATCTACAACCAGCTCAATATCATGCGTTTTGTATCGATCGAGTTGCATTTTTGGAACTATGTCTTCCAAGTTCTCATTTATTCTAACTTTAGTAAACCCTAGTTTTCTAACCTGTTCAAAAAGTTCACGGTAATGACCTTTTCTACCTTTTACCAATGGTGCTAATAAAACAAGTTTTTTATTTAGAAAATTTTCTAAAATATGATTAATTACTTGGTCTTCAGATTGTCGAATCATCTTTTTGCCAGTAACAAACGAGTAAGCTTCTCCGGCACGGGCGTATAGAAGTCTTAAGAAATCATAAATTTCCGTTACCGTACCAACTGTAGAGCGTGGATTCCGCGAGGTGGTTTTTTGTTCAATGGAAATTACTGGACTTAATCCATTAATTTTATCAACATCAGGCCGCTCCATGTCTCCAATAAAACTGCGTGCATAGGCCGAAAAGGTTTCCATATATCGGCGCTGACCCTCAGCATAAATGGTATCAAAAGCCAAGGATGATTTTCCGCTACCACTTATTCCGGTAATTACCACAAGCTTATTTCGTGGTATTACCACATCTATATTTTTAAGGTTGTGCTCTCGAGCGCCAAACACCTCTATCATCTCTTCTGTCATGATGCAGTAGTTACCTAGTTTTTTAAAGATTTTTACCCGATTGTTAACCAAGGTAAATGGTAAAGTTCACTATTTGAAACTGTAAAGGAAAGGATTTGTTAAAAATGAATCTAAAAAATCACATAGAAGTAGTTTTGCTTCAATAAGACAAAAATACCTTTAGGTCATCCAATTTTATTCTTTCTTCATAAATAGCCTTACCTATTATCACTCCATAAATATTCATTTCATTTAATTTTTCAACATCATGAATATGAGCCACACCTCCACTAGCTATAATATTGAGCATCTGATACTTATCTTGAATTTCTTTATAAAGGTCAAACGATGGCCCTTCTAGCAAACCATCTTTGGCCACATCTGTACTTATGGTGTACTTAATACCTTGAGGTAAATATTCTTCAATAATGTCCCATAGCCATACATCACTTGTTTCTTGCCAGCCATGTACAGCAATTTTTTTGTTTTTAGTGTCAGTACCTAAGATGATTTTTTCGCCACCATAATTACTCAACCATTTACCAAACAAATCTCTATTCTTAACAGCCACACTACCTCCAGTAATTTGGTTAGCCCCACATTCAAATGCTATTTTAATATCATCGTCAGACTGTATCCCTCCACCAAAATCTACAACCAAACCTGTTTTGCTGCAAACATCTTCAAGTACACGGTGATTCACCACTTTTTTTTCCTTGGCGCCATCCAAGTCTACCAAATGTAACCGTCTAATGCCAAAGGCCTCAAATCGCTTTGCAACCTCTAGCGGATGGTCATGATAACTTTTCTTTTGAGTATAGTCTCCTTGAGTTAGACGAACACATTTTCCATCAATTACATCAATGGCTGGTATAATTTCAATCATAATTATTTTATTATTTGCAAAACTAAGTTAATCTTTTAATTAAATAAATGGTTTTATGAAGACCTTTTTCTGGGGCCTTTCACGGCCTCTGCTGTTAAAGGATCTTCAGGCCAAGCATGCCGTTGATACTTAACTCTCAATTCCTTTCGCACTTCTGGATAAATATTTTTCCAAAAACTTTTTAAATCTTGTGTCACTTGTACTGGTTTATAGCCAGGCGATAATAAATGGAGCAATATCTTTACTTGTCCGTTACATATAGTGGGCGTATCCATCCATCCAAACACTTCTTGAAGTCGAACTGCTAAAATAGGCAAACCACCCGCTTCTTGATATAACAATTTAATTTTAGAACCTGTAGGTACTTCAATCGTTTCTGGAGCTAGTTTTTGAAGTGAATTGGATTGCTCCCATGACAACATAGAACCTAGAATTTCATACATATTTAATTTTTTAAAATCTTCAAGTTTGTTTATTTGACTAACAAAAGGGGGCAACCATTGGTCTACATTGCGGACCAAATTATCGTTATCAACTTGCGGCCATGTGTTGTCTGGAAACCTTGACGATATGAAACTCACTCTAAGCTGCCATTGAATAGCCTCTTCGGTAAAATTAAATATTTGAAATCCTTCCTTTTTAACCACTTTACATAATACACCAACTTTGGTTTCTAATGAAATCCCGTTTAACAAAGAAGTTTCCACTAAATTATCTCCAAGTTTAATTTCTTTTCTGGCGATGAATACACCTTTTTGATAATCCCAGTCTACAACTTCCTCAATAGTAAATCTTTCCTTGAAATTTTGAATATTAATTGGTGCAGCACTAAAAATCTTTCCTTCATTTTTACCAGCATCTACATGTGCAATGGCCAACCATTCTTCAGTCATAAGTTGATCTTGCTCATTTAAAACTGCCACTTTCCCATTGCTAAGTCTGTACTTGTTACCATTTTTTGTAATCCTTTTCGCTATTCTTTCTGGATACGCAAAAGCTAAAAGTTGACCAACTTGTTCATAACTATAATAATCACCCGAGACCTTGAAGTTAAAAATTCTGTGCCAAGCATCAACCAGCTTTTCTATTCGTGAAAGAATATTTTTGTCTGCGTTGGTATATTCCTTTTTCCTCCATTTAACAAGTTCTTCTAGTCTGTAGGCAAGATTACTGCTAATTTCTTTACTCAAAGGGTCTTTTTCTTCTATAAGTGCGGCAATATCACATGCTAACGCAAGAAAGGAAAGTTTATTTGCTTCAAGGAGCATGTACGCTATACGTGGGTGGGTAGGTAGACTTACAATTTGCTTGCCCAAAACAGAAATTTTGTTATTTTCTAGTGCCCCAAGTTGGTGTAATAAACCTTTAGCTTGTACCACTGCTGATGCTGGTGGCATGGTTAGCCATGACAATTTTTGAACATCCTCCCTTCCCCATATGGCAAGCTCAAGTACAGTAGATGATAAATCTGCCTCTAATATTTCTGGCGTTCTATTAGCGACAAGATACTGGTGTTGGCCTTGAGCCCACATACGATAACAAATGCCAGGACCCAATCTCCCAGCCCTTCCAGCTCTCTGGTCTGCCACATCTAAGGTAACAGAGGTGGTAGTTAACGCTGTAAGTCCAGAACGTAAATCAAATTTTGGTGCGCGAGACAACCCACTGTCAATTACAATGGTAATTCCTTCAATGGTGAGGGAGGTCTCAGCAATAGAAGTTGCTAAAACAAGTTTTCTTTTGCCCAAAGGATGTGGACTTATTGCTTCCTGCTGGGCATGTTGAGGCAATTCACCATAAAGCGGAAAAACCTCTATGGACAAAGACTGTTGGTTTAAAAGTTCGATTGTGCGTAAAATCTCACCAGCTCCAGGCAAAAACACCAATATATCTCCTTCATGTTCAAGAAATGCTTGTTTAATCGCGCTCAAAGTTCGTAGTGGCAATGGGGCATCTGTTTGTGGCAAGTAAAAATATTTAATGGGGAATTGTCGTCCTTGACTGGTAAGTATAGGAGCATTGCCCAATAATGTAGAAAGAGCCTCCCCATCTAATGTGGCCGACATTATTAATATCCTTAAGTCTTCCCTTAAAACTTGTTGTATTTCTCGAGCTAGAGCTAGCGACAAATCTGCCTGTAGGCTTCTTTCGTGAAACTCATCAAAAATCAACAAACCAACACCTTCCAACGTATTATCCTGCTGAATCATTCTGGTTAATACCCCTTCGGTGACAATATCGATTTTTGTATTTGATGTGGTTGTGTTTTCAAATCGTATTTTATACCCAACAGTTTTACCAATTGGTTCATTTAAAGAAGAAGCAATTCTGGCTGAAATAGCACGTGCAGCTATCCTTCTAGGTTCTAACATAAGGATCTTTTTCCCTTCCAACCATGGCTCATTAACAAGTTCAATTGGCAAAACTGTGCTTTTGCCAGCTCCTGGCGCCGCTTGTAAGATTAATACATTACGCTGAAATAAGTTGTATTTAATTTGAGGCAAAAGCTCATATATTGGTAATGTTTTATCCATTTATTCTAATCTATTAAAATAATTACCAATTGTTCTATCAAATAAATTGCATTATTATCTTCAAAATCTAGTAAGGTTTATTTACAAAAATAACCTCCTTAAAACAAAAATATAGAAATTAGTGAAATCTGCAAGATTAAAAGACTTGAGGTAAGATGGTAACCCATAAACAATCTTGTGAAATGGCTCAAACAGCCTGATAATTTATTTAAACGACTCCATACCTTATTAACTACTTAAAACTAGGATTAGACAAGCAAAGTACTCCCTTTACGTTATCCAATTTTCCTTGGTACTAAAAATTAATCCTTTAACTATTCGAGACACTAAAAACAGTGAAATTATGATCTCAATGTAATTAATCTCATTTACAAAAGGTCATTTACTGCCTCGTGAAATCTGGAATATTTAAACACAAAACCTAGTTCTTGTAATTTGTAAGAAACCACTTTTCTACTTTTTAATAAAAGCTCGGTTTCAGTTCTTAATAAATATGCTCCAATTTCAAGTACCCACTTAGCTGCTGGTAACCCAAAGGGTACATTTGCCTTTTTACGAATCAAATGCATTACTTCTCTGTTTGGTAGTGGATTAGGAGCAGCGCAATTGATTACACCTTCTATATTTTCAGAATTAATTACAAACTGTATAATATTGAATAAATCTTCAATATGTATCCAACTAAAATATTGATTACCGTTACCTTGTATTCCACCCAATCCAAATTTAGCTAGGTTGTAATATGCGAGTAAAGCACCACCGTCTTTTCCTAAAACAATGCTCATTCTTAAAATTACCTTTCTAGTGTTTTCCAAATCGATCATGTTAAATGTATTTTCCCATTTTTGACAAACCTGAACCGAAAAATCATTGTGAAATTCGCCGTTATATTCATTCATTGTTTTATCTAAAGAGTGTCGGTAAATGGTAGCTGAACTGCTATTTATCCAAACTTTAGGTGCACTTTCACATAATTTTATAGCTTGTCCAATTATAAGTGTTGTGTCTACCCTAGAGGCAAAAATTTCATTTTTATTTTTCTTGGTATATCTACAATTAACACTTTTACCTGCCAAATTGAGCAATAAATCTGCATTTTCAAGTTCTTTTACCCATGAGCTTATTGTCTTTCCATCCCAATAAACTTCATTGGTTTTATTAGGATGTCTACATAAAATGATTACTTTTTCGGTTATTGGTTCTAACATTTTCTCCAAAGCTTGACCTATAAATCCATTGCCACCAGCAATAACTATTTTATTGTATTTTTTCATAATATGAAATGAGAAGGAATAATTTTGATTTTAAAACTAGAATAGGACCAAGGTGATGACAATTATTCCCAACAAAACCCTGAAGAGTAACCATGATAACGTTAAGCTAGAAGGTAAATTGAGCAATATTACACGCCTATGATGTTCTATCAACATGGCAACAGCAACTAATGTAAACAGTACTAGTTTAAGCATCTCATTTTCACATAATAATGTAATTATTACTAACACCATAGAGCCTAAAAACGAAACAAACGAATTGTTGCCTAAATAATCAGCGATAACTGCTTTGGCTTGTTTTCTAATAATAATCGATTGAATTAAAAAATGAGCCATAAAAACACCGAACTCAACGATAATAGTATGATTTTTAAAGGGATAGTTTGAGAAATTGGCAAAATAATTACTTAAGATTACACTTGAAACTAAACTGGTTATTAGAATAAATGCAATTCTACTTTTTATGTTAAAATCTGGTGAGCAGGTATAATTACCTACTTTTCTTGGTATTATAATATGTCTATTAAATGATATAAAATGATATAATATATTGAATATCAGCTTTATAATTGTCAACTTCCAGATTGCGCGAACCAACCAAAAACTGTTACCAATAATCTTAACTAGGCTTTCTGTACCATAATATACCTTACCTGTTTGTATGTTTACTAGAGCGATTTCATTACGTGACCTTTCCTTATCTATTTGTTTATCAATATCTTCACTTCGGGTAGCCCAGTTTTGGCGACCATCGTTTGCCAACATTCCTGTTTGTACAAATACGTTTGAATAGGCCCTACAAAGTGGACAATCTTGATCGTAAAGTAGCACATGATTTTCGAGAGTTTTCATAATTATTATTATTTTTATACTTTCTGAATTTATTGAAATATATTTATAAAATTTTTTAGTTAGACGTGAATGTTCTAGATATCATATATGGATTTATTTATTTCATTAGTTTAAATATTGACGAGAAAAACCAGTTTTCGTCTGCTTTAATGATTGTATCAATGGTTTTGTTGGCATTTGACACAAATTCTGTCATGTTTTTAACAGTTTTACGAAACTGAACAACATCTACACTCGTGCTATCCTCTTCAATACTAGACAGTTGCTCTAGTACCTTCAGCACCGGTTCAATCTCTCTGCGCTTTCGCTCACGCGCGACACGCTTAAATATCTCAAACATATCCTTCTCCGCTTCAAAAAACTCCTTTCTTTCTCCAGGTTTAAGAATTTTTTTGACCAAATCCCAAGTTATCAACTCTCTGATATTCATATTGGCATTGCCCCTAGAAATACTCAATTCTTCCATAATTTCTTCGGCAGAAAGAGCTTCTGGGGATATCAACAACAAGGCATGTATTTGAGCCATGGTTCTATTGATGCCCCATTGTGTGGCCAAGGTGCCCCATGTACCTAAAAATTCTTGTTTTCCCTGTTCAAAGTTCATTTTTGATATTTTACTGATGTATACTACAAAAATGATAAAATGTTTCATACTTTCAAATATTATTGAAACATTTATATCGTTATTGATAGATTAGAATACCAGATTCTAGTAGTTCCTATCTTAAGTATTTTATAACCAAGGGATTATTTTTGTTACAAATAAACATTTTATTAAACATTTGCATAAATTTGAAATATGGACTTTTCGCCCCTATTTTTAATCTTGTTGGCTATTATTGCATTTCTATATGCTTCAGTTGGGCATGGTGGAGCTAGTGGGTATTTGGTCGTAATGGCCATAATGGGCGTTGCTCCCACTGTGATGAAACCCTCCGCTTTGCTCATGAACTTGGCCGTTTCAGCATTTTCATTTATTGGATTTTATAAAGCAGGATTTTTTAAGCTAAAGCTTTTTATACCTTTCGCAATCGCCAGTATGCCCATGGCTTTTATTGGAGGCAAAATGACGTTATCCGATGATATCTACAAGCAAGTGTTGGCAATATGTATACTCATTTCAATTGTTAGAATTCTGTATCAATTCAAGCAACAACATCAAATAAACCGCCCCATTCCTTTATGGGCTGGTTTAGTTTCGGGTGGCTTCATTGGACTTCTTTCGGGCATGATTGGTATAGGCGGAGGAATTATTTTAAGTCCTTTAATGCTGGTTATGCGATGGGCCAGTCTCAAAGAAACCGCAGCCGTATCGGCACTTTTTATTTTTGTCAATTCTTTATCTGGCCTTTTAGGACAACTTCATAACGGCACAATTCATTTTACCAATCAAATGCATACTTCACTTATGGCAACAATTTTTGGGGGGCTTTTAGGCGCATTTTTTGGTAGTCAAAAATTTAACACCCCTACTTTACGTTACCTATTGGCAATCGGCCTTACAATTGCCAGTTTTAAACTAGCCTTTATTTAATTGCACAATACTCAAAAGAAGCTTAGATTTTAATGTGCATCGACACCAAATAATTTGGCAAAATAACCCAAATAATTAAAATAGAAACTAAATTATGCACCCTATATTTACAATTTGAAACATTTTAATGACTTTTGAGTATAATATCACAACGTATAATACAATTATTACGGTTTTAAACAATAACTAAGTATCAAATAATCAAGGCAATGCCATTTTTACTTATGTTATTTTGTTGATTTTATTACAAATGCTAAAAATGTACTGATATACAAATAGATATCTTAATTGTTACATGTAGTTTTGTGGTGTAGATAAATGTGGACGCGTATGAAACAATTAAACATACTAAAACGAATATTCTTTTTTGAAGAAGACGAAGAAGGTATAGTCAAACCAATAAGGAGAGAATTAAAATGGAGCTCGTTTAAGATACTCAATTCTAAAATTAAAATAGAACGAATGCATCTATTTTAACCATCAATCTATTTAATGTATTTTTTAAATAATTTAAGTATTTTAACTTTGAATAATTATTTGCGGTATCCTCACCCGAAGATTTAATTATTTAAAATGAAAAATATATTTTTTGTAGTAATAACATTCTTTTTTTATTGGACTACACCAGCGCTTGTTGGCCAAATTAGTAAAAACACCCAACTAAGTCTCATTACTTGTGGGTCTGGAGAGGAATTATATTCTAGTTTTGGGCATTCGGCATTATGGTTTTATGATCGCTCCACAGGGTTAGATAGAATCTATAATTATGGAACTTTTGATTTTAACACTCCCAATTTTTATTCAAAATTTGTTCAAGGCAGACTACCCTATGCGCTAGATGTAAGCAATATGAACAACTTTATGCAGACTTATTATTATGAGCAAAGGCTTGTTAAACAACAAGTTTTGGCACTAGATTCAATGCAAAAGAAAAAAATATTTGACTATCTCGAAAATAATCTATTACCCGAAAACAAATATTATCACTATGATTTTTTTTATGATAATTGCTCAACCAGATTAAGAGATTTACTTGAAAAATGCACCGACAATCAAATTAGTTGGCAAAATGACCAAGAAAATGCGATTAGTATGAGACAATTACTAAACCCAGGCGTTAAAAACATGCCATGGACCACCTTTGGATTCTATCTTACCTTGGGCAATGTAACTGATCAAGAAGCTACTACTCGAACTAAAATGTTTTTACCTGACCATTTGTTTGAGGCCATCAATGCTGCTACGTTAGCAGGTAAGCCACTTGTAAATATCACCAAGCCTATTTTTGTACCGGAAAACCCATCCGTGGTTAAACCATCACCTATTACTCCAATAGTTGTATTTACAATTTTGTTGATAGGGATTGTTATAGTTACGGCCTATGAAATAAAAACTGGACGCTATCATAATTGGGTTGATAATGTTTTATTTGTTGCCGTGGGAATGTTTGGTATATTTTTAACTTGGTTGTGGCTTGGTACAGATCATAAAGCAACCAAAATTAACATGAATATTTTATGGGCATTGCCAATTTTTGTTTTATTTCCATTAATATCCAAAAGGATAAAATTACAAGAAATTGAAAAATGGATAGTGGGTGTGAGTTTAGTGATTTTAATTCTAGTTTTTTTCTCTTTCGCTTTAATTCAAGAATTTCATGTGGCCGCAAGAATTATCATGTTGATTTTGATAATTAGGCTTTTCAAAAAGCTATATCTAAACTATAAGCTACAAAAAAGCGATGTATAAAGACATCGTTATTATAAATATAAAAATCCCCCAAATAAAAACGAGAAGATTACGCTCAAACTTTATATTATTTTTTTCAGGGATAAGGGGAGGTTCGTTAAGTGGATTAATTAGTGTATAAATAATAGTTATAACCACTAAAATCAAAAAAACTATGCCAGATTTATCTAAAAAAGGCATGTTTGGATAAAAATACATGGACAAGACATAAAGAATAGGATTAAGGATCAATACCAAGTTGGCAGAAATAGGTGGTGATTTTTGTATTATAATGCCTAATATAAAAACCGTGACAATTCCAGGTGCTATCATGCCCCAGAAAAGTTGAATGTACTCATAAATCCCATCTTTGTAGCCTGCAATAATGGGAGCCCAAAGGCATGCAACCACCACCACTAATAGTGAAAAAACCCTCCCAATTGAAACGAGTGTCTGGTCTTTTGCTTCTGGCCTTATGTACCTTTTGTAGATATCGAAGGTGAATATCAATGATGCTGCTTGAATTTGAGAATGAAGGGTGCTTAAAACAGCACCCAATAACACACAAAGCTGAATGCCTCTAAAGCCATTTGGCACCAAAATATTCATTAAAAACGGATATGCGTCGTCAGCCTTTTCTAAGCCTCCATCTGCCATAGCGTATGCGATAATGCCTGGAATAACAATAAAAAATGGCGTAAGTAATTTGATTGTAGCTGCAAACATTATTCCCTTTTGACCTTCAGAAAGAGATTTAGAAGACAACGGGTTTTGCAATATAAACTGGTTGAAACCCCAATAATTAAAGTGCAAAATCCATAAACCACCTAAAAATACTGTTGTCCAAGGTAATGAAGGATCAGATGCTGGCAATAATGAATGAAGTTTGCCATGTGACTCTTTCACAAAATTATCAAATCCACCAATATGAATAAAACCTAATATTGTGGTAATAACCCCACCTGCGACCAACGCCCAACCAAAAATCGTATTAGATTTTACCACGAAGGCCATACCACCGTAACTCACAAGAAATGCAGCCAGTATACCTATAATCCAAACAAAGTAAATAGGGGCATAACCAAATACACCTGTTATAAGTACCGACCCAGCATAAATAACCGAAGAAATAAGCACAAATGCGTAGGTTATAAGCACAAAACAGGCCATAATTAACCTTGTGTACTTGTTGTACCTATATTCTAAAAACTCGGGAAGTGTATGAATACCAGCTCTTAGAAACTTGGGAAGAATAAATAAAGCTACAATAACCATTACAATAGCCGCCGTCCATTCATAACTAGCTACTGCAAGGCCAATTTTATAACCCTCAGCTGCCATACCCACAAAATGTTCTGAAGAAATATTGGCAGCGATAATAGAAATACCTACTACAGGCCAAGTAAGATCTTTACCAGCAAAAAAGTATTCTTCTACACTTGTTGTTGTTTTTTTGGCTGATAAGGCAATATATAGCATTACCATAACAAAAACCCCCAATACCACAAAGTCTATAACTAATAGTTGCATAGGACGAATGAGGCAAAAATAGGTTTAATAAAATTTTTCATTGAGTAATTTATAGTCTTTTGAAGTGTTTGGTTTTATAAATTAGGTAAATTAAGTGGTTTTACTCATTATATCTGCTTTTAGTTACATTTCCATTTTATCTTAAATAAAAATCACATATAATGCGATAACTATCAGAATAATAAAAATTCCCCAAATAAAAACCATCAAATTTCGTTCAAATTTAATGTTGTTCTTTTCAGGCATTTCTTGAGGTGTTAATAATGGTTGGTAAATGGAGATAGCTAGCATAATAGCAATAAGAATTAGAAATGTAAGTGCTATGTTAATATGTTCAGAGAAATGCGGAAAAACTAAGTTAATGGCTACATAAATTATAGGATTCATCAATAATCCTATAACTCCAGCGAGTGGTGGTGTCTTTGGAGAAAGAAATCCAACAATAAAAACTGCCACAATACCAGGAGAAATCACACCCCATATAGTTTGTAGGTATTCATAAATACCTCCTTTAAAAAATTGTACGAAATAATGTAGATTAGGTGCATAAACACAACATATTAAAATAAGTATGGCTGTAGATATTCTACCCACCATAACCAACTCTTTATTACCTGCTTTTGGGTTTATTATTGTTTGGTAAATATCCAAGGTAAACAAAGATGAAGCCGAGTTAAACATGTTATTTAATGAAGCCAAAACGCCACCGAATAAGGCTGCATAGGCAAATCCCTTTAAGCCAGGGGGTAATAATTTTGATAACAATACAGGAAAAGCTTGATTTTCGTGAAGAATATCCTTAGCGTAAAGTTCATAGGCTATAATACCTGGGAAAATTAATATAAATGCATACACCAAAAGAATAGATGCCGTAAGTAACATACCTTTTTGACCAACAGACAATGTTTGAGATGCAAATGCCCTTTGAGTAGTAAATTGATTAAAGCCCCAATAAAAAAAATGGGCAATCCACAATCCACCTAAAAAGACTGAAGGCCAAGGCATGTCTTCACTATCAGCAGGTAATATTGCGTGTAACCGTCCATCAGCCAATTTTGAAAATGTTTCAAAACCACCCATCTTGTTTAAACCAAAAGCAGTAATTAAAAGCATACTGATCATTACTCCTGACACAAAAACTAGGTCGGTCCAAACCACAGTAGACAAGCCTCCTCGAATAATAAAAATTGCCGAACTTATACCAATAGCCCAAACAAAATAAATCTTTTCTATCTTAAAAAATGTTTCAAATGCGAGAGCTCCAGAGTACATCACACTGGCCATGGGCGCCAAAATATATACAACCAAAACAAAAGAACCCATTATAACGCGAGCAGTTTTGTTATATCGATATTGTAAATATTCCGGTATTGTTGAAATCCCAGCTCTCAAAAATTTTGGTAGGATAAAAAGCGATATTACTACCAATGATACCGATGCCAGCCATTGATAACTGGCTATCGCTAGTCCTATTCTAAATCCTTCCCCAGTAATTCCGACGGTCTGTTCGGTAGAAATACCTGTAGCTAATAATGCAAAACCGATCACCCACCATGGAAGATTACGCCCAGCTAGGAAATAATCTTCTACAGTATTGGTCTTATGCCATGTTTTAACGGCTATAAAAACTACCAATAAAAAGAAAATTCCAAAAGCGACAAAATCGATAAAGGATAATGACATTATTTGTTCTGTTATAACTTTATTCTAGCAAAAATTGCTGAGAAAAAGCATAGTCCAATAATTATATTTTAAATTAGTTACTACGTATAAAAACCAAAAATGGCTATTACACCGAAGAAGTTTGTTGGTTTCCTATTAATTTCTAACTAAAATGAAATTACTTTTATAGATTTTCCCTTATAAGAATCTTACTTGCTTTCGCGGATGGACCTATGCAAGACAATAATGTGATTACGATAATAGTAACACAAGTAAGCAATACATCTGTAGCTTTTACCAAAATAGGATAAGCATCTACAACCGAAGTTTGCATGCCCATAGAAACAAATCCATATTTTGTTTGAAGCCAACATAGCCCCAAGCCAAGAAATAACCCAGAAATGGCGCCAGTTACCCCAATAATAGCTCCGTTGCTAACAAAAATTGCCATAATTGTTTCGCTATTAGCACCAAGTGATTTTAAAATAGCCACATCTTTCCGTTTTTCAATGGCAAGCATAGTCAAACATAAAAAAATATTAAATGACGCAATCCCTACAATGATGGAAAAGGTAAGATAAACAAATAGCTTTTCAATTTTAACTGCCTTAAGCAAACTTTCATGTTGTTCATCACTATCATGTACCAAAAAATCTTTGCCTAAAAGTGCCTTAAGTCTTTGTTTAACCATAGGTTTATCCAACTTGGTTTTAGTTTTTATTTCTAACGATGTTCTTTTGTTTTGATAATTTAACAAGGTTTGGGCAAATGAAAGAGGTACAAACACATAATTGTCGTCATATTGTTTTTCTATAGCAAACACAGCACTTGGCATAATTAATTGCTGATTAAAGGAATTACTTGGATCAATGCTAATATTTTTTTTGTTCTTAGGATAAATAAATTGCAAGGGAAAAAGTTGATCCGCTATTACAATCTGCATTCTAAATTGAATGCCTCTTCCTACCACCGCATAATCAATACTGTCGGCATTCAAAATAAATTTCCCTTGAACTATCATCGAATCAAGTTCTGTTTGGTAGGTAAAATTATCTGAAACACCTTTTACCCTTACAATCATTTGCCGATCTTTATACTTGAGTAAAGCATTATCCTCAATTATTTCAGATACGTAAGCTACGCCTTCGGTTTTTCTAATATCTGCTAAGGTAAGGGAGTCTAAAACAAATGACTTTCCAACAGTTGCACTAATTTTTAAATCAGGGTCAAATGTACCATATAATGACCGTAACAAACCCTCCATCCCATTTAATGCAGAAAGTACCACTATCAATGAAGCCGTAGCAACGCCTATACCCAACATCGATATAATAGCAATTACATTAATAAAGCCTCGCTTTTTTTTTGAAAAAAAATATTTTCGCGCTATGAAAAATGACGTATTCAATTTTCTTCCTTAGGAGGTGTAGGTGGTATATGAAGGTCATCAATAATTTTAGCCATTTTTATGGCGTAGTCAGCACTGTCATCGATGTAAAAAATTAACTCTGGTACAATTCTTACATCCTTCCGTATTTTAGCACCTAACAAATTTCGAATGGCTTTGCTTTGTTCTCTTATTTGGGATAATGTTTCTTCTTTATCATTTGTAAGCATCATACTTAAATACGCCTTCGCTACCCCCAAATCTGGACTAATGGTAACCTTTGTAACAGTTATAAATACCTGACCAAACATGCTTTTGGTGTCTCTCTGAAATATTTCTGCAAGCTCCTTTTGTAACAGCCTCGAAAATTTTAATTGTCTTTTGCTTTCCATTGTATTGCAATATTATGTTTATTTTGCGAAAAATCCGTTGGCAATTTTTAAAGTTTGTGGTCAATCTCTGCTCAATTTAAGTTTATTACCACAAAATGAATTAATAATGTACATTTAATACGAACTTTGTTAGAAATTAGGAATTATAATATTAACCAATATAAATAATTGATACGATTTTTTAAAATAAATGACCCCTTCAGGTTGATATTTTTGGTGGTGTTGCTTTTGGTGATAGGCATATCGGCCATGGTATACCAACTACCTATAACTTACCCTGAATTGAAATATTTATTGGTGGGAGAAAAAGTAGCATTAGGCCAACTGATGTATGTTCAAATTTGGGATAACCTTTCTCCCTTTTCTGCAATATTCTTTGGTATTATGTTTAAATTATTTGGCAAAAACTTAATAGCATATCACATTATTGCCCTATTGTTAATAGCTATACAGCTATTCCTTTTTGTTTTCATAACCAATAAAAACGAAATATTTCCTTCCCGAAACTATTTGTCAGGCTTATTTTATCTAATTGGAATTTTTACTTTTTATGAGTATTTAAGCTTATCACCTGCATTATTATCGGTCACCTTTATTTATCTATCCTTTCATCTTCTTTTGCAGCAATTTCAACGACACATGTCAGACGAGCATCGCCTTCGATGTGGTTTTTATATAGGCATTGCCACCTTATTCTACTTTCCTTCTTGTATATTCTTAGTACTTGTTTTGTTTGTACTTTCTGCTGGTACTAGGCTTACAGGTCGAAGCTATATTTTAATTATTTTGGGCTTTCTTTTACCTATTATAGTTGTTGGTGTGTTTTTTACTTGGCATCAAGCAGGCTACGATTGGTATTATAGAAGCATTATGGCTTGGTTTTATTTGAGCAAAAACGCTTACATCACCATGCAAAACTTGCTGTACTTGATGTTGATTCCTTTATCCATTATTGTAATTTCTTCGTTACGCTTGTTTGGAGAGCATCAAAATAATATCCAAAACACCTGTAGAACGATTATGTCAATTTGGATTATTTGTGTTGCTGTTATTTATTGGATAGATAGAGAAGTTTCGGCAAATAGTTTGGTGTTTTTAGTGCCTTTAATAGGATATTTTGGTGGTTATTATTTTTTGGTATTTAAGAAAAAAATGGTGGCGGAAATGATAGTTTGGGTAATTATAATTACCACCCTCACCCTATTTTTTAATGATTTAAGCACTAAGCCTCTTTTTGAAAGATTTAATAAAGCTACATTAAATGTTGTTGATGAAAATAAAAGCTATCATCATGAACATGTAAAGGTATTGATTATGGGTAGTGGAATTTTCGAATACAACAATAATTCAGTGGCTACCAAATACCTCAATTGGCAAATGGCAAAAGAACATTTTAATAACTTAGATGATTTTTATATTATTGCACAAATTTATTCAAATATCTATCAGGAAATGCCTGATGTGATATATGACAAAGATAACTTTATGCCCAAATTAATGTTGAGAATTCCACAATTAAAAAGGGACTATTTGGCTATGCAAAACAATACTTACTTCAAAATAACACATTAGATGCAACGCAGAACTTTCAAATTATTTCTTGGAATAGGAATAGTAGTTATTCTATTTTCATGCAAAAAAACCAACGATAGTGTAGCAAAAGAGCAGCTAGATTCGACCTTGGCCACTCTAGACACCATTACCTCTGGTGAACTCACACTGGTAATAGATCCACAATTTGGCTGTAGAATAATTTCCTTTCAATTTAACAATGTTGAGATGTTGACACCAAAAAACGTCAATAATGGTGCATTTGGATCAACTTTTTGGCCTTCACCACAATCTATTTGGGGTTGGCCCCCCATTGCAGAAATAGACACACAATCTTATACAAAAACTGGCAACAAATATTCGAGTGGAGTTAACTCTAAATATAAATTTTTGATTACCAAAGAATTTAAAGCCAATCAAGATACTTCAATTTCGATAATTTATACTATTACCAATAAAAGTGATAGTATTCAAAAAGTAGCTCCCTGGGTAATTACGCGCGTGCCCGCTGGAGGCATTACATTTTTTAAAACTGATGAAAAAGAAGTTTTTGAAGGAGTTAAACCTTTTGGAGAATTAAAGTTGGTTTCTAATAAGGAATTTACCATATTCAAGTATGATTCTGCCTCAATTGATGATAACAAAAAATCTTTCGCATTTGCCAAAACAGGATGGTTGGCACAATTAAACGGCCCATTGATATTTGTAACAAGTTTTCCAAATATTAATAAAACGCAAGCAGCTCCTAATGAGTCCGAAATTGAAATATATGCCAATCCCAACAAAAAATATATTGAGATTGAAAACCAAGGAGCTTATACCACGCTATTACCAAGTGACAGCACAACGTATGAAGTAAAATGGTATTTGAGAAACAGATTTAATTCAACTAGTGCTGATGATGAATATTTAAAAGTGGCTCAATTTATTGAGTCTAAAGTTCAAGCGAAATAAATAAAATAATAAGAGGCGAAATTTCCTTTAAAAATTTCACCTCTTAAATTAATTAAACAATTGCACCGCTAATATTTGTGTGGGATTCAACCATAAAACAATTTAAAAACTACCTTAAACTTGAGCGTTCTCTCTCTGACAACTCCATCGATGCATATCTTCATGATATAACGTTATTTGTTCAATATTTAGAAATAAGAAATCTTATTTTAAATCCTGAGGAGGTTAACACTGCTCATATTCAAGATTTTTTGGTGTATGTTAACGAACTCGGCTTGGCTCCGCATTCTCAGGCGAGAATACTGTCAGGAATTAAGGCCTTTCATAAATATCTTCTCCTTGAAGACATTATTACTAAAGATCCTTCTTTAATCATTGAAGGGCCAAAACTGGGCAGAAAACTGCCTGATACATTAAGTTATTTTGATATAGAAAATTTGTTGAATGCCATAGATCATTCTACTGCAGAAGGCACTCGTAACAGAGCAATGTTGGAAGTACTCTATAGTTCAGGACTTAGGGTATCAGAATTAGTAGCTTTAAAAATAACAGATACCTATTTTGACATAGGATTGATAAAGGTATTGGGAAAAGGCAACAAGGAAAGACTCGTACCCATTGGTAGAGATGCAATTAAATTTACCCAAATTTATTTAAATGATGTGAGATGCCACCTTAACATAAAAAAAGGGCATGAAAATTATGTATTTTTAAATAGGCGTGGTGCTGGACTTACCCGCGTTATGATTTTCACTATTATCAAAGATTTGGCCAATAAAATAATGTTAAATAAAAAAATAAGTCCACACACCTTTAGACATTCATTTGCTACACATTTAATAGAAGGTGGGGCTGACTTACGTGCAGTTCAGCAAATGCTTGGCCATGAATCCATTACCACAACAGAAATTTATACCCACCTTGATAACGAATACCTAAAACAAGTGATTACCGACTTCCATCCCCGATCATAGGTCCTCTGGGTAAGGAATAAATATAAAATTGGTAAATGACTCCATCACCATGAAGATGCAACAAAACTCATCGGCATCTTTATAAACATTTATAAAATCTTCCTGCTTTTCAACATCAATTAAACCTTTTTGTACAAATTCCTCCATCATTGCGATGTAATAATTCCAAGTGTTTTCCTTTTCACCAATTTTTATTAATAATGCTCCTGTTTGTAACACTGTTTTTGACATCAAAAAAATAGGATGAGTAGAAATTTTTCTCACCCGCATTTGATATGATGCTTCTTTGAGAAAATCAGCAACTAATACAAAATCTTGGGTTATCTTTCCTAAAAATTTGCCATCTAGGGCAGGATCGTTTTCCATTGAAATTTTTTTATTTACAAATTTAGAAGTATTCAGTTTCCGTTTATATATTTAGTGTTTAATTTGTATATTGTTTATACTTTTATCATAAAAACCAACTAAAGGTTAAACAAAAGCTAATATTGGAAGTTTAACGAACAATGATTCCACATAACCCTAATGGAGAAAACTAAAGCACATTTATTAGTAGAGAAGGTTGCTGAACTTATTCATCATAGTTTTAATCCCTTCGAATTTCAAAAAAATGCGCTACACTTAAGTGACAATAGTGGCAACGAAAACGATATAGTTGCTATCATCAATGAGATGCTTGAAACAGCTAACAAAATTCAAATGATGATGTTGCAACACTATGCCACGCCTGAAGAATTTGTGGACATTGTTGGTAGATTTGACTTTCCATTAATCGTTTTTACAAAACAAGAAGGTGAGTACATCCCTATTATAATCCATAAAAAGAAAGGCAAAAATTGGATTTTTAAGCTTGAAAAGGGTGAGTTTGTTCATTTACGATTCGATAATAAGATTGTGTCATCCTTGATTACCAAGTCAGAATTTGGTGAGAAATATGACCGACAAATCGTATTTGTTACCCCAGCCTCTATTAATTCACTCATAAGTCCTAACCTTAGCAAAGATGATTACGCTGACGATCAAGAATTTAGCCCTATTCGACGTCTAATCAGGTTATTAAGCACCGAAAGAAATGAGATAATATATATTTATGTATATGCCATAGCAATAGGACTTATAAGTCTTTCCATGCCTTTGGGTATTCAAGCAATCATTAACTTGATTTCTAGCGGAATGATTATTAATTCCGTCGCACTTCTTATTTCTATGGTAATTACGGGTATCCTTGTAGGAGGAGGCCTTCAAATTCTTCAAGTATCAATGGTGGAGATTTTACAAAGAAGGGTCTTCGCAAAAGCTGCATTTGAATTTGCTTATAGAATACCAAAAGTACGCACAGAATCAGTTCTTAAAGAATATCCCCCAGAGTTGATGAACCGATTTTTTGATATACTAACTGTTCAGAAAGGTTTGCCAAAACTTCTAATAGAAATATCCTCAGCCATCTTGCAGGTAGTGTTTGGTATTATCCTACTGTCCTTTTATCATCCATTTTTTGTGTTTTTTGGTTTTATATTAATGTTAATACTTTTTGTGTTATTCTACTTTACAGGACCAAGGGGCTTAAAAACAAGTATTTACGAATCCAAATACAAATATAAGATAGCGCATTGGCTTCAAGAATTGGCAAGAACACTAATTCCATTCAAACTTGCTGGTTTCACCAACTTGCCTTTGCAAAAAATGGACTATTTGCTCAATAACTATTTAAAGTCTCGAAAAGCACATTTTAGTGTGTTAATGAACCAATATAGTTTTATAATTTTTTTCAAAGCACTTATTACAGGAGGAGTTCTTATAGTAGGAAGTTTATTGGTGATTGACAAAGAAATTACTTTAGGTCAATTTGTAGCATCTGAGATCGTGATAATCTTGATAATCAATGCTATTGAAAAACTTATCGTAAGTATGGATGTGGTCTATGACCTTCTAACAGCACTAGACAAAATCGGGCATGTCACCGATTTGCCTATGGAAAAAGAGCAAGGTGCGGTTATTCCGAGGAGTGAAAATGAGATAGGTGCTTCGTTAGAAGTAAAAGAACTTCGCTATAAATTTCCTGAAACAGAGCAATACACATTAAAAGAACTAAGTTTCAAAATAGAATCTGGCCAGAGAGTAGCAATAGCAGGCTCAAGTAATTCAGGTAAATTTACACTTATTAACATTTTAGCGGGAATTTTACATGACTATGAAGGAATTGCCACCTTAGATAAACTTTCTTTAAGAGATATAGATATTAACAGTCTAAGAGACAATGTAGGAATGTATGTGTCTGAGGAACATGTTTTTGACGGTACAATATATGAGAATATTTCAATGGGAATATCTCGTACGAATATTTACGATGTTATGTGGGCTATTGAACATGTTGGCCTGAGCAAAGAAATAAATGCCTTGAGAAATGGTCTACAAACGCAGATGGTAGCAGGAGGTAAAGGCTTTTCAAGTACGACAATCAAAAAAATAGCTTTGGCAAGAGCGATTGCTGAAAAACCAAGATTACTTATATTAAACGATTTTCTTGGCACCCTTGACAAAAATGAGAAACTCAAAATGCTCAATTTCTTGTTTGACAAAACAAATAATTGGACACTAATATGTCTTAGTAACGACCCAGCAGTAATGGCCTATTGTGACAAAATTATTTTACTAGACAATGGCTATTTGGCAGCCGAGGAAACTTATGAAAATCTCGTAAGAATCGATTGGTTTAGAGATACTTTGGGTAAGGACAAAGAATAAATTCACTTTTAGTAATTTAACTGATGCTTAATCTATCACAAAACAAAATAAGGGATAAAATTAACCAAAGTGAGTTATACTCGATGAGTATGATGCATAGTCATAGATTTGGCAGAATTGTCGCTTATGTTGTGTGCGGCATGTTTGGCTTATTCTTTTGTATTATGTTTTTGCCTTGGCAGCAAAATATATTTTCCACCGAAGGTTCTGTCACCGCACTTTATCCAGAAGATAGACCACAGACCATAGAAACCACTATTGCTGGCCGAATAGAAAAATGGCATATCCACGAAGGACAACACGTAAAAAAAGGGGATCAAATTATTACGTTATCAGAAGTCAAGGATAAATTTTTCGATCCAGAACTTATCATTAGGTTAAATGAACAGCTTGAGTCAAAAAACCAAGTGATTATAGCTACTCAAAACAAAGTAAAAGCACAAGAAGCACAAATTAATGCCTTACAAAATGCTTTCGCCTACAGCCTTGAAAAAGCTAAAAACAAAGTAAAACAAGCTCAACTAAAAAACTATAGTGATAGCACAGATCTAGTAGCCGAAAAAATTAATCTGCAAGTAGCTATAAATCAATTTGACAGAAGTGTAAAAATGTACGAACAAGGCGTGATACCTTTGGTTGAATTTGAAAAAAGAAGATTAAAACAGCAAGAATCAGCCGCCAAACTTGTTTCAATTGAAAACAAATATTTAGCAAGCAAAAACGAATTACTAAACACAAAAATTGAACTAAACTCAATTAAGGCAGAATATGCTGACAAAATATCAAAAGCAGAATCAGAAAAAAGTTCAGCAATTGCTTATGGTGCTAATTCAGAAGGTGAATATTCTAAAATCAAAAATGAAATTGCTAACATCACAATTCGTAATGAGCAATATATCATTCATGCACCACAAAACGGTTTTATAGTTAAGGCCATAAAAGCAGGCATCGGACAAACACTAAAAGAAGGTGAGGCAGTTGTAAGCATAATGCCCGAATCTCCTACAGTTGCAGCTGAGATATACGTTTATCCCATGAACGTGCCGTTGATAAGTAAAGGTCGTAAGGTAAGAATTGAGTTTGACGGTTGGCCAGCCTTGCAATTTTCTGGTTGGCCAAGTGTAGCCGTTGGTACATTTGGTGGGCGTGTAGAGGTAATAGATCAAGTACCAAGTAAATCTGGCAAATTTAGGCTACTTGTTGTACCTGATGAACACGACGAGCCCTGGCCTAAACAATTAAGAATAGGTTCTGGTGTAAAAGGATGGGCCATGCTAGATGAAGTACCAATTTGGTACGAGGTTTGGCGTCAATTAAACGGTTTTCCACCTTCGTTAAAAGAGAAACCAACTGAGGTAGAAGGAATTGGGAAAAAGGGAAGTTCTGATAAATCATCAGATTACTAGCTACACATGAAACAAGACAAAACAAATAATCTTGACCTTTTTAAACCCATGTATTGGTGTTTGTTATTATTTAGTGCTGTATCTTCGTTGTTCGCTCAAAATAAAATATTAACATTTGAGTCATATTACAATCAAGTACTTGAAAATCATCCAATTGCAAAACAAGCTAACCTTCTTGATGAAATGGCCAAAATGGAAGTTCGAACGGCAAGAGGAGGGTTTGACCCTAAATTGGATTTAGATTGGAATAGAAAAATATTTAAAGACACTGTTTATTACGACTACAAAGACTTTGGCCTAAAAGTACCAACTTGGTTTGGTGCTAACCTTATGGCTGGTTTTCAACAAAACGCAGGCAAAAACATTAACCCAGCGGAATTTACTCCATCGGAAGGTCTTTGGTATTTAGGTCTTGATTTTAATATTGTACAAAGTGTCGTAATAGACGAAAGAAGAGCTGTACTTAAAATGGCATTGGCCATGAAACAAATTAACGATGCTGAAAAAATTAAAATCATAAATAAAATACTATTAAACGCAGCCAAAGACTATTGGGAATGGTATTTTTATTATAACAGATATTTGATTCGTAAAAAAAGCTACCAATTAGCAGAAGCGCGTTACAAAGGAATTACTCAACGTGTTATTGGTGGGGATTTAGCTCCTATGGATTCTATTGAAGGAAAAGTTACATTACAAGAACGGTACGTTGATCTTCAAGACGCTCTTAATGATTTTCAAAATGCAGCATTGTCAGTATCCAATTATTTGTGGACAACAGACCAAGAACCTTTAGAAATTTCAGAAAACACCCTCCCAGAAGATAAAAAGGACTATAATCTAACCAGTGACACCACCTTAGCTCCTTTATTGGAACATGCTGAAAATAGTCATCCTGAAATCTTAAAATTAAAATTTAAAATTACCCAACTTGAGATAGATAAAAAGTTAAAATTTATGCAAATGTTACCTGCGATACAAATCACAGGTAAATACATAAGTACGCCCAATCGCACCTTTGCAAATGATTTAACTTCTGATTATTTTTTAAATAATAACCGTTTTTATATTGGCGTATTGCAACCACTTTTTTTACGAAAGGAAAGGGGTAAATACCAAATGTCCAAAATCAAAATCGAACAGGCCAGTTTTGAACAAATGATGTTAAAACGTGAGATCACCACTAACGTTAAGTCTGCCCAAAACGATGTGGTTACCTACTACCAGCTTATTAGCAATCAAAAAAACATGATTGAAAGTACAACAGCTTTATTAAATGCAGAAAAATACAAGTTTGATGTGGGTGAGAGTACGGTTTTTTTGGTAAATAGTAGAGAAACCAAAATGTTGGATAGTGAGGTCAAATTATTTGATTTAATGGCTAAATTGGAAAAATCTAAAGCTATACTCTTGTGGTCTGCAGGAAAATCCAAATAATTTATGGTACAGGATCAAAGCCCTTACCACCCCAAGGATGACAAGAACATATTCTTTTAATGGCCAATTTTCCACCTTGAAACGTTCCATACTTTTTAACAGCGTCAATAGTGTATTGTGAGCAAGTTGGCAAATACCTGCAAGCATTTGGAAAAAATGGTGATAACAAAATTTGATAAACCCGAACTATAAAAATTATTATCTTAACCATTACAAATCTTCAATAACTTTTAACCTAATTTACCAAATCAATTCAAAATAAGTTCCTTTTTGATTGTTGTTTGTAATATTTTTAAATAGTTTTGAAGATATTCTTTTTATTGTAAAATTACTCATTTATAATATATTGTAAAATCATGAGAACAATTTTGACATTTATCCCAATCATATTAATTTTTATTCTTAGTGGGTGCTCTAAAAACCAAAAGCCTTCTAACACAGAGGAAACAGGTGTTGAAACACCTACTGCTGTCTGTAAAATAGACAAATATGACTTTGTAGATTCTACTGAAGAAGCTTTGGTATATGATACCCTAAATAGGTTAATAAATTTGGTAAAAATTCAAAACAACCGAAAAGAGGAAATCGATTTCACCTATGACTCTGATGGAAAACTAGTACAAATTTTTGATAAAGAAGGCTTAGAATACGAACTATATCAGTATGACAAAGTGGGCAACTTGGTTAAAGAATTCATATATGATGATACTATAACTGAGAACAACCTTAAAGAATATCAGTTGCATCAATACGATAATAAAAATTTGAGAATTGCAACCACTTATTATGAAATAACCGACGAAAATAAAGGAGGCATAGCAAGAGAAATTGACCAATATACCTATGACACCTTAGGTAATATCATCGAAATATCAACAGAATTGGTTTTAGAAAAAAAGAAATATGTAGAGGCCAAATACGAATATTTAAACAAACGTAATAATTACACTTATCCGTTGGCCTATAGTTATTCTCCTGGTCAAAATTTAATTTCTAAGTTTACATTATTTGGCATAAATGGCAAACCAACAAGCATTTACACATACAAATACGAATTCAATGAAAAAGGAAATCCTACCAAAGTGCTGACATTAAAAGAAAAACTTGACACCAAAGGCAAAAACATTGGAACTGATACAACCTCGGTGCTGTCAGTTGAATATATCAATTGCAAATAATTAAAACAATTTAAATCGAATTACAATAAAGGCCAATAGAAGTATTGGCCTTTCAAATATAATAACACCATGGAAACAATCATTCTAGACTTTATAAAAATATTGTTGCCGTCAGGCTTGGTACTATACGGGGTATTTTTGATAGTAAAATCATTTTTGAACAAAGAATTTGAACGAAAACTAGTAGAAATTAAAATTAAAAATACAGAAATAGTACTTCCAATAAGATTACAGGCTTATGAAAGAGTTTGTTTACTTCTGGAAAGAATATCACCTAACAACTTATTAGTTAGACTAAATAATCCCAATCTTACTAATGGACAACTTCAACAAATTTTAATTTTGAACATAAGAGAAGAATTTAATCACAACTTGTCCCAGCAGGTATATATGTCAGACAATTCTTGGAATATGGTGAAGGTGACAGTAGAAGAGCTTGTAGGTATTATTAATTCAGCGGCTGAAACT
Source organism: Cytophagaceae bacterium (assembly GCA_027488865.1). Taxonomy (GTDB): domain Bacteria; phylum Bacteroidota; class Bacteroidia; order Cytophagales; family UBA9547; genus JAIYAU01. The sequence continues at coordinate 80,721 of JAIYAU010000034.1, forward strand.
CTTAACGTTGAAGGCCGAAGCATCGAATTAGCCAAAGCAATATTTGAAATACTAATTCAAAAGAATGAAGACCCATGCACTAAGACGTTGAAGTACATTAAATCTGAAATCCAACAGGTATTCTAGTTTAAATTAATATTTTAATTAAAATAATCCAAAAATAAGGTTACTTTTTGTATCTTTGCTGGTATATACTCATAGAAATGTTTAAAGGTATATATTAAAGATTTAACTTAGACGATCATGTTTGGTAAGATTCCTGTTCAAATTTCTAAAATATTTTTTACTGAAGATTCTTTTGCATTGTTCATGATTATATTTATTCCTGTTACTTTGCTAATAATATACATGATAAGTCTTTTGGTTAAAAAGCTTATTAATAAATAAAAACTAGGTTTTAATAATTGTTTCTGAATTAGATAAAAAAAGGGGTAAGATTGCATCTTACCCCTTTTTTTACGAACAAATTTAACCAATTTGTTACCCTCCTATTTGTATTCTTTTAAAAACACTCACAGTAAGACCTTTATTTACTCCATCTAAAAGTTGTGTAATAGTTTTAGAATTATCTTTAACAAACTCTTGGTTTAACAAAGTACTTTCTTTATAAAATTTGTTCAGTTTTCCTTGAGCAATTTTTTCCAACATGGCCTCTGGTTTACCCTCAGCACGAGCTTGCTCTTTTCCAATTTCAATTTCTCTTTCAATGGTGTGTGGATCTACGTCATCCTTATCTAAAGCTACAGGTTTCATAGCTGCAATCTGCATTGCCACATCTTTACCTACTTCAGACACCTCAGCAGTGCCAACATTTTTTAAAGCAACCAATACACCTAATTTTCCATTTGAATGAATATAAGGAACAATTTTCTCACCTGTAACATTTTCATAGGCTTGAATAACAATTTTTTCTCCAATTTTACCCGTCAATTCTATGATATGTTCACCCAATGCACGTCCGTCAGCCGCAGTAAGCGCTGCAAGTTCGTCCGCAGTTGTAGGATTTTTCTCAATTGCCGAATCCAAGATGTTTTGAGCAAGATTGCGAAAATCAGCAACTTTTGATACAGGCTCAGTTTCACAAGCCAACGCAAGCAATTTACCATTTGTACCGTCAGCACTTACTTGAATAAGAACAATACCTTCGGAAGTGGCATTTTCAGCTCTTGCAGCTGATACCTTTTGACCTTTTTTTCTTAATAAATCTACCGCAGCCTCAAAGTCTCCATTGGCTTCAGTTAGGGCTTTTTTGCAATCCATCATGCCCGCACCAGTCATGGAGCGAAGTTTGTTCACGTCTTGTGCAGAAATTGTTACAGTTGACATAGTGTTATAAAGTTTTAAAGATTAACTATTAAAAAGCCTTTTGTGTGTAAGGCATTACAAATATTTTGCTGAAATACTTATTAAAGCATCAGCACAAAAGTAGAGGTATAAAATGAAAATTGAACACTAAAAATAAATTTAATGTTCAATTTTATGTTATTTAATTGTTAAGTATCTAAGCGTCTTCTTTTGAGGAAACTGCAGGAACTCCATCCTCCAAAATCGACTCACTTTCATCGTCCTTGGTCTCTTCGTCTTTGCTACGTTTTCTTTCTTCCAATGCTTCTTCAATTGCGTTGCTAATAGCTTTTGTAATTACAGCTATTGATTTATAAGCATCATCATTACCTGGTATTGGATAATCAACCTGATTAGGATCAGTGTTAGTATCTACAATAGCGAAAACAGGAATGTTTAATCTATGTGCTTCAGCTATGGCAATGTGCTCTTTCTTAGCATCAACAATAAACAAAGCTGCTGGAAGTCTTGTTAGTTCAGCGATACCGCCTAACAATTTTTCAAGCTTTTCTCTTTCTCTGTTGATCATTAATCGCTCTCTTTTGGCAAGACTATCAAAAGTTTCATCTTTGATCATCTTATCAATTGAAGACATTTTCTTTAGTGACTTACGCACAGTAACAAAGTTAGTGAGCATTCCACCCAACCATCTCTCAGTCACGTAAGGCATTTTAAGTCTCTTTGCTTCTTCAGAAACAATCTCTTTTGCTTGTTTTTTAGTAGCAACAAACATAATTTTTCTTCCAGAACGTACTATGTTTTTAATTGCTGCAGTAGCCTCATCAAGACAAGCAACAGTTTTATTTAAGTCGATGATGTGGATACCATTTTTTTCCATGAAAATGTATGGAGCCATTTTAGGGTTCCATTTTCTAGTCATGTGTCCAAAATGAACACCTGCATCCAACAAATCTTGATATTCGATTTTTTTTGACATCCTTTATCTTTCTTAAATATTGACTATCGTTTACTGAACTGGAATCTTCTACGAGCTTTCCTTCTACCAAATTTCTTTCTTTCCACCATACGAGGATCGCGCGTAACAAACCCTTCTTTCTTAAGAGGAGCTCTAAATTCGTTATCTAATTCGCAAAGAGCACGGGTGATAGCAAGTCTAACAGCTTCTGCTTGACCAGCGATTCCACCACCTTTTACGTTAACATTAACATCATACTTATTTTCTGCACCTACAAGTGCAAAAGGCTGATTTACTATTGTCTGAAGAATCTCTGAAGGAAAATATTCTTTCAATTCTCTTTCATTTACAGTAACCGATCCCTTGCCAGACTTGATGTAGATTCTAGCAACTGCGGTTTTTCTTCTACCTATGGTGTTGGTGATTTCCATCGAATCTAATATTAAAATTTGATTTCTTTAGGCTGTTGCGCTTCATGAGGATGCTCGCTACCAGCATAAATATATACATTGTTAAAAAGCTTTCTGCCTAATCTTGTTTTAGGAAGCATGTGCTTGATGGCATGTTCTAAAACACGAGTTGGATTTTTGGCCATGGTCTCTCTTGGAGTGGCCTCACGCTGACCTCCAGTATAACCCGTGTGAGTTAGGTAAATTTTCTCATTGAATTTTTTACCAGTAAATCTCACTTTGCCAGCATTGATAACGATAACGTTATCTCCACAATCTGCATTTGGCGTAAAACTGGGTTTGTTTTTACCACGGATTACCTTCGCTATATTGCTCGCAATACGGCCCACAACCTGATTTTCTGCATCAACAATCACCCAGCCTTTTTCAGCTGCTTCTTTGTTGACAAATACGGTCTTATAACTTAACGCGTCCAATGTATTATCTGTTTATCTTGATTCAATATATGGAATATGCCCTTGAAAAAGGGACACAAAGATAGATGTAATTTTTAACTTTGCAAAAATATTTTCAAAAATATCTAATTATTTAATTCTCTGTATAAACAATACGTAACTACTGAAGCTCTCAAATATCAAAATAAATAAGAGTATTCCTTTTGGCCTTCAATGGTAACGTACTTACTTAGCTCCATTTGAAAAATCGACCTGATTTCGTTACGCTTATTATAAAACTCATTGGCAGAGCTATAGTATTCTGTAAAAAATTGATGGCCTATTTTAATATTAAAAGATTTTGTGATAAACGTAGATGTTTCAATAACAAATCTAGTTTGATCAACTTTCTGTATTACGTTATCTCCTCGTAGATTATAAAGATTATTGTTCTTATCCATAAACGAAAGCCAATGTCCTTCTAACTTACTTGCGATTCTTAGGTTTTTAGATCCAATTTTAACCTTATGGGCCAAACCAAAAACTCCATAAACATCTGTTAATTTATCTGTAGAAAGAATAATATATTTTATACCTCCTTCTTTAATTACTTGAAGAGAGCGAGCCTTACCAACGTGTATAAAAGATAAATTTATGAATTTGACTGACTCATAAGGATAACTACTTCGATAATTTATATCACTTCCTTCTCTTACATGTGCCTTACAGATTAAATTCCACTTTTGATTTTCGTTCAAGCTGAAGTTGTAAAACAACTCTATAAAGCCACTATTAAAGCCTGGTGAAGCTTTTTTCGAAAGGTAATTAATTAAGTATTCATTAGAACTCAATTGAAAACCTGCAGTTGCACCAAAAAAGTTTTTATTCGAGAAAAAACGATAATAATTGAATTGTTGAATTGATTCAGGACTATACCAAGTTTGCTTGGTTTGTGAAAAAGCCAATAAATTACTAAAAATCATTAAAACTATTATCCATTTTTTAATCGAATTCATACTTTAAGTTAAAATTGATTAATAAACTAAAATAAGTAAAAATGGAATAATAAAGAAAATAATCGCAATATAAACAAGAAAAAACAAACGGTATTTCTCGAAAAATCGAGCTAAAATTGAAGCAATAGTTACAGTGGTATTTAATGTTTTAGGGATATAAAAATAAATAATTAATCCTATCACATTAAACAAAACATGAGCTATGGCTACACTAATAGCTGTTTCTGATTTTGAAAATGCTCCAGATAAGGCGGTAAGTGTAGTGCCCACATTGGCGCCTATAATAAAATTAAATGCACCCTTAAAAGAGATCTTATTGGTAGCTGCCAATGGTACCATAAGAGAGGTGGTCGTGCTACTTGAATGCACAACAGCTGTGCTTATCAACCCAGTAAAGAATGTTTTATAACGATTTTGAAACAAGGTGGGCTTAAAGATCTTGCTTGAATAGTCCATTAGATGATTGTTGAAAAACCAAACTATGAACCTTAAAGAAATATAAAGACCAATGATTGCAACAACTAATAAAATATATGGACTAGTAATGTTAAGTACAATCAACTTTTTTACTGGATCTAAAATAGTTTGGATAGGATTTACAGTATTAAAATAACCCGAGCCTACAGCCGTTTTAAGTTGTTTACCTAATACATATGAAAGATTGCTAAATAATCCTGATCCTAATTCAATTGAAAAGAAAATAATTGCACAAATTATATTAAAAAGGTGATGCAAAAAAGCAGTTGTAGTTGCTCTCTTAAATTCAGCGCTCTTATCATAATGTGAAACGGATACAATAAGGCAGGTAAAGGTAGTTCCAATATTAGAGCCAAAAACTATAGGTATTGCGTACTCTAGTGTTATGGTATTGCTGGCCACCATAACAACTGCAAGTGTGGTTATGGTGGAACTGCTTTGTAGGATTGCAGTTGCTAGTATACCAAAACAAAAGCCAATAAAAGGATTATTAACTGTCGTTATTAATTTTGAAAGGTACGAGGTGGCTGAAAATTCTAAGGCATATGTACATAGATCCAAGAATAAAACAAAGGCTATGAAAATGACAAAAAACAATACAAAAATTCTAATGTATTGACTTATTTCGCCTTTGTTCAATTTAATCAGATCAAAAATGCTGACGACTATTTAGCGGCAGTAGAATCGCCATAAACCCATTTTTCATCCCTTGCTGGGTCCTTGAACTTAGTAGTATTGTATTTGCTACCACATTGTGTTGCTCCAACAAATGAAATGATGAGAAAAAGAACAACAAATAAAGCTTTAGTGATGTGATCGTTCTTCATTATAATTTAAAAATTTTGATGTTCAAATTTAGGATAATTTTTATTGAATTAATAAAACCACAATTTAATTTATAATTATTCTTAAGAAGTAGGCTTAAGGGATGATGATAAACTAAACCAGTAATGACTACGGTAACTTATTAGCGTCCGTTGGGAATACCAGCCACGGTTTAAATGTTTTGGCCTCTTCAAAATCCATAGATGCGTAGGAGATTACTATAACTATATCTCCCACCTGCATTTTTCTAGCTGCTGGACCATTCATACATATGGTACCGGAACCTCTTTGCCCCTTAATAATATATGTTTCAAGTCTTTCGCCATTGTTAATATTGAGTACTTGCACTCGCTCGCCTTCTATCATGTTGGCCGCATCGAGCAAGTCTTCGTCTATTGTAATACTCCCAACATAATTAAGTTCTGCTTGGGTAATTTTTACGCGATGTATTTTTGACTTTATTACTTGTATGTGCATTATCAATTCTCAAATTTAGCCGCAAAGCTAGTAAAATATTTTACTTGATAGTAATGCTTTTTTCGACTTGGCGAAATACATACCACTAAATCGAATTATAAAACAATATTTGTTAATTTTGTTACTTTAACATTGCATTTATCTCTAATAGAAAATGATTCGTAAATTAATACTCCTTGTTTTTATATCAACCTGCTTCTTATTTTCTTGTAAAAAAAACAACATCACTAAAAATAATAAGCCCGACAAACCAGAATGGGTATCAAAAAAATATTCCTATAATCCATCAAAAACCTTACTGTTTGATTTAATTCACACCAAGTTGGAGGTAAGTTTTAACTGGAGCCAAAGGCAGTTGATAGGTATAGCCACTATTACAACCAGACCGTATTTTACCTCACAAGACTCTTTAGTGTTAGATGCAAAAAGCTTTGATATTCAATATGTTAAATTAATTACAAAGGAAAACGAAGTTGAATTAAAATATAAATATAATGATGTAAAATTGGTTATAGCTCTAAATAAGCCATACCAAAGTATCGATACTTTTACAGTAAAAATTGGTTATGTGGCTAATCCAGAAAGACGCCAACTATCTGGAAGCGAGGCCATAACCTCAGATAAAGGTTTATATTTCATCAACCATGATGGCACTGACAAGGAAAAGCCTCGCCAGATATGGACTCAAGGGGAGACCGAGTCTTCATCTTGTTGGTTTCCTACAATAGAAACAACCAATGACAGGATGAGCCAAGAGACTTATATTACAGTAGAAAACAACTTCAAAACGCTAAGTAATGGTGTGTTGGTGTATTCGAAACAAAACGAAAATAGCACACGGACAGACTATTGGAAACAAGACAAACCTCATGCGCCATACCTATTTATGATAGCGGTTGGGGAATTTGCCAAAGTAGAAGAAAGCTGGAAAGACATGGAAGTGAGCTACTATGTAGAAAAAAGTTATGAACGTTATGCCAAGTCGATATTTGGAAATACACCAGAAATGTTGGAGTTTTTTTCCAATAAACTTGGTTATGTGTATCCTTGGGATAAATATGCACAAGTGGTGGTAAGGGATTATGTTTCTGGGGCGATGGAAAACACTTCTGCGGCTGTGTTTATGGAAGCACTACAAATAGACGATAGAGAAAAACTAGACAAAAACTGGGATTTTATAATTGCTCATGAGCTGTTTCACCATTGGTTTGGTGATTTAGTTACTTGTGAATCGTGGGCAAATCTACCTCTTAATGAGTCATTTGCCAATTACTCTGAATACTTATGGGAAGAATATAAAAATGGTGAAGATGCTGCAGATTATCATCTTCAAAATGAGCATGACGAGTATTTGGGAGAATCAATCTCAAAACAAGAACCTCTTATACGATTTAATTATGGGGACAAAGAGGAGATGTTTGATAGCCATTCCTATGCCAAAGGTGGATGTATTCTACACATACTTCGAAAATATGTTGGAGACGAAGCATTTTTTAAATCTTTATCTTATTATTTGCATCAAAACGCATATAAACCCGTTGAAATTCATCACCTTAGGTTAGCATTTGAACAGATCACAGGAGAAGATTTAAATTGGTTTTTTAATCAATATTTTCTGGCCCCAGGGCATGTGAATCTAGCAGTTGAGCATTCTTATGAACCAGGTAAAGTGAAGCTTTCTGTACTTCAAATGCAAGATTCTGCATACTCACCAATATATAAAATGCCAGTGAAGGTGGATATCTGGGTGAATGGTCAAAAAATACAACATAAAATAGTTGTAGAAAAGTCCTTCCAGCAATTTGAGTTTGCGGCCAGTAGCAAACCAGATTTAGTACTATTTGATGCGGATCATCAGATTGTTGGTACGTCAAAAAATAATAAATCCATTCAGGAATTTATTTTTCAATATAAAAATGCAAATAAGTATATGGCTCGATTTGAAGCAATTACGAAACTTTCAAAACACGCTAAAACCGATAGTGTTGTTGCAAACTTTATGCTTGGTGCAACCAATGATACATTTTGGTATTTAAGAGAACTTGCCTCTTTGTCTTTGTCAAACTCGCTTATTAAAGATAGCGAAATCGTAAAAAAAAGATTTAAAGAAATGGCTCTTAATGAGACAAAACCACGAACCAAAGCAAGAGCCTTGTATTTATGCTCTGAATATAAAGATTCTACTTTGGTTGATGTCTATAAAAACGCCATGAATGATAGCGCGTATTCTGTAGTTTCGGCTGGGCTTAGCTGCTATCTTAAACTGAATCCTAAAGATGCAGACATCATTTTAAAAAAATATGAATTACTTAATAATAAAGAAATAACAAGTACCCTCGCTGAGTATTATTCCAATAAAAACGATTCTTCAAAACTAGATTGGTTTGTAAATAAAATAAATAATAATAGTGGTACTGAACTTTACTATTTATTGGCAGATTTTTCAAAGTATTTAAAGAAAATGCCTCCTAGCATACAACTGGCAGGATTTAAGGTAGTTGAACCGATAGCCAGGAATAATTTTTATTATTGGGTACGATATGCTGCATTTAAATTGCTGAATGAGTTAAAAGAACTGCCAAACGCCAAAGAAATTATCGAAAACATTAAAAAAACTGAAACAAATCCGAAGTTGATAGAACGCTACAGTAAAATGTAGTAGGTAGTTGCCAAATTATCGTTTATTACCTTCGAATGGGTAAAATTAAAATAATAACGAATGAAAAAAATCTTTCTTCTAGTTGACTTCATAGGTAACATGGGCTGGAGGTATATTATGTTTAGAGTTATTTATGCCCTAAAAGTAAAAATTGGCATTTTAAAATGGTATTATCCGACAACTCCATTTCAAAATAACACTATGAGCTTGGCCGATTGGAGAAAATCAGCACTGCCATTTTTTATAGAATGTAAAGAGGTACTTCCAAAATATAAAATTTCTGAGGAAGCTAGAATAACATTAAATAATGAATATCAATCATATCTAAAAGGAGAATTGACATTTTTTAATGCGAGAAAATTGAACATTGGACTTGATTATGATTGGCTAACAAACCCTTACAATGGAATTAAATACGATTCAACCACATTTTGGGCAAACATTCCAGATTTAGATCCTATTAAAGGAGATATAAAATATGTTTGGGAAAAGTCAAGATTCTCGTTTTTGTATATGCTTATACGATACGATTATCATTTTGATAGTGACCAATCAGAAATGGTATTTAATAATATTGAAGACTGGATTAATAAAAACCAACCCAATTGTGGCCCTAATTATAAATGCAGCCAAGAAATTTCTTTAAGAGTACTCAATTGGATTTATGCCCTTTACTACTATAAAAATTCGAAAATTCTTACAGAAACATTATTTTTTAAGATTCTAAATTCAATTGAGCTACAAATTAAACACGTTGAAACTAATATTGATTTTTCGAGAATCGCTGTAAGAAATAATCATGCCTTAACTGAAACGTTAACTTTATACCTTGTTGGGCTTTTGTTTCCAAAATTCGCCGATAGCAGCCGTTGGAAGGCCATTGGTAAAAAATATTTTGAACAGGAGGTCGAGTACCAAATATATGAGGATGGTACTTTTTTACAATTTTCTCATAACTATCATCGAGTGGCAGTACAACTTTTTACCTGGGCACAACTTTTAGCTAAAAAAAATAATGAGACTTGGAGTGAAAAAGTATTAGATAGATTCACTAAAAGTTTCCAACTACTGCAAGCCAATCAAGATATCAAAACAGGTTATTTGCCAAATTATGGCGCCAATGATGGTGCCTTGTTTTTTAAACTAAACAGTGCTGATTATAGAAATTTTTATCCACAACTTAACGCATTAAATTATAGCCTTAACAACCAAACTATTACTAATAATTTAGATTGGGTTGAAGACATTTTTTGGTATGGAGCAACGACTATACAAGAACAAACCAAAGTAACAAGCAACTCCTGTATTTCAAAATTTGAGAAGGGAGGTTTTTATGTGTTGCGAAACACAAATGGTTTTACAGCTGTGAGATGCGGCAGTCATAAAGATAGGCCACAACAAGCTGATAACCTTACAATGGACATTTGGTATGAAGGTAAAAATCTCATAAGAGACAATGGATCCTATATGTACAACACCGACCCAGCGTTGTTAAATTACTTTACTGGAACGGCCTCTCATAGTACGGTTATGCTTGGCAAACACAACCAAATGCAAAAAGGTGGTAGATTTATTTGGTACTATTGGTCACAGGCTCTTGGAGCAAATACAAGTGAAACTAGCAGTGATTTAATTTTTGAAGGCAAAATCCAAGCATTTGCACAAATAAAAGAAGGTATTGTGCATTCCAGAAAAATAATGATGCACAAATTACTGCCTCAATGGGATATTGAAGATAAGGTTGATTATTCTAAAATAAAAAATAAGAGAACTAATCTTCATGCAAGACAGCTTTGGCACATTCATCCAGACTTTTTTAAAGATGGGTTTGAAATTAGCTCAGTGAATGAATATGGCCACTCATTAAATTATGTTACAATTGATGTCTGGCATTCTTCATTTTATGGAGTTAAAGAACAAAGTAAATGTTTGGTTTTTGAAAATGAAGCTGGCTATTTTTACACTACAATAAAACGTAACAACATCAATGGAAACTAATAACCGAATAAAAAGACTACAATTCATATTTATAATGATATGCATTAGCCAAGTATTTTGTGGAATTGCAACTTATTTTATTGTTTCTAGCAATCATACGGGATTGCCAACTTATTCATCCTTTGTAGTTCTTCTACCAGTAGTTGCCATAATTTCAGCGATAGTAGGACAGATTTGGTATCAAAAAGAAACCCAAAATACTAAAGATCAAAATATTGAAATACAGCTTGCGAGGTTTGGAAAAGCCTGTTTCATTATATGGTTAAGTGTGGAAATACCTATCATATTAAGTGTAACATTCTATTTTTTAACAGCCGATATAAAATTTTTAGCCGCATTTGTGGGCCTGTTTTTTTTATTTTTAACACATTTTCCTACTGAGTCGAAATTTAAAGCTACTTCAAAATAGAATTATTTTTCTAGAACACTCAAAAATGTATACGCCCAGATTTCTGGCGTGATTTGTTTGGACAATTCCTTACTTCTTTGTCCCATGGTAATCAATTCTTGCTCAGACATGTTCATCATTTGTATGAGTTTGGCTTTAAAATCAGATTTAGACTTCGCATCAAATATTTTTCCGTTGTAGCCATGCTTAACAAAAAGAGATGCTGCACCGCATTCATTTGTGCTAATTATTGGTAATCCTGCCGCAGCCATCTCGTGAATTACCAATCCCCAAGGCTCATGTGCACTTACATGACAAAAAAAGGATGCATTTTCGATATATGGCGTTAATAATGCTGGTTGTAAAAAATCTATGATTTCTATTTGATGTGTCGACTTCAGTCCTGGTTTTAAAGGGCCATTACCAATCATTGTTAGTGACCAATCCTTATATTCTTCCTTTATTTCATTAAACACATCATATAACCAAAGAGGCCTTTTTATTTCACTAAAACGACCAATATATAATATGTTTTTTAATGCTTTCTTGCCTTTGATTGGCAAAAAAAGTTCCAAATTGGCACAATAAAGACCCATTATAATTTGATCATTTGAAAACCCAAGTTTTTTTGCATATTCAAATTGATATCTCCCAGGTACGAATAAATAATCAAAGATTTTGCCCAGGGCTATAGACAAGGGTATTCTCCCTAAATGTTGTTTTAATGACCCAGTCCAATGAGTGTCCAATCCTCCAATTAAAATTGAACCATTTTTTCTAAGTTGGTATCCTATTTTTAAATAGTCTTTATCCATCCAACCAGAAATGTACACTATGTTTGGATTGAAGGCTTCACAAGTTTTAAGTAATTCTTTATAGGTTAGTATAGACCTTTTAAGATATGTTACATTACCAATTTCTTCTGTTTGAAAAGGAGTAAGTTTGTTCTTATCCCAATGTACTACGAGAATTTCTACATCCGATGCCTCATTTAATCCCTTAAACCAAGCACTATTGTATCCCATCAACTCTGAATACAAAAAAAGTATTTTTATTTTACCCATATTGATTGGTATAATTCAAAATATGAATTACAAATTTTATCGATTTTAAATCTTTCTATGTTTTTAAGCCCGTTATTAACAAGTTCTGTACGTTTAGTTTCATCGTCACAAATGGTCTTAATGGCATCCAAAATATCATTTTCGTTTGTAGGGTCTACCAAAATCGCACCATCTCCAGCAATTTCCGGCATTGCGGCCACGTTTGAGGTAATTACAGGCCTACCAACAGCTTGTGCTTCCACTATGGGCATACCAAATCCTTCATAGGTGCTGGCAAAGTATAATAGATCGCATTTGACATACTCCTCGTATATCTCTTGATAAGTAAGATTGGTTCGGCAAATAAAATTGATATTATATATTTCTAACAATCCTAAAGTGATATTTGAAAGTCTGCCAATAAAAACTATTTTACACCTATAATCCTTTACTGCCAAAATTAATTTTTCCACATTCTTATTGTGCCCAGACCCTATTTGTAGAATTATAGGTACTTCATTTATTTTAAATTTGGGTGAATAATGAAATTCTTTAGGATAAGGATTATAAATAACTTTAATTTTACTTGGGTCTATCTTGCAACATTTGATAATTCTCTCTTTTGTAAACTCAGAAATACAAGTGATGTTGCCGACTCTATTAAAAGGCAGATCTAACCATAAAAATTTGTATATATGTTTTTTCCAACCCTTCAAGGTATTTTCATAGTGGCCGAGATCATGAACCGTGAGAATTGTATTATTTTTAGGCAAGCCTAAGCATAAATAATTAACATCCCCAGTGACATGGTTAATTTTGGAGTTATCCTTAGAAAGCAAAAAAATATTTTTTAAGAGGTTATACTCTTTTATGGTGTAGCTGTGATGGAATTTTACTCTTTTTTGAAGATTAAGGGTTATTTGTAAAAATAGTTCCTCAATGCTAAAGTTCCCTATTTTTTTATCTCGAGAAAAGAGCCTTACTTCTATCATTGGGTTTATTGAACAAATATATGGTGGCAATTAAAAATAGAGAAAAAAATGGAGTTTGAATAAGATTTTTAATATCTTGAGCTAAGCCATACCCTATATTATATGATTTTGAAACTAAAGATATAGATAATAAAAGTAGACATACCAAAATTAAAATTAAATAAAATATTGCAGCTAAGACAACCCATTTTCTAGTACCAAATAGTAAGTAAATTGACAATAATGTACTTAAAATGGCAACCGCACTATAATAAATAACTGATATCCAGCGTGGATCATTTTTGGCTGAGGTTTTTAACTTTTCCATTCCTGTTGGATATTCATATTGTTTTGTGTCTTTCCTTGAATATATATAGGGTTTAGACTCGTCTGTAAAATTTATAACGTAAGCATATCTAATATATCCGTTAACCAAGTTGAATATCAAAATTAAGGTTAGTCCAATTTTTCTAGTTAATGAAGAATTCATCTGTTAATCAAATTTTAACCTTGAAAACTTATTAACCCAGAAAATCCAAAGAAAAAAAATAAATGAATAAACCAATATCACGAAGGTATATTTGTGATTAAACGCCAAATATTCTGGTTTATAGTATCTTATAATTATCAAGAATACTATCCTTAAAATATTGACAATATAAATAGAAACAATTCCGATCAACACCATCACCAATTTATTTTTCCAAAATCCTGGTGTGGCAATAACAAATCCAGCAAAAAGAGGATAAAGCACTTGACCATTACAAGCATTTGAAATGCCTAACATTTTGATATTTTCAATACTTACTTGATGGTGTGTATTAAACCCATAGGTGTGTGTAGCATCAAACCCTAACAAACGCAATATACTTATAGAATGGTCTGTAACAGTGTTTGTTAGCCATGAATCTGCCAACCCATTTTCCCTTAAATATAAATCATAAGCAACAAACCAAGCTAAATACATTAATAATGCTTTAGCGAAAAAATGAATGATTTGTTTATTTTCACTATAAATTTTCATTTTTATTTTTGGGCTAAGGCAATTATATTTTGGGTAAATATTCCACTTGGATTTCCGGTTTCTATTCCTTTAATTATTTTAATAAAAATCACCACCACCTTCCAAGCAATAAATCTAAGAAAAGCAATAAACCCAGAGGGTACAGGACCAGTTGGCTTACAAATAACATTCTTAAATCCTGTATTCTTAAAAACTTGATTAAGTGAACTTATTGTATAAGCGCATTCATGGGTGTAATCACCATAAAATATAGATGTGTGGAATAAACCTTGACCGTTTGGAACTTGTATCAAAAAACCCCCGCTTGGCGGTAACGATTTATTTACCAATATATTAATTTCAAATACCTCGTCTTTAGTAAAGTGCTCAATTACGTCCCGTGCTATGATCAAATCAAAGAGTTCGTTGTTGTTTGTTAAATATTGTTTAATATCATTAACGAGCAAATTTTTTATACCAAGATTCTGTCCTACCATTATTTGCTCATTAGACACATCTATTCCCTGTGTATTGTTAAAACCCAGTGAATGAAGAAAATAAACAAAAGCACCGTTACCACAACCGATATCTAATATTTTTGCGTTTTTATTAGTTGGTAGTAAACTGTAAAAATAATATTTCCATGCTGGAAAATTATTTTTTATCTTTTCTAGGGTTTCTTTACCATAAAGTTGTTCGTTATGGTTAGAAACATAGTTTTGATAAATAACTTCTTTATAGTTCATAAAATTTTATTTTCATATAATTTTTGAATTAATAATTGTGCCCTGTTGTCAAGTTTATAATCTTCCCAAGCACGCCTTTTTCCGTTTTCGGCTATTTGAATTCGTTCATTATTGTTATTCAAAAAGTAATCTATTTTTGAAACAAGTTCATCTGGAGACCCGAAAAATCCTGCTTCTTCATTTTCTTTAAAATATTGCAAGGCCTCATCGGTTCTTTCATGTAACAAAAACCCCCCAGCACCAGGAATTTGAAATGTTCTTGAGGTAATTTGATCTCCTAAGGAGGAACCTCTTACCTTTTCTGATAGCAACCCTAAGTTAATTTTACTATTACTAATTGCTAATGCAAAAAGATCCCCATTCACAACACTATTTTGAATATTGTCAGCTAAATCGCTTTTGGAAGCTTTTTGCCATAAATGCCCCCATATTTTAAGATTAAGACTGGGAAAATCATTTTTTATTTTGCTAAGATAATATTCCTTTTTTGGAGACCAAGTTCCTATAAATGAAACATCTGACTGGAAATATGAATGAATATCTATTTTGGGTAGAGGTCGATGTATTTCTGGGTCAAATCCGTGAGGAATGAAGGTGCTATTTGTAATTCCCAACTGTTGCTTCATATCATATATTCCAAAGGTTTTGGTTGTGAAAATGTGATCATACATAGGTAAAGTAATAGGCAAAAGATTACCATGTGTGTGGAAACTCACGTCAGGGTAAAAATTTATTATACCAATTCCTTTTGATTTTAGTATTCTGAGTGTCTCTGGCTGTATAAAAGCGCCCTTATAAATCAAGCAAATATTGGGTTGAAACTGATTTGCAACTTTAAGGACTTGGTGGTTAAAATCCCTTATAAACAAGCCTCTTCCAAGTTTTGAGATGACCTTTGTTGTAAACGAAATAGCATTTAAAGGAACAAAATAGTTATCATCAATAATCTCTGTGAGATATCCTATTCTTGCTAATGCCCTAAATAAAGCACCAGCATCGCTACCTCTCCATAAAGGTCCGATGCATAATATTTTAACCATTTGATTTCTTTAATATTAGACTAATTGCCAAAAGCATTAAATATACAGCAATTTGTGTTACTATAAATTGCAAATCGGCACCCAATTGAAAAAAACCTGCTAAAATTAATGTTAACCCAAATCCTGCGCCAAGTAAATTATTATGATTTCCGTTAAAATCACTAACCAACCAAAATTGGCAGATAAACATTCCAAAAAGAAAACCGCATATAATTAAACCTACAAATCCAAAATTCAGGTAAAACTCACCATAAATAGTCATGTTTACAGAATTATTATATTTACCGTACTCATTTTGAATAGCTTGCCCTATTCTTAGAGCAAACCATCCACCTTGCTGTATTATAGGCTTTTCTGGCCAAACAAATCTTGGAATAAAAGCAAAGGTAAGATAAAGAAGTGTTTTGCCGTCGTAAAATCCATCCTCCTTTACCAACCGTCCTATTTGAGATAACTGATTAATTAAAGAGGCCCTTGCAAATATATCTTGTCGAGCTGGTCCTTCTTCATTTGGTTTATTGCTGTTTTTATTCTTATTTAATTCATACAATTGTCCTATTCTTGCGTAACCAGTTGAGATCCCGGATCTATTTTCACCAAAAACACTAAAGTAGCTATTCAAATATAGCATCAAACAAAATAGTAAAATCACATCTACAGTTAAAAAAGATCTGATGGTTCGTTTGGTAGTTAATGTAGCAAAGAGATAAACTACTATAGGCATTATTATGGCTGATCTCAGATATGAAAATAAGATTGTTTGAAAAGTAATTAAAGACATTACAACTAAGCCATAAACCCTTAAAATTTTTATATCCTCTATAAAAGATTTTCTAACTACAATAAAAATATAAAATAATGGTAGTAACAAAAATATTTTTTGCAAAGCCCCGGGTAAAGATATAAAACTACTGAAAAATATAAGAAAAGTAACTATTATCCCAAAAACGAAATAATTGGCCGAAGAAGGAAGTGAAAATTGTAATTTGGGAACTATTGGACGAAAATTTAGTCCAAAATTAAAACCTAATGTTACACTTATTACTCCAAGGTAGAAAATTTCCATTGCCAAAACATAATGTTCTGGAATGGAATAGTGAAAATAATTATATGTTAGTGTGTCCTTTTTGTCGATGTTTAAGAAAGCATATGTATGGGCACATGAAGTAAGAAGCATTCCCAAATTATAAAATACGATGGGGTTCAAGTTTGAAATCTGATTCTTAGAATAATGCTCGAATAAAAACCCCAAACACAACAGGATCTGTGATATGCAAATTATTATTGGATCATTATTAAATACCCCAAAAAGATTTATTGCAAAAGAAATTAATATGATAAAATTCACTTTAAATTTTTGATTTTAAACTTTTTAAAAAGTTAATTACCATATACTTAAGTTCAATTAAATTCGAAACAAATTGTGCAGATATACCTGATTGATATTGAGACAATAATTCAGCTAGCCTACGATCCAAAAATGGCATTCTACCTTCTATGGATCTTGCCATCGCATTACGATCATCATAGTTCACGAGATGTGGTAAATGTACACCAAAAAAGGATTCGTTCCATATATCGTCAAGTTTGTTTGTTCTTCCTAATTCAATTCCATTTTTCTCCACCTGTCCTCTATGTGCCAAAAGCTGATTAGCTCTATTTATAAAAGTGGTACCAAAATGTTGGTCATTACCATAATAAACAGAAATACCACACATTCTAAATCGATTTTAACTTAAGATAAACTAAAAAATTTATTGCCAACCAAGTTATTACCATTATTACCAAAACAATATAAACTTTATTCAGCAATTGTGCATATCTGTCCTCATATTTTGTTTGATCGATGTAATAGGCATATTTTGGTTGAATCCCCAAGAACATATTAATCATTTGTTGAAATTCCTTAGGTAAAAAGGAGAATTTGTTTGAATAATTATCTACCTCATAAACATTATTTCCCAAGGTAAGAGCAATCATCTTAAATGAATTTGGATTATTATAATTATGATTGGTACTTGTAAACTGGTTAAAAACTATAGAATCTGCAAAATAGTCGTAAAAATAAATTGTATCCTTATCAAGATAGAACTGCTGCATTTCTTCTAGGCTTAGGTTATTTCCTTTTTTGTCTTTAGCCAATAGCCCAAAATTTACATCAATAAATACCCATTTCTGACTACTGTCATTATAAAAACCGTTAATTGTATGGTAATAAGTATGCACCTCTCTAACCTTGAAACCGTTTTTTAACGCCATAGCCAAAAATACTTCAGAAAAATCAGAACAATAGCCATGATTGGTATTGATATTTTCAATTTTATCATTAAGGTTAATGTATGATCGTGTACTTGTTCCTGTTATTTTTATAGTTTTGGCTATTTTAAGTATTTCAGTTTCGTCAATTAGAAGTTTATATACTTGCACAGAAGGATCGATTTTAAAATCATATGAAGCTTTTAAAATAGGAAGAGATGACTTAAACTCAGAAATCGAAACCTTGCTAGAAAACAAGGCAAATCGTAAATCAACTAATAGTTGTTTATTAGGAAAAACAATAAACAAAAACAGAATACAACCAAGAATAAAAAATAATAGGTTAATGCCTAAAACAATTTTTAAGCTTTTTTTCCTAACCAAGTTCAAAATAAAAGAAATAATAAGTAAAGAAGAATACAAATATACAAATAATATTATTCTACAAAAGTTCTATTTTGTTCTACTACGATGTAAATAATATATAATTATTGCCTAGGTTTTGCAATTTTGATAGTAATTAGTAAATTGAGGATTCTATTTTGATTTAATTTGTAAAAAAACAAAGTTTTTTGCACTACATACCTTTAAAATGAACCTGTTATGGCAATAAAAGTAGCAATTCGACACAAGACTACATACTTGTACGATCGCTTAGTTGGGATGTCTCCTCACGTGTTTAGGTTGAGGCCAGCACCACACAGTAGAACACCTATTGAAGGGTATAGCTTTAATATTGAACCGAAAGATCACTTTATCAATTGGCAGCAAGATCCTTTTGGCAACTATCAAGCGAGAATAGTATTTAATGAAAAAACTACTAAGTTAATTGTTGACGTAGAGGTAATTGCTCGCATGGAGGTAATTAATCCTTTCGACTTTTTTGTAGAGGAATATGCAGAAAAATATCCATTTGTATACTCTACCCAATTAAAAAAAGAGCTTGTAGCATATCTTGAAGTGACAGAAAATGGTCCTTTACTTACAGAATGGCTTAAACAAATAGATCGACAAAAGAAAATTAGAATCGTAGATTTTTTGGTGGATGTTAACCGCAGGGTATCCAAAGAAATTAATTATACGATAAGGATGGAACCTGGTGTTCAGACCTGCGAAGAATCATTAACTAAACGACTAGGCTCTTGTAGAGATTCAGCTTGGCTTTTAGTACAAGTTTTAAGACATCTTGGCTTGGCTTCAAGATTTGTATCTGGTTATTTAGTTCAACTCACTGCCGACGTGAAATCACTGGACGGACCCAGCGGACCTGAAAAGGATTTCACAGATCTTCATGCTTGGGCTGAGGTATATATTCCTGGTGCAGGCTGGGTAGGACTTGACCCAACATCTGGACTGTTTGCAAGTGAAGGTCATATTCCCTTGTGTTGCACACCACATTATGCCAGTGCTGCACCAGTGTCTGGTGCTACTGATATTTGTGAAGTCTCGTTTGAGTTTGAAAATACTGTAACACGTATTCATGAGGACCCTAGGGTAACCAAGCCATATACTGATGCACAATGGGAGGACATCTATCAATTAGGCCTTAAAATTGACCAAGATCTATCAGATAGGGACGTGAGGATGACCATGGGTGGTGAGCCTACTTTTGTGTCCATCGACAATATGGATGCTCCTGAATGGAATACTGCAGCCGATGGAATGCAAAAAAGAAAATTAGCATATGACTTGGCCTTTAGATTGAGAGATCGATTTGCCCAAGGAGGATTGCTACATTTTGGACAAGGCAAATGGTATCCAGGTGAGCCATTTCCAAGATGGCAATATGGATTGCTGTGGAGAAAAGATGGATGGCCAATGTGGAACAACGCTGCACTTACGGCAAAAGAAGGTCAAACTAATTTCACCTATAAAGAGGCGGGCATATTTATGATTGAATTGTCTAAATTTTTAGCAGTTGATGAAAAAAATATAACACCAGCTTATGAAGATCCAATTTATTGGATGCTTGAAGAAGGCCGCGTGCCTATCAATCTTGACCCACTTGATGTAAACCTCAAAGATCCCGTAGAAAGAAGAACATTAGCGCAACATTTGGAGAATGGGCTTAACACGCCAGTGGGCTTTGTTCTTCCGCTTCATTGGAACTATTGGAATAATTCTTGGATGAGTTGCGAATGGCAATTTAGAAGAAATCACCTTTTCTTAATTCCAGGAAATTCACCTATTGGATTAAGAATGCCACTTGATTCTTTACCATTTGTAGCTAAAAACAAAAGACTTCAACATGTAGAAAGAAGTCTATTTGAAGAATTGAAGGCGCTAGACAAATATGAAGATCAAGTTCAAGCAAGATACGGTACCGTATCTACACCTGAAATGCCTAACATGGATACCAAAGTGGATATTAAAGATCCTGACGAAAGCAATAAGAAAAAGAAGAAAAATCTAGAGGAGGTTGATGATAAAACCCCACTTTTTGACGTAAACGTAATAAGAACTGCAATATCTGTAGAAGTAAGACAAGGAACACTTTACTTGTTTCTACCGCCGGTTCATTATCTTGAGCACTATGTAGATTTGGTGGCGTCTATTGAAGCAACTGCCGCCAAACTCAATATGCCAGTAAGAATTGAAGGTTATGAACCTCCAAAGGATTATAGACTTGAGCGATTGGTAGTCTCTCCAGATCCAGGGGTGATAGAGGTAAACATCCATCCTGCATCAAGCTGGCAGCAATTGGTTGATAATACTATTGCCTTGTATGAAGAAGCTTATTATTCTAGGTTAGGGACTGAAAAATTTATGGTGGATGGTCGCCACACAGGTACAGGCGGAGGCAATCATATAACTATAGGTGGCGCAACACCTTATGATAGTCCACTGTTAAGAAGACCCGACCTGCTAAGAAGTTTGATAACATATTGGCAGCATCATCCTTGCTTATCTTATCTTTTTTCTGGAAGTTTTATTGGTCCCACCAGCCAAGCGCCAAGAATAGATGAAGCCAGAAATGAGCGATTGTACGAAATGGAAATCGCCTTTGATCAAGTGCCAGAGCCATCTGGTTTTATACCCTATTGGTTAGTAGATCGTATCTTCAGACATCTACTTACAGATTTAACAGGCAATACGCATCGATCGGAGTTTTGCATAGATAAACTTTATTCACCCGACTCTTCTTCTGGTCGATTGGGAATTCTCGAGTTCAGAGGTTTTGATATGCCCCCACACAAGCATATGAGTCTTGTGCAACAATTACTAATAAGAGGTTTGGTTTCAATGTTTTGGAGAAAACCATACCACAAGAAACTTGTACGTTGGGATACCGAGTTACATGATAGATTTTTATTACCCCACTTTTCGTACCTGGATATGCAAGATGTGGTACAAGACCTTAATGATTTTGGTTATAACTTTAAAATGAGTTGGTTCGATCCGTTTTTCGAATTCAGATTCCCGACATTTGGTAGGATGCAACTAAATTCAGGTGTAGAACTTGAAATTCGTTTTGGCATAGAACCTTGGAATGTACTGGGAGAAGAAATGTCAAGCACGGGTACAGCACGATTTGTGGATTCGTCACTAGAACGAGTACAGGTACGAGTGACTGGCTTTGTTGAACCAAGATTTGTGCTTACCTGCAATGGTTGTCGGGTTCCGTTAAGAAGTACCAATACCAAAGGAGAATATGTTGCAGGAATACGTTTTAGGGCATGGAATCCCCCTTCTGCATTACATCCAACCATAGGTGTAGATGCACCATTGGTGTTTGATATTGTAGACTCTTGGAACGGCAGGAGTGTGGGAGGATGTACATATTTTGTATCTCATCCGGGTGGTTTAAGTTATGATGCTTATCCAATTAATAGCTATGAAGCTGAATCTAGACGAATTAGTAGGTTTTGGAATTTTGGGCACACACCAGAGCTACCAGTATCAGTATCTGTACCGATAAAAATCCAACAAAATGTTTCAAGATTTGTGGCACAGCATAAGATGGAAACCATTTATACTGCTCCTAGGGAGTTAATTAATGAAGACTATCCGCTAACCTTGGATCTGCGTAAATATTGGAAAGTAACTTAGTAATCAATAAGCTTATTGATTAATTTATCAACTCTCCAAAAGTTCGAACCATTTACAACATACGATGGAAAGGTTAGTAAACTTTTGGAGGGTTTAATTCCGTAATGAATTCTAGATTTAAAAAACTTATGCGCAAAAATATTGATAATCTTTTTAACTTGAATGAACCAAGCGGTTATTAAGGCTAATATAACAGTATTTACATTTTTATGTTTGTATTACTACGCCTGCCCAAGAATATCCTACTCCAAATCCCGCTAAAAGTATTGATTGATTTTGTTCAATACATAAATCATCCATAGCGTCCTTTATAGCGATAGGTATAGTGGAAGAAACAGTATTACCAACCTTCTCCATATATAGCATAAACTTCTCTAATGGAATATCAAGTTTTTTTCTAACATGCTCAAGCATAAAAGCATTAGCTTGATGAAAAATAAACAAATCGATTTGATCTAGATTTTTATCATTCACTCGCAATGTATTGTCTATTAATTCGGGTATTCTGTCGGCTGTGAAATTAAAAATTGCCGAGCCATTCATAAATAAATGTTGATCTCCCTGTTCGGTATTATTTATGTCTTCTGGCTCAATTGGATATCTTAAACCTCCTTTTTTAACAATTAATTTGCTTGCTCCTTTTCCGTCTGTTCCATAGCTAAAACCTTGAATTTCTGCAAAACCTTGGGTGGACACCATGGTCGCCGCGGCGGCATCACCAAATATAGTTCGATTACCTTTATCCATTTTATGAATAAATTTAGAATAGGTTTCTGAAGTAATCAATAAAACGTTTTTAGCTTGCCCAGTACCAATAAGTCCTTTTGCCAAACCTAATCCATACACATAGCCAGAGCACCCTAGGTTAAAGTCCAACGCACCAGCTGAGGTGGGTATACCAAGCTTATCTTGGACAATACAAGCGGTGGTTGGTAAAAAATAGTCTGGACTTTGGGTACAAAGTAGTACAAAATCAATTTCCGATGGATCTATCTGATGTTCTGAAAAAAGTTTATTTGCTGCTGCTATGGCCAAATCCGATGAAAATGTGTCCCTATTAGCAATCCGTCTTTCTTTTATTCCAACTTTGTTTGCTATCTTTTCAACTGTCCATTCAGGAAATTCTTTTGCCAATTGTTCATTTGTAACAACTGTATCTGGCAAAAAATAAGATATTGCTTTAATAAACGCCTCCATAAAAAAATTATATTTGATTCTTATTTTTATATAGTTGTGCGTCAAGCACTGCTATAGCCACCATATTTACTATTTCTCTTACTGAAGAACCTAGTTGTAGTACATGAACCGGCTTTTTCATTCCCATAAGAATAGGTCCTATGGCCTCAGCGCCACCGATAGCCTGCAACAATTTATAACCAATATTTCCCGAAGCCAAATCAGGAAAAATGAATGTATTTGCGCCTTTTTCTGCTAATTCACTAAATGGGTAATTTTCTTGTTGTAGTTCAATATTAACAGCAACATCTGCTTGAATATCACCATCAATTAAAAGATTGGGATATCGTTCATTTGCCAATTTTGCAACTTTAGCAGCTTTTTCAGGTATTTCACCTTTACTTGACCCAAAATTAGAATATGATAAAATGGCTATGCGAGGTTCTATCCCTAGTGTTTGCACAGTGCGAGCCGCAAGACCTACAATATCCACCAGCTCTTCCGCAGTTGGGTTTATGTTAACAGTGGTATCTGCAAAAAAGAAAGTACCCTTGGTAGATGAAATGATGTACATACCAGCTACACGGCTTATTTCCTTCTCTGCCCCTATCACTTGCAAAGCTGGAAGTATTATTTTAGGATAATCTTTTGTTAAACCTGAAATAAGGGCATCTGCAAGACCCGTTTCTACCATTGCTGCTCCAAAGTAGTTTTTGTCATGCATTAATCTAAAACCTTCTTCAGGAGTTACACCCTTTCTTTTTCTTTTTTCATATAATAATTGTCCAAAATGTCTCATTTGAGACTCATTACTCAAATTGTCGATTATTTCACAACCCGAAATGTCTAGCTTATATTCTGAGGCAAGATTTTTTATTTCAGCTATATTGCCTAAAAGAATTGGATGCGCAACCCCTTCATCTTGAATAAATTGAGCTGCTTTTAAAATTTTTATATTTTCTGCCTCGGCAAACACAACCCTTTGTGGATTTCTTTTGGCTATGTTCATAATACGATTCACCAGTTTTTGGTCAATTCCTATTCTTTGTTGTAGCTCAAGTTCATATTGTTCCCAATCAGTAATAACCAATTTTGCTACGCCTGATTCGCAAGCTGCCTTAGCCACGGCGGTAGATACTACTGTTATTAATCTAGGATCCAGCGGTTTAGGTATTAAATAATTTTTTCCAAAGGAAATCTTGTCATCACCATATGCTTTATTTACCATGTCCGGCACAGGCTCTTTCGCCAAGGCAGCCAGGGCTCTTGTTGCACCTAGCTTCATGGCCTCATTTATTTCTGTGGCACGTACGTCAAGCGCTCCTCTGAATATGTAAGGAAACCCTAACACATTGTTTACTTGGTTTGGATGGTCAGATCGGCCTGTTGCCAAGATTATATCATTTCTTGTATTTATTGCCAACTCATAATCTATTTCAGGCGTAGGATTAGCTAATGCAAATACAATGGGTTGAGGAGCCATTGTCAATAACATTTCTGGTTTGAGAATATTTCCCACAGACAATCCAACAAATACATCTGCCCCTACAATGGCCTCTGCTAAACTAAAATAGGGTTGATATGTGGCAAAATCCATATGTGTAGGATTAAGGTTAAATCGATCCTTGCGGATTACCCCATCCACATCACTCATAATAATGTTGGTATATTTGGCACCAAGGGCTACATATAGTTTGGCACAGGCTAATGCGGCTGCACCAGCACCACTAAAGACTATTTTGACATCCTCAATATTTTTATTAACCAACTCAAGTGCATTGAGTAAGGCAGACGAAGAAATAATGGCTGTACCGTGTTGATCATCGTGCATTACGGGAATATTCATTCTCCTTCGTAATTCTTGTTCTATATAAAAACACTCAGGCGCCTTTATATCCTCCAAATTTATACCCCCAAAGGTCGG
The DNA here is from genome assembly GCA_027488865.1 of Cytophagaceae bacterium. GTDB lineage: Bacteria > Bacteroidota > Bacteroidia > Cytophagales > UBA9547 > JAIYAU01. Next base: position 105,874 of record JAIYAU010000034.1, read on the forward strand.
TTCAAGTGAAGCGACGATATTTACAAATTGATCTGGATCGAGACAATTAATTTCTATGTCAAAACAATCTAATCCAGCAAATTTCTTGAACAACACTCCTTTTCCTTCCATAACAGGTTTAGAAGCATCGGGACCAATGTTGCCAAGACCTAGAACAGCCGTTCCATTAGTAATAACCCCTACTAAATTGCCTTTGGCAGTATATTTGTAAACATCATCAATGTTATTGGCTATTTCTTTACAAGGTTCTGCGACACCGGGAGAATAAGCAAGAGCAAGGTCGTTTTGAGTACTCAGCATTTTGGTCGGGATTACCTCAATTTTACCCGGCTTACCCATTGAATGATAGTTAAGGGCATCTTCTTTTCTGATTTTCGACATTATATTATGAGAATGCTAAACTTATTTTATAAATAATTAATAATTTATTGTTACCAATCTCCACTGGAACCACCGCCACCAAAACTACCTCCACCGCTATCGCTGTAATCACTATAATCACTATAACTACTTGAGCTATCGCTATATGAGCTATCGCTATAAGAACCGAAAGAACCTGGATAATACGTACTACCAGAAGAATAGGTACCACCACTGTAGGTAGTTTTCCTGTTTCTAAAAATATAAATTATAATAAAAATAATTATTCCAAAAATGATAAATAAATTAAACCCATCATCTTTTGATTTTTTTTCTTTGGCTGTGATACCTTCCTTTTCTGATACAATTTGCACAAAAAGCTCATTAAGCGCCTCATCAAAACCAGCATAATATAATTGTTGTTTAAAATTGGGCTTCAATAGTTCATCTTCAATAGCTTTACACTCTAGATCAGTTATACGAGATTCAAAACCATACCCAACTTCAATACGCATCTTGCGATTTTGGATAGCTACAAGAATGAGCAAACCATTATCTTTACCTTTTATACCAAGTTGCCACTTTTGCGCCCACCTTTGTGCTAAGTCAGCTATTTCATCTCCATCCAATGAAGGAATTACAACAATTGCCACTTGTGCGGTAGTTGTATCCTCAAAACGCTTTATTTTTTCTGTCAATATCAGTTCTTCTTGGCTAGTAAGGATGTCTGCTATATCTGTTACTGGAGTAAAACGCGAAGGTCGCTCAGGAATCTCTACACCATACAGAGCTACCTGCATGGTTAAAACTAAAATAATAAAATATAGCTTTTTCATATTGATAAGTAACATTATACAAGGTAGTTAACGGGAAATTTCATTGCTCAATTCATTTGTATCGTCTTCTGCAAGTGGAAAGAACTTTTTTAAATATACACCAGTGGAGATAATACCTTGAGTAATACCTTTCAGAAATTTATTATTTTTAAAATCAGCGGAAATTTGTTCTTTTATTTCGTCCCAAAAATTGTCTGGAACAACTTTATTAATTCCTTCATCAGCAACTATCGCGAACTTTTTATTGGTGGGAGCAATATAAAACAGTACGCCATTCCTATCTTTAGTATGATGCATTTCCAAATCAATAAATTTTTTTGCTGCAACTGCAAAAACATCTGTTGGGATTTCATTATCTATATGTACACGTATTTCTCCCGAAGTTGCCTTTTCGGCCTGAGCTATGGCTTCCACAATCTTTGCTTCATCATTTTTTGAAAGATGAAAACCCTTTTTAAATGGTGATAACAAGTTCATATTGAATTGGTTAAATCATTTACCAAAAATTTCATAAAACAGGATCAGTTGCTTTATTTGAAAATTACCACAAGCTAATAAATAAATTTATTATTCAATTAAAAACTATTTAGACGGGATTCAAATTTTAAGAAATCTATTAACTAAATCATTTGTTATTTCCAGTCTCCTTGTAGAATAAATGGAGCCCAATAGTAAGGATGCCTATATTTAGAATTTTGAGTCAATTTTATTTGCGCATCTCTAAACGCTTCTGCAATACTCATTTTGCCCATGTTACTATAGAACCCAGACATTAAAGTGGCTGTTGCTTCATCGTTAACAGGCCAAAGGCTAGCGATCACAGCTTTGACACCATTATCAAAAAAACCTGTAGCAGGACTAATTGGAACTTCGGAGTCACTGCTCATGGCACTATTACAAGCAGATAGAATAACCAAGTTAAGATGGTTCATCAATTCGAGACCCCATAAATCTTGTAAAGAAAGGTTCCCATCTTCACCTTTGGACAAATTTTTGGCCATAGTAAGGTATGATTCCTCAGGATTGGTATAGTTGAGGTTACCATGTGTAGCAAAGTGAGCTATGTTATATTCCGTTCCTAAGTTTTTAGCTTTATCTTCTGAGGCTTCACTTCTAATAAAAACTTTGGCGTCTGGATATGATTTTTGAATTAAATTAACCTCTTTTTCCGATGCAGGCAACGACTCATCAGGATTTCCAAAGGCTATTATTTTAACTTTACTTGAATCTATCTTTTCAGTATTCAGCATTTTATAGTCTTTGGTATAAAAAATGGTATAATTTTCGATTAGAAAATTAAAATTTCCATTATTTAAGGTTTTACCAAGTATTTGAAATGGCAAAAAGTGTAATTTATCCGCAGGCATTATAGCGAGTTTAGTTTTGTATTTGATAGCATCTTGAATGGGTGCAATCAAATAACTATAGGCCTTTTCTAGAGTCTTTAAAAATGGATCACTTTGTTTAGGTGCTATAAACGGTTCTGCTCTTTTTTCAGCCGCTGATTGTTCTGTAAGGCTGTTTTTAATGTTCCCAGTATTGAGTTTGGCGTTGTTTCTTATATAAGTAATTAGTTTACCTAGTTCGGCATTACTCACGGTAACAACCCTTGCCACGGCAGAGTCACTTGTTGCAACAAATATAAATAGTTGATTTTCGCCAGGTAAATAAGAAACCAAAGCCATATCTTTAGGAATTTTACCTCTGTTTAGCCTTAAATCAATATATTTATCTGCATCTACTCTTATGTTTTTCCTTACAAAACTCACATATTCGTTTGACGCAATGTTCTTAGTTTTTTCTAATTTTTCGATTTTTATAACATCTTGCTCGTGTGAGGGTTTACTTTTCTCTAAAATCAATTGTTTCTCCAACCCTTCTACCTTAGCAAGCTTGGTTATAGATTCCTCCCTTTCTTTATTTTTATTGCTGTTTTCGTAGTTAATTTTTACATTTTTAAATCGGGCATTTTGATCTCCTAAATTGTTTTTTTCAATATATTCCAAAGCACCATCTATGTCATTCATTTTTAATAGCACTTCTATCAAACCTTCATACACCTTCATTTTGGTATCACCAGAAGAAAAAAGCTTTTGTGCAGCCTCGCCACCCGTAATGCGCGATCTTATTTTCTCAATTATTTCAACAGCACTTTTCAGATAAGTTTTTGCTTTTACAAGTTGATTTTTATCCTTACTAATGCAACCCATGATGTAAAGCGCCTCCCAAAGGTAAAAATCAGAGCCAATTTTTTCTGAAATAAGGATAGTTTGCTCTGCAAAAGGAATGGCCTTGTCTGGTTGGTTTGATTCATAATATAACCTCGCCTGCAGCCTGTTAACGGCAGCAAGGTGCTCTTGAAGTTTAATATCATTTAAAATAGCTAATGCTTTATCGAGGTAAACAGCTGCTTCTGGATAGCGCTTTTGCTCAAGTCGAATTTCACCAAGTTTTTCTAAGGCGGAAGCTTGCCCACGCTTATTTTCGCTTTTTTGAGATATTTGTAAACTGTTTTGAAGGTAAGGAATTGCTTCTTCATAGCGCTTAAGCGAGATAAGGCACTCACCAACATTTGAAGAGGCAACTGTAAAATCCTCTCCAAGATCTTGTATTTTTACACGAATGTCGTATCCAGCTTTATGACTTTCGTAACTTTTCTGAAAATCCTGTTGATAAAAGTAAAATCTACCTTTTGTATTATAGACTCCAGCTGTGACTAGGTTGAAATTTAATAATTTATAAATACTGTCGGTTTTGTTGAGATAATATTCAGCCTCCTTATAGTTGCCAAATGATATCAAGTTATTACTCATTGCATGATAAACGTCCCCAATTCCAAAGACATTATTCTTAGATTTATAAATTATTAAGGCTTTTTCTAAAAGATCCATCCCTTTACGATAGTCACCATTTATAACATATTCAATCCAAGCTTTAGATAAACACACAGAAGCCACAATTTCAAGATCTGGAATTTTTTCAGCCAAATCATTGGCCTCGTCATAATGCTTGATAGCTTCATCAAATTTGGCCTTGCTAGTGAGAAAATTACCAATTTTTATTTTTAGCAAGGCTATTTTGGCTAAATCGTTTACCTTATTGTAGTATGCTAGGGCTTTATTTATTTCTGTAATGTACTCGGTAAGTTTGCCCTTAACATCGTAGATTTCCGCTAATTTTTCATAACAAAATGCCGTCATTTGTTCATTCTTAGTTTCCTTACATAGCTTCAAGGCCTCGATAAAGTATTTTTCTGCTTCTGGAAAGTTATTATCGGCAAAACTCGTTATGGACCCTACGTTAACCAATGCATAGACCAGATTATAATAATCATTTAGCTGTTTTCTTATTGCGAGAATCTCGTTGTAGTACTTCTTGGCAGAGGAATAGTCCAACTTTTTCCAATATAGGCCTGCTATATCTTCCAAAGTGTAGGCATAGGTGCTTTGATCAGTTTTATCCTTTTGATAATCAGCAACATATTTGTAGTGTTGAATGGCTAAAGCGATGTTGCCTTGATTGACATATATTTTTGCAACATTACCATTAAGGGTTGCGGCTTTGTCTCCTATGTTAGCAGATCGAAATACAGCTATTGCTTTATTATAATTCACTATCGCACTATCGTATTGGCGTATTATGTCATATTCATAGCCTATGTTCCAATAAGTGTTGGCAATTTTATCTGGACTTTTGCTTAAGTAGGCCCAAGGTAGTGCTTTAAGGTATGAGCCAATGGCCTCTTCATGTCTACCCAATTTTTGATAATCAATTCCAATATTGTTGTACATGGTAACTACATAACCATAATTACCTGCTTGTTCATAAAACTTGGCGCCAAAAGAATAGTTAGTTATTGCTGAATCGTAGTTTAATAATGCCTCGTCACTTTCCGCCAAAAACCAATACATAAGTGCTGAATTTTCAAAGTCTTTATTATACTTGTAAATTTCAAGTTGTTTCATACGAATGACCTTAGCCTGCTTCCATTGTTTTTGGGCAGTGAGCATGGGCACCACATTTGTATAACAGTAAGTGGCAATGCTGGTGTCTAGAATTTGGTCTGCCATATTTGCCCCAGTCAAAAATGCATTTATTGCTTTTGAAGTATCTTGGTTTACAACAAGATACAGCTTACCTAAACCAGCCAAGCAAACTATATGTTTTTCCGGCCAAGGATTCTTTTGGAGAATCTCATTTGATACTTCATAATTTACTATAGCTTTTTTGAAATTTTCTAAACTCCATAAAACATCTGCTGCCTCTATTAGAAAAAGTGCCTTTAATTTTGGAGTTTCTGTCATTTTTGATGAAATACTCACCCCCTTGTCTAGTGCTATAAGTGCCTCGGCAAACTGTTTATCTGCCTTAAGATTATACGCCTTTTCGAGCAAGTTCTCAAGTTCGGCCATTTGTGTTGATTCTTGTGAAAACACCTGCAACTGAGCTAAAAAAGCCAACAAAAACACTAGAAAAACAGCTTTATACATAAAATCTTGTTTACAACCAATTTCACCATTGGCACCTAATCAAATATTAGAAGTATCGTACAGCAAAAATCGCCACCTCGTTAAAACATCAAATTACAGAAAGTTTCTCATTTAAATAAAAAGAACATCTATTGGCCAAATTAACAAATATAAATCAATAAATACCTGAGGAAACAATCTATTCCACCAAAAAATAAGTTTTAAGAACTATATTTCGTCCACTTCTTCTGGTTTTGTTATATTAGTATAATTAGCTGTAACAAAATTACACCAAGTACAATCCTCTTTTCCGCAACCTTTGGTAAACTCATGTGATTTTATCTTTTGCCACGTTTCCTTCATTTGTTTTTTTACGAAATCAATACCATCCACGGTAACCACAATCTTGTGTTTTACAAACTGGTTTTCGTTTTTACTCTTTTCTAAAAAATCAATCTCTCCAGACACCATATCCCAGTCTTTGTTTTTATCATTATCTATCAAAATTTTATAGAACATGATTTGTCTCCAATAGTCACCACCTAAAGGATTTTTATGGTCTGGCTTATTTAACTTCTCTTTTGTCTTATAATTATCTGGTTGCCCGGTTTTGTAATCTACAACGTTGCACTCATTATTTTTGTTAGGAAATTCTACCTTATCAATTTTTCCGGTAAGGGGTATGCCATTCCATGCCGCTTGATTTACATTATACTCTATAGACACAATTTTTGCCCAACGATTTACATACTGGTCATATAATTCTGGAAGCAACTTATGACCGTATTCGGATCTGTATTTGAAATCCTTTTCAGTAAATTGAGCATAATATCTTATCATGCCTTTGTCGAATAACGACAAGAGTTCTTCTTTGGCAGGAAACTGGTCTTGATTTTTTTGCATTAATCTGAAGAAATTTTCTAAGGCATAGTGTATAGCACTTCCAAAGCCCATGCTAGGATTTTTGGCAGTAGGCACATGAAGGATATATTCAAAATAAAATGCTAAAGGACAAGCAAGGTATTTATTTAAGGCAGAAGCACTTAATCTGAAGTTTTTCAAAACTTCATCAATATAGGTTTTTTCCACCGTAAGACCACTAATATCTGGTGGCAACAATGTTTGGATAGTATATTCTGCCATTTCAACGTTATCTAAAGCACGTTGTTGAATTTTTATTGGCAACTTATCCAATATTTCTTGAATGTACAGGGACACTGAAGTTTCCTTCTCTTTATTGTCTTTATTATATTTTATTAGGGAATAGCCAAGGTGTAAATGTTGCTTAGCCCTTGTAATAGCAACATAAAATAGCCGTCTTGTTTCTTCTATCTTGTTTTCTTTTACCTCTTTATCAATATTGTCTGGTAAACTAAATTCTAGACTTGGAGAAGCCTTTTTTTCCCAATTGTCCTGAACACAATTTATCATGAATACATGTTTAAACTCTAAGCCTTTACTTGAGTGAGCTGTGATAAGTTTAATCCCTGGTTCGGCCTTATAGATTTTAAGTGTACTAATTATCAGTCCATTATCATTCATTTTTTTAATAGTTTCTAAAAAATCGCCAATACTTAATCTTGGCAATCTTTCGGACTCGGCTTTTAAAAAATCAAAAAAACTTGTAAGGACTTGTAATTGCCAAAGTTTTTCTTTTTCTGGTAACTTCATTAAAACAGCATAGATACCCGATTGTAATAAGATTTTTTCAAGGAGTTCTTGCAAAATTAAATTTTGACTGTATTCTAGCCATTGAGTTAAAAGTTGACTCAATTTGGAAATAGTAGAAGCTTTATATAGCCCAAGCCTAAATAATTTTTCTGGGCTTCCAATAACTAACCTCCAAGGTATTTTATTACTTCTACACTCCCGAACTATGGCCGCTACATCGTGAACATCAACTTTAAAAAAGTCAAAATGCATCAACTCAAACAACAAGTATTCAGCGGTGTCGGTTCTGTCTGTTTCTTCATATAAATATTGTAATATTGTGAGCAATTTTAATATTAACGGTTCTTCCAGTACATTTATCCCCTTTTTAGCATTAAATGGTATTTTCCTATGCTCCAATACCCTAATGATATTATTTACTTCCTTATGTACGTGATAAATAATCGCAATTTCATTTAAGTTTTCTCCTTGTTCACGTAGTAGTTCTATTTGTTTTACAATGTCAGCATCTTGATGCCAAGTGTTTTGATATTCTACAACCTGAACAGGTTTTCCCTCATCTAGGTAAGCTGGTAATGCAGCTTTAAGCGTTTTGTCCAATCCTACGCCATCATTAACCAACCTATCTGTATTATTGTCAATCACCGCTTTTGCTGCATTTAAAATAGTTTGGGTTGAACGATAGTTTTCTGTAAGATATACCTCTGTAAGTCCTACGTTGGCATATTTATTTCTAAACTTCCTAATATTTTCTACATTAGCTCCTTGAAATCTATAAATTGCTTGGTCATCATCACCCACCACAAATACGTTAGGACTTTCTTGTTCCCAATATGAAGCTAATAATTGTACAATTTGATTTTGAGCTCCATTTGTATCTTGAAACTCATCCACCAAAATATATTGAAATTGTTCTTGATAACGTAATAGAAGAAACTCCTCTCGGTCAAATGCCTCTACTACCCACCTTATCATATCTTGAAAATCATATCTACGCTTTTTTACCAATAATTTATTATAATTATCAAACTCTATTGCTGCAGCCTTTAATTTAGCCATTATTTCATGCGCCTTGGCAATCTCCTTTTCCTTCAAATCTCCCTTTTGGTACTGTCTGCCTGTCTTGCTATCAGTGTATTTACGTTGATATCTATATTCCTCTTTAAATGGCAATTCTGGTAAAATTTCCTCAATCTTGGATATAATAAACTCCGAAGTCCAGTTTTCTTGTTTCATCAAGTCAAATTGACTTTTAAGTTGCTTACGCATCATATACACATCGCCCGTATATTTTTTCAAGATATGGTTATTGTCAAAACCATCTATTAATTCGTGTAAAACATCTATTAATTCAAGGTCGGATATAGCTTGCATCTCTCTTCGGCCAAAATACTGCCCGTTTTCTTGAATAACCATGTTGCAAAAACTATGAAAAGTGTGGATATGCACTTTATAGGCATCAGGACCAATAAACTTGACCAATCGTTCTCGCATGGCCACCGTACCTGCATCCGTATAAGTTAAGCATAAAATATTATATGGTTGTGCATCGGTATCCATTAAAATCTTACCAATTCTAGCTGATAAAATTTGAGTCTTACCAGTTCCTGGTCCAGCAATTACTAAAACAGGGCCTTCTATTTGATTAACGGCTTGTCTTTGTGCTTCGTTTAGTTGGCTAATCACCTCCTCAAATGCTGAATTAGTCATATGAATTCTATATAAATACCAAATCAAATATAAAGTTTTTGAAATCAATTATAGATAGACGGAATAAATAGTTGATTCTAGAGATATATAACAACCAGTAAAATTCTACTAATCAACCAATTGAACTACAAGAAGAGATGGAATAATAAATAAGAAATGGTAATATTTAAAATATTACATTCAAAAAGTGTCACCAGAACCGAATTGGCGTCACATATTGATTAAAGCTAGAATCCATAATTCCAGTACCCCTATAAAAGTTTAATATTTATTCGAATTTTATGCCAAATAGTTCAAACCTATTCAGGTTCATAGCTTAAACTATTCCTTTAATAAATCCATGTTAAATATTAATCAACTATGAATAAAGATAAAATGTGTTTAGAAATTGAATCCAAGCACAATACCTAATTGCAAATATTACAGATAAATGCAAATTGCTTATTCTTTAATAAGTTTTTGGTTAAATACTTTGGATTCGCTTTTCAACTGAAGATGATAAATACCTTTAGACAATATTGGCTTTAATAGGATTTACCTCAGCAAGTGTAAATGCACTTCCTGTGTATTTTTTAAATTGGGGGAAAGGAAAATTAGGATTACCCGAATTAATGTTGATAGTGACTTGTGCAATTGTCACATTTAAAAATAAGCAAGCTGTAATTAGTAAAGCTAAACGCTTCACTGAAGTTAATAAATTGAACATCTAATAATGAAGTAGTAGTGTCTTTAATACTTCTAGATATTAAAATAGTAACCAGTTATTGTAACTTAGTTATATAAAGTATAACTATATCGTAATTAATAGCATGATCTCTTAAAAAATTCGAGATAGGTTAATCTTGACAAACATCTATTAATGTGACAATACTTTAATCTCTAATCTACGATTCAAGGCACGTCCTTCAGGGTTATCTGAGCCATCAGGATTCACATTCGGCGCAATTGGTTGTGATTCTCCAAACCCTATAGCTGTAAGACGTTTTATATCAATGTTTCTGTCAACTAAATAATCCATCACTATATCTGCACGTCGTTGAGATAGATTTAAATTATATTCTTCTGACCCTTTACTATCACAATGGCCAGAAATTTCAATCTTAATTTTAGGATATTTGTTTAAGAAATTATAGAGCACTTCTAACGCGGGCTTAGAGCTAGGTTTAAGCTTATCAGAATTTGGTTCAAAAGACAAATTATCTAAAACCAATTTTTCTTGATCAACCATTTTATTAGCGTCGGTATTACTGGTCAATTTAAGCCTTTTAATCTTTAAAGTATCCAAGGTTGGACTTTCTTTATGTGCAATTAGTTCAATTCTCGCCGAGTCGGTGCGCAACGAACTAAGAAGTAAACGTTTAGAAATATAGTTTTCCTTTTGAGCCAAGAGCACATACTGTTTGCCCTTTTCTAACACCAGTTTAAATTCTCCATTTTGGTTGCTAGTGTCTTGCCATTGAACATATTCTTTCAAAGAAACAAAAGTGGTGTCCCCTGAAGTTGCTAGCTTATCATATTGCTTTTTCTTGATAAACCCAACTGCTGCAAATGGGATTTTATTCGTTACTTTAACAGAATCAGTATTTACTTTGATTTTTGTTTCTTGCAATCCTGTTTTTAATAACTTCACCGTATCAGACACACTTGAAGTATCTGTTTTATAGACCTTTTCCAATTGATATTCGAATGTTTTCCCATTTAAAATATACTTTTCTGGATCCCTTTCTTTAAAATAATAAATATCATCGCAACAGGTTTCGCTGTGTAATGCAATACCGCCAGGCCTATTGCTTACCATATAGCCAGCTTCTTCGTCAAAACTCTTTTTATGCACTGGTACGTAATATGTATCGTCATAAGATGAATTAATTGGGTACATTAAATTTTCAGGCTTTGTCCATTTATTATCCTTACCTTCTGATTTAAATACGTCAAATCCTCCAAACCCAAAATGGTAATTAGAACTAAAATACAATTGACCCTTTTCATTGTCATAATATGGTGTAACCTCATCTCTTGTGGTATTGATTTTATTGCCACAATTAATAGGTTTTTTAAATTTTCCAGGAGAAATCATTTGTGTAAACCAAATGTCCTTACCCCCTTGCCCTCCTGGTCGGTCGGAGGAGAAATATAGTACAGTAGTGGAAGTAGCAACGCCTTTTTTACTCTTTTTTACCGAAGATTGAAATGTAGGTTGTGTGGTATTAAAATCATTAAAATTAACATTTGACACTTTTTTTGCCTTATGTTGTTTTATTTTGTCATGGTCATACTCTACATAATAAAGGTCACAAACAATTTTATTGTCACGATCAGGCTTACATCTAGTAAAATAAAAATAACGCCCATCAGGGGACAAAACACCATTTGCAGTATGTTCATAGTTGGTGTTATATTCATTCAATTCTATAGGAGCAGACCATGAATTGTCTTGTCTAACTGTTTCAAATAGTTTAACAGAATTAAAATGATTGTCTTCATGACCATATTGAATAATTGAGTCATTTGGTAATGACGCAAAAATCAGCGTGTCATGATGAATAGGAAATGGCGAAAAATCACTGTAAGCTCTATTCATATTACCCAACAACCTCGTGGCCTTATGCCCTGTACTATCTTCATTAAGAAAGGTTTTTACCCATTCACAAGCATTTAACTCATTTTTATTCCACTTTGGTAAATCTTTCAACTTTGGATTTTTAGCCTTTATCTTCGAAAATTTAAGAAAAGCCTCTTGAGCTTCATCGTATTTCATTCTAGATTTCAGCACTTCACCTAAGTAAAATAAAGCCTCTGGATGCTTTTTATACTCTTTGTTAGAAGTATATCGTATCAAAAATTTTTCAGCATTTTTATAATCTCTAGTAATATAAAATGCATTCGCCAACTTAAATACTACTTCTTCGTTTCCGGGCTGGGCTTTATCATACTGTAAATATTTTTCTATGGCGTTATAATAACTCCTTTGTTCCATCAATTTATCAGCAATCTTAAGCTGTCTTTTTTGTTCAGTGGTTATTGCTTGATTCTGTGCCAATAAGAAGGAGCAAACAAAAGTTATTATTAATATTAAAAACCTTACCATAATTATACACTTTATAATAACACTAGATTAAAAAATTCCACAAGGAACTGTAAAGTCACTAGGATGATTGCGTCTTAACAATCCAAAATAATTCAATGAAAATTCATAAGCACCAACAGGCCTTGCAACTGTACCTTCGGCTCCTTTAGCATTTTTAAGGCTTGAGGCAGTAGCATCATAACTAAATCTACAATCGATTGACTTGTATCGTGCACCAACTACAAAAATTGCTGCATCTTTGGCTCGCATAAATAATCCACCAATTAATTGTGTGTTAATTGCAGCGTTAAGTTCGTAGGTTAAAATAGCGCCCATGTTTAACATATAGGCTGAAGATTGTCTCATATACAAGGCTTGTGGAGATAAAATAAGTTTACTTCCTAGTCGCTGATTAACTCCAATATTATATACACCTCTTGTTCCTATTTTATTTCCTACATTATTGTATAGTGATTCCTTGGGTTGTTGAAGTTGATAAAAGGATAAACCAGCAATAAAATCTGTTTTATCTGATAAAATGAAATTATAGAATGCTCCTATTTGACCATCAAAATAAGCACTCCTGTCATTATCAATATTCTCCAAAGAAGGCAATGAAGAATTATACAAAAAATCTTTGTATTGATTTGAAAACTGAAGATTCGTGAGATTATATGACTTTTGTGAATAGCCAAGTTGTATACCTAGCGATAACCTGTGTCTTCTTTGTAAATCCAACATTCTATGGTACGCTCCTGAAGCATATATTGCAGAAGTTCTTATTGTTCCAGCAGCTAAATTATCTTGAAACAACATAATACCTGCCCCAATTTTGTCCTTTTTTAACCAACGGCTTTTGAAGTTTAAATCAGCGCCAAATGCTGATGTAATAAACTCTGAATTAAGTGCAGACCATTGTCTTCTGTGATTGATGGTGGCCCTTATATCCTCTTTAAATCTTCCTGTGTTTGCAGGATTAACTACTAACGGAGCAGAGAAAAATTGTGTAAATTGATAATCCTGCCCATAACTTACAACAGATGAAAAGACTATACAAATTATAAAAAACAGATGTTTCATAAATCTAAAAATATTTAAGGTAAAAGGTTTATTTTATAAGTGTAACATTTCTTTTAAAATTGAATTGCTTATTGTACTTCCCCTTTGCTTTGACATGCACAACATAAACCCCAATTTCTTGATCCACACCATTTAATTTACCATCCCAAGTTGCCTTTACATCGTTTCCACCGTCAAAAACTAATTGACCCCACCTATTGAAAATTTTAAAAGTTTCAAGCTCAGGTATTAATTTATAAATAAGCGAAAGCTGGTCGTTTTTGCCGTCGTTGTTAGGGGAAAAGGCAGTTGGCAAATCTAAACGTGTATCTGTATCTACAATTTTGGTTAAAGAGTCAACACACCCTTTGTCATTGGTCACGACTAAAGTGACTGGATATCTTTGAACCCCTGCAAAGGTATGCAGTGTATTTATTGGTGTAGTATAACTTTCTTTTGTGCCATCACCAAAATTCCAATCAAACTTAATATTGTTAGAACCTATCCCACCAGATAAGTTTTCAAACTCAACATTTACACCTTGCTCTGCTAACAATGAATCAAATTGAAAATTTGCAAGAGGTGATTGTTTTGAAAAAACACTATCACTATCTGTGAATGAACATTTTGGTGTATTAACGGTCAAAGAAACTTTATACTTGCCACCTAGTTTATACAGATGTTTGGGATTCTTTTCTGTTGAGGTTGTTCCATCTCCAAAATCCCAAAGTAAAGAGGTAATTATAGTATCTTCCGGTAAAATACCACTACCTATGAACTTGATCGAACTAGTAAATGAGGTTTCTTTATTATTGGCACATACGGAGTCCGAATTAATTGTTACTAGTGGTGCTGGACGAGAATATAATATGGTATCCAAAGCCGCTCTGCATTCTTTAAAACGGTTAAAAATAGGATCCAAGTCACGATTAACAGTGTAGACTTTTATTGGTACATTGCCTCCAAATGGAACTACAATACCCCTAGAGATAGCATCCCCTGCCGATTGATAATTTGACTCTTCAATAATATTATTCCCAACGGATATTCCCCAGGTTTTTGCAAAACTATCTTGAGGTTTTATTATAAATGGCACAGGTTCGTTTTGACACACCGTGTTCATTTCAACTTTAGGTTTTAAATTACCGTTGGCTATATCTTGAACTTCTATATCTGCGTATACACACCCATTTACGTCTGTAGCAATTACGTGTAAGTCATACGATACAGCAGTTAAATCAATAGCTTTAAAACGAACCGTGTCACCAGTTGCAGTTTGAACAGGTGTTGTAAAAATAGGCGTCTTTGGTGTACCTCCAATAGAATTTCGTGGTGCTAAAGTCCATATAACAGAACTAAGTTTGACCTCCGAATTTCCAACATTAGCATTTTTAAAAAACTTAAACTCCAATGAATCACTTACACAATACCTAGAGTTGAATATATCGCCCTTAAATTCAGGTTTGATGTCAGTTGTAATTGGATTATTTGTAACGTATTTACAAACATTGTCATTAATAACCATGCCCGTATGTCTATTATAGGTGGCTTCAAAACTTATGCTAGCCGTGGTGTTGGTAGTATAAATAAAATCAATTTCCTTAGAAGAATTTTGATCACCTTTAACGACCGACACATTAGGACTACCAAAAAACCACCTTACCCCGCTCACATTGTTAAAAGTATTTGGAACACTTTCCACGCTGGTTGCGGATAAAACGTCTGTAGCACAAATTGAGGTAGTAAGTACATTAGGCGTTAAACTAAATATATCTTTTATATAAGTATTGTAAACAACATTAGTAAATGTATTGTCACAATCATTATTATCAATTGCCTTTAGGCTAACAATATAATTGTTGGGTTGGGCATAAAGATGCGAAACTGGATTCTTATCGGTTGTGATAAGTTTTGGACTTCCGTCACCAAAATCCCATTCAAATTGTTTAAACGAGCCTGCGGTAGATGTATTAAAAAACTTCATAGCATTACCTGCTTTACAAACAGTATCGTATTGAAAACTAGCGACAACAGGAAAGTTGATGGTTATGCTGGAATCATGTTTACAACCATATTTATCTTTAAATTCCACAATATATGGACCTGCCTTATTAGCCGTAATTTGTTTAACACTACCAGTTATTGGAACAGTTAATGGAGTATTCCAACTATAGTTTTCTCCTCCATTGGGGTTCTGAAGAATATTAGTGACGAGTAAAGTATCTGGTCTATTACAAATTAAATCAAACCTACTTAAGGGTGTAAGCTCTTTGTTGGTAATTTCAACCTTAGGATTTGGATAAATTTTTATTTTAATAGTAGTACTATCTAAACAACCTGCAAGGGTAATTATTGAATAACCAATTGAGTAAGTACCAGTATCTAAGGAACTTAATTTTAAGCTGTTACCGCCAAAAAATGGGAATCCAATGATCGGATAAAATAACTGCTCTTTGTACTTTTCCAAGTTGGTTTTATTATAAATACTGTCAAAAGACCAAGTTGTTAAAAATGCACCACATGTTAATCCTTTATAATCCGTTATATCTGTTATATGATTACCGTCTATTATCTGACAAGAATCTAGGCGACTAAGTTTTAATTGAGGTTTTTCACAAATTTCAATGGCTGACTTTACTGTAGCTGTACATCCAACTTCGTTTGTAACGGTGAGAGAATTTGAAAACAGACCTGGTTTGTTATATATATGTTTTACCACTGTGTCATTGGTTACCAAATTAGGAGTGCCATCTCCCCACTCCCACGTTCTACTCGTTATTGATCCTATATATGATATGGACGAATCTTTGAAAACTACATCGCGTCCAAGACAATATGTAGAATCTTTAAAATATGCTTCTAAACTCGAATTTAATCTAACACTACTAGACGATTTACAACCGTTAACATCCTGTATAGTCAAAAAATAAGATCCAATGGCTCTTGTTTTTACAATTGTATCAGTAATGTTTGCAAAACCATTTGGCCCGCTCCAAGTATATTTAAACGGACGTTTACCTTTTATTGCACTTGGTTTAATTTCAGAATCCTTATCACAAGGAATTCTAAAATCTGACCCTAAGTTAAAAACAGGTGGCGCCACCACTTCTAAAGTAAAAGTTTGTTGTTTTGTTTCTACCGTAGGACAGCCGTCATCAGTAGCTTGAACAACAAAAGTAGTAATACCAGTATCTGCCAAAGTTATGGTCTTAAAAAACCATATTTCATCGGTTTTTCCTCCACCCGTAGTACCGAAAGACCAACCTGATTTAGATATTGATATTGCAGATAAAAATACATTTTGATCTGCATCAGGATCAGAGGCAGTTATTCCAAAATTTACCCTGTCTAAAAAATCTCCAACACATGCAGTAATTTTAAAATTATTTGTGGAACCCTTAATACCACTTATGACTGGTTTTTTATTAGCACAAGAAAAAGAATTTATTTGAAATGCCCTAGAGGTATTCCCTATTACAACACCTTTTCTAATTTCTTTTACAACTACCTCTGTTAGACCAATATCATTTATTGTAGAAGGATTTAGATTTATTACCCCTTTATTAGTAATTGAAATTCTATTTACTAGATTCATTGGTCTGGTACTATCAAAACCAGCTGCATAATTAACTTTATCTCCAATATTTCCTAGAGGAGTCCTAAGTGAATACATTAGACTATCTCCATCAGCGTCTCTAGCCAGTAAGTTGTAAGTATTATTACTACCTACACATGATGTAAATAATGGACTTGACCCAAAAACAGGTGAACTATTTTGGTTAATTTGTAAATTATTAATATTTGTTTCTACAAAGTATGGTTCACTAAAAATAGAAATGAAATTTTTAATGTTTCTTGTTCTAAAATCTTGACGCCAAAACAGTTTCCAATCTTTGGCCTTAGGCTGCGTAGATAAATCCAAAACTCCCCTATAAGTATATTTTTTTACACCTCGCTCAAGACCCGCAGAACATTTCGTAATTACCTTTTTACAAAAAATAGGGACTTCTTCTCCATTGGTAATTTTTGAAACTACAAAAAATCTAAAATCATTGTCTCTGACACCAATATTTAATGAGTCTGACCGATAGTTTAGCGTTAAATTAGATATTTGATCAAGAGCTACAGTAGATCCACATTCAGTGAATACTGTTAAGGTTACTTGATATTGTTGGGTGCCTACAATTTGTTCATAAGACAAATCTGCCGCAGTTATAAAATCAGGATTACCAACTTTTTGACCATTAACAAAAAACAGGCTAGTCGTAAATAATAATGTCAATAATATTTGAAATCTTCTCCTCATAATTTTAGGTCGAAAAATTGGTGTTATTCTTATTACGTAGATTGACAAACATAAAAAAATTACAATTCAGTAGCAAAGAACTTATATGATATTTATGTTAATTTTGAGGAGTTTCATCAAATATTCATAAATATATAACTATTCGATGAAAATATTTAATTTATACCATGTCAAAAATTAAGTCTTCGTTCTTTTGCCAAAGCTGTGGACATCAGTCGCCCAAGTGGCTTGGCAAGTGTCCTTCATGTAATGAATGGAATACATATGTTGAAGAGCTAATTCAAAAAGAAGAAAAACAAGGGCATTATGTTTCTTCCTCCTTAAGAATAGCTGCCAAACCCACCCCAATTCATCAGATTGTTTATAATGAAACCCAAAGAATTGACTCAAAAGATACTGAACTTAATCGTGTATTGGGTGGTGGCATTGTACCAGGTTCGATAGTGCTTGTGGGCGGTGAGCCTGGCATTGGTAAGTCCACATTAATGCTTCAAATTGCCATAAGCCTTGGAAATTACAAAGTATTATACGTGAGCGGTGAAGAAAGCGAGCAGCAAACAAAAATGCGTGCTGAGCGATTGGGGATAGAAAGCCAAAATTGTTATTTACTAGCAGAAACAAATACCCAAAATATTTTTAAACAAATTGAAATTTTGCAGCCGTCATTGGTGGTAATAGATTCAGTGCAAACCTTACAATCATCTTTTATTGAATCTTCTGCAGGCAGTATCTCACAGGTAAGAGAATGTACTGGTGAGTTTTTAAAATATGCCAAAGAAACTGGTACACCTGTTTTTTTAATTGGGCACATTACAAAAGAGGGTACACTCGCAGGACCAAAAGTTTTAGAACATATGGTCGATACAGTACTCCAATTTGAAGGAGACCGGCATTTGTCCTATAGAATTTTGCGAACGATTAAAAACCGTTTTGGTTCCACTTCAGAGCTAGGAATCTATGAGATGACTGGCAAAGGACTTAGGGAAGTTAATAATCCATCAGAAATATTGATTTCTCAACGGGACGAGGCACTAAGTGGTACAACCATTGGTGCTTCTATTGAAGGCAATAGACCGCTTTTAGTAGAAATTCAATCGCTTGTGAGCCCAGCTACTTATGGTACACCTCAAAGAAGTTGTACAGGTTTTGATGCAAAAAGATTAAATATGCTTTTGGCAGTCCTTGAAAAACGAGGAGGATTTAGATTGGGTGTTCATGACGTTTTCTTAAATATTGCAGGAGGTATTAAAATTGAAGATCCAGCTATAGATTTGGCTGTTTGCGCCTCTATATTATCAAGTTATGAAGACATATCTATTTCTAACCACGTTTGTTTCGCAGCGGAAGTAGGATTAGGTGGAGAGATAAGAGCAGTTCATAAAATCGAAAATAGGATTTCTGAAGCCGAAAAACTTGGATTCAAAGAAATCTACATTTCAAAATATAACAAAAAAGGTCTTGACCTTTCGGGTTTTGCAATTAAAATAAACCCTGTTTCTAAACTGACTGATGTGATAGAGGGCTTATTTGGATAATCTAATGCAACAAACTTGATATTTGTTCTACAAAATTGATGAGAACACGTGGAAATATAATCACACCTGCTATCAAACCAAACAAAGCACCAAACAAATGGGCATCGTGACTAATGTTGTCATATTGGTTTTTGGACATCCAATAAGAATAACCCATATATAAAACGCCCATTACTACCGCTGGCATTGGAATAAAATACAATCGAACCTCGGATGTTGGAAAAAATAATATTACCAAAAAAATTACACTTGAAACAGCACCAGATGCCCCAAGTGCGCGATAATTATAATTATCTTTTTGTTTAAAAAACACTGGTAAATCAGAAGCTACAAGGGCTACTAAATAAAAAACAAGAAATGCAAATTTACCAATAGGGCCAAAAATTTGTTCAAAAATTGACTCTGCGACCTCGCCAAAACTAAATAAAGAAAACATATTTAGCCCTAAATGAAGATAATCAGCATGTATGAAGCCTGAAGTTAAAAATCGATGGTATTCATTTTTACGCTTCATGGTGTAAGGCTCCAGCATCCACCTATACATAATATCCGCATTATTCCAAGCATAAAAACTTGCGGCAACTGTAACTATGATAATTATAAGTGTAATGGACATTTTTTTTGATTAAAGAAGTACAAAACAGGCAGTTTTATTTGAAAAGAACAAATAATCGACTATTATTAATTAAAAAGTCATTTTATTTTTTTGTAATTCTAAATTCAACACGTCTATTTAATTTTCTTGTTTCCTCTTTTGCATTGCTGGCGATGGGCTGTGTTTGTCCATAACCTTTGCCTGTAATTCGCTTCGCATTAATTCCTTTAGAAATACAATACTTTTTAATGGCTTCCACCCGCTCTTCCGATAAAATTAAATTTTTATCAGGTTCTCCTTGGTTATCAGTGTGGCCTGCCAATTCTATTTCCAATGCAGGCTTTTTCTTTAATAAAGCAATCATCCTATCAAGCTCTGGGTAAGATTCAGGCAACAAGACTGCCTTACTTTGCTCAAAAAATACATTATTTAAAGCCACTTTTTCACCGACTTCAATAGGCACTAAATAAACATTAATTTCTATTTCTTTATAACTATGCACCTTTGAAACATCAATATTTTCATGTTGAGGAAAATAGCCATCCTTATTGGCATACACTCCATATTTTTTGCCGAAGGGCACAATTATTCGATAATCACCAGTGTTAGGATCTGAACTTGCTGTCCCCAATTCTTTACCCTCTAAAAGTTGTTCATAAGTAAGGTCGGCCGAAATAATTTTTTTGGTTTTGGAGTCATATACTTTACCATAAACTACCACAACAGGGTCTGGTCTAGCGTTTTCGGGCATTTTTACCTTTACAATATCCTCATCACCAATCGATTTATGGGCGGTAACCATATATGCGTAATCACCTTTAGCGGTTATGGAAAAATAAGCGTCAAATTCAAGGGAGTTTATGTAAGGTCCTAAGTTTAATGGTTCACTCCATTTTGTCCAACTTTCATCAAGCCGTTTGGTTACAAACACGTCCATATCTCCATAACCTGGTCTTCCATTGCTACTAAAATATAATGTTTTATTATCCGCTGCTAAATATGGCGAGGCTTCATCCAATGTGGAATTAACTATCCCGCCCAAATTAAAAGGTTCCGACCATTCGTTTTTTCGCTCTCTAAAAGAAACATACAAGTCATTGGTATTTTGACCATAACTATCATTCCTTTGAGCTGTAAAAACCATGGTTTTTTTGTCAGGACCAAAACAAGCCTCCTGAAAAGTAGATTTGTTATAAAAATTTTTAATTTTTATTCGTTCTGGGACCGACCATCCTGTAGAGAGCCGTTCGGAGGACGAAAAACCCATGCCTGCAAAGGAGCCATCTTTGTTATATAAGCCTGAAAGATAAAGAGTATTATTGTCTGGCGATATAGAAATTACCCCGTTGGTTTCTATATTATTAATAGGCTTTCCCAAATTAACGGCCTTACTCCAAGTAGAATCGGGTAACATTTTACTCATCCAAATATCTTGGCCACTACCTCCCGTATTTAAAGGGCTATCTTCTATAATGTAATATATTGTTTTGCCGTCAGAAGATATAACAGGACCAATTTCAGTATATTTGGTATTAATATTAGCACCTAAATTAATTTTCTCCCTTTTAATAAGTGCATCATTGGTTAATTTAATTTTGACATCCTGAGTGAATTTAAAATTTTCAACTTCTAATTCATTTAACCCTTGCACAACAAAACCAACACCATTATTCCCTACAATAAAGTTATTTTCTTGAGTACTATATACTTCTTTGTCATTTATATAAAATATGTATTGGGAGGCCTTTTTGGATATTTTTAAGTTATTATTTACCCCTATATTGTTAATTTCAGGAAGCTTCGTCCATTCTTTAACAGGTTTTATGGCATTATCATATTTTACCACTATTGTATACCAACCGTTTGGACGAATAAAAAATCCATTATAACCAGCTTCACTTTTACACCATACCAATCCAGAAATATTTTTAAAATCTTTTGTTAGCTGGTCGTAACTAAGTTCTATTGAAAAATCCTTTTTCCAATCAATAAATGGATAACAACAAGACAACGCCTCCCCATCCTTTAGTTTAGATTTGAGTAAATATTTGCCATTTTTTAGGCTTCCAGCTGCATCTTCGTCGTCAAATAAAGGCCATTCTGAATCTTCATTAAATTCGTCGATAAAGGAGTTGGTGCTAGTTTGGCTAAAACAAAAACCTATTATCCAAAAGAAAAAAAAACCTAAATATAAATTCCTTAGCATTTTGTACGATTGAAAATTATTTCATTCTAACCAAATCTATCAATTGCATTACCATGGTATGCAATTGAGGGTTAGATGCGCAAATTGTAAAATTATCTAAATAATTGTTCTCATTTACGTTAAAATCAAGTGGTTTGTTATTTATATCTGTTACCTTGCCACCTGCCTCCGTAATTATTAATGACGGAGCTGCAATATCCCAAATTTTTGTAGTTTGATTGATACAACCTCCTAGTTTTCCATCAGCAGTATAACAAAAGTCAGTCACACTGTTAGTTGCGCGCAAGTTTCTACAGTTTTTTACAAGTTGTGAGATAATTCTCGCTTCAAACTCTGTTTTGCCCTCTTGGCTGCTGTAGTCCAAACAATAAGAAAAAAGTAACTTTTTTAAATCATCTTCCTCGGCAACTCTTATTTTTTTGTTATTCAAAAAAGCCCCTTGGCCCTTTTCGGCTAGATAAAGTTGATCAGTAAATGGTAAATACATACCAGCCGATATAGGTTCGGCATCCTTGAGTACTGCAACGATTACTCCAAACCACGGAATTAGACTTGCAAAATTGGAGGTGCCATCAAGTGGATCAACTATCCAGGTATAAGGAGAATTTTTATTTCGATAGCCCGTTTCCTCCGCTATAATGCTATGATTTGGATAATCCCTTTCTATGATAGCCACTATGGCTGCCTCTGCGTCCAAATCTGCTTGGGTAACTACATTGCTTTGATCATGTTTTAAAACAATGTGTTCAATTTTTCCAAAGCTATTTTTAAGAATTTCCCCTGCACTGTAAAGTGCATTCACAATGGTTTGTTGCATTAATAATTGGTTCGTAATAATAAAATCAAATATGACCAAAAATGAAGATTTACCAAAACCAATTAGTAATTCTATTAAAAAATAAACAATTCAAATTATTACATTTTTATGTCCTCCATTTTTGCCACTACCTCATGTGGGCATGGTAATGGACTAAAAGTTAGAATTGTTTTTAAAACCAACCGTACGCTGATAGATGGAATCACAAAAGTCATTTTGGTAATTCTGTTCTTAATCAATTCGGTATTAACTTTTACCCATTTACTTTGTTGTATTCTATTTTCAGCAGACAAATATTTTGACAAAGAAGTATCATATACTATTGAAAACGAATCTTTTTGGGTAAGAAATTGATCAAGCCGCTGTAGGTATTCTTTATATTCATCTGTTGTAGGCTCAAATGAGGGATAACTTACTAGTAGAACATTTTCATTCCAATTAATATCACCATATTTTCTCATCCTGATAATTTTTATTTGGATAAACGTTATCAAAAAAAACAAGGTTACATTAAGGACAAATTCATTTATTAGTTTTCCAATTCCAAATGTTAAAATGCTAATTCAAGTTGCATTTTTACACTAATAAATATTTCCAAGTGCATCTGTAATTTTAATTCAAGCCATCTGATGTAAAATGGATTTTAAATGCAACAATATTGCATTTGTTAAAATTGTAGGTATCTTTGTACCTACATGATAAAAACATTATACTATGTATACTTCCTGATCAGTTTCATAACATTCGGACAGGACAACTGTAATCTATTTATAAAAGGCGAAATCTATGATGTCAGTAATCAAGTTATAAGTGATGCAACTATCGTAATCAAAAACGATAGTATACGCACCATTACAAATGAAAAAGGAGAATATAAACTATTAAATCTATGTGCAGGACAATATGAAATAGTAGTATCCGCATTAGGCTATAATAAGATCACCAAAACTATGTATCTAAAACATTCCATCCATCAAGATTTTGTGTTGGAAAATGACGGGGTATCTTTAAATGAGGTAAAAATAGTTTCTCAAAAAACATATAACCTTACCGAGCCTACTTCAGATTTAAAGGAAGCAGACCTGAATAAAAGCAGAGGTCAAAGTTTAGGAGAAATTCTTAAAGTTTTACCTGGAGTAAATGCCGTTCAAACAGGTCCTTCGTTATATAAACCCATGATTCATGGTTTATTTGGCAACAGAATTGTTACTATTAACAATGGTTTAAGGCTTGAAAGTCAACAATGGGGTAGCGATCATGCCCCTGAGATAGACCCATTTACGGCTAACAAAATTACGGTGGTGAAAGGCGCAAGTGGGGTCAAATATGGCAGTGAGGCAATAGGTGGGGTAATAATACTTTCGCCTGAAGAAGTATTAACAACGCCTGGATATAAAGTTGGAGGTTTCGTTTCTGGCTTTTCCAACAATAATCAAGCAAACTTTGGTATAAAAACTGATGTTTCAGGAAAGAAGATAAAAGGACTAGGTTTAAGACTAAGTTCTTCCTTTAAAAAAGGTGGGAATTTTAAAACTCCTAATTATTATTTAGCCAATACTGGTTCCAGCGAATATAACTTATCCACAACACTAGTTTACAAGTACAAAAATTGGCTCACTGAGGTATACTTAAGTCAATTTAAGGCCAATATAGGTTTATTCAGAGGCGCACAATTTGGAAATATGGAAGATCTAGCAACGGCCATTACTAGCAGTAGACCTAGGGTTAACGCTGATTTTACTTATGACATTTCAAAACCATATCAGGAGGTAAAACATCAAGTATATAAATTGGCTCAGAAAATCAAAATTGATAATATTGGCAATCTTGAATTAATTTTTGGCGCACAAAATAATTATCGTGCTGAATGGGATATCAAGGAGTTAGGACAACAACAGGATAAAGCCACGATTGATTTTGGCCTAACTACTTATTCTGCTAATATTAATTTTCAGCACTCTATTTTCAAAGGATTTGTTGGAGAAGTTGGAACTTTTGCCATGCGTCAAGCGAATGTTGTATCTTCAAACAATGTGCGGTTGTTTATACCAAATTATCGTTCTTATAATGCTGGAATTTTCTGGACTGAAAAATATGCTACAACAAAATGGGAATTTGAAGCCGGGATGAGATATGATAATCGGTACTATAAAGTATTTAAATATGACAAAAACGAATTAATCAGCCCTGAATTACGATATGATAACTTTTCTTATTCTTTAGGAGCTAACCGATTAATAAACAAACACATAACCTTAAAGTCAAATATTGGTACAGCTTACAGACCTCCTGGCATGAATGAATTGTATGCAGATGGCTTGCATCATGGCCTTAGTTCATTTGAAATTGGAAACCAAAATTTAAAAACAGAGGTAGCTAATAACACAAATCTTTCATTAGTTGCACTTTATAGTAAGACGAAGTTGGAGCTTACGGTCTTTAACAATGTAATTAACAATTATATTTATCTCACTCCTTCTATTCCTGCGGTAGTTACGGTTAGAGGAGTTTTTTTATCCTACAAGTATGTACAAGCAGATATAGTAATGAGAGGGGTTGATCTTTATTTTGAACAATTATTCACAAAAACCATAAAGTACCAATTAAAAGCAAGTGGATTAATTGGCAAAAATCGTTTAAATCATGACTACCTTATTATGATGCCCCCTAACCGTGTTAATAACGCTATAGACTATATTTTTGGCAAAAAAGGAATTTTTCACGATTTAACATTCAGTTTAAATCACCAATATGTTGCAAAACAGAATAATCTTCCAACTACTAAACAAACTTTAGAGATAAATACTTCAAGCAACACGGTCACTTTTGGTCAAAACGATGACTATCTCGCTCCTCCTAGTGGATATCATTTGTTTGGATCGTCGCTTTCTTCGAACGTTAAAATTCGTAATCAAATTATTGATTTTAGAATGGGAGTACAAAACGTATTTAATATTACTTACAGAGATTATCTCAATCGATACAGATACTTTGCTAATGAAGCGGGTAGGAATTTCTTTTTTCAATTCAATTTTAATCTTTAAACAATAATTCCAATGAAAAACAATTTTAGTGCTCCATTTTGTGTTTTAGTTGCAACAATGTTGCTTTTGTCCTGTAAAAAAAAGGAGGAAAATCCACAAAAAAATCCAGAAAATGAACTAATTACGACAGTTCAAATAAAAGTATCTGATGGTACCGAAACTAAGACCGCGCAATGGAAAAATGTTGCAGGATATGGAAACTCTGGTAATATAACTATTGACACTTTATTTTTAAAACAAGGAAGTACCTATACAGGCGAAATTGTGTTATTGAATGAAAGTAATCCAAACGACATTGATACAATTAGTTATGAGGTAGAAGAAGAAGCAGAAGATCACCAGTTTTTTTATTTTGTGCAGCCTACAAGCTTATTTACTTTAAACATTTTAGATAAGGATAAAAACATGGTTCCTATTGGTTTGGAATTTGAAGTTAAAAATTTAAGCAATGTAGGCACTGGAAGTCTAAGAGCAGTACTTAAACACCAGGCTGCATTAAAACCTAAATCTGGACAGGGCGATTTTACACTGGGCAGTACAGATGTGGATATAAGTATTCCAGTAAAAATTAAATAAAATGATATTTGTTTGGTACAATAATTGATTACTTTTATATCAAACTTTAACTTTTATTAAAATGAAAAAAATGCTCTTTGTTATAGCGTTTGTAGGATGCACATCGCTATTTGCCCAAAAAAATTATGAATTTTTGCAAATGTCAACTGTTGAATCAGTTGTACCAGGTGGTTTAGGTCGTTCTCGTTTAATTGCAACGGACGAAAACGGTCAAATGCAAGAAAAATCTCTCGAAAACTTCTTTAGTTTTGTTGGTATCAACTTTGGTAACATTAGAAATAATGACAAGGTAATTACTGACAAGATTCAGGAGTACGGTGCACAAGGCTGGGAGCTTATGAATCTAACTACTGGCGTATACGGTGTAGAAAAAAGCACTGGTATCTTTATTACAAGATATTTGTTCAGAAGAGAAAAGAAATAAGACTAGAATCATTAAAAAAGGGGCTTATTCAGTTTTGAATAGCCCCTTTTTGTGTTTATTACCCAATTATTTACATTTGAAATAATGGAAAATCCCGCATCCATTTGTTAATATCGGTACGAACTGCTGCTATTTTTGCCTCATTTTCATGATTCATTAAAACATCATCAATATATTCCGCTATTCGTAACATATCGTTTTCTTTTAAACCTCGTGTGGTCATAGCAGCAGTACCTATTCGCATACCTGAGGTAACAAAAGGCGACTTGTCGTCAAAAGGAACCATGTTTTTATTAATCGTGATATCAGCCTTAATCAAGGTATTTTCAGCTAGCTTACCAGTAAGGCCTTTTGACCTTAAGTCAATTAACATTAAGTGATTATCAGTTCCTCCAGAAATTACTTTATATCCTTTATCAACAAATGCTTGACAGATAACTGAGGCGTTTTTTCTTACCTGTTTTACATAATCTCCGTATTCTGGTGTAAGTGCTTCATAGAATGCCACAGCCTTGGCAGCAATTACATGTTCTAATGGGCCACCTTGAGTACCTGGAAAAACTGCCATGTCTAATAAATTCGACATCATTTTCACTTCACCTTTTGGAGTTGTTAATCCCCAAGGGTTTTCAAAATCTTTACCCAACATAATTACACCACCTCTTGGCCCTCTCAAGGTTTTATGCGTAGTTGTGGTAACGATATGGCAATAATGCAACGGATTGTTTAACAACCCTTTAGCGATAAGTCCTGATGGATGTGAAATATCAGCTAATAACAATGCTCCAACTGAATCGGCAATTTGACGAAGTTTGGCGTAATCCCAGTCACGAGAATAAGCAGAGGCTCCGCATATTAAAAGTTTTGGTTTTTCCCTTTTGGCAATTTCTTCAACTTTATTCCAGTCAATAAGTCCTGTTTCTTGATCTACACCATAAAAATTTGGTTTGTAAATTTTACCAGAAAAATTAACTGGTGAACCATGCGTAAGATGACCTCCATGAGACAGGTCGAAACCTAAAATGGCATCACCCGGTTGTAAAACAGCTAACATAACCGCAGCATTTGCTTGTGCACCAGAGTGTGGCTGCACATTTACCCATTCTGCGCCAAACAACTCTTTCAACCTATCAATTGCCAGTTGCTCGGTAATATCAACAATTTCGCACCCACCATAATATCTTTTACCTGGTAGGCCTTCAGCGTATTTATTGGTAAGCACACTACCTTGTGCCTCCATTACCTGCTGTGATACATAATTTTCTGATGCAATAAGCTCTATGCCATGATGTTGGCGTTGCTTTTCTTTTTCGATAAGGTCGAAAATTTGAGTGTCACGAACAAGTGTAGTTACCATGAATGTACGGTTTTGAAGTACAGCAATTATTTAAGAAATGCAAAGGTAAGATAGCTAAAGGTTAAATCAAAAAAGACTTTGAACAAAGCTCTTTTCATAACATACCAATCAACCAAATACCTATAGCTGTATAGCTAAAAGAAAAAAAGCGGTTATACACCGCTTTTATTTAATTAGAAGAACTTAACTCTTCAACTAGTGCTTTGTATTTTTTAGCGTCGTTATAACGCTGAGCATTAGGATACTTGGTGATTATTTTATCGTAAGCCTTGATAGCCGTTTCATAATCTTTCGCTTTTTCACAAGCAAGTGCTTGTTTCATTAGATACTCAGGGGTGAATTCTTTGGTTGGTTTATATCCCGCTGCTTTAGCGTAGTAATCAGCCGCACTTTCATAATCTGCTTTTTCCATATAGGCATCACCTATCAAAGAATAAGCTCTTGCCTGAAAAATAATATCATCGGCACTAAATTTTTTCAAATACTCAATAGCATCATCAAATTTGCCTTGTTTCAAATAAATCAAACCAGCAGAATAGTTTGCAATATTAGCACTTGGTGTAAAAGGATAAGTCTCACTTATTTCTAAAAACCCCAAATTATTTCCATCACCATTCAATGCCTTTTTTAATGAATCAGCTTCTAAATAATACTGCGCTTGAAAAATCAGCGTTTTTGCTTCTTCATCTTGAGTGGTGAGATAATATTTTGCACCTACAATAAGACCAACTATTAACAATATACCACCCCCAATATAACTTAATAAGTTTTTATTTTTGTTTACAAACTCTTCTGCCCTATCTAACTGGTCTTGAACCGAGTCCGTAGTTGTACTATTTAATTCTTGAGGAATAATTACTTCCTGATCTCCTTTGGTTGTCTTAGCCTTTGCCATTTGTAATGAATCACTTATAAAAAAACTTCACCGAGTTTTCCCGGCAAAGCTATGAATTATTTTCTATATTTTTAGTATAGAATTATTTGGAACAATATTTAATCTTTAATGTAAGGGTAAGCATTATCAACATAAACGTCAGTATATGCCTCTTCAGCAGAAGGATATGGTGATTCTTCTGCAAATTTTACACTTTCATCTATTTTTGCTTTAATGTTTTCATCAATCGCTTCCAATTCAGCTTCCGTAGCGTATTTATTATTTAAAATAGTGGCTCTAACTTTTTCAATTGGATCTTGTGATTTATATTCTTCGAGTTCTTCTTTAGTTCTATATTTTGCTGGATCACTCATCGAGTGGCCTTTATAACGATACGTTCTAAACTCTAATAAAGAAGGCCCTTCACCCTTTCTTGCTCTTTCAGCAGCCCAAGTTACTGCATTATGTACATCTTCACAAGTCATTCCGTCAACTGGCATGGAAGGGATATCATATCCTTCTCCTAATGTATATAATTCAATAACGTTAGAGGTACGTTGTACTGAAGTCCCCATCGCGTAACCGTTGTTTTCAATTACAAAAATCACAGGTATTTTCCATAACATAGCCATGTTTAAAGTTTCATGAAACGCGCCTTGCCTCACAGCACCATCACCCATAAAACAAATACAAAGGCCATCTTCACCTTTATACATTTCAGCAAAAGCCAAGCCTGCTCCAAGTGGGATTTGACCCCCAACTATGCCATGGCCTCCAACGAAATTAACAGATTTATCAAATATGTGCATAGAACCACCTTTCCCTTTAGAAATTCCAGTTCTTTTGGCCATCAATTCAGCCATAATTGCCTTTGGATCAGAACCCAAGGCTAGGGGGAATGCATGGTCACGGTATGAAGTAATCCATTTGTCTTGTTTTTTAAGCGCACTTACAGCACCAGCAGCGCAGGCCTCCTGACCAATATATAAATGACAAAACCCTTTAATTTTTTGTTGTCCATACAACTGACCGCATTTTTCTTCAAACTTGCGCATTAATTGCATAGACTCATACCAAAACATATAGTTTTCTTTGGTAAAACTTACTTTATCAGAAGCAGTTTTTGATTTTTTGATCTCTTTCTCGGTTGTTGCCATAATGAAATCTTCTATATTTAATTTGTTGTTTGTAAATGTCTTGACCGCGAAAGCACAAGAAACTAAAGTTTAAAGTAGCTTTAACCCACAATACTGTGTTTAAACTCAACTGCGAATTTAATAAAATTTTGTAGTATTCGAAATATTAATGGCATAAGCGAAAATAATGAATCAAATTCAATATTACATTACGATATTTAACAGTCAATCTAAACTACTGTTACTTCTTTGGCAGCGAGGTATCTTTCTAAATCAAGTGCAGCCATACATCCTGTGCCCGCAGCAGTTACCGCTTGTCTGTATATCGTATCTTGTACGTCACCAGCAGCAAAAACACCCTCAACACTCGTTTTAGTAGTACCCGGAAGTGTTAAAATATACCCTGCTTCATCAAGCACAATTTGTTTCTCAAAGATATCGGTATTTGGCTTATGACCAATTGCCACGAAAAAGCCATCCACTTGTAATTCGCGTAATTCACCTGTCTTATTATTCTTTATTATAGCTCCTGCGACAGCATCTATACCTGTGATTTCCTGTGTTTCAGAATTCCAAAGGATTTCAATATTTGGAGTATTCAAAACACGTTTTTGCATTATTTTTGATGCTCTCATTTCATCTTTTCGCACTATCATGTAAACCTTTTTACATAATTTAGATAAATATGTTGCCTCTTCACATGCTGTGTCGCCCGCCCCAACTACTATTACATCCTTTCCACGGTAAAAATACCCGTCACAAACGGCACAAGCAGACACACCAGCATACATAAATTTACGTTCTCCTTCCAGCCCTAGCCATTTGGCAGAGGCTCCTGTTGCAATAATAATAGCATCAGCGGTGATTTCATGGGTATCGTCTATTATCACCTTCAGTGCGTCAGAATTCGAAAAATCTACCGAGGTAGCCAACCCATTTCTAATGTCCGTACCAAATCGTTCTGCTTGTTTTTGAAAGTCTACCATCATTTGAGGGCCATTTACACCCTCTGGATAGCCTGGATAATTTTCAACATCGTTTGTAATGGTAAGTTGTCCTCCTACTTGAGGACCTTGATAAACAACTGGTTTAATGCCTGCTCGTGCTGCATAAATAGCTGCCGTATATCCTGCGGGACCAGATCCCAAAATTAAACAATGAATATGTTCTTGAGTCATAATATTTCTTTTATTAATAACAATTAAATGAACTTAAAAGTGTAATATTTTTTCTAAATTTTACTAATAAGTGCAACTGCATAAGCGTGCACTCCTTCCTCTCTACCAATATAGCCTAGTTGTTCATTGGTTGTTGCTTTGATTGAAATATCGTCCGATGAAATTTCCATGACCTGAGCTAGACATTGTTGCATAGCTTCAACATGAGGATTGATTTTTGGAAATTCTAATGTAAGGGTGGCATCGATGTTACCAATTTCAAATCCTTTATCTCTGACCATTTTGCAAACCTCCTTTAACAAAATCTTACTATCGATTCCCTTCCATCTTGGGTCCTTATTGGAAAAATGATGCCCAATATCTCTTAAATTGGCGGCACCTAGTACGGCATCACAAATGGCGTGTATCAAAACATCAGCATCTGAATGACCTAATGCACCCTTATAATGTTCTATTTTAATTCCTCCAAGCCACAGTTCTCGGCCTTCTTTAAGTTGGTGAACATCAAAACCAAATCCTACTTTAATTTTCATAATAGAAATATCAATTATGTTGAAAATATTTTATGAGACAATGTCTACTTTGGCTCTGCATGATAAAACAATGTTGAACAATTTGAATCTACCAAAAT
This sequence comes from Cytophagaceae bacterium, assembly GCA_027488865.1. Lineage (GTDB taxonomy): Bacteria > Bacteroidota > Bacteroidia > Cytophagales > UBA9547 > JAIYAU01. The sequence goes on from JAIYAU010000034.1 coordinate 137,725, forward strand.
CTCATTGGCAACCATATTTACTTGTTGTTCATTTACACTCTCGATATTTGCAATATCGAGATTTACGTAGTTAGGGTCACCTAAATTAGCTGCAAAAGCGAGGTTCATAGCTCTATTAAGCAACTCTATTTCTCCAAACAATAATGTTGACAAGGCTTGATTTTTAACTTTGGTGAGTTCATTTGGAGTAACTTGATTGTTTTTGAGGTTTTCCAATACCGTTAATATTTGTTGGTCAGCTACTTCCATTTCCACGCCTTCATTAAGTTTGCCATCAATAATAAAAAGCCCAGGCTCAAAAGAACTCGTGACGTAACAATTGATGCTATTAAAGAGTTTTTTATTTTTTACCAGCTCGTCATAAAGTCTTGAAGATTGACCCCTACCTAATATATCAGAAAGGAGATCCGTAGCAAAATAATTTGGTGAAAGCCTGTCTCCTATGTGATAGGCCTTATAAATTGCGTTAAGAGGTACAGCAGCAGTGGTTTTTAAAGTTCTTGACAGGGTTTGTTTAGGTTCTTGGGGTAAACTCCTTTTATATTTAATTCCTGCTGGTATTGGTGCAAACCATTTTTCAGACAGTTGTTTTATCTGGTTTACTGTAACATCGCCTGCCACCACCATTATGGCATTATTAGGCACATAATATTTGTAAAAAAAAGATTTTACGTCTTCCATGGTGGCATTTTCAATATGGGATATTTCTTTGCCAATAGTAGCCCATTTATAAGGATGCACTTGATAGGCAAGTGGCCTTAGTTTGAGCCAAGCATCACCATATGGTTGATTCAGGTAACGTTGTTTAAATTCTTCTATAACTACTTTTCGCTGAACTTCTAGCACATGAGGATCAAAAGAAAGGCTTAACATTCTATCTGATTCAAGCCAAAAAGCCGTTTCTATGTTGTCAGCAGGAAGTGTAAGATAGTAGTTTGTAATGTCGGGGGAAGTAAAAGCATTATTCTCTCCACCTACTTTCTGAAGAGGTTCGTCATAAGAAGGTATATTGATAGAACCGCCAAACATAAGGTGTTCAAACAAGTGAGCGAAACCGGTTTTTCCCTCATCTTCGTCTCTACTGCCTACATTGTAAATAATGTTAACTACTGCGGTGGGTGTAGCGTGGTCTTCATGTACAATTACTTCCAAGCCGTTAGGCAAGGTAAATTTTTCAAAATCTATCATGGTGCGAAAATAGCACAAACCATTTAAAAGTAAAAAGGCTGCTACCGCAGCCTTTTCAATATTTACACAAATAAATTATTTAATTGTGTCATCCATAGCCCTTTTAATCATTTTTTCAAAAAATATAATGGACTGAATTATGTTTGTTTTATCTGAATAAGGGATTACGTCATCAAGGGTGTTTTTAACCGCTTCAAGATAAAGTTTTTTACTTTTCACGGCATTTTCCATGTGTTCTATATTGGCTCTGGTTTCAGGAATTCCCATTTCTTTGAGTGTGGCCCCAGGTTTCGTATGCAAAGCTAGATAAGGAATAACTTCTGTTAAAACCACAATTCGCTCCATATAAATCTGAGTAAGCTCAATTTTTCCAAGTTTATCCAACTCTTCTTGTGTATGATATTTTTCTAAAACAGCGGTAGGGCTTACATAGGTATTAGGCAATTTTTCGTTTTTTGATTTTTTTTCGTCCTGAGCAAAAACTGCACTTATCGAAAACGCAATGACTGCGGCAATCAAAAATATTACGGAAGATTTTCTCATGTTCAAATTTAAATTAGAGTGCGAATTTCATATATTTCAATGAATTATCAAAAAAAATGCCAATTTTATCTTGGTAAAGTTACAAGCACAGTTTTTAATCTTAAAATGAGTGGTTTTTGCAATAATATATTTATAACTACCTAATTATCAAAGTACCTATATTCTCACAATTTTTCGGTTTAAACAAAAACAATTTCAGAAATAATTGGCTATTTCACCAACTCTCCATTAAAATCGTATTGTTCTCCTTCTTTTACTTGGGTTTGTTTGTCCTTTTTAATAATTATTCCTTTTGGTGTTATAGTGAGGTCGTCTAATACGTAGTCACTTTCTACACTTTTTGGTTTTCTTTCTATAACTACATACATCTTCCCCTTTCTCATAGTGATATAATTAGATAATTGTGGGCGCTCTTTAGGTAAAATTTTACCTGACATGCTAATTCTGTCTCCGTTGGTGAGTTTACTTATTTTGCCATCGGCACTTTTATAATCACCTGACTTTTTTACCACGCTGTTATCTCCAAGTGTAAGATCTTCGGTCATAGCTATTGAGGCACCTTCATTTACCAAATACATCACTCCACCTCTCATTACCAAATATCCGTTGGTAATTTTTGGTCCTTTATCCAAGTTGCTCGGCTTAGGTTCTTCTTTGGGAGTAACGTCTGTAGTGGGCTTGTTTTCTATTGGTTTTACAGTGGCAACTCCCATTAGTTCCCCTTTGGTGTCCATTTTTTCTCCATCCTTTAGCATAAATTTGCTACCATCTTTTCGTATTACATGGCCATGTTTACCAAGTTTATTTCCATTTGGCAAGGTTAATTCTTTAGAAATAATAGATGGTTCACCGTCTTTTACCATCAAAACTTTCCCATGTTTGAATACAAAGTGGTCAATGGCTGCACGATCTTCAGCAGCCTTGGCGTCGAGTTTTACCCCTCTAGATATCATAAGTTGCCCTTCTGTTGAGATTATGTCCCCTTCTCGCAACATGAATTTGCCCCCATCAGCTAAAGTTAGCAAGCCTCCGGGCAACAGCACCATACCGTTTTGAAATGTATAAATTGAGTCAATAAGTTTAGGCTTGCCACCCGTAATAATGACCATTTTACCGTCCCTTTTTGTGATTAACTCTTGTAATAAATCACTTTTTAAGAAAAATACTTCTCCTTTGGTATTGATATACTCACCGTCGGTTAAATTAAATTTGTTACCATCTTTTGTAGTAAGTACCCCATCCGTCCCAATCCTATTACCCGTGGCATTATAGTCTGTAAACAACCAAGAACCTTTGCCATTATCAAACTTAATAAGCCTATTTTCGCGCATGAGAACACCGTCAAGTTGCATTAACTCTTCTTTTCTTTTTACCAATTCGCCTGTAAGACCGATAAAATCTCCCTCCTTGAGCTGGGTAAAGGTACTATCTTTAAGATAAAGACGCCCTAAAGGGCTTAACTTTAAGCCATTCTCAAACAAAATGTTATCTGAAATATCTTGGTAAGAACCTTCTTTTACCAGTGTTATTTTTTTGTCCTTAAAGAAATATCCTTGCATTTTAAAAACGGCTTCTTCCATTACCACTAGCTCACCTTTTTTAGTGAAGGCTTCACCGTTTTTAAGTTTTATTCTTTGGCCTCCATCAAGCCTAATATCTCCTGTTTTTGAAACTTTTGTACTACCTAAATCGAAGTCAGCTTCAACGATTTTTAGTGAACCATCTTTTGCAATTTGATAGAGCCTATTGTCGCGAAAGATTACACCTTCTTTTAATATTTTAAGATCGGAGGTTTGAGCAAAAAGCAGCTGGGTAAAAAGGAAGATTAAAAGGAATGTTTTATAAATAATATTCATGATTGGAAATTGATTATAAAATTTTGATGTTCAAGTTAATAAATAGTTATTAGAAAAGAAATTTTATCAAATAATTTATCTTTTAACTAAATTTAATAGCTTTCACTGGCTTTATATTGGGCAAAATAATAATTGGTACCAACAAAGCTAAAATAATTAAGCCGCTTATAATGAGGTTTAAGAATAGAATATTGACAAAATCCCAGTGAATAGGCACGGCATCCATATAATAGTTGTCAGGATCTAAAGGGACGACGTGAAAATAATACTGAATTAAACAATAACCGATACCAAAAATATTACCTAAAAGTAGTCCCTTAAACAAGATATGGAGCCCATTATATAGAAAGATTAGCCCTATTTGTGTATTGGTAGCTCCAACGGCTTTAAGAATACCAATCATGTTGGTTCTTTCCATCATGAGCACTACCACTGTAGACATCATGTTGAATCCGGCCACAGACATTATGATAATCAAAAAAATAATAACGTTTTTATCCAAAAGTCTTAGCCAGTCAAATATTTGAATGTATTTTTCAGTTACTACTTCCATTTGCAGGTCTATGTCCATGGCGTCATAAACGGCTTCTGAGGTTGGCGTTAGTTCCTGAAAATCTTTTACGAAAATTTCTATTCCACCAATAATGGAGTCATTCCAACCATTTATTTTTCTTATTAACTGTAAATCACCAATTACATAATATTCGTCAAACTCCTCCATACCTGTTTGATAGATTCCTGTAATCTTAATTTTGCGGTATCTAGGAGGATTCTGAATAAAATAAACTAGCACTTCATCGTTGAGTTTAAGTCTTAGTTTGTTAGCCATCCTTCTACTCAAAAGTACTTCTTTACTATCTTTATCACCCTGAAGGTTAGGAAACCTTCCTTCTATCAAATTTTGTTGAAAACTGGTTTGATTAAAGTCAGCATCAATGCCTTTAAAAATAATACCATGTACTTCTTCTTCGGTTTTAAGCAATCCTGTCTTAAGACTAAACGACTGTACATGATCTATTTGTGATATTTTATCATACCTATTTTTTCTATTAACAGACATAGGCATTTCTTCAAAAGAGTCGTTTTCGTCAAATTTGGTAATTTGAATATGAGACCCAAAGCTAATTATTTTATCACGTATAGTTCGTTTAAAGCCTTCGAGGATCGCAAAAGAAATAATCATAACGAATAATCCAACTGCTATACTAGAAATAGCAATGTTGGTAACTGTTGATGAGAAACTCTCCCCATCCGTTTTACGAATTTTTCTTCCTATAAAAAATGAAATATTCAACTTAAGATGTTGATTATATAAAGTGATATGTGCAAAGTTAATAAGTTGTGGAATTTAACCTTAGCTTTTGCCAAGTGTTTTATAATATTCGTGTGAATTATGTTGCCATGAGCGATATTTTCTAGAACTTTGATAAAAAATGGATATAAAAATCTTTGTACAGAATGAATATATCATTGCCTGAATATTCTAAACAACAACTTGCGCTCAGAAACGGGGTGGACCGTGAGGAGATATGGATTGCTTTTGAGGGAAAAATTTATGATGTGGCTAAATCTAGGTTATGGAAAAATGGGCAACATTATGAACATTGGGCTGGCCAAGACCTAACAGAAGAGCTAAAAGATGCACCTCACAATGCTCACGTTTTTGATAAATTTAAAATAGTTGGAGTATTAAAATAGACTATTAGTTTCCTAAAAATGAGGCGATTTTGACCATATCCATTACAACATAGGTTCTATTACCATCTGGCGAATAAAGAGGTTGCTTACAGGCAAAAAGCTGATCTATGAGGCTGGTCATTTCCTGAGTGCTTAATTTTACACCCTTTTTTAAACTGGATTTTTTTGCCATTGCACGTGCCAAAGACTCATTTACACCCAACTTAAGCTCTGATTGATTATGTTTAAACTGTTCAATTAATCCTTCAAAAAGTTGCTTTTCATCACCACCCCTTATGTCTGTAGGTACTCCATTGATCACAATCATATTTTTCCCTAGAAAACTAAATGAAAAGCCTAATGCATGAATTTCTGTTTCTAGCTCACTAACTAGGCCATAATCTGTTGGAGACAATTCTATTGACAATGGAAAAAGGAATTGCTGAGAAGCACCAAATTTTTTATCCAACATATCTAGGTATTTTTCATAGTGAATTCGTTCACCAGCTAGCTGTTGATCAATAAGCATAATTCCAGCGCGTATTTGGCTCAAAATATAGGTATTATGAATTTGATATAAGTTACTTGACTCGGTGTGCAGTTGTTCTTTTTCAAAAAGATTCTCAATTTTATTAATCGAACTTTCCACCGTAAGCACCTGAGAGATAGGATTTAACTCGCTTTGTTCATTAGAGAAGTCGTACATTTTTTCCCAGTTTTTTAGGTTGTGTTGTTCCTGAGGCGATTTGCGCTGGATATTATCTTGATATGCATTATTAAAATCATTTTTTAGGGATTGTCTATCCATTCCAAATGAAAGTTTTATGCTATTTACATCACTTTCAAAATCTATGCTAGATGCTATCAAATGCGTTCCTAGTGACCTCCTTATAGCGGCATTCACCAACCCATACACACTTCGCTCGTCATCAAATTTTATTTCTATTTTTGAAGGATGTACGTTTACGTCAATATGTGAGGGATCTATTTCAATAAAAAGCACATAAAAAGGGAAGCTTTCTTCTGGCAATAGGCTGTCAAATGCTTCCATTACAGCGTGATGCAAATAAGGATGTCGGAAAAAGCGATTATTAACAAAAAAGAACTGTTCTCCTCTTGTCTTTTTGGCAAAATCTGGCTTGCCGATATAACCTGTTATAGTCGCAAGTGCAGAATTTTCTTCTTTACAAGGAATAATTTGTTCTCTATAAGAATTGCCAAACAAACCCAAAATTCTTTGATTCAGCTTACCGCTTGGCAGTCTATAAATCTCTTGGTCGGCATTGACTAAACTGAATGCGATTTCGGGAAAGGCCAAAGCTACTTTGGTAAATTCATCTAAAATATGTTTAAACTCAACAGTGTTGGTTTTTAAAAAATTTCGTCTTGCAGGTACATTATAGAAAAGATTTTTGACAATTATTTGAGTGCCTGGCGACATTTGGGCAGGTTCTTGACTTTTTACCTCAGATGCCTCAATACAAATATTTGTGCCCAATTCGCTTTCTGCTTTTCTACTTTTGAGCTCAACTTGTGCCACTGCAGCAATAGATGCCATAGCTTCACCTCTAAAACCCATAGTGCGAATGTTAAACAAATCGCCAGACTTACTTATTTTAGAGGTGGCGTGACGCTCAAAACACATTCTTGCGTCAGTTTCAGACATTCCATGGCCATCATCGACAACTTGCACCAACTGTTTGCCAGCATCTTTTATGATTAGTTGGATATTTTGACTGTGAGCATCTACAGAATTTTCTAATAACTCCTTCACTATGGATGCAGGCCTTTGCACCACCTCTCCGGCGGCTATTTGGTTAGCTAGAAATTCAGGTAATAATTTAATAATATCAGGCACTTATCAATCTTGGATTATAGTTTGGGTATTAAATAAAATTCAAAGGATAGTCTTATAACTTATAAAATGAAATTTAAGTTTGAACATCGATAAGATAAAATCAGAGGTTCTTACTGTTCTAAAATCATTAATTTGGCAAAACCCAATAAAAGTGTTTTATCACCAATGTTTTCAAATGATATTACTGCCTTTTTGTCATTTCCACTAATGTCTACCATCTTTACAACGCCAAAACCAAACTTAATATGTTCAACTTTCATACCTGCTTTTAAAATATTAAGATTACTTGGGTTAAAATTAGAAGAGGGCGTATGCAATGGCACAACTGGCAAGGCTGGTTTGGGAATCAGGTTTCTCCTTTGCAAGGGTTCGTCCTTGGAAAATTGTGGGAAAAAATCTTCCTGTTGTACAAACTTCTTAGTTACTTTTAAATATTTTGCATCTATTTCATCTAAGAAACGACTTGGTTCACAGGGCTTTATTTTACCAAACCTATATCTTGAAGTGGCATAAGACAAAGTAAGCTTCTTTTCGGCCCGAGTGATAGCCACATAAAATAACCTTCTTTCTTCTTCCAAATCATCGCGACTACTGAGCATCATTTGAGAAGGAAAGAGGTCTTCTTCAAGTCCTACTACAAAAACGCTTTTAAATTCAAGACCTTTAGATGAATGTATAGTCATTAAAGTGACCGTTTCTTCATCACTTTCTCCCTTTTTCTCTGTATCTGTGAGCAAAGATACTTCTTGTAAGAAAGCACCAAGGGTTTTATCCTCTCTTTCAGGACTATCAACAAACTCCTTGATAGCATTCAGCAATTCTTGAATATTTTCATAACGTGCCAAGCCCTCTACCGTTTTATCGTCGTAGAGTTCTTTTAACAAACCTGAATTTTTGGCAATGAATGTAGCAGCTTCGAAAGCGTCTTTGGCTTTAGTGGCCACTTCGAAACTTTTAATTAAAATACTAAAAGCCTGTATAGTTTCTGAGGCCCTACCTCCAATTAACCTATTGTAAGCAACAATTACATCCCAAAGTGCAACATTATTCTCGTCGGCCTTCACAATAATATTTGCCACAGTAGAATCGCCAATTCCGCGTCTTGGATAATTTATTATTCTCTTAAGCGCCTCTTCGTCGTTATGATTAACAGTGAGTCTCAAATAAGCCACTAAGTCTTTCACTTCCTTTCTTTGATAAAAAGACAGCCCACCCACGATTTTATATTTGATATTCATACGCCGAAGCGATTCTTCAAAAGATCTAGATTGAGAATTAGTGCGATACAAAATAGCAAAGTCTCCAAATCTAAGTTTATCCTGCATTTTCTGTTCAAAAATGGCATTGGCTACTAATCGACCTTCTTCGTTGTCAGAACTCGCTTTTATAACTTCTACTAAATCTCCAGAATCATTAGATGTCCATACGGCTTTTCGTAATTGTGCATGGTTTTTTGATATCAATGAGTTGGCTGACTGCACAATATTTTGGGTGGAGCGATAGTTCTGTTCGAGTTTTATTACCTTAAGATCTGGATAATCTTTTTCAAAGTTTAATATATTTTGAATGTCTGCACCTCTAAACGCATAAATACTCTGGGCGTCGTCACCTACAACGCATATGTTTTCTCTTAGGGCAGATAACTTTCTGGTAATTAAATACTGTGATATGTTGGTATCTTGAAACTCATCTACCATCACATAATGAAATCTATTTTGATATTTATTTAATACATCAAGGTGTAGTTTAAATAAAACATTGGTATTATACAAAAGATCATCAAAATCCATCGCTCCAGCCTTAAAACATCGCTCGGCATATTTAAGGTAAATTTTACCTGTGTGAGGGCGCAAGGCTGCGGCATCATCAGCCATTAAAATTGGATCTTTAGCATAAGTCTGAGGACCGATAAGTCTGTTTTTTGCGGAAGAAATACGCGCTAAAATGCTTGAAGGCTTGTATATTTTATCGTCAAGGTGCAATTCTTTAAGAATGGTTTTGATTAAAGATTTTGCATCGTCGGTATCATAAATTGTGAAGTTACTAGGATAACCAAGTTTTTCTGCTTCGACCCGTAAAATTCTAGCGAATACAGAGTGAAAAGTGCCCATCCAAAGATTTTTTGCTTCTGAACCTACAACACTTTCTATTCTATTTCGCATTTCTTTAGCAGCTTTGTTGGTAAAGGTTAGCGACAAAATGTTGAAGGCGTCAACACCATTTCCTATCAAATTTGCAATGCGGTATGTAAGTACACGTGTTTTGCCCGATCCTGCCCCAGCGATTATCATCATGGGGCCTTCGGTATTTAATACTGCTTCTCGTTGTGGAGGGTTAAGAGATTCTAAATAATCCATAACGCAAAGTTACACTGGTTTTAAAAACTTGTGACTAAAATTATTCAATAATTGCCTAAAATAGGATTGAGAGAATGTATTCTGTTATTATCTTATGGCAACGTCAATTATCGTATTCTCTCCTATGTCGTTATTAATCAACGTTAATATTTTTGACTTGGACATAATAAGTTCATTTTTAAGTGGTGCCGAATCAATGGTAATAAAAAGGACCTTTTTATGTATGTAAATTTTGCTGGTTCTGTTGGCAATTGTTTTACCCATTATGCGTTCCCATGAGGCCAATACATTGGTTTCGTTAAACTTATCTTTGATTTTAAAGGCATCCAACAACAGCTCAATTGCACCTTTTAAAGAATGGACTTCTGCATGACGTTTTGTAATAGGATTCTTGTCTGGTTTTCTAAGTTTCATCTTTTAGTCAAAGTTAAGTTTACCTATTATAGTCATGTTACGTCTTATCCAGCGTTGTTTCTTTTGTACAAAGGAAGTTGGGTGTGTAACGGACCATTTTCTTGGGCTTGGCAAAATAGAGACAATGGATGCTGCCTCGGATTTGGTCAAACGCTTAGCAGATTTTTTATAATATTTTTTTGAAGCAGCCTCCGCGCCATATATTCCGTCTCCCATTTCAATTACATTTACGTATACCTCCAAAATCCTTTCTTTGGACCAAACGAGTTCTATCAACATGGTAAAGTAAGCCTCGATTCCCTTTCTAATCCAGTTACGACCAGGCCAAAGAAATACATTTTTGGCCGTTTGTTGACTAATGGTGCTTCCTCCCTTTATCTTTTTATGATTTTTATTGTGCTTAAGTGCGTTACCAATAGCCTCAAAGTCGAAACCATTGTGAATCAAAAATTGTGCGTCTTCACCTGCCACAGCTGCCAAAGGCACGTAGCCACATTCCTCAAAATCAACCCAGTCCTTTTTAAGTTTAATTTCTTTACCAGCACCTATTTGTTCAACCACCCTTATCAGCATAAGGGGAGTGAGCAGTACAGGTACAAAACGATATAAAATCACCATAAATATGGACGAGGCAAAGAAAAACACAACTAGCCTTATCGTCCAAAATTTGAGCAGTTGCAGCCCTTTTTTATAAGTGCTTGCTAACTTAGCTAATGGTTTTGCACCAGATTTTTTACTAGCACTTGTGGCTTTTAGTTTATTTTTACGAACTGCCAAAATAACAATGTTTGAAATCCAAAATTACTAATATTGTTGCAATGGAAATGATTAATTATAAAAAAAGCTTTTTGAGATGTAAACGAGAAAAAAGACTGAATAATAAACAATTATAATATAAAGGTTTATAAACGAGCCAATTAGTTAAGTAAATCAATGTTGGCTAAAAAATAAAAAAGGCCATCATTTTAATGACAGCCTCTAAAATCTACCTACCTCCTCTTTGGTTTAGAAGTTTCTATACAAGGTTAAGATAAATTCTCCTTGTGTATTATTTCTCTTTGTATAAGTAATTTTTGCGGATGTTTTAGAGCAATTTTCCGATACCATTGTACCCGAAACATTATATCCAAATTCAATTGTGTTAGTTTTATTTCCTACCTCATGGGTGTATTTACCAGATGTGATTCTGTTTTGAGTTTTATTTGTACAAGTTAATCTTTCTATCACTATTGGCGTTACTATTTTGTTGGTAAAGTTAGTGCCAAATCTATTGGTGCCAGTTTCTACTATTCCGCCTTCTACATTTGATGAAGACAAGGTGATTTTAAAATATTCGAACTCTCTTTTTCTTGAGATTGACCAGTTGCGTTCAGATCCACCGTCAAATGCCGCTTTCATTGTACCGCTAATGGAGTGTGATACTTTAGAAGAGTTTGGCGTAATTAATGCGTAAATGGCTCTACCACCTGTTACATTAGTAACTATATGCTCTCCGTTTATCAAAATTGACTTGCCACTTGCAATGTTGGTAACCTTTAAGTTTACAAAAATTACTTTTAATACAGCTCCTTGGTCAGACCATACTTTAGGATTGGTACCCGTGGTGTCCAATTGTGCAATAATTGTTCCGGTGCGTGTTCTTTGTCCATCTTTTGACTCAGAATTATCAAATTTTAAAATTACCTTTCTTTGTTTAGGGTATGCATAGGCGGTTTTGGCACCACCTTTATCATCTATAGCAGTAACTGTTATACTATCTGGGTTCGCTGGTGCATCTATTCTAGCTATTGTTGACCCAAACGAACTATTTTCGGTATAAGAACTAGCTTCATTTATTGCTTGATCACCTTCTTCACGGGCTGTAGAGGCATCGGATGAACTGATAGAGGCTTCTTCTGTTGTAACTTCTTCGTCATTTTTTTTACAGGACGACAAAACAAATACCGTGGCAAATGCCAAAATAGCGAGGTTTAAAAAGATTTTTTTCATGTTTTGATTGTTAATAATGGTGGAATTATCGGAGCAGGAATTAATACAATAGCTTATTGATTTTTATAAAGTTGGAAGCTTCTATTAATAAGGTACTGTGCCTACTCTCTAGTTCAAAGATACTTAAGTTATTTAATTTCACTAGTTTTTTTGTCAACTCTCTTAACGGAATTACTAAATCTTGGTTGCCCAAAAAAACAACAATTTTAAAATCACCAATTTGTTGCGCATGAGTCAATTTTTTAAATGGTGTATTTATTTTCCTAAAAACCATCCAAGTATCATAAACTTGACTTCTTTTGACTTGGGTGTCCATTTGGTTTTTGGCAAATTTTATAACAGTAGGATTCGCAAGTTTAAATGAATTTGCCAAAAACAACAACATAAAAAAAAGATTTGGATTAAAAACTACTGTTTTATAAAATCTTCTTGACAGTCCGTTACCAGTGGCTAGTTGATACCAAAAATTTGGCACAACACCATCAGGACCGACTAAAATCAAATGATTTATATCTTTAGCAAAGTACTGTGTTAGTAACAAGGCAAATTTTGCCCCTATACTAAAGCCTATAATGGAAAATTTTTGTATGAATTCTCTTTCTAAAAACGATGAAAAGAGTGTTATAAAAACTTGTGGGTCAAGAGCCTTATCCTTTTCGACATAATGGCTATCACCATGAAAGAACAAATCAAAACTATAAACTGTATATTGATGCAGGTGCTCCGCAAAAGGTTTGTAAACAGATTTGTCTTGCCCAAACCCATGAAATGCCACTAACGCCTTATTTCCTATGCCATATTTAACATAAGCCATTTTGCAACCACCAGGGCTCAACTGCAGCACATTAATCATTTCAATTCACTTATTCTAATTTTTAGTTCTTCGTATACAACTTCTAGAATATTACTTAATCTCGCCATTATTTCATAAAATCGTGGATTCTTTGAACCAATAACACCAATTTGTTCTAAATCAAGTAAATCTTGTCCGAAATTTTCAATACCCAACATGGGAAAGGTAGGCTTCATTTTGTGCGCAAGTTTTTTTAATTCGGCATAATTTTCGTTTTGGTACGCTTGGTTTAGTTCTTCTATAAATTGAGGCGTTTGATTCAAAAATGTCTGAATCATATCAGCTATAAACTCACAATTATCGTCAGAAAGCTGTTTTAAGTACTCCAAATTGGTATATTGGTATTCGATCATAAATCTGTTTTAAAAATGAGAAGTTCTTTGGTTAAGAAAACAAATTTTGCTTGTTGGTACAAAGTTGAATATATTTTTTGTTTTTGAAGTTTATTACCACGATTTTGTTAATAAAATCTCCTCCTTTTAATTTCATTTTTTCCTGTTCACTTTTTATTTATAAATTGCAGCTCTATTTTTATCTATAATGTCCCAATCAATTAAAGTATTTGCCCCTGCCACAGTTGCTAACGTAGTGTGTGGTTTTGATGTACTAGGCTTTGCCGTTCATAGTCCTGGTGATGAAGTAGTATTACGTTTAAGTGATAAACCTGGGGTAAATATTATTAAAATAGATGGTGATGAAGGTCGTCTTCCAACTAATCCAGAAAAAAACACTGTAGGAATATCGGTAATTAAGTTTTTAGAAAAAATAGGTTCAACGCAAGGCATTGAAATTGAATTGTATAAAAAGATGCCATTGGGTAGTGGCCTGGGTTCAAGCTCTGCAAGTACTGTAGCAGGAGTGTTTGCAATTAATGAATTGATGGGTGGGCCACTCAGCAAAGAAGAATTATTGCCATTTGCCATGGAAGGAGAACGATTAGCCTGTGGTTCGGCACATGCAGATAATGTAGCACCTGCACTCTTTGGTGGCTTTGTACTAGTAAGAAGCTATAACCCATTGGATATTATTAAGTTGCCTAGTCCAAAAGGTCTATATTGTACTCTGATACATCCACATATAGAAGTACAAACAAAGGATGCACGAAATATTCTACCGAAACAAATAGACCTGCAAGATGCTGTAGAACAATGGGGCAATGTGGCTGGTTTGATATCTGGTTTGTATCAAAGCGATTATAGTTTGATTTCAAGGTCATTGAAGGATGTAATCGTAGAGCCTGTAAGATCTGTTTTAATTCCAGGCTTTCATCAAGTGAAAAATGCAGCTTTAGATGTTGGAGCTTTAGGAGGTGGAATTTCAGGTTCAGGACCTTCTATTTTTGTACTTTCTACCAACGAAGATATTGCCAATAAGGCTGCTAAGGCCATGGAAAAAGAATTTTTAAAGCTTGGGATTGGAAATGACACCTACATATCTCAAATTAATCCAAAAGGACCAGTGGTTATTGGTTAAAACATAACTGAAAACAATATTTTTCTGGTTAAATTAGAATTATTCTAAATAATATTTGCAAATTTAATATTGCGCCAATACATTTGTATTATTATTTTTAATTAATCTAAATAAAATGAAAAAAATATTACTTTATACAAGTCTAGTAGCTACTTTGCTTTCTTGTAACAAAAAAGAGGAAATTATTAATCAAATAAATGAAGTTGAGGTTAATGGCAGTTATGATTTCACTTCTTTTAAAACAAACTCTAAACAAGACTCTATAGTAGTTGGAACTTTAAGAAGTTTGTTAGCAGACATCCAAAAAGCACGACCTGGCAAAGATGCCGATAGCATTGCTGGCACTAAGGATCAACAACTGGATGCTAACACCCTATATAATAAATATTTAGCAAATACTCCTTCTCTTGAATCCATTGCCACTAGTGAATTTAAAACTTTAATTGGAAATGCAACTACAGGATTATTTAAGGATATCGCAGATGCAAGTGGTCAAGATTATATTCTAGTAAGTCCAGTTCCTGACAACGCTCAAGGAGGTAGATATGGCGGAGATGCAGGCTATTTGTTTAACGAATTTGGCGTAGACTTAGAAGAATTTTTTATTAAGAATTATTTATGCAGCATGTATAATAAAGTTTTCACTGACTATCTAACAAGTGAAAAAGTTACGCTTGCCAATATCGATAAGGCTCTTGTTCTGTACGGAGCACCTACGAGTTTTCCAAATGGCTTAACAATTTCGGTAAATGGTATTACCTATACCGATCTATTTACTGCTGCATACGCAGCACGTAGAGATAATTCTAATGGTAATGACAAAGGTGGTTTTTATACATTAATTAAATTGAATTTTATTAGACTACAAAATGCACTTAAGGCATCACCGATAAATACTGTGGAGCGGGATTTAGCAATTATGGGTATTAGAGAAAACTGGGAAAAAGCCTTAGCAGCTACCGCAATCAACTACTTTTGGAGTGCAAGTGGTCAATTTTCTAAATCTAACCCAACAGAAGCTGAACTTGCATCAGGCTTTCACGCACTAGGAGAAGCTTCTGGATTATTGAATGGCATGAAAGGCATTACAGCGAATAAAATAATTTCAACTTCACAACTAAATGAAGTACTGGATAAAATTTATGTTAACAATTCCACTAAAGAGAACAACCCCATTAAGTTAAAATCTAACCCAACTGAACTGGCAAGATTAAATGAGGCAATTGCATTGGTTCAAAACGTTTATGGCTTCTCTGGTGTTCAAGTAAACACTTACTTTAAAATCAACGATGTAACAAGAAGAAATGTTGGTTATAGACAAGAAGATTAAAAAATAGGTTTTAAACATGTTTTAGTTAAACACCTTGTTAACAATTTTGAAAACAAGGTGTTTGTTTTATAATTTTGAAAATAATTATGAAAAAGGAAATTACATATTTTTTAGTACTAGTAACAATGTTGTTGATGTCAAGTTGTACCAAATCGCCAGAGACGTTATCTCAAGGTTCAACAGACATGCGATTGCGATTTTTAAAAAATATAGGTAGAAATATCATATTGCCTGAATATGCCAAGCTTAAGGTTAACACAGATTCTTTGTTAATAGCTACTCGTAGATTTAACAACTTTACTAATGAAACAAACTTGATTTCACTTCAAAACTCTTGGGATCAAGCTTATAGCCAATACATGCGCTGTAATGCTTTCAATTTTGGCCCAGGTAGAGATGCCTTGGACAAAGAACTTGTGAACCAAATAGGACTTTTTCCAGTGTCCATTGCTCAAATAGAAAAAAAAATAAGTGATGCAAATTATACATCTAATGATTTTGCAAGGGACACTAGAGGATTTTTGGTTTTAGATTACCTACTTTTTGATTCAATTCAAAATAATTCATCCACAATCACCAGATATTCTGATACCAAACGTAAAATATTTACAGATAGCGTTGTTTGTCATTTGAAAAAAACTATTGATAAACTAAATTTGGATTGGTCAAGTTACATCACAGTTTTTGAAAACGATCAATCTACAGCTGCATCTAGCAACATAGCTTCCTTTTATAATGAATTCGTTGCCAATTACGAGCTTGCTAAAAATTATAAAGTGCAACAACCTGCTGGGTTAAGAGCAGACCAAACTAGTACTGTAGTAAAATCGCTGGAAGCATATTACAGTGGCAAATCACTTAAGTACTTTAAACTTCATCTTCAACATCTCAATGACATTTGGGAAGGAAATGGTCAGGATCCATTAAATACAACTGGATTTGATGATTATCTTAACGATATTCCTGGAGGAAACCAACTTGTAGCTGATACACGAAATTCTTGGAACGAAATCCAATTAGCATTGGAAAATATACCTGACAATCAAACACTTGAATACAACATCAATAACAATATAGAATCGGTGAAAACACTTTACACCAAACTAAGTAATCATACCAAATTTTATAAAAGCGAATTATCTTCGAAAATTGGTATTGACATTACGTATTCCAGTGGCGACAATGACTAAATAAATACTTCACTTAAATGGCAAGTACCGTGTTTCTAATATGCCAGAAGTATTTTCGTAGCACCACGCACATAGCACCATTAATAGTTTTTAGAATTGTTTTTGGTCTAACCATGACGTTTAGTTCTATCCGGTTTTTAGCACTGGGCTGGTTAGAGGAACAATATATTCAAACAAAATTTCACTTTACCTATTATGGGTTCGAATGGGTAAAGCCAATTGACGCATTTGGCATGAATATCCTCTATGTGATATTAATAATTAGTGCGTTATGTATCACGGTGGGGGCGATGTACAAAATAGCAACCGTGTTTCATTTTCTCATTTTCACCTACATAGAACTTCTAGACAAAACTTATTACCTTAATCACTATTACTTTGTAAGTGTGATAAGCTTTTTACTCATATTTTTACCTGCTCAAAAATATTTTTCAATTGACGTTCTTAGAAATCCCAAAAACAAAATTAATAATATACCCTGTTGGATGATTGATGTACTCAAACTCCAACTAGGAATAGTGTATTTTTATGCTGGCCTAGCAAAAATCAACTACGATTGGCTTATAAGAGCCATGCCATTAAGCATTTGGTTGCCAGCTAACGACCACATGCCACTTTTGGGTTTTTTGTTTAGATATAAGTATATGCCCTTTGTGTTCAGTTGGTGTGGGATGATTTTTGACGTCTGTATTCCTTTTTTATTACTTCATCGACGAATAAGACCCTGGGCATATTTGATTCTATTGTTTTTTCATGGTGTCACAGGTTGGTTGTTTCAAATTGGGGTATTCCCATTGATAATGTCAGCCGCGGTTTTAATATTTTTCTCGACAGAATTTCACTTAAAACTACTTAAGTATTTGGGTGCATTCCCATTGTCAGAAGTTGGTAATGTGCTCATTCCTAAGTATAAATGGTATAGTTTGTCATTAGTCTTGTTTTTCATAATTCAACTATTATTACCCTGGAGATATCTTTTATATCCAGGAAATTTGTTTTGGACAGAAGAAGGCTACCGTTTTAGTTGGCGAGTTATGTTGGTTGAAAAAGCAGGTACAGCCACATTTTATGTTAAAAATCCAATTACTAAAAGGGAAGGTGCAGTAATAAATGAAGATTTTTTAAACCAACATCAAATAAAACAGATGGCATATCAGCCAGATATGATTTTACAATTTGCTCATTATTTAGCAAATCATTATGAAATACTAATGGGGGTTAGACCAGAAGTAAGGGCAGAAGTATTTGTGACTGTGAACGGTAGCGCAAGCAAAATGCTGATTGACCCAACAATAGACTTAGCCAAGGAAAAAGAAAGTTTTTTGCCCAAGAAGTGGATTCTGTCAGCAAATAAATAATTTACGGCCTTTAAAACGTTTACCAGATCACATATACACAGTGTAAAAGTGAACGTAATCAACATTAGCACGATAACTTCCCGTTGAATTTATAGATTACATTAAAGTTTTAAACGTCTGCACGTACTTTCATTTCCTTTAGCATTTTCCAAGTCATGAATAAGAGCAAACCTGTTACAAGTATAATGCAAGTACCTATATAATAATTATTTAACTCACCATCTTTTTTATCCTGTTGCTCCTTTTGTATAATCATAAAAGTAGACCCCAACCTTGCTCGCGGGAAATCTTCCTTAAGTTTTTGTTCAAAATATTCCAAATCATATTCAGGAGCAGCCAAGGTATTATCGCCATAATATAAAGTATATTGTTTGCTACTGTCTAATGGGGCTACGATCCAAGTTGGTTTTTGATATGCCTTAATCCCACTTATTTTGAGAGGTGGACTATCCTTGTTATAGATGGTTAATCTTAGTTTATGGGTTAGTACATCTTGTAATTGTATTATATTTTTGTCAAAATAGGAAGCAAAACGACCTTGCCCCAGTTGAATATACCTACCATCTTTTATTGAGCCGACCCAAGCTTCAACATTTACCTCTCTATAAAAATCCCAATCCTCCTTGATTTCCACAGACAATTGGTTAATAAGAAACGTTTGATTATACTTAATCTCAATAATCGTTGTTTTGTTAGAGTCTATATCTATTTGACTATATGCTGCTTGAGGCATTTCAAAATTATTTACCCCATTTTTAAATATTTCTTTAAAGCCAAAACCTTTAATATCAATTTTGCCAGTAGTAGAATCATTTACCACACACCTCAAATAACGGTGATTGGTAGTAGGCAAATTAATAATTGCCTCTTTTACCGAATCGCCACCCAGGTAAAATGGATTTAACCGAATAGATTGAATTGCATACCATGATGTAGTATTATTACTTCCTTCAAATGAAAGTGATTTTTCAATGTCCGCATTGGAGATTTTAAGTATCAACTGTTGATTGGGCTTACCATCCAACCTATCAATTAAATAAACAGTAGCACCTTGTGTAGACTTAGTACTAATGATGGTAAAATCACGATAATTTTCGCTTTGGTATGAGCCTACATCCTTTAATAATAAATAGGGTACTTCATTGCCTCTTTCATCTTTTATTCTCAGATCTTGTAGCCCAAATTGACATCGACCCACTACCTGAGGTATAAGCTTAATACGATAATATGATTTTAACTTAACAGGGTCAACAGATGTTTTGTAGGAAAAATTTTGCGCAGCTATTAAACCTCCATAAAGAAACAACACTATAAAACATAAAAATACAATCCACCTATGCTTATACACCATTACTAAAATAGATTACCACTTGGTTTTCCAGATAATACATTTTAAATTCGTACATAGACCCTTCAGAATAGCTCAGAGAAATACTGGCAATATTGCCATTTTCTTTGGTAATCTTTACGCTAATATCTTCTTGTTCTTTTTTAAAAATACCACCATTCTTTGGAATGTTCGGAAATCTCTTTGTTAACGTTTCAAATTCCGGTATCAACTTTAATAACAAATAAGCGGTTTCTATAGAACAATCCATTAAAAAATAGGTGCTTGAACCAAATTCATATCCTCCAAAATAATGTGTTTCATTGCCGTTTTTATAAAGTTGTTTAGAAAGCCTCCACATATTATCAGAATCCTTGGGTGTTCTATCTATCACCAACTCCGTTCCAAACTTTTCGCTTAGTTGGTTGAAATATCCATACATATCTTTTGTACCGATCCTAGGAGCAGGGAAATTGCTAATGTATTGACTTGCTACATAACCCACATTACCAGCGTACTTAGTTTTTACCCAAAAGCCAGCAATATTGTCTAACTCAATGGGCACTTCAGTCCAAACAAACTCCTCAATCACCGCTCCATACGGTATAGTAGCTAATAAGGTAGCACTTGTACTTGACTTCTCTCGAAGATTTAACCCTGATTTGGCAATAATGTAATATTTTGTTTGGCCACTAACACCAAAACCCACCAAAAGTAGAAGAATGAAGAAATTTTTCATAAAAGATTAATATCCGAAGATAACAGATAGAAACCGACAGACAATAAAAAAACCCGAAGTTTTAAGCTTCGGGTTTTTAATAAGATAATTTTTGAAAACTATCTCTGAACTTTTACTTGTAAGTTAACAGATCCAGTAGTTGTATTTGCATTATTCACGCTCACAACTTTAATTAACCCCTTTTTGCCGCTTGCAGTTATAAAAGCAAGTACTTTTCCGGTAGGCTCAGATGTGAAATTAACCAAGCTAGCAGTAGGAGCCGCATTATCAACAGCAGTTACTAATGATGCATCACCAACAATAGTAGAAAAATCTACACTAACTTCTTTAATTTTAATGACATTTTTAATTTTATCCACACCACCTGGATTTTGCTTGAAGCCAGCAGTTACATCTGCATTGGTTGTAGTGGCGTTGCTATAGAAAGATCCAAAAGTAAATGTACCTGAGGTAAAATTATTATAAACAAAGTCAATACCTGCTCCATTCAATGTATCTTGAGCGAATGCTCTAGTATAATTTGAACCAGTTGAAGTTGAGAATAATGAACCAAGTTCAGTATTTTTAGAACTTCCTAATTCTGTTTCATAATTGTTAATCAAAGCTTCGTTTGTATAATTTAACTTAACTGTAGCGATTCCATATGCCAAATTTTTGGCTGGGTTGTCAAATCTTCCAGTTTTACCGTTCTGTGTAACCCAGATTTGAAACACATCAGATTTTGCAGTAGTTTCATTTTTTCTCAACAATATTGGGAATGTAAATTTGAAATCTTTGTTATGGCTATTTGGAATGTTAAAAGTATAATCAGCACCAGCAAAGTTAAATTTAACAGAGTTTGTGCCATCATATCTAGTTCCACTATAACCAGCTGCTGGAATTGGGGTTCCATTAGGAAATTTTGTAAACTTCTCAGACTTTTCATTGTCTTTTTGGTAAGTAATATACAAAGCACCCATTGAATTAGTACCATTCACAGATACAACAACAAAAGCAGTGTCACCCGTAGTAGAAACAGTGGCACTCACTTCAAAATCCTTTTGAACGCCAAAATTTGCTTTGTCAAATTCAACTGTTACAGTTGGTTTACCTGAAGTAGGCGTAACTTCATCAGCTGGTTTACAAGAATACAAAAAAGCCACTCCCGCCAAAGCAAGAATTGTCAATTTAGAGAAAATCTTTTTCATGATTATAAAAATTAGTTTTTTAAAATGTTATTTTTTCGTTAAACAGTACAAAATTATACCTTTTTTTCAATTTCCAATAACTACCTGTGATTTATACAAAATTTAACATTTTAATAACATTAAAAAAGGCTTGCCCAAATTTGAACAAGCCATTTTAACAAAATCGTATAATTTTAATTATTTATTTAAAGCTTCAGCTCCACCAACAATCTCCAAAATTTCTTTTGTTATTGCAGCTTGTCTAGTACGGTTATAAGTTAATTTTAACGCTTTTAACATTTCTCCGGCATTTTCAGTAGCCTTTTCCATGGCTGTCATTCTTGCGCCTTGTTCCGAGGCATTCGACTCCAGTAAATAACTATAAAACTTCACCTTAAGTGACTTTGGAATCAATTCATCCAAAATCTCATTTTTACTTGGCTCAAAAAGGTAGTCATTAACGGTCTTCTTAGTTAGAAGCTTTGAGGAAGTAAGAATAGAAGTCAAAGGCAAAAATTGCTCCACTTTCACTATTTGGGTAGCTACATTTTTAAATTCATTGTAAACTACATCCACAACATCTACGTCGCCTTTTCTAAAAGACTCCATAATATACTCCGCAGCAACTTTTACATTTTCAAAGTTTAAGGTAGTAAAAAGTGTTGCATACTTTGCATCAACTTTCACCTCTCTTTTCTGCATAAACTCAGTTCCCTTTTTGCCAATTGTAATTAGCTGCAGCGTACCGCCTGATTTCTGAGTAGAATATTTTTCATTGATGGTAGCCGTTACAGCTTTAATAACATTGCTATTAAAACCACCACATAAACCTCTGTCAGAAGTAATTACTACAACCCAAACCTTTTTTGCATCTCTGTTTACAGAGTATTGTTTAATAACCTCTGAATCAGTATCAGAAGAATTAAGGTTATTAATAATTTCAGATAATTTTTGAGAATAAGGTCTCAACTGCATAATACCATCTTGGGCACGACGTAACTTTGCAGCCGCAACCATTTTCATGGCTTTGGTAATCTGCTGGGTCGAACCAACAGATTTAATTCTATTTCGTACTTCTTTTAATCCAGACATGAAATATGAGTCATATTAGGAGAGGCATAAAACAACCCCTCCTTCTTAAAATCTATTTAAACGATTTGGCTAATTCTTTAGCCACTGACTTAAGTACTTCGGTTACGCTATCGTCAATCTTTCCAGAACGAATGGCATCCAAAGTAGCGCTGTGATTTACCTCTAAAAATTTAGTAAACTCCGCTTCAAAAGCTCTAACCTTATTAACTGCAACATCATCAATTAAACCAGTTGTAGACACATAAATTATAGCAACTTGTTTTTCAACTGGTACAGGTGAAAACTGCGCCTGTTTTAAGATTTCCAAGTTACGTTTACCCCTTTCAATCGTTAATTTGGTAGCAGCATCTAAATCAGAACCAAATTTTGAAAAGGCCTCAAGTTCCCTAAACTGTGCTTGATCCAGTTTTAAAGTTCCTGCAACTTTTTTCATAGATTTGATTTGGGCATTACCACCTACACGAGATACAGAGATACCTACGTTGATAGCTGGTCTAATACCAGAGTTAAACAAATTCGACTCCAAAAATATTTGTCCGTCGGTAATTGAAATAACGTTAGTAGGAATATAAGCAGATACGTCACCTGCTTGTGTTTCTATAATGGGCAACGCTGTTAATGAACCACCACCTTTTACCAAATGCCTAATAGAATCAGGCAAGTCATTCATTTGTTGAGCGATAGCGTCAGTATTATTAACCTTCGCAGCTCTTTCTAACAACCTACTATGCAAATAGAACACATCACCAGGGTAAGCTTCACGTCCTGGAGGACGACGAAGTAATAGTGACACTTCGCGGTACGCAACAGCTTGTTTTGAAAGGTCATCATAAATTACCAATGCTGGGCGGCCGGTATCCCTAAAGAACTCGCCAATTGCAGCACCTGTAAACGGTGCATAAAATTGTAAAGGAGCTGGAACTGCAGCTGTAGCAGCCACAATAACTGTATATTGTAAAGCTCCACCTTTTTCTAAAGTACTTACTATTTGTGCAACTGTAGATGCCTTTTGGCCAATAGCTACATAGATACACAACACAGGTTTTCCTTGGTCAAAATATTGCTTTTGATTTAAAATCGTATCAATAGCTACAGTTGTTTTACCAGTTTGACGGTCACCAATGATTAACTCACGTTGACCACGTCCAATAGGAATCATAGCGTCAATAGCCTTAATACCAGTCTGTAACGGTTCAGTTACTGGTTGGCGATAAATTACACCAGGTGCCTTACGTTCTAGTGGCATGGCATATACATCTCCTGTTACTGGCCCTTTACCATCAATAGGATTTCCTAGGGTATCAACTACACGACCTAATAACCCGTCACCAACATTCACAGATGCAATTTGACCGGTGCGTTTAACAATGTCCCCCTCTTTTATTTCACTCGAGTCACCAAGTAAAACGGCTCCTACGTTATCTTCTTCTAAGTTAAGAACGAGTGCTTTAAGACCATTCTCAAATACCAAAAGTTCACCGGATTGAGCTTTAGTAAGGCCATAAATACGTGCAACACCGTCACCAACTTGTAATACTGTACCAATTTCTTCGAGCTCGGCTTGAGACTTGAAGCTAGAAAGCTGCTCTCTTAAAATTGCAGAAATCTCATCGGGTCTAACATCAACCATCTTTTCTTTGTTTTAATTTTTAAGGCCTATGCTTATTAGAACTTAGGCTCGTATGGATTATCCTTAAACTTTGTTTTTAATCTTTGCAGCATAGTTTTAATGGACTCGTCAATTTGAAGATCTCCAACTCTAAGAATATATCCACCAATAATTCTTGGGTCTATCTTAGTTACTATTTGCACGTCTTTGCCAGTGTTCTTTCTTACCACTTGAGCAAAATCTTCATATAAGTTAGATGTAAGTGGGCTTGCTGTGTATACAGTAGCCATTTCAATATTAAACATCTTATTATATTGAGCCAAAAATTCTTTGGCTATAGAAAACAAAATATTTTCTCTGCCTTTTCTAGAAGTTATTTCAATAATTGACATGGTTAGACCATTGACTTTACCTTGAAATACTGCTTTTAATATCGCTAACTTTCTATCATGACTTATGATAGGGCTACGAAGGGCATCAGCAAAGGCCTTATTGTTTTCACAAACATGTACCAAAAGTTTCATGTCCTCTTTTACAGTATCAAGAAGACCCTTTTCCTTTGATAAGTCCACTAGTGACTTGGCATATCGTGAAGCTACTCTAAATTCTGACATAAAATTGGCTTAATTAAATTCAAGAAGAATTATTAGTTCATCTTGGCTTCGTTAATATATTCTTGCACCAACTGCGTTTGTGAGCCATCGTTGTTAAGCGATCTTCTCACAAGCATTTCAGCTATTTCAACGGAAAGAACAGCTGCATGATTTTTAACTTCTAATATTGCGGCGTGTTTTTCATTATTAATAATAACCTTAGCGCTTTCTATTAAGCGATTAGATTCTTGAGTAGCTTTTTCCTTTGCTTCAGCTACTAGATTATTTGCTACAGCTTGTGCTTCACGTACAATTTTTTCACGTTCTTGGCGAGCTACTTCTAGCATCTTTTCGTTTTCAGCTTGTAAATTGGCAATGTCAGCTTTGGCTTTATCTGCTGCGTTTAATGCATCAGCGATTGTATTTTCTCTTTCTTTAATAGAGCCCATGATAGGTTTCCAAGCAAATTTTGCTAAAATTAGCAAAACTGCCAAAAAGGTTATTGAGTTCCAAAAAAGCAAACCAAGCCCTTGACTTACAAATTCTTGTATCATAATTATAAAATTAAAGATTCAAAATTAATAAAGTTCCGACCCTATCCGAGTCAGAACTTTAAGTGTCTTAATTACCTCCAATAAGGAAACAAACTGCGATAGCGAATAGCGCAGCACCCTCAACGAAAGCGGCAATGATCAACATGGCAGTTTGGATTTTTCCAGCCATCTCAGGTTGACGAGCCATTGATTCCATTGCTTTGCCACCGATAGAACCAATACCAAGGCCTGCACCAATAGCAGCAATACCCGCTCCGATACCTGCACCTAAAGTACCTACACTACCTGCAACTTCTAATAAAATGTTAGACAACATACAACTTTTAAATTAAAGTGAATAAACGTAAAATTAAGATTTATTAATGGTGTTCCTCATGATGTTCTTCAACCGCGGTGCCTATAAACAAGGCGGCCAACATTGTAAAGATAAATGCTTGTAGAAAAGCTACAAACAACTCCATGAAGGTCATTAAAGTAGCGAATATTGCAACTGGCACTGCTACTGCAAAACTATTAAATACAAAGATAAAACTAAACAAACTCAATATAATGATATGACCAGCTGTAATGTTTGCAAACAAACGTATTGTTAGTGCAAATGGCTTAGTAAAAATACCTAACATCTCGATTGGAACTATCATTGGATATAACCACAATGGTACACCCGGAGGCATAAATATGTGTTTCCAATATGTTGCTTTTCCCGAAAAATTAACCACTACAGCAGTTATAAGGGCTAGTATAATTGTAAAATAAACACTTCCTGAGGCATTGGCACCTGTAGGAATAAGACCTAACATATTATTAAATAGAATAAAGAAAAAGATCGTTAATAAGAAGGGCATATATTTGGCATAGTTATGACCCAAATTAGGTATAGCTACTTCGTCTCTTAAATAAACAATCACAGGCTCAAAAAATGATTGAATCCCTTTTGGGGCTTTACCACGGTTAGCTTTATAACCAGCTTTCACTGAAAACATTACTATTAACAATAAAATCACCGCAAGAAACATGGAGGCGACATTTTTAGTAATTGAAAAATCATAAACCACTTTACCGGTGGAACTAATTTTTTCATGATCTAATACATAAGAACCATAGGTTTTAGGCCCGTGATGGCCTCCAACAAAATTGGATGATAAGAATATTTCTAATTGCCCATCACTAATTAAGATAATAGGAAGTGGTATTGCGTACGATTCGCCTCCTAGGTCAAACACATGCCACTCATGTGAATCTCCAATGTGATGACGTATCATGGAGCTAGCATCGAATTTCTCTTCGTGTGAATTTGCAGATTCATGTTCAGAAGAAGCGTAAGTCCCTGATAATGAAAATATAAAAATCGAAATAAATATATAAATTATTCTAATCACCGTACTAACTCTTTTAATTAAATATTCTCAGAACCCTAGGGTTTCTAAATTTGAGCGCGCAAGTTAGCTAATAACATTTTAATTTCAAATGCGGTATATGTTAAATAAATGGCAAAAAGATTAAAAATAAATGAGATTTTATTAACTTCTATTATATTGATATACAGAATTATAATAATCGCAGAAAAAATTATCTTTAAACCTTTTGCGATAAAAAACTTATTGATGTAATCTAAACCATCTTGACTGGGATTCTTATTAAGTAGCATAAAACTCGCTACGGTAATTGCCAAAAACAGATATTGAAGATAATAAAAATAGGTGTTTATATAAGTGGGCTTGTAAACATTGATTGTAAATGCGATAGCCGAGATGATTAAAGAAAATATTATGGATGAAAATATAAATTTTGTACTACTTGCCTTCATTATCCTTGTTTATCTGCCTAATTAAATTAATTATTGACCCAACAACACCAAACAACATTCCTGCTAAAGTCATATAGGGCTGTTTGGTTTTGAGATAATCATCCAGCTTGCTTCCAAGCCATGCAAAAACTATTATTGTTAACAACATTTGCACCCCTATTCCAGTGTACTTGCCAATGGCGGATTTTTGATTATCGTTTTTCATGATTCATAAAAAAAGGCTCTTGTTAAAGAGCCTTTTCACTAAGGTTATGAAAATATTTTAATAATTGGTACCTGCACGAATCATTGCGCAACGGAAACCAATAGTAGCAGTACAAGAATCTTCTTCTAAGAATCTACGTGTACCTGGAGACAACCAATAGGCAACGTCTTTCCAAGAACCACCTTTGTAAACCCTTACATGGTCATCAATTAAAGTTTGGAAACCTTTTTTATCGTAACCTTTAGCTTCATCCAAGAAACCATCTCTTCTTAATGGATTCAAGTCATCAAAATCACGGAACGAAAGTGGACGATAAACATCATAAACCCATTCGTTTACGTTACCAGCCATATTGTAAAGACCAAAATCGTTAGGAGGGAAAGAATAGATATAATCAGTGATCATAGCACCATCGTTCAATTT
Organism: Cytophagaceae bacterium; assembly: GCA_027488865.1. GTDB lineage: Bacteria > Bacteroidota > Bacteroidia > Cytophagales > UBA9547 > JAIYAU01. Next base: position 165,326 of record JAIYAU010000034.1, read on the forward strand.
ACCAGCTATACCGGCATAATCACCACGACCTCTTTTGAAATTTCCTAAGAAAAAGCCCATTTGATTTCCGTATGGATTACGAAGTGCGTGACCATCCCAAGGATAAAGTCTTTTTTGAGTTTGATTTTCATCTAACCATTGTGTACCTATTAATGCATATGCTGCATATTCCCACTCAGACTCCGAAGGTAATCTGTAGTTTGGAAGAACTGCGCCAGATTCCAAAGGAATACGACCACCATCTTCAGGGATTTGAATTCCAGCATCTTCAGCAAGTTTTTTATTAACTACTGATGTTCTCCAATCAGAGTAGCTTACGGCTTGTTTCCAAGAAATACCTACAACTGGGAAAAAGCGAAAACCTGGATATCTTAAATAGTGGTCTACGTAAGGGTCGTTATAAGCTAACTCACTTGCCCAAACAGTTGTATCAGGCATTGAAGCTTTGAATGCCTCTTCTGAAGAGTCACGCTGCACAGCAAACATATACTCTAACCAGTGAATGTTAGCAATTTCAGTTTCATCCATATAGAAAGAAGCTACTGTAACTGTTCTTTCAACGTTATCGTGGGTATTAAGAAGATCCTCTTCAAAAGAACCTAAAACGGTTCTACCACCTTCGATAAATACCAAGTTAGGACCATCTGGTTGGCCAGAAAAGTCAGCTACTTGAAAACCGCCTTCTTCATTATAAGGCATACCCGTTACTGTACTTACGCTACCAGCATCTGTACTTGTTGGGTTTTTGGATTTTGAACACGCTGAGATTATCAGCACGCCGACCATAATATATGGTAAACTGTTTAACACTCTGAATAACTTAGTCATAACCTGCTTAGTTTATAGTTTTTATACTATTAGAACGTAAAATTATGCAATTGCAAGTTTATAATCAACTTTTTTGCAAAAAAAATAATAATGTTTTTAATTAAAATAAAATCTTTTGGAAAAATCAAATAAAAAGGGGGACAATCGCCCCCTTTTTTATCTTTCTCTTTTTACGATTAATAGTCATAATGTACTCCTAACATAACTTGATAACCAATTTTATCAGTCCCAAAACCTTCTCTTGAATCGGCATTGAATATGTTACGACCACTAACAAATGTGGTAATTCCTTTTGCTACTTTATACCCTACCGCCAAGTTGACCATGATCTTCTTTTGTATGATTGATTCTTTAGGATCTGCTGGAGCTGCAGTGGTAGAACCTACAGGATAAATGAAATTGGTCGTTAACTTATATTCATCAAATGCATAACTACCCAGGTTAACATTTAGTTTTTTGTTATGTAAGTAATTGGCGTACAGTCCTCCATATAGCTTTGGTGTGTAGTTTGAGTTATTATTTTCTTTGGTGTTGGTATTTAGCACAGGATTCGCCGCAGGATCTGAATAATATCTTGTATAGTTTCTTAGTTCCGTCTGTTGCACCGTTACGTTTGGCTTTATTTGAAGCCTATTATCCAATAGATTCAACTGAAGATATATCGAAGCACCATGTTGTATTGCTTTAAGTGCAAGATTTCGTTGAGCCACATCTATACCTATATTTGTTGGCGCCATTGGATTAGGCTCATAGTAAAAAGGTTGTGCAACACCAGAATTGAAGTTGCTAAACTCTTGTCTATAGATTGCTATATCCAGTTGGATATTATCTGTTAACTTGTTTCTAATACCCGCTTCATACATATCATTTTGTACAAGGTTAAGATTTTTATTACCTCTAAAGTAAAAGTTTATGGGTATAGGTAGAGAAACAGTATCAGTAGCCGCTATAAAGTTAACAAATACGTCGCCCAAGTATGATCCTTTAAAGGATCTGGCAGCTACAAAACGGAGGATAGTGTTGTCACCAAACTTTTGATTAATAATAAATTGATAAGAAGGATAAAGTTTGTTAGGATATGTAAATTTATCTAAACGAGATGCCGCAATAAATTTTGTATTTTTTATAACATAATCTACTTTTAAAGAAGCAGCATAATTGTTTATGGTTGCTTTATTTTTAAATACCCCTCCAAATCCTTTATCAACGGTATATGGCAAATCGTTAACAAATGCACGCTGAAAAGAAACGGCTGGCCTTATAGAGAGATTTTTAAGAATATTGAGATTATAGTCCGCATAAAAATCGGTGGTTTTGTAACGATATTTAAATCCATCTAAATTTCCTAACAGCGATTGCAAACCATCTAGATGGGACACTTGTAAATTAACACCGTAGATATCGGCTTTAAAATAAATATTATTGCTTGTATTTTTATTGTTTGTAGCTGGAGGGCCTACATTGATAGGGGTAAAGTTCTTATTGTCGTTGCGTCCTACAGTTAAAAATAATTTGATTTTTGAAGTAGGGTTGTAGTTTACATAAAAGTTGCCGCCATATTGACTCAAGGATTTATTACCCAATGGGAAATAACGTCTATTCCTGCGGTCTTTGGAGAAATTATCAAATGAGCCATAGGTTTTAGTTGAATCACTAAGGTAATCTTCAAAATACCGTTCTCTACTTGTAAAGTTACCAGAAACACCTACATCCAGTTTGTCATTAAATTTGTAACCGATTAAAGCGCTAGAAACAACAGCTGTTGGAAAACCAGCTTGTACGTTTGCAGAGGCATTAAGTCCCTTTTTAGAAAATTTTCTAGTTATGATGTTAATAACCCCAGAAACCGCATTTGGACCAAAAAGAGGGGAGGATGCGCTGTTTACCACCTCGATTCTTTCAATATCTACGATGGCAATTGGTAAATTTGCCCAGTACGTACCACCACTTAGGTTATTAAAAACAGGTCTATTGTCAATCATTACCAAAATAGAAGAATTGGTGTATGTATATTGATAAGTTGGAAGACCATCGATTCCACCTCTTATAGATACGTCATAAGTACCAGGAGCATGTTCTCTCACAATTAAGCCCGGACATATTTTAAGAGCATCTGGAACAGAGGTGGCAGCCATATTTAAAATTTCTTGTCGTGTAATTACACAAGAAGATAAAGGAGCCTCAAATGCACTTTCTTCTTTTCTTGAGGCTGATACAATCTTGACATCCATTAAGTCTTCTAAAGATAATTCGAGTAATTCATCTGGTTTAACATCATTTGATACCTTTGATGTATCAGATTGACCTAAAACCAAAGAAATGGGCCATAAAATAGCGCATAATAAAATCGGGTAGCTTATTTTCATTTTGTGAATATTTTAAAAGCGCAGAATTAAATTAACTTAATAAAAATCGGGTATTAAATAATATTTGTAAATATTTTCTTCTAATCGATTAAAGTTTACGACAATATTAATTTAATGTTTCACAATTCCTTGTAGTATTTCTATAGCTTGTTGAATATTTTTTACCTCTTCAAAGATAACAAGTAGTTTATCCTTCATTTCTTTAAGTTTTGATGATTTTCCATTTAAGTTTACAAATGCGATAATCTTACCAAAAACTTCAGATTTGAAATAATTTTCATTTTTGGCGTCTAAGTAGCATCTTAAAGTTTGAGATTTAAGAGAAAGTTTTTCAAATCCCAACGTTTCGGCTGCCCACCTCAACTTAACCGTTTCAATCAAGTCTCTTACTTCGGAAGGATATGGACCAAATCGATCTTTGATTGATGCTATAAATTTTTGTAAGGCATCTTGATCCTTAATATTGTCAAGCTCGGAATAAAGGGAAAGCCTTTCTGTGATATTACTCACATACAACTCTGGTATTAAAATGGATAGGTCAGTTTCTATCACACAATCTACTAACAAGCTTTTTAAATTAAGGTCATTTTTAAAAAGCTCCTTAAAGTCGGTTTCTTTAAGTTCTTGGATAGCTTCGTCCAGAATTTGGTGATAAGTTTCGAAACCTAGGTCTGTAATGAAGCCACTTTGCTCTCCACCCAACAAGTTTCCGGCACCTCTGATGTCAAGATCTCTCATGGCTACCTTAAAACCGTCACCTAATTCAGAAAATTCTTCTAATGTGGCTAAACGCTTGCGGGCATCGGTTGATAACAAGGTAGGTGCTGGTGTGATGAGGTAACAATAGGCCTTTTTATTGGATCTTCCCACTCTTCCACGCATTTGGTGCAGATCAGAAAGACCAAACATGTGGGCATTGTTGATTATAATGGTATTTGCGTTAGGAATATCTAGACCAGACTCAATAATATTGGTAGCAACAAGAACATCATATTCTCCTTCTATAAACTTCATCATGGCATTTTCAAGCCTTTCGCCGTCCATTTGACCATGCGCAATGCCGATTCTGGCATCTGGCACCATTTTAAAAATAATATCTGCTATTTCACTAATGTCAGTCACCCTTGTGTGCACAAAAAACACTTGCCCTCCCCTTTTAATTTCAGCACTTACAGCATCTCTTATTACTTCTTTGTCAAAAACCTTAAGTTCGGTGGTAACAGGTTGCCTGTTTGGCGGTGGAGTGGCAATAACAGAAAGATCTCTTGCGCCCATGAGTGAAAAATGTAGCGTTCTAGGTATGGGGGTGGCCGTTAAAGTAAGTGTATCCACATTTACCTTGATTTGTTTTAATTTTTCTTTAATAGTTACACCAAACTTTTGTTCTTCATCAATAATTAAAAGCCCTAAATTGTGAAAGGCAACATCTTTACTTACAATACGATGGGTGCCAATAAGAATATCCGTTTTCCCCTCTTTAACCCTTTGTAATGTTTCCTTTATTTGTCCAGCAGTTTTAAACCTATTCACATATTCTACTCTGCAAGGAAACCTTTCTAGTCGATCTCTAAATGTTTTATAATGTTGCATGGCTAATACCGTGGTAGGTACCAATACTGCAACTTGTTTGTTATCACAAACAGCTTTAAAAGCTGCTCGTATTGCAACTTCTGTTTTACCAAAACCAACATCACCACATACAAGTCTGTCCATTGGATGTGGTTTTTCCATATCCTCTTTAACTTCTCGTGTTGCTTTGCCTTGATCTGGGGTATCTTCATAAATAAAAGAGGTTTCTAGTTCTGCTTGCATAAATGTGTCTCTGCTAAATGCAAAACCAGGGGCAGTTCTGCTTTTAGCATAAAGCCCCATCAACTCTTCTGCAATATCTTTTACTTTTTTCTTAGCTGATTTCTTTTTGTTTTCCCATTCAGGCGAACCAAGCTTACTCATGTTTGGCGGGCCACCCTCTTTGCCACTGTATTTGGAAATTTTATGTAATGAATGTATGCTTACATATAACAAATCGTCGTCTTTAAAAATCAGGCGTATGGCTTCTTGCTTTTTTTCACCAACATCCACCTTTTCCAAACCAACAAACCGCCCTATACCATAGTCCTCATGAACCACATAATCTCCTGGCTGAAGAGTTTTTAACTCTTTAAGGGTAAGCGATTTGGATTTAGAATGTTTTTCCTTGTGTTTATATCTGTGAAATCTCTCAAAGAGTTGATGGTCGGTATAACAGACTAATTTAAGGTCGTGGTCAACAAAACCCTCTCGAAGTGGTTGAGCAACATGGTAGGTTTTTAAATCAGGTGAAATCTCGTCAAATATGGTCTCCAGCTTATCATACTGAATGTTGGATTCTGCAAAAATTAGATTTTTATAACCAGCAGATTGGTGGTCAAATAGGTTTTTGGCAATTAAATTAAAATCTTTATTAAAAGATGGCTGGGACTTGAAGTTAAAAGTATATTCCTGTTCGGACTTTTTATTAAACCGATTTCCAAACTCAACAAGATGATGTGTTTTTATTGATTCTGTAAAACTAGCCTGTGTTTCAAATAAGTCCTCTGGTCTGTTTACGATTGCCGAGCCATTATTTTGTGCTAAAATGTTTGTGAAGGACTCTTTAGCCTTATCAAAATATTTTGCAATAATACTGAGCTGTCCTTCATAATCTTTGTACCAAATAATAGTATCTTTGGGTAAAAAATTAAAAAAGGCTTCTCTTGATTCTTGTAATAATTTTGTTTGAACATTGGGAATAATTGAAACATATTTCTTTGTTTCAACCGACAATTGGGTATCAGGATTGAAGGTACGAATACTTTCAACTTCATCTCCAAAAAGTTCTAAGCGATATGGCAACTCGTTGGCATAAGAAAAAATATCGATGATTCCTCCACGAACCGAGAATTGCCCTGGTTCATAAACAAAGTCGGCTTTTTCAAAATCGTAAGAATGAAGTAGCTCTGTAATAAAACCTACATCCAAACTTTCACCTACACTTGCCCCGAAAGTATTTGAAGTAAGAGATCGTTTGTTGATCACCTTTTCACATAAAGCCTCAGGATAAGACACCAACATCAATTTTCCAGCTTTATCGGCATTTAATTTATTTAATACCTCTGCACGTTGTAAGATATTGGCATTTTCTGTTTCTTCAAATTGATAAGGTTTTTTATAGGAGGCTGGGAACATTAGGATGTCTACCCCTTCTATTAAGTTCTGAATATCGTTGTAAAAATAAAAGGCCTGTTCTTTATCCTCTAAAATAAAAAAATGGTTGTTTGAGGTAATACCCTGCAAGGCAGAAACAAGAACTGCGTCTGAACTTCCTACTAACCCTTTAATTTGTAGCCTTTTAACATCAGAAGTATTAAAACTTTCTGCGATTGACTTAGTAAATGGGTCGTTTTCGTAGTACTCAATAAAGTCTTTTACTTTCAAAAAAAATAATTATTAAATTTCGTGGTGTACCTATCTTGATTCTTTAAGTTCTTTTAAACTAATCATTTTTTGAATTTCAGGATCCCATAATTTAAGCTGAAAACAGCGATAAATTTCAAGGGGATTTAAGGAAGTAACCCCAGGATTCTGAAGTTCAGGGATATTTTCCATGGTTTCTTTAAGTCTGTAAAATGGTATTTTTGCGTTCATGTGGTGAATATGGTGAAAGCCAATGTTAGCTGTGAACCAATGCATTAGCGCACTCATTTTCATATAACTGCTAGATTGTAACGCTGCGTGGTTATAGCTCCATTCAATATTTTCTTTAAAAATCACACCAGGAAAATTATGTTGAGCATAAAACAGATAGGCTCCTATGGCAGAGGATACCACAAAAGGAATTGTTTGTACGAATACCAAAGATTGCCATCCACCTGTTACAAACAAGGCCACACCAATACCAATATGTAGAATTAATGCTAAAAGAGAGTCAAAATGTTTTTTGGGAGACGACTTGAAAGAACGCAGACACATGCCGTAAGCAAACATGATGATATAGCCTGACGCAATCGTGAGTGGATGCCTGGTAAACAAATAAAAGTTTCTTACCTTTTTAGAAGAAGCAAGAAATTTTTGTTTTGTCATAATGGGGTAGCTTCCAATGTCAGCGGTATGGAGTTTTGAGTTATGTGCATGGTGGTAGTCGTGGGAGCGTTTCCAAATTGAACTAGGAGCCAACACCAACATTCCATAAAAATACATGATTACCTCGGCTAATTTAGATTTGGTAAGTATAGTATGGTGCTGGTAATCATGAGCAATCACAAACATTCGTACCATGGTAAAGCCCATGATTATACTTAAAGGAAGACGAAGATACCATTGAGGTAAAACAATTAACCCAGTACACATTATGGCCAAAATGACCAAGGTACTAATAGTTAAATACCAACTTTTGGCGCGGTTTTCAACAGTAAATTTTTTGGTAGCTAAGATCAGCTCCTTACCACTTCTAACATTATTTTCAATAACGACCATTTGAATCTATGAGGCAAATATTGTTCTAAAGAAATAACCTAATTTTGTACGTTTTGTGGCCTTTTATGTTTCCATCTGCGATGCGACCAAAGCCAAGTTTCTGGTTGTCTTAATATGTCTTGTTCCAACCTTTTTGTGTGTAATGTTGAAATTTCTCCATCCTTTGTATTAATTGGGTCTTCTAATAATATTTCCGCGTGGATTTGATAAAAGCCTCTTTTCACTTTGTTTACTGAGGCATATACAATGGGATAACCCAATTTTTTTGCAATTTTTTCAGTTCCTATAAAAACTGGCGTGTCTTGGTTTAAAAAAGTCGTCCAAAACGCGCCCTTGGGTTGTGGTGTTTGATCAGCAATAAAAGCAGTGGCATTTAAAGTGTTTTTATTATTGACCATGTCCCTAAAAGTATCTTGCATTTTTATCAGTTTGCTGCCAAATCTACAACGCATATCAATAATCAAATTGTTAAAGTATTTGTTTTGAAGCGGGTGATATATCACAAACAATTGATTTTTACGTAGCAAGGTATAACTGTTGCCTCCCCACTCCCAATTGCCAAAGTGACCCATCACAATAATAAAATTGGTGTTTTGTTTGTATAATTTGTCAAATACCTCCACTGCTGAAGGTTCGAAACTGCATCTTTCAAGCATTTCTTTTTCAGAAATCGTCAAGGTTTTAAATGTTTCTAGAAATAAATCACAAAGGTGGGTGTAAAATTGTTGAGCTATTTTTTTAATTTCTTTTTCCGATTTTTCTGGAAACGAGTTTTTTAGGTTTTCTAGAATAACAGCTTTACGATATCCTAAAACATCGCGCATGATAAAACAAAAAAAATTAGAAACGCCATATAAAACTGGAAATGGCAAATACGATACCAGGTATAAAAATGGTAGAGAAATATAATAAATTAGTGCCTGCATGTTAAAATATGAATTTAACGACCACAAATGTAATGCGTTTTATTATAAATGCCGAACTTTGAAGTTGTTATTGATGAATTACCTGCGTTTCCTACAATCACAAACCCAACTAAGTTCAAAAAATAATCTTATAAAGTTGCTTGATGATATACGTTCTTTAATATTTCTACTGTTTTATCTATTTCTTGCAAAGTGTTTTGATGTCCAAATGAAAATCGAATGGTTGTTTTTTCAGAATCGGGCATAATGGCTTGAAGCACATGAGAACCAACAGAGCTACCACTAGCGCAGGCGCTTCCACCAGAAGCAGACACTCCTTCTATATCTAGACTAAAGAGCATCAAGTCGTTACCTGTAGACTTAGGGAAGGTAACATTGATTATTTTAGATAAATGTTCATTTGTGTTTTGCCAATCTCCATTAAAGCTAACATCAGGGATTTGTTCTTGTAATAGCTTAATCATACTTGCCTTAAGTATGGCTAAATGCCTTTGTTTTGCATCAATATCTTGAAGGGCTAACTCAAGGGCTTTGGCCAAACCTACTATTCCATACAAATTTTCGGTACCTCCACGCATGTTGCGCTCTTGTACACCACCATGTATATAGGGTGCCAATTTTTCTCGATTGTACATGAAACCCACGCCTTTTGGACCGTTAAATTTATGTGCTGCTCCTACTATGAAATCAACAGCAGTGGCCTTCAAATCAATTTTTAAATGCCCTATAGTTTGCACTGTATCAGAATGAAAATAACAATTCGTAGACTTACAAATGTCACTAACCAAATTAATCTTAGAAATGTTGCCCAGCTCGTTGTTGGCATGCATTAAAGAAACCAATGCTCCTGGATATTTCTCAGAAAGTATTTTAAGAGATTCATAATCTATGACACCTTTATCATCGATTTTAACATAATGGATTTGTGCTAATCCCTGTTTTTGGATCCAGTCGCATGAATGTAAAACAGCGTGATGTTCAATGGGTGAAGTTATGATATGTTTAACACCCAAAGAATAAACCGATGAAAAAAGGATGGTATTATCTGCCTCGGTGCCCCCAGAAGTAAAGAAAATTTCTGAAGGAGAAGCATTGAGTAACTCAGCAACCTGTTTCCTTGCTCTTTCTATTACTATGCGGGCAGTTCTGCCATGTGAATGTATAGAAGATGGATTGCCATAAGTATCTTTGATAAATGGTAGCATTTCATCCAACACCTGCGGAGCTAAAGGCGTGGTGGACGCATTGTCGAGATAAATTCTCATTTTTATTAAATTTGATTATCCTAAAGCCAAAATACGGTATTAAGATTGAAAAAGAGTTTGTATTTCTTTTTTTATTTTTGTTATTACCTATATTTGCATCTCGAAGATAACAACATATGAGAATAGATAATTGGTGTAGGAACTATTGTTAGCCGACTGGATGCAGTTGACCCGATGTTCTATGCACTATAACAAAAAGGCTCACTGAATCGCAGTGGGCCTTTTTTATTATTAAATGAAGTAACAAACGAAATAAATTATTTTTACAATGGGAAAAAGGTATAAGTTAAATACGCTATTTAAAAAATTCTTAGCGGACGACATCACACCTGTAAGTATTTATCTCAAGTTAAGGGATAAATTTCCTAACAGTATCCTTCTGGAGAGCTCTGATTATCATGGCACACAAGACATCTATTCTTACATTTGTTGCAAGCCAATTGCCGGAATTATCTTATCAGACGAGCAAGTAAACATATCTTTTCCTGATGGTGAAATAAACAAAATCGCCATAACACCAGAAGTATCTATAACGAATCTAATCCATGATTTTGCACAGAGTTTTGAATCGGATAAACAAGATTTTCCTTTTCTGAACAATGGGCTCTTTGGTTATACCTCTTTTGATGCTGTAAGGTATTTTGAAGATGTGGAGATTAAAACCTACGAAACAGAATACAGAAAAATTCCAGAAATTCAATATCATGTGTATCAATATGTACTGGCGTTTAATCATTTTAACAATGAGTTGTATATTTTTGAAAACAGATATGAAAACGACCAAGAGGATAGCAAATTGGATTTAATTGAATTTGCAATAACCGGGCGCAGCTATACCAAATTTAAGTTTGAACTAGTCGATAGAGAGGAATCCAACTTTACAGATGAAGAATTCTTAAAAGTACTTCAAAAAGGTAAGGACCATTGTAGGCGAGGTGATGTGTTTCAAATTGTTTTATCCCGAAGATTTTCAAGGCAATATAAAGGGGATGATTTTAATGTTTACCGTAGTCTAAGATCTATCAATCCGTCACCTTATCTTTTTTATTTTGATTATGGTAGTTTTAGAATTTTTGGTTCTTCTCCCGAAGCTCAGATAGTAATAAAAGCAGAAAAAGCAACAATTTACCCTATAGCTGGCACCTTTAAACGATCAGGAAACGATATTAAAGATTACGATCTTGCCAAGCAATTGCTTAACGACCCTAAAGAAAATTCTGAGCACGTGATGTTGGTAGATTTGGCTAGAAATGACCTCAGCCGCCATTGTGACGGCGTTAAGGTAGAAACCTACAAGGAGGTTCAATATTATTCACATGTAATCCACTTAGTGTCTAAAGTAACTGGCAGAACCAACGGAAAAGGTTCGTTTATGGATATTGTAGGAGACACATTCCCTGCTGGAACACTTTCGGGCGCTCCCAAACATAATGCACTTCAACTCATTAATAAATATGAACACGGTAATCGTGGTTTTTATGGTGGTGCTATAGGTTACATTGGTTTTAATGGAGAATTTAACCATGCCATTATGATAAGAACCGTATTAAGCAAAGATTACATCCTGTTCTACCAAGCTGGTGCTGGTGTAGTAGATTTGTCGGTGCTTGAAAATGAACTCCAAGAAGTGAATAACAAATTAGCTGCATTAAAAAAAGCAATAGCTCAAGCAGAAAAAATATAATAAATACACCTTCTGATAAATTAAGACATGACCACGAACACTAAAATCCTTGTATTTGATAACTACGACTCCTTTACATACAATCTTGTTCATCTTATAAAAGCACTTGGTTACACCCAACTTGAGGTGTATCGTAATGACAAGATTACAATTGAGGAAATTAAAAATTATGACAAAATTCTCCTTTCACCTGGCCCTGGTATACCCTCAGAAGCAGGCATATTGCAACCACTTATAAAAGAGTATGCAGCTACAAAGAGTATTTTAGGTGTGTGTTTGGGCCATCAGGCCATTGGCGAGGTGTTTGGAGGTAAGTTGACCAATTTGGAAAAAGTTTTTCACGGGATTGCCACTAAAAGTAAAATTTTGGTAAAAGAACCTCTTTTTAATAATCTACCTGATGAATTTATGACAGGTAGGTATCATTCGTGGGTGGTAGATACCCAAGGATTTCCTAATGATAAATTAGAAATAACAGCAGAAGATGAATCTGGCAAAATTATGGCCTTAAGGCATCGTAATTATGATGTAAGGGGCGTACAATTTCATCCAGAATCAATATTAACGGAACATGGCGAAGAATTAATAAGAAACTGGTTGAAAATGTAAATCCAAATTTAGGTCAGCGACTTTAATTTAGCGGTAATCGCTTCAAAGTTTGGCAAATCGCCTGCGCTCTCGAGAATCTCAGCGTATTGTACGATTCCATTTTTGTCTATGATGAACGAGGCAGTTTTTGACACATCTCTCATACCAAATACAAACTCGGTGTACAGAGTCCCATACAATCTTGATGTTTCTTTATTAAAATCGGATAACAATGCAAAGGGTAGATTTTGCTCAGTTCTATATTTTTCAAGACTAAATATAGTATCAACAGATATGGCAAGAATATCGCTCGCCACATTTCTATAATCTGTAAAAGAATCTCTCACTATGCCCATTTGTTTGGTGCAAAGGCTGGTAAATGCCAACGGAAAGAACATCAGCAATAAATTCTTTTTTCCGTGATATTGTTCTAAAGAAATTTCTCTTTTATCGGAACTAAACAATTTAAAATTGGGGGCTGAATCACCTATTTTTATCGGCATAAAATCTGTTTGGTTAAAAATTTTATTGTATTAACGATAAACCTTACAATAGGTTCAATGGCCATAATATTTGGCTCAACAATCTTGAACAATGCAAAATTGTGTGAGTCCCGTTGATAATTGTTTGAATACATGAGAATTAGCTAATAATATTATATAAATTATACAACTTTTTTACATCTTTACACGTTTTTTATCATATTATTACTTTTCGTTTTTTGTATTTTTGCAATATTATCATAAACGCAACTGACAAAAACGCTTAGTTGGTATCTTATTCTTTACAAAATTCTTACTCATATGAAATTATTTTTATTGGTTGTGTTGATTGCCTCATTCACTTTTCAGTCTTTTTCACAAAACGACAAGGCACTAAAAAAGGAATGGGCAAAAAAAATGAAGGAGATGGATCCATTGGAATTTAAACAAAAAATGGAAGATTATGAGGCCACCAAATCGCAACTTGCCGCTAAATCAGGCGAACTAACCACACAAGAGGAAAAAGTAAAATCCCTTGAAAATGATAAGCTTAATCATGAACAAGAAATAGCCACGTTGAAAGAAGAGATTGAAAGGTTAAAAAGCAGTACGGTGAAAATGCCTAAAGAAAAGGGAGAAAAGGATATTTCACATAATAATTTACATAGACAAAATGCTAATACAAAAGGACTTGTCTTTAAAGTACAAATAGGCGCATTTAAAATAAAAAATCTCACTAAATACTTTGATAACAATAAGAATTTTAGTGGAGAAGTTGATGAAGATGGTACTAAGAAATATACATTGGGCTATTTTACCGACTATTGGGAGGCTGACACCTTTAAAAAATATTTAAGAGAAATGGGTGTGAAAGATGCTTGGATTGTACCCTATAAAGACGGCCAAAGACTCAACATTAAAGATGTGCTAGAAGGGGTAATTTAGTTGTAATTTGTAAATTGTACAAAGCCGTAAGTAAGTTGGTGATTGATTAATTGCTCTTAATAAGACAAATAGTATTCTAGTTGTGACATTTGCATAGTTCTATTGGCTTTAGTACAAGTATGAAAATAATTGGAAGATGATCTAGTTAAGTTAGTTAATTCATTTTGTCAAAGAATTCATTTACAAAAAATCCTTATATTTTTATACTCTGATTTGCTTTTTGTTAATTCTAGCATCAGCTGACAATAAAAAATACTTTTGACCAAATAAATCTTATTTTCATAACATCAGATTTAATCTATTTATTCTATCCTATATATTCATTTTTACGAACCTAAATTTGTAACTCATAATGGGCAATAGGTACAAATCTCAAATTTGGTAATTACTATTTAAGCTAATTATTCAAAGTGTCCTATTAAACCTCGATTTCGCCCGAGTATACTAAAATTGCAGGACCATTTAAAAATACCTCCTCATAGCCATCTCCAACTTTTATAAAACTTACACTAAGTCCACCTCCTTTTGTAGTTATGGATATAGGACTTTTTAATCCTTTTGTACTTGCTACAATAGCCGCAGCAGTTACTCCAGTTCCACAAGAATAGGTTTCATCTTCCACTCCTCTTTCATAGGTGCGCACGTAAAGTTGCTCATGTGCATTCAGTTCCACAAAATTGACATTAGTGCCTTTAGGAGCGTAAGTGTCACTGTAGCGAATAGTTTTACCTTGTTCATAAACAGGATAGTCAGTTAAACCATCCACAAATTTAACCACATGTGGAGACCCTGTATTTAAAAAATAATCTTCATAATTATGCTGAACAATTTTACCAACATCGATCATCTTAAGAGATACCCAATCACCATTTACTGTGGCATGGTGTGGGCCATCTACGGCAACAAAAGTGGTTTCATGCTTTATGGCACCAATATCAAAGGCGAATTTTACCAAACACCTACCACCATTGCCACACATGGTACTTTCACTACCATCAGCATTAAAATATACCATTTTAAAGTCAAAAGCATCAGCATTCTCAAGCAACATTAACCCATCAGCCCCTATTCCAAACCTTCTATCACAAAGATCATGAATAAGTTTTCTATTATTACCGTCAAAGATATTTTGTCTATTGTCAATGATGACAAAATCATTTCCAGTACCTTGATATTTGTAAAATTTTAGTTTCATTCTTCTAAAAACGTTAGCGTATTTATTAGTTCAAAAGTTCAATGAATTTTCAAAAATTAAAAGATGCGACTATTTACTTGAAAATTCGTCTAACGCATTTTTTTCTTTTTTAGTGAGGCTATTCAACCCCTGTTTATTTATCTTATCCAAGATACGATCCACTTCTCTTTGTTTTTCAACTTTTCTTGTATTGTATAAATCGTCAATGGTGTAACCAGAGTGTTTGTTAAAGAAGTAATTATCAATTAATAAAAAATTAGGGTTTTTGATTATCATGTAAATAAAAAAAACTGATGGTATTAATAATAACATAACTGGAAGGATGTTAGCAAATGCATAACTAGGTTGTAATAAAATGGATATTAGCATTCCAACAATAGCACCTGCCAAATGAGCTTCATGTCCTATATTGCTTGTTTTGGAGCGAATACCATAAATTGAAATAATTATAAATAAAAATCCATAAAGCCAACTTGGAATAAAGAATACAAATAAACTTATCTCATAATGCGGAAACAAGGCAATGTTGGCAAATACTATACCTGAAACGGCGCCGGAGGCTCCCACCGCTGAATAATCACCATGCTGTCTATGAACAAACAACGAAAACAGATTGCCCCCAATCAAACCTAGAAAATAAATTAGTAAAAAATAGCTGCTTCCCATAATATGCTCAAGACCGCCACTAAAAAAATATAAAGTGGTCATGTTAAAAAATAGATGAAGCCATCCGACATGTAAAAATCCCGATGAAATCAATCTTACAAATTCCTTGTCAATTAAAATTCGATCTATTTCAAACAAATATTTTTCAAAAAACACAGCACGCTTAAAGCCCCAATAGGAGCAAACTAAGGTAACAATGATGATGATTAAGCTGGCAAAACCAATATTATCCATGATGTTTAAAACAAAATAGGTGCTGTTTCATAAAAACCACTAAAAATATGAAAATTATTAGACATAGACATAACAGTTCTTTTATGTTTTGAAAAAAGAAATTCAGCCTTTTATTAAGTCATCCACATATATCTGTACCTTTTCTAAAATTGTTAAGCAAATTGATTCTTTTACCCAAACGCTAAACTTTGCAGATAAGCGTAATTTTCGCTTATTTTAATACTTAGAATTAACCCTAGATGAAAAAATTTCTTATAATTTCGATTTTTGGAATCCTCCTGCGCGTAAATGCCCAAAGTGCTTATGCACCATTAAATACTGACTACCAACATCTTATTGATAGAATAGAAATTAAATCAACTAAATTATCTTCTAGTTTATTTACAGGATTTAAACCTTATCAAAGAGTTGATATTGTTTCCTTGGTTGATTCTTCTACCAACATGATGTCTAAAGTGGATAGATTTAATTTACAGTATCTTAAGGCTGACAATTGGGAATTTGACACCTCGGATGTTAGCAATAGCAAAAGATCCATTTTTAAACACTTTTATCAAAAGCAAAATGGATTATATACGGTTAATAATAAAGACTTTAGTTTAATTGTAAACCCCGTATTTCATTTTAATGCTGGCAAAGAAAGTAATTCAAATACAAACTTACAGTATCTCAATACCCGAGGTGTTGAAATAAGAGGTATAATCGATAATAAGATTGGTTTCTATACATTTTTCACAGATAATCAATTTGTTTATCCTAAATATGTAAAACAGGGCCTGCCAGACAGCGTACCCTTAATGATGGGTGAAAATTATACCAAAAACACCTCACCTTCAAAGGTCGATTTCATTTCAGCGAGAGGATACTTAACTTTTAATGTAAGCAAACACGTGGCTGTTCAGTTTGGCCATGATAAGAATTTTGTGGGAAATGGTTTTCGTTCATTAATTTTAAGTGACCACTCAGGTACTTACAATTTTCTTAAACTGAATACTAAAATATGGAAATTTCAATATACAAATTTATTCTGTCAGCTTACTGCCGCCCCACAAGTGTCTGATGGAGTATATCCTAAAAAGTATTTTGCCTTACACCATCTAAGTCTGAATATTGGCAAAAAGCTTAATATTGGCATTTTTGAGTCCATTATGTTTGGCAGACAGGACGGAAACTTCGATTTTAATTATCTTAATCCTATCATTTTTTACCGTTCTGCAGAACAAAATGTAGGAAGCAACGATAATGCATTTCTGGGCATGGATTGGAAGTACAATATTGCTAGGCATTTATCTTGGTATGGGCAAATAGTGCTAGACGAATTTATAATGAAGCAGTTTAGAGCACGCAAAGGCAATTGGGTAAACAAACAAGGATTTCAAATGGGATTAAAATATATTGATGTTTTAAATATTAAAAATCTTGACCTTCAAGGTGAAATAAATGTTGTAAGGCCCTATATGTATGCCCATAAGGATTTGGCAAGAAGCTATAGTCATTATCTTCAACCACTTGCACACCCTAGGGGTGCTAATTTTACAGAGTTAATAGGAATTGCACGGTTTCAGCCATTAAATAGACTCGCATTTACTGGCAAAATGATTTTTGTGAAACAAGGTGTTGATAGTGTAAATTCAAGTAAAACTGTAGGTGCTAATGTGCTAAAGGACTATACAAATAGGCCATATCCAAGTGGCCAGATTGGAAATGATGATAATCATAGGTTGGGTCAAGGAGTAAGTACTAATTTGGTTTTTTTAGAATTCTGTACTACCTATCAAGCAAAACACAATATTTTTATTGATTTGCTATTCAGGGTTAGAAATCAGAAAAGTGACAATGTTAACTTTCAATACGATAGTCAGTACGTTGGCTTGGCTTTTAGGTGTAATATTGCTAAAAGAAATTTTGATTATTAAATATCCAGTTATTATATTTTGATTTTGTTAGTAATTTATAATTTCTAATGTTTGAAGGCGAAAATGTTGTTTTAATTTGCAAACCCCAATACTCAGAAAATCTTAAACTCAAAAGCTTAATGATTAAGGAGGCAAATGCTAATTTTTATAAATATTATAAAACGGGGCTTCAATTTGCAAATAGGCAAATCGTAAAAACCGCACTTACGATAAAAGGAGCTGAGTTAGAACAACGTGAATTTAACTTCTTGCCTTCCGGATTATTTAGCCGTCAAAACATCTACACAATGAACAATCAGTTTAAAGAGTTAGATAAGGTTGTGAAATACGAATATTATACCCAAGCTTATTAGTGCTTAAATTAAAATAACCTGCTCTTTAAATTCTTAAGACTCATTTATTGCACTCGATCTCTTAGCCTTACTAAACTACCTTACCATTACTACTTATAATCAACAAACTAAAAAGTATAACTATCGCTAGGAGTGGGGTATTAATTAATACATACAAGCTGTCATTAACAGTGTAGGGTAGAAAATGTAGTAAACGATTGAAACCAAAAATTGAAATAAAAAATACATAAATTCCAGTAAAGAACAAGATGGTTCTTTTGCTTTTTGTAATCAAGGAGAAAGAAACTAAACTTAAACCCAGTTTAACCACTAATAATAGAATAAACAACGGAGTTGTAGGCCTACCAAATGCCTTAACACATAAATAATCGCTAATAAAAAAACCAAGAAGAATTAAAAAAGAGGAAACGACTTTAAACTTTTGCAATTTTTTGAGATGTCTTTTGAAACCATAGATACCATATCCAGAACACTAGAAAATACACAGAATATAAAAAGAGGTATTTATGATTAAAATCAAAAGTGCTTGGCCAAAATTTGTAATTAATTGCAAGAAGTCCTATTCTTAAGACATTGAGCATAAATACAAAAAACATGGATAAAGGTATGAACAACAGCTTATTGACCAAGGCCGTTGGGGTAGAAAAAATAAAAGCAAGGATAAGACCTAAAAAACCCACACCATTACAGGGTGAGCCAATATTAACAACATTGACACCATCAATAAATATGCGATCTACTTCGTTGGTGGAGTTTAGCCCCATAATCGACAAAAGGGTGGCGGTAGAATGTGCTAAATACTCATTGAGTACGAACATGTAACTCTGAGAGTTTACCCATTCGTACATGGCATAGTCCCAGACAAAATAAAAGACGATAAGTTTAAAAACAAAGAGCCCATAAGTATATTGGGCTCTGTTGTTATTAATCCATTGCTTAGTTTTTTCTAGCATCCAAGATTTTCTTAAGACCTACAACAATGCCAGCACCAGCCAAAAGACTCAAGCCTCCATCAAATGGAACAGCAGGTGGCGGTGGTGGTGGACCTTGTGCAAACAAAGACGCAACTGGAACACAACATAACATAACCAATATAATTGGGAGATTTTTCAAATTTTTCATTTTTGTAGTTTTTGGATATTTTGAAATCAAAGCCATCCGTTAAAATTGACGGATGGCCTTGTTAATATTATTGAATAACGATTTTAGTAGCAATAGATTTGCCTTGGTTGGTAGCATTTACAATGTAAATACCAGCAGACTTATTTGACAAGTTGATGTCAAATAAACCGTTTCCTGCCTTACGAGCAACTACTTGACCAGCTAAATCATAAACAACTACTTCACTTGGAGTTGAGGTATTTACATATACCATTTTATCAATGCCATATACTTGGAATGTTGCATCATTTTGAGCATCAATTCCAGTTACTTTTGCATTATTAAAGTGAAGTGCAAAACGTTGGTTATTTTTAGTAGCAGCAGAGCTAAAAGTATAAACTGGATTAGCCTTTAAGTCAATAAACTTGGCTAATGTTTTATCTTCTAAGCTTACAGATGCTTCTTCAAGTGCCACTAAGGAATCTAACTTTAAAGTATAAACACCTGCTACACTTGCATCGTATCCTAATTGTACAGCTTTGTTAGCTGCCAATGGTGATAAAATATTGATCGCAAAGTCATACTCGTTATTGCTAATTTTAGAGAATAACTGAAGAATGGTATTACCTTTTAGCTTATAAGCATCGTAGTTAACCTCGAAATTATCAGAAGCATCATCGCGGAACTCTATTTGAGTTTTATCTACCAAAGAAGAAGGATTTACCAAAGACACATATGCTTTAGGATTATTACCTTCACGAACTAAAGCACCACCTGTATTACTTCTCATTGCATTGGTATAACTCACCGCACCAGCAGCAGTTGCTTGTACAAAAAACCCTTGACTGCTTGGAATCACTCCTGAGTTAAGTGTATTGTAGTTTGTGCCATTCCAAAGATAAACACCAGCACCTGCTATTCTTGTTGAATTTCCTGAAAGAAAGGTAGTTACCGTGATAGCAGAAGGATAAGGATTACCAAGTAAGTTCCAACCGTTTGTTGCAGCACTTTGTGTATTAGTTAAGGTAAGCAAAGTTGGGGATAAAGTACCATTGTTAACAGTACCAGCAAAAGATACCGAACCTGAACCACCACCAGCATATCCTAAACCTGTAGTCATTGCTCCACTTGCAGTTACCCAACCAGAAGTATAGTCGGTAGCATTTCTACCATTTTCTGCATAGCGGTATATTGGACCACTTATAGAAGACAAATTGCCTGAAGAGATTGGCGAAGAAAGATAACTGTAAGTACCAGCTCCAGCAAGATTACGTTGTACTATATAAGATCCAGTTCCTGCAAAATTGTTAACACTACCCATTACAGTTCCAGTATTACCAATAGTCATTAATCCGTTGTTCGTAAGTGTTCCAGTACTAGAGAAATTGAAAACCCCATTTATTGTACTAGCCCCTGTGATTGTTGTATTAACTGAGGTCCCAGACAGTGTTAATGAAGAACCAGCATCAATAATTATCCCAGCAAATTGAGCCGCAGAAGTGGAACTATTGCTTGAGTTGTTAGTAAATCTAGCAATTGGGAATGTTCTTCCAGCAGTTGAGAACCCACTATTAGAACGATAAACCATAGTACTTGCAGGATTAAATGCGACCACTGATGCCGGTGCGCTTAAAGCAAAAGGATTTGCACCTGCATTGTTATGTGTGTAAGTTGCTCCAGCATTAAACACGATTGAATTTGCCGTACCAGCACCAAATGCATTACCTGCGAAAAAAGAACCTACTGTAAATGTTCCTGTACTTGTAAAGGTGATCCCTGAAGCATCTGCTGCAGTTAATCTGTGTGCAGCACTAGAGGTTCCGTTAAAAGTAATACTACCGTCAACCTTCCCTGTTTCACCAGTAGTAACATTTAAAACAACTGGGTTGGTACCGTTACTAAAAAATGTAAGGCTACTTCCAGCCTCCACTACAAAGTCATCACCGGATATTCCGCCATCCACGTTAATGGTGCCACCAGTGCTAGTTGTAGAAAAGGTTGTACTGGCGTTATTTGTCAATTTAAGATGGCCTACAGTTTGGGAAGTGAAGTCGATATTTACTGTAGCTGTAGGTGTTATGCTACCATTGAAGATTAAAATGTCTGAAGCCAAAACTGTGGTTCTAGCTGGTGACCAACTGGCGGGAGTTGACCAAGATCCTGAACTTACATTCCAAGTATAACTGAAATTAGAAGCAATTGAAATAGGTGCACTTGTAGCTGCATCGGTTAAGCCGCTCGTAGAAGCATTAATAGTATAACTACCAGCCTGATTAAAAGAAATATTACTAAATGTTGCTATTCCCGCTACTGCCGCCACGGTTGCTGTTCCCCCAAGTACTCCTGGGCCTGAAACCTTGTTTATTGTAATGTTTCCAGTAAAGCTATTATCCACCGTAGCACCGGAAGTTTGTGCTTCAACTGTGAAAGATGCTAAAGAAGAAGAAGTCAACGCTGCGGTTGGAACATTCTTTAAAACCAAGTTTGTAGCAACATCTTGAACAGTAAAAGTGGCTGAAGTACCTGTCGATAATACATCACCCGATGTTCTAGCAGCAATAATAGTGGCTCCTAATTGTGGAGTATTTATTGACAGGCCTGAAAATGAAATAGAATTAGTGCCAGCATTAATTGTTCCTGTCAATGTGCCAGACAAGACACCTGTACCACCCAATGAGATAGTTACTCCTGTATTTGAGGTAACTGCCGCAACAGCATTTGTAGCATCTTGAGATTGAACAGTAACCGTAAATGAGCCATTTTTTACTGGACTTGATGGACTAATAGATGATATTACTAACTTGGTAGGAGCAGCAGCCGAACAATTTACATTTAATGGCGCATCAGTTGATATAATGTTAACTGATGTTGTTCCTCCTGTAGGATTAACTGTAATCGCTCCAGATGGCCAAGTTCCATCCAAATCAGTAGCACATCCTACGGAGGCCCCTGATGTTATTGATAGCTGGTCAATTTTTCTTACCCCATTTGTGTTGGTATTAGGTATTATCGTATTCCATGCCGCAGCTGTTGTACTGTAACCAGTTACAATATTTGCAATCGTTGTACTAATACTTTCAACCACTGTACATGACAAGGGACGACCAGTACCTGCAACGTTATTATACAAGGTGACAATATTTTTTTCGGTGGCAGATGATGCTCCTTTAATTAATGTTCCATTGTTTGCCCCAGCACTTGCAGACCAAGCCAATACCGTTATCCCTACATTGGAGGCGTATCTTACTACTTGCGTGGGTGTTGCGGGCAATGCCAATGTTAAGGTTGGGAAAACGATATTTCCAGCCGTAAATCTCGTATTTGTAGTATGCACAACACCAAACCAACTAGTATAACTTCCAGAAGCATCGGTGGTAAATGTTTCAAAATTTCCAGCGGTATTAGTATTAGCTGATGTAGAATATGTATACGTTGATCCAGCGGTATTTATCATCAAGGGATTTCCCGCACCTGACTGGGCAGTTCCAATATCCGTCCCTAAAGCTAAACCTGGAAAGTATCGGTACTGTGTATTCGGGTTAAGTCCTGAAACTGTTAATCTAAACATAACAGGAAGTCTAGTATTATTTCCTCCACTAGCCATATATTGTGGTGTTATAACACTTGCAATGTTGGACTGGGTTAGATTCTGTGCACTAGAAGCGACCGCCAAGAGCATCGCACCTACAAACGATCCTATGCGGAACATGTTTGCCATTTTGTCTCGTACCATTTGTTTCATTTTAGTTTTAAATGTTTAAAATATAGATAGTGCTAATAAAAGCTATCAAAGGTACTTAAACAGTATTATGCCAAAGCATCCTTAATGTTACCAATGTGTTAAGGGCTCATTTACTTGACTAATAGAACGGTTATGACTATAAAACCAATTTTTTGAAGGATTGCGTATATATATTTTCCCTCCACTATTTTGGATTAATCCTGATAAGGTCAAAAAAATAACAGGCTGTTTGCCTGTTATAGATCTTAGAATTATTAAAAAATACTAAACTTTTTAAGCCTGTTTCTTTCGCATACGCATATTTATCACCTCTAAAACCAATGCAAACGTTATAGAGAAATAAATATATCCTTTAGGGAAATGAGCATGAAAGCCTTCACCTACAAGCATGGTACCTATCATAATTAAAAATGACAAAGCCAATATTTTGATGGATGGATTATCGTTTACAAAATTACTAATTGGTTTAGCAAAAATGAGCATCACAATCATGGAGATCACAACAGCAATAATCATAATATAAACATTGTCAACCAAACCTACCGCAGTGATAATAGAATCAATAGAAAAAACGATGTCAATCAATACAATTTGTGATATGATGGAGGAGTATGCTGATTTAATTGGTTTATGGCCATGCTCGTCTTCCTCACCTTTTTCAACTTTAATGTAGATTTCTTTTACACTTTTATAAATTAAAAAGATTCCACCTGTAATTAAAATCAAATCTTTAATACTAATGGGATGGTCAAACAAGGTTACTAGCGGCTTGGTAAGGTGCACTAAATAGCTCACCATAAATAATAAACCTATCCTGCAAATTAAAGCCAATGATAAGCCCATGATGCGGGCATTTTGCTGTTTATCCAAAGGGAGTTTGGCCACCAAAATGGAGATGAAAATAAGGTTATCGATTCCCAGTACGATTTCCATTAAGGTAAGTGTACCTAAGCTGATGAGAAGATCTAGTGAAAACATAGCATGAAAAAATTGTTTTCAAATAAACACAAAAAATCACATTTTGTTTAACCTTTTGCCTAAAAAACGTTCAATTAGTTCAACGTAAATCTAACCTGAACCCCAAAAAGCGTATTTACCCTTCTAAACGAGCTGGATATATAAGGTCTAGTAACACTTCTTTCGTAATAAATTTGCAAGTTAAGTCTTTGGTTTACTACGTACGTTATATTAGGCCGTATCAATATAGTCATTTGCCCTGCTGTAAAATTATTAATACCATCTGGGCTACGTTGTATTGTTTTTTGATCCCTGATGGTAATGTCTAAGCGCATATTGGTTTCATTTTTTAAAACCACTACCCTACCTTTGGTCTTAATGGGAAGCTTAAGTCCCGTTTTGATATAGCCCATATTCACGGCATAGTCATGACCCTTTATTTCTGTAATTCCTCCATTATTTGCGATATTGAGCGTTAGCGATCGATCTTTTTTAAATTGAAATCCTATGCTAATGTTCTTTTTGGTCTTGGCATTAATGCCAATAAGTGGCGCAAAATTTTCTCTAATAGTAACATCTCCTATCACATATACAGGTACAAAAGAGTTAGGGGTAGAGTCCGATTGTGTATTAATTAAACGGGTTTCTACAGGCTTTAAAAACTCTTCTTGATTTCTTAATGATAGCAATCCTGCCTCGTCATATCTGGCATCATTCTTATAGTTATTAACATTATAGGTAGAAGTGTAGCTATGGGTAAGTGTCATACTTGAGAAATATTTTTTAATTTTCCCAATATTTGATAATCCGCCATAATCGACCCGCCAATTTGGCATGGGAATATTTGGGAAAGCACTCATGGAAACCTTATTTATGTCTTGACCAGAGTAAGCTGCTATAAATGAAGGAATTAAAACATCTGGTCCATTTAAATCATAGGTACCTCCCGACTCATCCTTATAATAAGATGAATTTGGATTGGCTGTCATTAACCGGTCTTTCATGATAGCTCTATTGGCGCGATATTGTTCAAATGCGTAGTTTGTAATTTTTGTTTTATCTTCTTTATGAAATGCTGAATGTATGGATATAAAACTTATTTGGTAAGTACCTGACCTTGAAGGACTAAATGAGGCAATTCGACCTGTACCATTAAAACTAGTATCTTTAAACTGCTCTTCATACATACCACTTTTGGATTTCGAGGCACTAATTTGAATCCTAAAGTCCTTAATTGGCTCTATTTGAGTTTGCGCTGTAAACTTCACATTTCTATTTTGTTTTAGGCGCTCCGTTAGTAGCCTATTGTGTGTGACCCAATCTCCATCAGATGCGGCTTGTTTAATACCACCTTGTTGGCCAAGGATAAAAGGAAATCCTGGAGCTTCAAAAGCATCGTCCATACCTAAGTATTTTACTTTTGGCAAATAGCCTGGCAATGAGGTTCCATCGGTTACTTCGTAAGTAAAGTTAACCGATTTTACTGACATCAACTTCTTTAAAACACCTTTAAGCGCCTTGTATTCTGGCAGTTTTACCTTGATGGTGTCTATCTGTCCATTAGATCTTGTTTTAAATACTAATTTGGTGCGAGGTGGTTTTTTAGCGCTTGTTTGATTGTTAATTTCTTTTAAAAATTTGACTTTATTATACAATTTGTTTAAATCAATCCTTCCATTTACGCTTTGTGTTCTACTATTTTGAATGTTATTTCCCAATGAATCTGCAATTCCCAATGAACCTGCATTCCAAATATAATTGGCTGTATATCTGGTGTCGGCATTAACCCAGTCTAACATGGGAATTTTATCAAGCGGCACTTTATAATTTAATGAAATATTCTGGTTAAATGTTTTTATCCTTCCAAATCGTTGTAAGTTCTTGATTACAGAATCTCTTTTGGTTATCTCACCACCTTTAATAGTATCACGATTAATTTTTCCTTGAGGTTCATCTATAATAGCCTTTACATCAGCCACATAATCCAAACTCAAACTTTTGGTGAAGGCCCATCTTAAATTATAGTTTCTATCTAGCGTCCAAGATTTATCATAGGTTGGTATCATCCCCTCTGTTGTTAAATTCCCATTTCTAAGCTGTTGTTCACTATATAACCTATTCATATCAGCCCTAAAAGCAATATTGCTCGGGAGCGGCGAAAAGTTAAAATCCTTAACCAACTTTAAATAGGGTGAATTAATCAGTTTGACAGTGGTTTTCTTTAATGGTTCAAAAGATTTTGAAGTTATACTATATGCATAAGTAACTGATCCTCTGTAAACTTTACGCACATCGGTTTCTATGTTATAATCTGTTTTGTTGGTTTCACTATAAGCAGCTGTGAGTGATACGTTTTCAATATCATAAATATGTTTTTTAGCATCCTTTTTAGTCTTGGTTTTTTGAACGTTTGTAAAATTGATACTTTTAAAAACTGTCTTCTGAGTCATCAACTTTGTATACGCAGAAGGATCTTCTTGAGTGCTGGCGCTAGCCTCCAGCTTAACATCTGGGTTGGTAGGATCAAATTTAGGTTTTAATTGATTTACAGTATAATCGACTTGCATTGGAAGTTTAAGCCCTACTTTTTGTGGAAGCAGTTTGCTCAAATTAATCCCTGCGGAAACTCCATAATTAATAGTTTCTTTGGTAGTTCTGCTAGATATTCTTTGTTCAATTTGGCCAAAGCCAATTCCTTCGTATTTACCTGACAACGAAACTGTTGCTAAATCTGCCAATACCAAATTGGCACTACCTATGGCTGCATCGCTACCTTTTTGGTTAAACCCTGTAAATCGAAGTTCATTAACCCAAACACAAAATGATGCCTCCTCTCGTTTGGAATCCAAGGGATTTCTAATCCCAATCATTATGTTCTTGATATCCGTAAGATCTGGGTTACCCGTGACAGAATATAAATTTTTCCCAAAGTATTTTTCTTGCCTTAACATAGGATTAGTTAAATCAGGATTATTTTCTTTTCTAATTTTCTTGAGGGTGGTAAGGTCAGCCAACGAGACATCCAATTCATTTTCTGACGGCCAAACCTCAGACGCACTAAGGTTGTTTTTTTGAGATGTCCTGAGAGGTATTTCCACTTCATAATAATTAAGTTCCAAATCAGTACCAAATCTAATAAAAGCCCTTACTTGACCGTCTTCCGTAGGTAATATATCGTCGCTTTCTGCATGAATAAACATTTTAATACGTTCGTAATTGATTGCGTTGAGTTTGTTAGTTTCTTTATAAACTGCTTGACCAGTTTTTTTAAGATTAGATACACAAAGTCTAAGTGATTGTTCATTTAGCACTCGATTAAGATTGGAGGTATTATCTCTATCTCTTACAAAACCAGGAGGTGTTACATATCCAGTGTTTTCTTCTGCATTTACAGTTGAAACGTTAAAACCAGAACTTGCTGGATCTGCAACAAATTGTTGCTCAGGTTCTAGTACTTGCTTCAAAAATGGCCTCCATTGGCCTGCAACAAACTGAAATTGCGCCAATCTTAATACGACTGGTTCTGAAAAATCACTCATGTACAATCTGCAAAACTGCACTGTTTTTAAGTCAGCTGCTCCAACTTTTGTAGCGGATGGATCTCGCAAAGGAATCCTAAATTGATACCACGTTACATTTTCGCCGTTGCTAACAGTTACACGCTTATCAATGATGTAATTTTGACCTGTTTCCAGACCTTGTGGCGTTACATTGATTTTATATTCAAAATAGTTTTCATTAGCATCTATGGTATTATTTTTATTAAGATCTTCATTGTCAGGCGTTGTATATGATGAAGCTACCAATGACCCACCTGAACTCTCGGGTGAGTTATTTTCCACTCCATTGTAATTTTTGTATCGATCTATTATCTGAAACCCGTTTTGCTCATCACCTAGGTAATATTTAAAATCATCATTTGAAGGGTCACTTAATATGGCTTGTTTAGCGTTGTCCTTAACAGATGAGTTTGTTATACTATTAACAAACGCTGCATATTTTGAATTCTCTTCGGTTGAGTTGAGTCCATCAAGTCCTTTATCTTGTTTTTCCCTTGCACCTGGCGTTATTGTAAAAGCCTCATTCAAAAACTGCGATTTGGTTACCCTACCCCACACATTGTTATCTGTGAATTGAACGAGTTGATCATCTGAGGTAGGTAGTCCATTTTCAAAAGCATGTCGTCCATCTCTTAACACGTCTTCTGACACGTTACCAATATTAAAAAATAAATTTCCTCCTTTGGTGTTATACATGATAGTATCAGCACCTGTAAAAGGACTTTTTACATGCAACCCACCATTATTGCCATTTAAAAATGGATCCATCATCCAAAATTCCAAATATTGGATATTGCCATCTTCAAAATCGGTATTAAATGTTATTGGCCTAGTTATTCCAGCAAAATTTGAAGCGGGATCCTTAAGCAGCCCATTTTCATTTAAATCAGGATTATAATTATATGGACCTCGCTCATAAGGGAAATAAGCCAAATCCAAGGTAGGTTCATTGATGGTAGCAGCCTGTTGAGACCTATTAGGAAACAACTCTTGCGGACCCACAATCCTTGTATAATGATGACGATTTCCGCCATTTTGTACCAAATCAGACGGCACAATGTTGCCTCTACCAGTAGCTGAGAAAAATATATTATCTACATTGTACCAAGCCAATTTGGCTCTGTTATATCCATAAGCCAAATCGTTTAGGTCTCTCCCGTTTCTAAATTTTACAGGTGGGGCAGCCACCCGCCAGCGAGAAGGAGACCTAGTAAGATCAAAAGGATTTCTAGCTCCTTCAAAATCATCTATAAAAGCATTTCCATCCTTACCTATAATAGAGGACACACTTGGGATTAACCTTGCATATTCGCCTTTTATGTTTACTGACGATGGTACTTTGGTAGCTATTAGGGGTAATTTATCTATTATTTTGGTAATAAGTCTTGATTCCTTCTTGTAAGCAAAATCAAAACCCGCCATTGTATTTCGCAATGGTTCATCTCCAGTGGCTACCCTCGTGATAAGTGGGCGTTCGTTAAGGTGCATCAAGGTGGTACCGATATACATATCTTTGGATAAGGTGTATTCCAGTCGTGTACCCATAAGTGACTTAGATCTAAAATTAAAAAGATCAGCTTTTTCGAAGTTTACACTTATGGGTGATCCCGATGTAAGCAAGCCTTCATTGATTATTTTAACACGGCCGAGATCATAATTAACTGTATAATCCACATTTTCTTGCAATTGCCTACTTCCTGAGGTCACTCTTACCGAGCCTGGCGCAATGTTTATTCCATTTAGAGATATTTCACTTGAGGCATTTGATTGAATATTGCCGGTAATGTAAAACTTTGATTTACTGGGGAAGAGCAATAACCTTGATTTTATACTATCATAAATTTCTTGAAAAACATATGCCTCTGCGAGTTCTGTTTCTGTTGTTGGATCAAATTTACTATTCAGATGCGAGCCAAAAGGTTCTAACACCGGAAAAATAATTCTACCATTAACAGAGTCTACGGTTATATTATTTAAAAAATCATAGTAGCCATCTCCTCCTTCAATCCTTTCCCTGTTTTGATTGAATTTATCTGCATTTAATACACTTACCAAGGGGACATTCTTTAAAACATCTGGTCTTCCAACTTGTAAAGAAGGATTATCAACACCTGAGGCATCATCTTTGTAAACAACCCTCATTTGAAAACCTTTAGGCGAAATATTATTAACACCCAAAGAATAAATGTTTTTCATCATCAAATCCCACATCGGACTCGGTTTCGGACCACTCAAACGATTATTTATATCATTTGGCCTAAGTAATTTCACAAACGTGAAATTTTTAGAACTGTCAGTTTGATTACCCGTTACCTCTCCTACACTATAAGTTTTGCCGTTATAAGTAAATTCAAAAGCCACAGCTAGCACTTCGTTTGTTCTTAATTGGGTAAGAAGAGAAATATACCCAAGCTGAGGGTTGAATTTAAAATCTTTATTAACTACTAATGCCCGCGCTGGGCTTAAAATCTCGTAATCACGACCTTGAAGTAATCCATTAGTTTTTAAATTTATCTCAGCATTGTTCACATTCCTTAACAAATCTTCATTTCTTGCGATATAGTCACCATACAATTTATTTGCACTTTTTGTATCTGGTACTTTAGCATTTCCTCCATTGTTATAGGTAGATAAAGTGGGGTTATATTCTCCAAGATCAGCAAAGGCTATGATATTCTTGGTTCTGTCGGTAGTTGTATTTTGGTTGGTAACGTACACATCCACACGGGTAATATTAAGTGTAGACGTAATACTTGGAGCAGCACCAAGCCATTCTTCATAATTTTCTCTAAAAAATTGGGCTAAAAAATAATGTTTATTTTCGTCGTATTCTTTGCAATTAATTTCAATTGGTTTTCCTTGAGAGCCATTGGAGGAAAGACTAACCGACTCTGTTTTACCACGTTGATTCGCCAATATGGTAGTAACCTTTAATCTGCCAAACTGCAACTGAGATTTAATACCAAACAAACTTTGCGAACCAGTTATAAGCTGTGTGCTTAAGGGCATACTTACGTTACCAGCCTCAATAGTTTTAATAATATCATGGTCCATACCAGTATAGGTAAGTTTGATGTTGTTATCAAAATCAAACTGGGCTTTGGTGTCCCAATTAATGGCAATTTTTAATTTTTCACCAATTTTGCCTTGCACATTGAGGGCAATTGTTTGGTTAAAATTAAATCCACCATTTCGTTGTTGCCTAATAGGAAGTGCAGGATTGTCTGTCCGTTGGTACTGCCCTCCAAAATCCAACATAACGTTACCATTTGGTTTGATATCTATATAATTACCACCAAAAATTCTATCAAATTTAGGACTTACATAAATGGGCGGGATGATTCTCCTAGGACTATTGTCGCCAGCTTTGGACTCATCTTCTTTTTTAGATTGCTGCTTCCAATATTGCTTTAAGTCTTTTTGTTTTTTATAACGCTCATACTGTTCATAGGTCATTCGGGTAGGTGGCCTATAATCAAATTCTCCTGATTTTTCTCTTATGATGTAACCTTTGCCTGTTTCATCTAACTCCACCGACTGTTGAATATTTGAAGGATTTTTGAGCATCAATGGCGAGTCCGTCGTCTTATTCGAAAGGTTGTCGCCATATCGGTCCTCAATATTGGTATTGGGCTTTGGAGTTTTACGATACGGTATATCCTCTTCTTTTTTGGTTGAGTCTTTAGGAGCTATTTGTGCAAATAGTAGATTTGAAGTACTTGACAATAAGCACAAAACCGTGGCACAAATCAATATTTGGTTAATTTTTATCAAAAAGTATTATATAAAATCAATGTTAGGCAGACTTTAAGGCTAATTTAATTAGTTCCTCCAGTGTTATCTGATTGCCTTTAATTTGTAAAATATTGTCTATAGATTTTTCAGCTGAAGTTTTTGGAAATCCCAAAGTTTGTAAAGCAGATAACGCTTCTATTTTAATTTTATTATTATTCGAACCTACAATATTTGAAAAATCAGTCGATTGATTGCCCTTTTTTATTTTATCTTTCAATTCCAGAATCAAACGCTGTGCTGTTTTAAGGCCAATCCCTTTCACTGCTTGTATAGTTTTAACATCCTCAGAAAGAATTGCCTTTTCAAGTTCTTCTGACGACAAAGAGGATAAAACCATCAAGGCTGTGCTTGGTCCTACACCAGAAACAGAAATCAAAAGCAAAAATATGGATTTTTCACTATCATCTGCAAATCCAAATAAAGTATGTGCGACTTCTGTAATATGTTGGTATATAAAAACTTTTGAAGTGTCTTTATCCTTGAGCTGGCTATAGGTATTTAAAGAAATTTTTACTTGGTAGCCAACACCATGAGTTTCGACGATTATATAGGTTGGATCTTTATAAGTAATATTACCTGTGAGATATGCAATCATTTAATATAAACTTGATTATAACATAAAATGATGTGCAAGATAAATTAAAAAAATAGTATTCTGAAAAATGATTGAAAAGGTATAAATAAAAAACGTCCCAAAACCTTTTTTAAGAGTATTGGGACGTTAAGTAAACTACAATTTTATTGATAAATAAGCTTATATGTTTTGGTTGTTTCGCCCGACTTCAACTCTAAAAGGTAAACACCTTTGGGGTGGTTGCGCAAGTTTATAGATCTGTGGCCGGATAAATTAGAGGCAGGTTCATAATACACCTGTTTTCCAGAGGAGGATCTTACTGTAATTTCAAAATTGGCTGATGCATCTACCAAAAACTCTCCATCAGATGAAGGGTTCGGGTACGCTTCCGTTGTTAAACGAGATGCATCAGAGTCTTCAATATTAGTAGTATTAATGCAGGCATAACCGTATTTGCTGATTGCTTTGGTATTTTGAATTAACTCAAACCGCTCAGCAGTTTTAACTAAGTTGTCACTATTGTAAGTATAGCTATTATTTACGGCTACTGTGGTTGGACTAATTGAAGGATATATTTTTAATAAATTATTTTTGTTGAAATAAGCGAATATATCCTCAGTAGTACCAAGATTTTTAAAAGGATTCTCCTTGTCGTCGTATTGGAATGTTGCGGCAGCGAAGATACTAAACTGACTAACAAAAATTGAAGCACTGGTAATATTACCATTTGTAAAAGCAATATCTGTTAATTCCAAATTAGGATCTTGCACACCACTAAGAACATCACCGTTATAAGAGAATTTGGTCGTATCCTTTTTAACACTCGATCCTAATTTATAGTGACGCACCTGTTTAACAAGATTTGATCCGATCCACTCATTTTTTGAGAAGTATCCAGTTCTTTGGTTGGTAATAGTGAAATTGATTACACTATCTAACCTATTCTCGCTGTAATAATAGTTATCATAAGCTATTTGTACGCTAGTAAGGGTATCAAAATATGTCTTTTTAATGGGTAAACCGTTAGAATTGTATTCAAGCTTACCAATAGATGTCGTACCGCTTGCCTTTGTGGTATCCATTTGTACCACCAGTTTGCATTGAGCCTGCGCAACCAATGTGGCAGATAAAAGAAAAATTGAGAGATAGAATGTCTTCATAATCAAATATTATTTTTTCAATAATTAATTGTAAAATTAAAATAATTTTAATGAATTCAAAAAGATGTGACGCTAATTTGGTTTAATTTAGTTAAAATAATTTTTTAAAAGTAATTTCTAAATGATTAATAAACGGATATATTAATTAGGAACGTTGAATTAGGACAATAGTACTTTAATAATGAGTTTACTAGCACAATTTAAGAACTCCATTATTCACTTTTAATTACATCAACTTGGTAGTTAACAAAAAAGAGGTTGTCCAAATTGGACAACCTCCATAAAATTATCACAATATTAAAACAACTTAGATAGATTCTCCATGTTGAGACATATCCAATCCCATTTTCTCTTCTTCAGCTGTTACACGAAGTGGAGAAATTAAGTTAGTTATAATTAGAAGCAAATAAGAACCTCCAAATGCAAATCCAGAAACTAATGCCAATGCGATTAAATGTTTAACAAAAAGGGCAGTTTCTCCAAAGAATAATCCATTTCCTGCAGCGCCTTCCATAGTAACTACACCGTTAACTGCGCCTGTTGCAAATACACCAGTCATAACCATACCGACCATTCCACCTACACCATGGCAAGGAAATACATCTAAAGTATCATCTAATGAAGTTTTAGTTCTCCAATCTACTACGATGTTACTAATTAAGGCCGCAACAACACCAATGAAAATTGAATGTGGAATAGTAACAAAACCAGCTGCTGGAGTAATAGCAACTAGACCTACCACTGCACCAATACAAGCACCTAATGCCGAAGGCTTTTTACCTTTAATACTGTCATAAAACACCCAAGCTAATGCAGCAGCAGCTGAAGCAGTGTTAGTTGTAGCAAACGCTGTAGCCGCTAATTGGCCAGCACCAACTGCAGAACCTGCATTAAAACCAAACCATCCGAACCATAACAAACCAGTACCTAACATAACAAATGGTACGTTAGCAGGTTTGTGCTCTCCGTGTCCACTTTCCGTAATACGTCCTTTTAAGAATATAGCAGAAGCCAACGCAGCCCAACCTGCCGACATGTGTACTACAGTACCTCCAGCAAAGTCAAGAACACCTAATTTGAACAAGAAACCTTCAGGATGCCATGTCCAGTGTGCTAGAGGGGCATATATAAATAAACTAAATAATACTATGAACAAAATGTACGAAGTAAATTTAATCCTTTCGGCAAACGCACCAGTAATAAGTGCAGGAGTGATAATAGCAAACTTTAATTGAAAAAAAGCAAACAATACCAATGGGATTGTTGGAGCCAAAGCCCAAGGTGCACCATCCAATACTCCTTTAAACATTAAGAAGGTAGTTGGATCACCAATTACTCCGCCAATGTCGTCACCAAAAGCCAAACTAAAGCCTACCACAATCCATAATACTGAAATTACAGCCATGGAGATTACACTTTGCAACATCGTAGAAACGATGTTTTTTGCATTCACCATTCCACCATAAAAATAGGCTAGACCTGGAGTCATCAATAATACCAATGCTGCTGCTGCCAACATCCACGCGGTATCACCAGTATTAATTGCAGCAATTTTCTCAGCCACTTCTTTAGTGGGAGGAAGAGGTACGTTGGGTATAAACAACGCCGCCAGTGCCACACCTATCAAAATGATAAATGGCACAATTGATAGTCTGTCTTTTTTTAGTTCCATAATAGTAATAGTTTTTAAAGTTTTGAATTTAACTAAGATTTATTGTCTGTTGTTGTTACAAAGTTAATTATAATTTTTCTTAAATTAAAATAAATTTTAAAGCTATTTTTAAATATTATATCATTTATTAATTATTTATGCCTTAAAATACAGCCTAATCTCATTAAAATATGCATTTTTTTTAATAATTCGGTTATTATTTGAAGATTAATAAATTATGATAAAGCCAAGAATAATTGTAATATGACTAAAAATCAAGCTATTGGTGATAAATATTGTCCGTTTTTTAAAAAACAAGTTCTATATTCATATATTTCTAAAATATTTATGGCCATTATAGTCGAATACCGAACCTGATCATCATAATTATTCATAAAAAGACAATTTTTATTACCTAATTACATAAATTAAGTATAGAATTTTTGAGTAAATAAAAGGCCACCTTACCAAATAAGACAAGCAACTTTTGATGGAACTTCTGGTGGGCGTTGGGTGCTAAGTAAAATGTTAAGTTGATTAAAATTTATTTAATAGGTTCGACAGAGTTAAAGAACGTAGGCCTGTTTTGTCATTCCAATTATTAATTGTTGAAAAACGAACTAGCCAAACTTGGTATTATTGTACTTTTCTAATATTTTTTCACCATTTAAGCTGATATCATCTTCCAAGCATCTTCCGAGTATCATCCGAGAACCATCCGAGAATGTGATAATTGAACTTTTCTAAGTGAGTAAACCAACTCGCTAACACTATAAAGGCCCTTCTTTGGTTGAAATATAATAAGCTGTACCAGTTGATTAATCTTATTAAGGTGTAATTGCTCAAAATCAGAAACAATTGCTCTTCGTTAGACATTAGATAATCACCACTTTAATTGATTCCGTAGAAATTTATTACCTATGTGGTGTAAATCATCAAAATGAGCGAACCTAAAGTGGCACATTAATTGTATAAGGATTTAAGAATTTTAACAATTAGTCACTTGATAAAAGAAACCATTTTAACTGTTGTATGGTCTGTTTTTGGGATAGGGTACTTAACCAAAAACTACGAATTGATTTTACAAAAATTAGAGCGTTTAATTGCTCGAAATAAAACATTAGAGGAGGTAGATTTAGAAATTTTAACAAAGTACAGCAGATTTTACAAAGGACTTTCTCCACATATGAAATATGTATTTGAGGAAAGATTAGCATTATTTATGTTTAGCAGAAGTTTTGAAGGTATTGGATTAGAGATTACCTCAAAAATGAAAGTTTTGATATCGGCTTATGCAGCTCAACTTACTTTTGGTATCCATAATTTTGAATTTAAAAATTTTAAGAAAATTAAACTTTATGGTGGCCCTTTCTCAATAACAGAGGGTGTTTTTCAAAGTTGGTTGATTGAAGCAGAAAACGATACAATACATGTATCTTGGCCAGATTTTTATACAGAAATAAGAATAAAGCGTAAAAATGTTCCGTTGGGGCTTGAAATTATGGCAAGATTGCTACAAATTGAAAATAAAAGCCAGAAAATAATATCTTTAAAGACGGATAAAACGGGACATTTAGAATATTTTAACGTCAATCTATACCAACAAATAGTAATGGATTCTGATTTTCAGTTATTTACCAAAACTGATTTATTATCTTTAGATAACTTCATAAAAGCATGTATCCTTTATTATCATTCCGATCCAGTAAAAATGAAAAACTGCTATCCGCGTTTATATGAAGAAATAAATAAGGCAGTGTTTACAGAATTTGCTGAGGTGGCATAAATGCAATTTATGCTTCTTAGAAATTAAGATATCAATATTAACTATCCTCATTGTTGGGGAAATATATTTAACTTATTATTCTAACACCAAAACAAAATACAAAGTTATAGCTGAGTATAAAATGATAATTCATTAGTTTAATCTATAAATATTTGAAAGGTTCTGCTTTTGGCTTCAAACAAACTAGCACCAAACTAATTTATCATTGTCTAAATAATTTTTTTTAGTCTTTCAGGTACTACTTACCATATTCACTTGGTAAAATACCATAATATGATTTAAATGTTTTGCTAAAGTATTTGGGGTCAGAAAAACCTACTGCAAATGCAATTTCTGAAATGTTTTTTCCACTAGCTATAATAAGTTTTGCCGCTCTTTTCATCCGTTGTATTCTAATAAGGTCAGTTGGTGGCTGGCCAGTAAGCGCAGTAAGTTTTTTTGAAAAATTACTTCTATGCATGTTCATTGTTTTGCTGAGTTGTTCCACACCAAAATCCTCATCAGCTAGATTTTCTTCTATGGTATTGTGAATTTTGGCAAGCCATATCTTGTCTAAAGAGTTATCAGAAATTGGCTTTAACAAATATTCTTCATCAATACTCACTTTCTTTTTTAATAATTCTCTGTTTTGCAATAAGTTGCAGACCTTTAGAGCTAAAATTTGTGGATTGAAAGGTTTGAGCATATAGTCATCTATACCTGTTTTAAGACCGCTGATAATGCTAGATTCTTCATTTTGTGAGGTTAACAAAATAATTGGGATGTGGCTAGTATCTAAATCTTCTTTTAGTTGCTTGCTCATAAAAAATCCATCCATATCTGGCATTACAACATCTGACACAATTAAATCTGGCATGTTTGATTTAGCTAATGCTAGGGCTTTAGAGCCATTTTCGGCCTCCATTATTTCAAAATGACTCTTTAATGAATACACAATTGACTTACGGACTTCGTCTTGATCGTCCACTATCAAGATGAGGCTTCCTTCAATTCCGTCAAATTGACTTTCATAAATAACAGTTTCCACCGACTTGTTTGTATTATTAAATGGAGTTTTTAAAATCGGCTTGAATTCTAAGGAATATTCTTCAGCATTATCTATCTTAATATCATCTTTAAAATTAAGTTTAAATTCTGAACCCTGTCCAGGTTGTGAAGATACCGACCAACTTGCTTGATGATACTTTAAAAATTCTTTAATAAGCTCTAAACCAAGACCAGTACCTTTTTCACCTTTGGTACCTAGCGCAGATCTGTGAAATGAGTTTTGGCTAATTATATTAATTTGATCTTCCGTCATACCGATGCCGTTGTCTCTAATAGTTATATTAAAGCCGCTTGAATTGTATTGAACATCAATCATTATGTATCCCTCTGATTGTGTGAACTTTATGGCATTTACAAGAAGATTTCTAATAATTGTTTCAAACATATCTTGGTCTACATGTACCCTCAAAGATGCACTAGCTGAGTAGGTTGTTGCAATCTGTTTTTCTTTTAAAGTAAATTCAAATTGATTTATTATTTTAATAATTGTAGCATTGAGGTCTATTTCAATTGGAGTAAATTGGATTCGGCTTGTTTGTGTTCGCGCCCAGTCAAGAAGATTTTCTACAATATTTAAGGCGTTTTTGGAGGCTTGGTATATATAATTGGTCATTTCTAGTTGTTCTTCTTGGGCGCGTACGATTTGTGGATTAGCTAACAATTGTGCTAAACCTGCTATGGAAGAAAACGGTGCCCTAAGGTCATGAGCAATAATGGAAAATAAGGTGTTTTTGGTATTATTAGCTACTTCAAGTTCTCGTTTTTGTTTTTCAAGTAAGTCTTTTTGGCTCATAATCTCAGTTGTTCTTAACTTGATTTTTTCTTCCAAAATTTTATTCCGAAGCTGAATGCGCCAAGTCTTAAACTTAAAGTAAAAATAGACGCCTAAGACAAAAATTATAAAAATGGCTGACCTAAACCACCATGTTTGCCAAAAGGGAGGTGAAATGTAAATTTTAAAGCTGTAAATGGGCCCTCTCAGCTGCGTCCCTAACAATGTATTTCTTGCAAAAAAGGTGTAATTCCCTGGTGGAATAGCGGGATAACTAACACTGTTATTTTTGCCCAAAATTTGCCAATCGTCCTCTAATCCCTCCATTTTGTATTCCACATCGATTTTTTCATTGCCTAATTTGTAAGTTAGACTTGACAAGAAGAGCGTAAGATGGTTTTTTTGATGAGAAAGAGACATTTCACCAAGGGTAAGTATATTTTTATGTTGAAGAAATGGTTTATTAAACAATCGAATTTCTGTTATACACGGTGTGTTATCGATGGTCTCTTCTGGAAGCTGCTGGGTATCAAACCAACATAGCCCACTACTCGTGCCAAAGTATAAATTCTGATTTGTAATAAAACTTGCATTAATAATAAAATCTTCTCCAGGAATGCCGTCACTAAGGCCATACCAACCACATTCTCCTTTCGTTTTTTGATACCTATACAATCCCCTGTTGGTACTTATAAAGAAATCGCCAGTTTGAGCTTGTTCTATTGACTTAATACTTGCTTTGCCAAGTTGGTTTGTGTTTTTTGCTTTTATTAGTTTGTTTTGGTCAATATAATAAAGCCCATTAACCGTTCCAACCCATATCGTATTATCCTTGTCTTGATAAAGGCAATTAACATCATGATCTTGTAAACTGTTGAACTGATGTTCTGTGACAATATCTGTGAAATCGATTTGGTTTAAAGCTAAATAGCTTATGCCGCTATTGGAAGTAGCCCAAACAGTACCTTTAACATCTACCAATACTTTTGTTGTCCAAGGGCTTTGTAAATGCGTATAATTCGTAAATGTTTGAGTCTTAGGATTGAACTTGGCTACGCCCTTGCCATGTACTGCAAGCCATAAATTACCTTCTGCATCTTCATCAATAGATCGGATGTCATTTCGTAATGGCCCAGTTGATTGGCCGTTAAATTGATAATGTTTAAATGAGTTGGTACTAGGTAAATACAAACTAAGACCACCTCTAAAAGTTCCAATCCATATTCTTTGTTTGCTATCTTCAAATATGCTCAATACAGCATCATTTGACAAGCCACTTGAATTACTAATATCAGTTACAAACGATTTAATTAATTTTAATGAGGAATTGTAAACATATATACCAGAGCCATCAGTACCTATCCATAGATTTCCAAAATGATCTTTACAAATGGCAGAAACGATGTGATTAACAGCAGTTTTTGGTGGAATAATCTGTTTAAATCGGTTGAGAAATTTGTTGGTGAGCGCAAGACCATTTCGGTCTATACCCAACCAAAAACTACCTTCTTGGTCTATAAAGATGGCATTTATCTTATAACTAGCCAGATTAGAATTAGCAGCAACAATATTGGGTACAAATTTTTGCAACTGAGTGTCAAAATAGTAAAGTCCAGACTCATCGATGGATACCCATATTTTACTTGAATCTTTGCAATATATATTGTTGATTATAGCTGATTTATTATTTGCGATAAGTTTAAGGTCAAACTTTTTAAGCACTCTTTTTCCTAGTTGATAATAGTATAGTTCTCCATTGTATTTACCTATCCATAAATTATTTTGTTGGTCAATTTCCACAGCTGTGTGGAAATTATCAGATAGTACTTTTTCGTTGGTATATTGAAGACTATCTATAAAAATAGACTTGGCTGGATCATATTGATAGATCATATTATGTGTTATAAAAAGCAATGTGCCCTTTTTGGTGGCTTTAATAAATGGCAAGGTTTCGTGGAATTTATTGCTTTTAAATAAAGGGACAGCCTCCATATTTTTTACAAAAAATATACCTTGCCCTGTTCCTAGCCAAATTTGTCCTTTGTTATCCTTGGCAAGACTAATCACATAACTATCTTCTTGATTGGGAAATTTTACTTGAATGTATTTGTTGAATTCTCTTTGATACAAGGCTAGTCCTTTGTTAGTTCCTATCCATATATCACCATTGTCAACAGGCAGCAGACATAAGATATCGGTACCTTTTGGAGACAAAGATTCCTCCTCTTGAATAGCGCGAAAAGTATGGCCATCGTATTTTATTAGTCCTTCGTTAGTTGCTAACCAAATAAATCCATCTTTGTCCTGCACAATTTCCTTAACCCGATCTGGATAAAATCCTTCTTTAGGGCCAAATAGTCTAAAACTCACAGACTGGGCATTGCTAACACTAGCGATTCCTAGCAAAGAAATCATCAAATAAATAAAACAAGAGAAGAAGTAACTTGTCTCTTTAAACAGGAATGTCATTTATTATCCACAACAATAAGGTACAATTGCAATATACGATAGTATAAAACTTGCAACCGTAAAAATTGTATTAAATAAACAAAAAAAGTTATTATTGGATGATTTTTGGTCCTAACACTAATTCCGGCCCTGACTCCACGACATAAGCAACAGAATAAATTTATATTGAAATCCCTTTAATTTTCCTAAACAAATCCACAGCATATAGGTCAGTCATACCAGCTACAAAGTCAACTACTGTTTGTATTTTTGAGTAGGGGCTTGGATTGTCGTTTTTAAATTGATCCGGAATAAGGTCAACTAGCTTTTGGTCATAATGTGATTTATTATTGATAATCGCTGGTACAAATTCTTCCATTAATCCACCAAGCACCTTGTAGCCAGCTATTTCTATCTCCACAGAGGCAGGATAGTTATACACCTTTGCCACAGACACCTCCTCAATTTTCTTCAGATGGCTCAGCAATGGCTCATGCAAGCCATTAAATAAACTAGAGTTATAGCTACCTGTCATTATTTGATCCCTATTATCCCAAAATAGTTTAGAACATGCTTGAATTAATAAATTGATTACCAATGCCCTTATAAATGAGACTCTATCGTTGGCGTCACTTAATTGAGGTAAAACCTCCTCCGTGTACCTGCTAAATTTATTAGGGTTTAAACTATTTAAAATTGGGAACAAAAGTTCTTTCACCTCAGCTTCAGAAATTATTTTTAACCGATGGGCATCTTCTAAATCTATGATATTATAACATATATCGTCTGCAGCCTCAACCAAATACACCAATGGATGTCGATAATAAGCGTTTTCCTTATTAAGATTATGAATTAACCCTAGTTCTTGTGCTATTTGGTCAAATGTATTCTTCTCTGTGTTAAAGAAGCCATATTTTTTAGTGTGTATACTACTTTTATCACTTGATGAGGCCAAACAAGGATATTTGACAGTAGCCGCCAAAGCTGCATAAGTGAGAGAATACCCACCAGTACCCTTTCCTTTAAACTGATGCGTTAATATTCTAAATGTATTGGCATTGCCTTCAAAGCTGGTAAGGTCGGCCCATTCTTTTGGTGCCACCTCTATTTGATATTTTTTTCCTTCTCCTTCTTGAAAGTATCTTGAAATTGCTTTTTCGCCTGAATGCCCAAAAGGAGGATTACCTAAGTCATGAGCCAAACAAGCAACAGAAACTAAAGTGCCTAGTTCGCTTACGTCTAAATAGTCTGCTTCCTCCTCTTTAATAAGTTGATTGGCTAATATCATTCCCAGCGAACGACCAACGCTAGCTACTTCTAGACTGTGTGTGAGTCGATTGTGCACAAAAACGCTGCCAGGTAGAGGAAACACTTGTGTTTTATTTTGCAGCCTACGAAAAGGAGAAGAAAATATAATTCGGTCATAATCCCTATGATATTGTGTTCTTGCCTGATCTGCGTCTGAAGATCTGTTTTCAAAACCAAGTCTTTTGGTAGAGAGCAATCGTTGCCAACTCATGTAATACGCTGTTTATATGGTTGTAAAAATACAACTAAAGATTATATCTCACTAATATATCTTGAATTGGAAAATTGAGGTGTAAAACTTGGATTTAACTATGAAGGATTATACTCTTTCAATTAATAATCACCGATAGAACTAGTCATTGTTAATGAATCAAAACATTAAAACAACAGACAATGACGAACTTGTCATTCCCAAGGCCATACCAGCCCAAGCTTGTAAGCTTGTGTGGCAATTAAGGTACATTCTTGCACTCATAAGGCTTCCAAGTAAAAAAATACTAATGATGACAGGGAAAAACA
This sequence comes from Cytophagaceae bacterium, assembly GCA_027488865.1. GTDB lineage: Bacteria > Bacteroidota > Bacteroidia > Cytophagales > UBA9547 > JAIYAU01. Next base: position 207,688 of record JAIYAU010000034.1, read on the forward strand.
TGTTGGGTTCAGGAAAATAAAAGTTAAGACTCATAAGAAATCCAACAAAGCCACCCATTGCGCATGTATGCACGCTAATTTTCCAAAAAAGGGTAATTATTGCAAGTACTACTATGGTAATAGTCATACATAACAAAGCATAAAATAAGATTCCTTTTATGCCCATTTTATTATAAAACAAAAATAAAACACTTAGATAAATAAAGATAGTAATGAGATTGGGTAATAAACGATCTTTTCTTTTGTTGAGTGATATACTGGTGATGGAGCCTGTTAAAAATAGAACATACACAGCAATGCCTGGCATTAGGGCCGTAGTAAATAGCATAATTAACAACAAGTTAATAAAATAACCTTCAGGAATGTGGGTAGCCGTAGTAGGATAAACAAAGAGGATTATTGCAAAAATGAAGGTAGGCATCAACAAAGGATGCAACACTACAGAAGCCAAATTTGCTAAAAATTTATAAAAAGGAGACTTGCCCAAAATTATCAATGTTATAAATAATAAAGTTAATCGTACGAATATAAAACAAATTCAACTTTTAAACAGTACCATGACCAATTATCTTTAAGAATTTCTATAGTTAAAATGGATTTTTAATACAATATTCTAAAAAACCAAAAATTAGGATTACTTTTGTATAGCAATTATTCAAGACGATTTATGATTAAACTTAGCTATATTTTACCTTTGTTTGCCTTGTGGTTTAGTTTTGGTTTTAAATCAGATCAACTACCCAAATCCAATCAGCAACTTGTTTCCTATCCATTAAAAGGTACTTTTACCGCAAGACCAAGTGCCTATCCTGAATCTGTTACAATTGATTATTGGGTGCATGATTTACTAGGCAACGAAATATATTATTCTAACCACGCCATAGGAATAGGCAGCCCTAAAGAACATATTCAACTTTTTGCAGATAAAGAATATATCAGCTTGATGTTAAAAAATGCCAATCAAATTTATTTGAGGAAAAGATAATTCCTAACTTGCCAATTGTAATACTTAGGTTGAATGAACAAAATTTATGGCTTAATTGGTTATCCCCTTAGTCACTCCTTTTCTAAGAAGTACTTTACGGAAAAGTTTGAAAAAGAGGGAATTGTAAATTGTCGTTACGAACTATTTCCAATAGCTGACGCAAAGGACTTTTTAAGTCTGTTTGAGCAAAACCGAGAATTACAAGGACTTAATGTAACCATTCCACACAAAGTATCTGTTATACCATTTTTACATTCATTAGACGATAGTGCGGTAAAGGTAGGTGCTGTTAACGTAATTAAAAGAAGTGGTGAAGGTGATCTTATCGGATACAACTCCGATTATTATGGCTTTAAGGCTTCATTGATTCCTTTTATGGAGGGAAATTTCAATAAAAAGGCGTTAATTCTTGGTAAAGGTGGAGCTGCTAAGGCAGTAGAAGCGGCTTTAAAAGATTTGTCAATGGTCTATAAATATGTTTCAAGGCAAGAAAGTGAAAGTAGTATAACATACAATCAACTAAATGAGCAGGTTATGAATGAGTACCAACTTATTATAAACACCACTCCTTTAGGAATGTATCCGGCAGTTGATGAGGCACCTGCATTGCCTTATGATTTTATTACACCTAATCACTATTTCTATGATTTAGTGTATAATCCACCGATTACAAAAATGATGCAATTGGCCCAAAATAAACAAGCGAAAGCTAAAAATGGACTAGATATGTTATATTTACAAGCCGAAAAAGCATGGGAAATTTGGAATAGTTAAACACGCTTAATTTTCTCCAAACAAATTTTACAAATAGCGTTTTTGAAAAAAATTTAAACTTAAAATCTCTTACAATCATGAAAACCATATTACTTTTTAGTGTTTTATCTTTATTCCTTTTTTCATGTGCTATACACACAGGCACGCTTACCACAAGTGCCTTACCCAATTGCACATACGAAGGTATCGCGAAAGTAAAAGTAGGTACAAGCCATTTTTTAGGAATTGGTGGAAACACAAGAGGAGCTTTAATTTTGGATGCCAAAGAAATGCTTTTATCAAATAATCCTCCCAAAAGTGGTATTACACTCACCAACTATACTGTTGATATCAAAAGAACCTTTTTAATTTTGACTACCAGCAATGTTATTACCGTTTCCGCTGAAAAATATCGTTGCCCTACTAACTATGTTACTACTACCGACAAACAATCATTTAATACCCCTTCCAAAGAAGATTCAGTAAAAAGCAAAATCCTTCCTACACTTTTAGAAACAGAAAATATTCAAAAGTCGTCAGAGCCAACCGAAGTACAAAAAGAACCATCACCTGTAATTGAACCAAAAAAAGAGGAGGTTACCCAACAAGTAAATATCAAAGCGGTAGACCCAGCACGTTCAGAACTGTTAGAAGTAAACGACCCAATCTATTTTGTAATGGATAATGTGGTTATCAAAGGGGTTATTATTTCAAAATCAACCAAATCTTGCACTATTATTTATAAAGATCAAAACAATAAAGACCTTTCAAAGAACATATCTAAAGATAATATCTATCAAAGTTTGAAAATAGATAAAACCGAAATTACTTATGGTTACCAAATAGGGAGCAGAATTAAAATTGAGGTTTTTGCAAAACAAAGCAACACAAATGTGATAAGAGAAGGCTCCATTATAGGAATAGGCAAAAATGGGGTAATTATGGAATATCCAAAAGAAGACGGCTCCATAAGGCAATTACAGGTTGGGTATAATAAAATTTTATAATTTTATGCCAAGACTAAGGTAGCAGGTTCGAGGGTCAGACGGTATTATGCCTGGCCCGGGATATCCATCGGCACGTCTTGTAAAATATCTTTTGTCAGCGATGTTATTGATACCTGTGCCTAATAAAAATCTTTTGTATTCGTACTTAACCGATAAATCTAAAACATTATAACTAGGTATCTCGCCTACAATGGCACTAGGTGATGGGTTAATGCTGTTAGTCGCATCGGTAAATTGGCTGGCAATATGTGAATATTGTAGCGTGGTAGCAAAAGTTCCTCTTTTATAGGTTATTCCACTTCTGTGTGTAAATGCTGGCACAAGCTCTACCTTATTGTTTGCATAAATTCTATTAAATGCCTCATTGTCACTAGACAAATAAGTAGCATTGTTGATTGCATTATTAAGAAAAATGGTAAAACTTGTTTTGCTAACTCCTTTTATCAATTTCCATATATCTATCTCAATAATAGACTCCACACCTTGCGTTTGTGAATTCCCAATATTTGTTCTAAATCTTTGTCCGTTAGGTAAAAAAGTTTCTCCAATACGCCCTTTATACCTTAAATAATACAAATTGATATCAAAATAAATTAGCTCTTTCCAATTACCACGTAAGCCTAGGTCGGCGTTATATCCAAACTCATCTTTCAATAAACTATCAACCTCAATATTGGGGTTAGAAACTATAACATCACTGAAAGTGGCTGCCCTGTAGTTGGTCGTATAGTTTCCATACAGCTCTATTGATTCATTAACTTTGAATGAACTACCTGTCCCAAACAACAAAAAGCTGCGTACGTTACTACTGTTTCTATAAATTTTATTATCAACTAACACGTTATCACTCCTATCTTTCACAATATTTCTTGTATATCCTTTAGAAAACGTTTGAATGTTCTCTAGTCTTATTCCTGGGGTAACTGTAATTCTTGGGCCTATCTGAAAAATATTTTCAAAGAATAATGCATAGTTTTGGCTAGGCAAAATATAGTCAAATTTTTCTACGTTTGAAGGGTTTACAAAATAGAAGTCCGGCCCTGCAAGAGCGTTACCATCACCTTGTTGTCTAGTAGTTCGTCCTTTATAAATACGCTGACCTACCACAAAAGCCATTTTTTGATTTGCTAATTTATATCGGTGAAGTAAGCGCAGTTCCGATCCAAAATTAAGATAATCATCGTTTTGATATACCCTGTTTCCGGGTAGGTCAATCACATTGATTTTTTCTTGTGAACCAATTGCTTTACGAGAGGCAATAAGGACAAAATTACGCCAATTTAATTGGGTGTTTGTGTTGATTTTATAGTCCAAGTTTAAAGAAAACAGGTTCCAATTAACGGCAAACCAATTTCTAGCCCTTACTGATTGTTGAGGATTTTTTAAAAAGTTTGCATCGGTAAGTCCTCCTGGCTGCTGCGCAAGATAGTTCATATAGGTGTATTCTATATTTGCACTAAGCCTTTTATTTAGTTTATACTCAACTTGACCATATGCTACCTTTGCATTAAATTTACTATTAGGCCTCCAGCAATCACCTTGTTTGTATTGAAGGAAGGCATAATAATTAATTTTTCCAAGAGTGCCACCTACACTGTTGAATGTATTTAGAAATCCATAGCTGCCACCAGTGTTTCTTGTAGTAAATTCTATCTTTTTGTTAGTTGGACCTTTTTTAAATACAAAATTGATCATACCCCCTAGTTGTGTGCCATATTGGAGTGAGGCAGCACCTCGCACAAACTCTATTTTTTCTATAGCTTCAAGTGGCGGAGTGTAATAGCTTTCGGGGTATCCGAGGGCATCTGCACTAATATCGTAACCATTTTGCCTTACATTAAAGTTAGCAGTTCTGTTTGGACTCAATCCTCTTGCGCCAATACCTAGTTGAATACCAGCACAATCGTTTTCCCATATGTTAAGCCCTGAAATTTTTGAAAACGCTTGGCGGGCGTTGTTACTAGCAGTATTAAAGGTAAGTTGATCAAGTGATATTACTTCAGTTTTTTTACCATCATAGATGGAAGTGCCCTCAATAGAAGATAATCGACCAATACCAAAATCATTTTCCTTTTTTTTGGTGATTACCACCGTTTCTAGTTCGGTTTTAGCTGGTTTTAGGTCAAAATATACCTTAATGTCCTCATTAGAAACTATTACCTTCTTTTTTTGAATAACATGACCTTGTGCAAAAGCAATAATATTGTACTCACCAGGGAGTATGTTGGTAAGGCAATAGTTACCATTAGAATCTGCCAAGGTGACCCAAGTTGTTTTCTCAAGTGAAATCTGAAAATCTTTGGTGTCCCCATCTTCACAACCTACTTTACCACAAATACTTACCTGTGCTATTGCGCACGAAGCAACTAATAACAACATCCCTAAAATTTTGTATTTCTTCAGATTGTTTCTCATTTGGGTGTGCAAATTTAGAATTATTCTAAAGAACTAAAAAAGAAACTTTAGTTTTTGTAAATGTAGCTTAGTTCTAAGCCAAACAATTGTATTCTTATCTTTTACCAAAACCTTTTCATTGAACAACATATACAACAGGCAAATACTTTAACCTCAATGTTTCAACCCAGATTAATCATTGTAAATTATAAAATTACCATTCTTCCAAAAGATCAAACAGTTTACCATAAACAATCAAGAAAATAACAACTTACCCAGTTTTGGAAAAATCTTTAAATAAATGCCCTTAACAATAACTTATTTATACAAAATCAATAACAAAATGTACATTTGTTGCTTATATTAAATTCGAATCTTCTACCAACAACTGAAGTTTTCTAATTGTGATATGATGCTGAATTCATAATCAAATAGAGAAATTAAATGTTCAAAAATTTATTGACAGGAGCGATATTGCTCACTGGTTCGTTTTGTTGTGCACATCAAAATGACTCGCTTAAAACCAAACATAAGGGTACCTTTTACGCAGGTTGGGGCTATAATCTTGATTGGTACAGCAAAAGCGACATTCATATTAGTAATAACGGAGACCTAAACGAACACAACTATAAAGGAAATTACGATTTTACAGTACATGATGCACAAGCTAGGGATAGAGCTGATTTTGAAGGTATTGGGGATCTAATTAATATTACCATTCCTCAATATGTTTGGAGAATTGGGTATATGTTTAATGACAAACGCGATTTAGGTATTGAATTGAGCTATGACCATGCAAAATACATTGTAAATGATTATCAAAAATTGCGTGTAACTGGACAAATATTTGGACAACCACTAGATAAAGACACAATAATTGACCCTAAAACATTTTTGCATTTTGAACATACAGACGGAGCCAATTTCGTAACCCCTAATTTGGTAAAACGCTTTAAATTGTATCAGGCGAAAAGTAAACTTCTTAAGGTAAGTTGCATAGGAAAGTATGGTTTTGGCATAGTTTTCCCGCGTACTGACGTTACCCTGTTTGGCAAAAGAATCAATAACCGCTTTCATGTAGCGGGATATTTCACTGGGGTTGAGCTGGGTCCAAGAATAGAAATTTATAAATATTTTTACGCCGAATGGACTATTAAGGGTGGATACGCCAACTACACCAATTCGTTAGTAATAAAAGATACAGGCAAGGCAAAGCACAATTTTACAACATTTATGACCATCTGGAGTGTAGGATTTATGTTTCCGTTGTAATAGAATTCAACATTAAATCTGTAAACTTATTTTTTAGTACAAGTTAAATATGAGGCACAAGGGCTCTTGCAACAACTTTACAGAAAATTGCTCTTTATTCATATCATCATTATTTAATTTTCCACTTAATATCGTGTCGGATATCTTCACCCAACACAACCAGTTGGTAGTTATGGAAATAAGTCTTTTAAACCTCTACTACTCACTAGAAGTTAGCCTCCTTCCTATTCCTTCCTAAGGGAAGATACGTTGGTATATACATTGGTTGCAACCGAATCCCAATCTGGTTCAGGTTTATTTTTAGTAAAATAATATTCAACATAAATCCTGTCCTTAAAGGTTTCTTTTACAAGTTTATAATGAACCACAACAATTTTCTGATTGATAAAAATATAACGAGGAGCCTTTAGTGCATTTTGACTATTAGTAATTTTATTACGTAGTAAACCTAGGTCATGGCTTCTACTAACAGAGTCCCTTAATGGGTTATTGCAGCCACCATATTCGGCACATCGTCTATAATCAAAAGACATGTTATAAGATCCGTCATCGAATATTTGTACATCCTCCATGCAATTTTTTTGAGCCGTATTACTATTGATCAATAAATCTGAAAAAACAAATATACTGTCGTACAACATTCTATTGCTGACATAATTAGCCCTCATAAATTCTACCTTAGGTATTTTGTAATTTATATCCCAAAAGAGAAAGTAAACTGACCTACACCCCACACTTAAGAAAAGCATCAAAAAAAGTATCACTCCAAATAAGGTGTTCCGGTACATTCCTAAAATAATTAATTTTGTCGCCTTGTCTTCACCATACACAACCAATTGTTAATTATGGCAATAAATTTTTAAACCCTTAACTAACTCAAAAATAATTCAAATTATCTAGCTTTTTTGATATTCTAAATGCTGCATTTACCAAGCCCACATGGCTGTAGGTTTGTGGGAAATTGCCCCATTGGCTTCCTGTGGTTGCCTCCACATCTTCACTAAATAAACCTACATGGTTGGCGTATTTCATCATGTTTTGAAACTGAAGAATGGCGTCGTCAATTCTGCCTACTGCGGCAAGTGCCTCTATATACCAAAAGGCACAAATTAAAAATGTGGTTTGTGGCTCGCCAAAATCATCGGCGTGTTTATATCGATAAAACAATCCTTCAGGTGTTTTTAACTCATTTTCTAATACTTTGAGGTGTTGTTTGGCTTTATCCGAATTGGGATTAAGATAATTCATCGTGATAAGTTGCAGGGTGCTGGCATCTAGATTTTTAGAACCAATAGCACTTGTATAAACCCCGCGCTCTTTGTCATAACATTCTTCTATTTTTTGTGCTGACTGTGCCACGAGGTTTTTCGCAGTATCAATCATTTTGCTATCCTTTTTAAGGGTATTGGCAATCTTAAGACCGGCCATGCTACCCGCCCAATGAAAAAGAAATGTATAACAATGTTGGTGCCTTCCATGTCTAAATTCCCACAGGCCAGCATCGGGTTCGTGCATCGTTTCTCCAATTTTTTTAAGGGTTTCGTTGATAATTTTAATAGAATTGCTTCTTTCTGAATCAATAAAACGCTTATCAACATACAACGGGAGCAGCGACATCATGATTTGGCCATAAACGTCGTTTTGGGTTTGGGTATAAGCAGCGTTGCCTACACGCACAGGGCCATTGCCAAGATATCCCTCAAGCGGTACTATTTTTTCATCCATCTGTGTACCACCCGTAATGGTGTACATGGGCTGAAAGCGCTGCTTTTCATCGAGGGTGATGTTCACTACAAATTGAAAGTATTTTTCAAGTTCTTGAAAATGACCAATATTATTAAAAGCTGTCAATGCGTAATATGAATCTCGGATCCAGCAATAGCGGTAGTCCCAGTTGCGACCACTTTGTGGAAACTCAGGTAAACTTGTAGTGCCCGAGGCTATAATGGCGCCTGTATCTTCAAACTGATGAATTTTTAAAACCAAGGCGGAGCGAAGCACTTCTTTTTGGTAAAAACTAGAAATACTTGTTGTTTTGATCCAATCGCGCCAATGTTTGATGGTTTTACGTAAAAAATCTTCTGCTGTCGATTCTACCGCGGCCTCTAAAGGAATACCATAAGTCAAAATGAGGTATTTTGGCTCATTTAAACTGATGATTTGCTCGTCAAGTATAAAACTAAGGGGAATATTGGTAGTGAGCCTTACCTGACTTTCAAGCCCATGGTAACGAATATGTGAGCTGCCTTGGTATTCTTCAGGAATAAGTTCTCCATATTTGCCCACAGGCTTACATTTAACTTTAATTCTTGGAGCGCCGGAAATCGCCTCAATTTTTCTGATGAGCATTAAAGGTTTATAATACCTATCGTGTTGAACAAATCTTGGTGCAAAATCTGTGACCTTAAACTTACCGTCGCTACTTTCAAACTCGGTACATAACACATTGGTGTTATCAAAGTAATATTGATTGGTATTATAGTTATCTACAGGAGGTTTTATGGAGAAAGTCCCGCCTTTTTCTTTGTCCATTAACCCGCCAAAAATAAAACTACTATCAAAACGAGGCCAACACATCCACTTGATACTAGCTTTTTTGTCAATGTGTGCCATGTAAGCACAATTTCCTATTACACCGAGGTCGTAAGTATGTCTGTTCAATGGGTTTGGCTTTTAAATTATAAAGCTAATTTTACAAAAGACTACTGAACAAAACAAATTCTAATGGTTTGTTTTTAGAAATGTTGTTAAATGAAAGGCTAAGTAATTAAAAAGACAAATTAAAATAAACGTAAAAAAATAAAATGGATCTATTTATTATAAACAATAAGAAATCTAAAAGCCCATTTCCAATGGATACTTGCTGCAGAAGAGTTTATAATGTTTATCCAATCGCTTTTCACAAAACCTCTTTTTACAGAAAGTGGTGCGTCATTTTTAACCAAAGCTGAACGGGAAAAGAACTTTGTAAGCCACTTGATGCTGTAATACGCTATCCAATGCCGATGTAAATCGTTAATAAAAAATCCTAGATTTGAACAATCTTTAAAAATAGTAATTAAATTTTTTAGTTGGCTTTCGTTGAAGTGATGACAAAAAAGAGCGGAGGTAAAAATGTCAATGTTTAAATTTAACGAACGAATGTTGTTATAATCTTCACAAATAAATCGAATATTATTAAAACTACCACATGCACTTTGGGCATACTCAATGGCTTCGGGTTTAATATCCAACCCAATAAATTGAACTTGAAAATTGCGTTTTTTCGCCCATTGAGCAAGGCTAATTAAGGTGTCTCCACCTCCGCAACCCACGTCCATGACTAGATAAACTTTGTTTTTATCTACTAATAATTTTTTTAACCCAGCAATGCTTACCTTATGCCCACCTAGCCATTTGTTTATAAAGGCCAATTCCCTTAGATTTTGAAAAAGCAAGTCCTTAGCTATATGAGGAGCATCAAGCATCTCTGCCTCATAAGAACGTAACTTTATTTCCATTATCTACAAATGTGTATATAATAGCCGAAATAGATCGACCCAACACTTTTTACTTACTTGCGTGATGTGTTGCGTGATGATGGTGTGGCTGCTTTGCACCTATATAAGTAGCACAAGTATGTTGAGAACATGCAGCAAGAAGCATTGAAGAGGCGATAATGAGTAGTAATTTTTTCATGTAAAATTAATAATAAGCTATGATAACGAGCACATGAAAGCAAAATTAACACATTTTAATAAAATACTGGTTATAAAGATAAATATTATTTTAAAAAGCAAATATATAATAAAACCATGACTGCTAGGTGTTTCAAATTTTGACCACTGTTCAGACAATTACTATAAGATTTATAAAAAGTTGTTTTAAAATTTTAGTCTATCTTCATTATATTTACGTACTTTAAAATGTCATACTTTTAAACTACCTACGATGTTTTCTATCTTAACAATCAAAAAGGAAGAATATCAAAAATTGATTTCTAGCCTCGAACAGTACAAAAGTGATGTTAAACAAGCCACGGAGTTTATTAAAGAGATTGAAAAGGGCAATTTGAATGTTTCTTACCATGGCATTTTAGACGAGGCGTCAGAGGATAAAGAAAGCTTAGCTGGCAGCTTGCTGAGCATGAGAGATCAAATGAAATCTTATGAAAATCAAGAAAGAGAAAGAAAGTGGGTGAATGAAGGTTTGGCCAAGTTTATAGAAATATTAAGAGCAGACAACTCAGACCTCAAAACTTTATGTGAAAAAATTACCAGCAATCTTGTTCAATATTTAAATGCAAATCAAGGTTATCTTTTTATTGTTAATGACAACGATCTCCAGGATGTACATCTTGAGCTAATGGCATGTTATGCCTATGACCGCAAAAAACATATTGATAAAAGAGTTGACATACGAGAAGGGCTCTTGGGACAAACATTTTTAGAAAAAGAAACCGTTATTTTGACAAATGTACCTCGAAACTACGTGCACATCACCTCAGGCTTAGGAGAGGCCACCCCTGGTTTTGTAGGTATTATTCCGCTTAAGATAAACGATGTAGTATATGGAATTTTTGAAATCGCATCCTTAGAAAAGGTAGAACAATATCAAATTGAGTTTGTTGAAAAGCTCGGTGAAAGTGTGGCATCTACTATATCTTCGGCCAAAATTAACCAAAAAACTCAACAACTTTTGGCGGAGTCGCGTGAAATGACTGAAACCATGCGCTCACAAGAGGAGGAAATGCGCCAAAATATGGAAGAACTACAGGCGACGCAAGAGGAGATGGAAAAAAAATCAAATGAGATAGAAAATAAATTTAACACCCTTAATGACTGTAACATAGCCTATATTGAATTTGATTTAGATGGCTATATTTCAAACGCCAATGACGCAATTTGCCAAACATTCGGCTACAAACTAGAAGAAATAATTGGCAAACACCATAGCACATTTGTAACTACACAATATAAAAACTCACTTGAATATCAACAGTTTTGGACTGACCTAAGAGCAGGAAACTTGGTTAAAGGTGATTTTGAAAGAATAACCAAGTCAGGTGAAAAGGTTTATTTAAGAGCGGCTTATTCTTACTTAAGAGACGGTGCAGGTGTACCGTTTAAAATAATTAAGTTGGCCACCAATGTTACTGAAAGTGTAAATATACTACAAGAATACAACTCCAAAAAGGCGCTTTATGAATCACAAGCAGCGGAACTATTGGAACTTAAAAGATTAGTAGCGGATTTAGAAGGCAAACTTGCAAAGAATAACTAACCTTGGCTGGCCTTAAAAAGCTTTTCCTTTTCTTCCTTCGACAAACTACTGTAGCCACTAGCAGATATTTTGTCCAATATTTTATCAATTTCTTCCTGATTGGGGGAACTATCTCTAGTCGGATTTTTAAGAATAGTTTTGTGAGTAACTTTTAATTTGGACTTTCGCTTAAAGATACTACTTGTAAAATCAACTAGTTTAAATAATGGCACTCCCCAATCGTTGCCCTTTTTTAACTCCTTGATAAATACAAATCCTAATAGTGCACCACCAAGATGAGCAATATTGCCAAAAGAATTGACTCCCAAAGTACCTGCAAAAGAAATAAGGATAAAAAAGGCCGCAAGGTATTTTAGTCTTACAGGTCCTAAAAACATTAAAAATACCGTGTAATCAGGTGACAAAGTCGCCGCTCCCACTACAATAGCATACACACACGCTGAAGCCCCTACCAAATATGCTGAAGAATGATCTTTAAAAACAGGCAAAAGATTAAATGCCAACAAGTATAAGATTCCACCAGCTAGCCCGCCATAGATATACAGTGATAATAGTTTTTTACTTCCCAGAAACTCATAAATGATTTGACCAAAATAATATAGCCCAAGCATATTGCCAAACACATGAAAGATATCATAATGGGTAAAGGAATACGTAAATAGCGTCCAGAACTTTAATGGAACTTCATAGATACTGCCAGGAAGACCAAGGTATGGCTTGAAGATGAGGTTGAAAAGTTCGCGTTGATTAGCAAAATATAAAACCACTTGAAGCAGCAGTAGAATTGAAAACACTACTGAGTTAATAATAATTAACCTAACTAAAGTATCCTTTTTTCTAAATGAGCTTTTAAGGTCTTCTATTACATTATTCATAGTCTAATAAAAGCTTTTGTTATTTCTTTTCCAAATCATGATTAATATATACGCAAAAATCATACCCCCTATGTGTGCGTAGTGTGCCACGTTATCCCCGGGCACACGAATCATTCCCGAATATAGCTCTATTATTGCATAAAAACCAACCAAGTATTTTACTTTAACTGGGAAGGGGATGAAAAGCAACTGAAGCTCAGTATTGGGGAAAAGCAACGCCATGCCTGCCATCAGGCCAAATACCGATCCCGAAGCACCTATCATTGGCGAATCTACATAAGCGCTAATAAGATTTTTTACTTGCATTCTTGCCGCTTCTATAAATTCAATATTGTTGGGCTGGTCGGTGTAAGCCCTCACTAAATCAGCCACCATGTAATAATGGTCTTTCACGTATTTACTAAAAAATAATTCGAAAATCTCAGGTTTGGGATTTGCCAAAAACTCGTAAGCCGCCATTTCTACTGGATGGATTTCAAGATATTTAATAATAGCATATATTAAGCCAGCACCTATACCTGTCACAAAATAAAAGAGAATGAACCTTTTGGCACCCCATACTTTTTCCAACAAAGGACCAAAAATCAACAGACCAAACATATTTCCAAAAAGATGTTTAAAATCTCCATGAAAAAATATGTAAGTAACCAATTGAAATGGGTTGAAGTGTTTGGAATAAACATAATGCATTCCTACAATCTCAAACAAGGCTTCTTGATTAATTAACCCAAGTAATTGAACAATAAAAATGGCAATATTTATGTAGATTAAATTTTGAACAACAGGTGTAATGTTTCTAACCATTGGAATTGCTTAAATTATTTAGGGCTCAAAATTAATGAATAATTAAAAAGAAGTGACAACATGGCAATAAAACCCCCATCTTTGTATTTTAGTTTTATTTTCATGGATTCTTTATTTTCTTCGGCTATTCATCAATGGTATAAAATAAATAAAAGAGATTTACCATGGCGCAATTTAAAGGATCCTTATATAATTTGGCTTTCTGAAATCATCCTCCAACAGACAAGAGTCGCGCAAGGCCTGCCTTATTTTAATAAATTCGTAGCAGCTTATCCAACAGTGTTTGATTTAGCACATGCTCCTCAAGACGAAGTACTTAGATTGTGGCAAGGGCTAGGGTATTACTCTCGTGCACGTAATCTCCATGGTACTGCGCAGGTGATAGTGTCAAAATATAACGGCATATTTCCAAGTAGTTATTCGCACTTGTTAAAGCTTAAAGGTGTAGGACAATATACTGCTGCGGCCATAGCTTCATTTGCCTTTGATGAAGATGTTGCTGTGGTTGACGGAAATGTTTACAGAGTTCTTGCACGATATTTTGGAATTGAAACGGACATTAACAGCGGCAAAGGTCAAAAGGATTTTAAACAATTAGCACAACAATTACTACCAAAAGGATTGGCCGCTGAGCATAACCAAGGAATTATGGAGTTTGGTGCGTTACAATGTGTTCCTGTTTCTCCTGATTGTTCCATTTGCCCCTTAAATGAAACCTGTGTAGCATTTTTGAAAAAAGAAGTGTCACAACTGCCAATCAAAATAAATAAAACCAAAATAAAGCAGAGATATTTTTCTTATCACGTTTTTTTAAAAGATAGGCAGCTATTTTTACATAAAAGAGAAACCAACGATATTTGGCAAGGTCTATATAATTTTCATTTATTAGAAGGGCAAGATTTTGTCAGTCCAACGGAGGGTGTTGAATTGTTCGTTTCAAAGGAGTACAATCATATACTAACCCATCAACGAATTAAAGCTAAATTTTTTGTAATAGATGCTGAATCAATTGAAAAGCTTCCAGATTTTCTAAGTCCTTTTAGCGAAATGGAAATAGAGAACTTGCCTAAACCAGTCCTAATAAGTAAATTTTTAAACGATTACGCTAGTAAGATTTTTAATTAAAAATGAATTTACGTGCTGGGGTAGCAAGAATTACAACATTTAAAATTACCAACAAAATAGAAAACGAAAATACCATTTGTTCTTTGGTACGGTGGCTAGCCAATAGCTCGGTATCGTTATTTTTATATATTTTGATGATTATTTTAACAGCATCATTATAAGCATTTTCATTTTTTATAATAAGGTTATGAAAATGGTTAGACAATGTTGAAATATCTGATTTTTGAATAATTACTTGAGAAGAAATGCTCATTTTATTCATATGTTTATTTGAATTTCTAAAAGCATCTACAACAAGTTCCTTTTTGTCCTCCTCTAAATCTGAATTTTTAATATATTCTGCTAGCTTCTTTTGTTCTTCTTGCCAAACGCTCATTTTAGATACCATTTCTGCTACCTCATTGTCTTTGCGACTACCTTTATACACTACAATTCGCAGAATAGACTCAGATATATGATCAGCCCTCATGGTTTGTTCTTCACATAAACCCACTATCTCAGGGTTTTGAACAAAACTCTCATCTTTATTGCGAATATTTAAAAAAGAAACTACTAATATGAGTACTATAAATAATTGTGCAGCTACATATAGAGGCAAAATTTTGGTACGGGTCATAACAATATTAAAAATGAGCCTAAAAATAGATTAAACTTTCAACTTCTACGATATTATAATCAATAGGTTTTGTTTTGTTTACATATTTATACTGTTACACAAATTTATTGTGTATTTTATCTACAATACATTGGCCATCTGGTTTTTTGATTTAATTATTTCTTGAAGCCAAGTTTCTAATTGCAAACATTCAATAGGGTTTAATGTTGCGAAAACCAATTCAATTTGGTTGCTATAGCTAAAATCAAAATGGAACACCCCTTGTTTAAGATTTTCTTTAAACTGGTTTGCTAAAGCCTCAAATTGCAAGTTGGGATTGTTACGGTAAGAAATCAGTTTATCATAACCCTCTTTATTAAAAATTATTAATTTGTTTGGCTGGTTGTTGCTTTTAGTCCAGTAGTTATAAACGATAGAATAAAGTTGGTCCAACGGTATTGATTTGGATAACTTAACTTCGCTGGTTTTTTTATCTAATTCCAAATAATCAAAACTAGAATGGCTTACAGCTATACTGTATTTTGTAGTAGCATCCTTTATCAGCTGTTTGATAATAGAAAACATTATAATACCAAAAACAATAAAGATAAATCCGCAAATGATAATTGGGAAAATTTCGAAACTTACCTTGAAGCTCATTGATTTAACAACCGCATATAGGATAGAACAGAATATTGCACCAAAACCGACCAAGAAAGCTACTGTAGCAAGTTTGACCTCGTTTTGCCAAAATATAGATGTTTTGTTTAAGCCTTCTTTTTTTTCTAACTTATTTGAAAAAACAGGGCTGAAATTGGCAATGTAAATTTGACTAAGATTTACATTCGCCCTTAACTTCTGCAAGTCCTCATTTGCCTCATTTTCGGTTGAATGTTTAGTAAGAAACCATTCTCCTCCATCCTTTTTATACAAAACAGTATGATAATAATAGGTTTTATGTCCTTTACTACTGCTATGTGTTTCAATATAGATTCCAAATTTTTCTATCTCCTCATATTTAATGTAGCCTCGATATTGTTCTACGTCAGAAAGCTCAAGCGCCACACATCCTAACTTGTTGTCAAAGACCACCTTGCTAAGGGTCGTTTTTTTGTTGTTTTTGTCGTAAGTAAAAGCAGTATAGACAACAAAAATTCCAATTGACGGGAATACTAACTTAAATATTAAAAAAGGAAACTCCCAAGGCATAAGTAATAACATTACCAAACCTACTAAGGTAAATATTGAACCAACTATTAAGAAAACCGTTTTTGTAGAACCACTGTTAGCCCTTTCCAATATCACTTGGTCGGCCGAGGAGGATTTTATTTGAAGTGACATAACATAAAATTTAGGGTACCTTCAAAATTACATTTTTTGAAGTAAAGATTGAAAAAATTTTGGACAATCTAATAAAATAATTAATCCTTTAAGCTTTGCCTAATATTTACGTATTAATTTTGCCCAAACATTGGGCATATTCACAAACCTATCTTATATTTGAAGTAGCTTTTTATACAAATAACAATCAAAATTTGAATTATAACATAACATCAAGGATTTTCCAATTATTTAATACTATGAAAAAAACGCTAATATTCTTAATTTTTGTAACAATAGGCTTTCAAGCACAAGCTCAGTTTCATAAATATCCTGAATTAAAAAAGATAGACGAGCAACTTGATGTGGCTTTAGATAGCTCTGCCAAACACATGATTATGTTCATTCTTACTAAAAACGAAAGTGACTATGATATGGCCATAAGCACAGTAAATAAAGCAGATAGCCTTAACAAATATTTTTTAAAAGAAGCAGGAGATAAAAAATTAAAGTTAGACGAGTATCAAATTGAAGGCAGAAGAGACGAGATAAAACAATTTTTTGCAAAAAAATTAAAGGCAGAAATTTTGGCTGAGAAAAAGAAGTCAGAGCATGTGAAGTTCAGACATCATAAATATGAAGTAGGCCCCAAAGCACTCTCATATTATGAAAAATTTATTGAATTCTTACCACGAAACTAGCTATTGGTTCTGTGGTTGGTACTAAGACTAAGCGCAGCTAAAAATACTATAAATTGAACGAAAACATAGAAAATAATATTCCAGAAGAAGAACCTCCTTTAAAGGTACTTACCCCTAAAGAAAAGAAAGAGAGAGATGACGCCTTTGAAAAGGAGTTTTTACATCTTATAAATCCTCTTTATAATTTTGCCTATCGCCTCACGTTGGATGAAGATGATGCAAATGACTTAGTCCAAGACAGTTATTTAAAGGCATATAGATTCTTCGATTCTTTTGAAAGGGGAACTAACGCCAAGGCTTGGTTGTTCAGGATTTTGAAGAATAGCTTCATTAACGAGTATCGACGCAAGGCAAAAGAGCCAGGAAAAGTCGATTATCAAGACGTGGAATCATACTATAACTCAGATGATATAGACGAGCCTATCACATCTGACTTACGCGTTGATGCCATGAGAGATATGATAGGGGATGAAGTGGCTAATGCACTTAATGCTTTGGCTGTAGACTTTAGAACCGTTATTATCCTATGTGATCTTGAAGGATTTACTTATGAAGAAATGTCGAAAATTCTCAATATACCCATTGGTACAGTGAGATCCAGACTACATAGAGCTAGAATGTTGCTTAAGGAGAAATTAAGAACTTATGCCTCTAAAATGGGCTACAACGACACATTAGAGGGTGAATTTGAATAATTAACTCTCGAATAATAAATATACTAAGTTATCAATTAAATATTTATGCCTATGGCCTCTATTTTACCAAATTTTATTACCGCATTTTTCAATAAAGACAAAAAATCTCTTGTAGACACTCCCGAAGGATATAGAAGGTGCTTGGAAGTAATAAATCTAATTTTGGACGGAGAAGCAGATGATGAGCAAAAGTCTTATTTTGAGCAGAAAATAAAATGTTGTCAAAAGTCAATGAAACATTACGAAGTAGAGAAATGTGTAAAAGAAGTTATTCAAGAAAAAATAGATAAAAAACCAGTACCGCCAGAGTTGTTAGACAAAATTAAATCTGTTATAAATACAATTTAAATTAGTTTATAAGCAACAGCTTGTATCTCAGCTGTTCAGCTTTCATTTTATTCTTCCTTTATGGGTAAAGCCATCATATTTTCTGCACCATCGGGCTCAGGCAAAACAACCATCGCAAAACACTTATTGGCGAAGTATCCAACAAAACTAGGCTTTTCTATCTCAGCGTGTACAAGAGACAAAAGAGGTAGAAATGAAGAACATGGTAAAGATTACTACTTTTTATCAATTGAAGAATTTAGAACTAAGGTTGAAGAAAATTCCTTTGCTGAATGGGAAGAAGTATACCCCGGTGGCTATTATGGCACGTTGGTAACAGAAATAGAACGCTTGTGGGCACAAGGCAAAACAATTATTTTTGATGTAGATGTAAAAGGTGGAGTGAGCCTCAAAAAATATTTTGGAGAAAAATCACTTTCAATTTACGTAAAAATCCCTTCCATAGAGGAACTTGAGCGAAGACTAAGAGAACGTGGAACAGAATCAGAAGATAGTATTTCTAAACGACTGTATAAAGCTAAATTTGAAATGAGTTTTCAAGATAAATTTGATCATATACTTATTAACGAGCACCTAGAAGAGGCACTACAACAAGCCGAGAAACTAGTGATAGATTTTATAACCAGCTAATAGCTCTCACTATGCACATCGGTCTATTTTTTGGTTCTTTTAATCCTATTCATATTGGTCACTTGGTAATTGCGAACTCAATTATTGAACTGGAATATGTAAAGAAGGTTTGGTTTGTAGTATCTCCGCAAAATCCCTTTAAAAAAATTGAAGGACTTCTCAACGAAAATGATCGGCTTAAGTTGGTAGAATTGGCGATAATGGACAATCCCAATTTTGACGTGAATGATATAGAATTTATATTACCTAAGCCTAACTATACCTTCGAAACGCTTAGAAATTTAAGAGAAAAGTACCGCGACCACAATTTTGATCTCATCATGGGTGCGGATAACATAGCTGATTTTACCAATTGGCATAATTTTGAAGAAATTTTAGAGCACCATAGAATACTAGTTTATCCAAGACCATATGCTCCTAAGACTGATATGGTTTATCACCCTAGGGTTAAGCTGGTAGAGGCACCACTTTTTGAAATATCAGCCACCTTTATTAGAGAATCTATCAAAAGAAATAAATCTGTAAAGTATTTGCTACAAGAAGAGGTGGAAAAGTATATAAAATTTAAAGGTCTGTATCTGTAAGAATTGGTATTTAGGTTTATTTCAATCCATAATAAGCATTAAAAACAGATTGCAAAATGGTTAGGACTTATTGTGGTTTTAAAAATATCAAACCACTTTTGTTAATAAGACTTTGAATTCGTCTTGTTTAAATCATTAACTTTTTCAGATACTGAAATTAATAATGACAATTTATCTTCAATTCCATTACCTATTACTATAATATCAGCTCCAGCTTCAATGGCATCCATAGCCTTTTCTACTGTGTTTAGCCCGCCACCTACTATCAACGGTGCTGAAATTGATCTTTTAACAGTAGCCACCATTTTCATATTTACTGGCACAGTTGCACCACTTCCCGCATCCATGTAAATGAGTTTCATGCCAAGCATTTCACCAGCCATAGCTGTACAAGCTGCTATACTGGGTTTGTCGGCAGGTAAAGGGTTGGTGTTACTTATATAAGAAACAGTAGTCGGCTTTCCTCCATCGATTAGCATGTACCCCGTCGACAAGATCTCTAAGTGTGTTCTTTTTAAAATTGGTGCTGCAATAACGTGCTGGCCTATAAGTAATTCTGGATTTCGACCAGATATTAGCGAAAGAAAAAGTATGGCATCGGCTTGAGCATCTATGTGCATATTATTACCTGGGAAAAGTATCACCGGAATAGAGCAATTTTCTTTAATGGTTCTTATTACACCGCCCAAGTTATTGTTTGTAATCAAGCTGCCACCTACAAAAAAGTAGTCAATTTTGTTTTCTAAACCAATAGAAACTAACTTTTTAACTCGCTCATTGTCTACGTTATCCGGGTCTATAAGCACCGCGAACGACTTATGATTGTTTTCTTTGTTGGATAGTATTTGTTGGTAAACTTTATTCATTTTAGTGGCCACAAATCGCCTTCTTACTTAATACAAGTTTTTCAAAATTAGTAAATATTAACTAATTCATTTGTGTGTAGACGTCAATAATGTAATTCTTAACTAATATATGGCTCTTTGTTCGCAAAATAATTATAAAAGTGCAATTATTTCATGGAATTATAAAATTTTGTTAAATTTATTCCTCAATAACTTTATAAATAACATACTGAATGGGATCTCGTAGGCTAACTAAAATAATCATATTGGTTTTTACCATTTTATTTGCAGACGTTGTAAAAGAACTTGCCTTACATTTTATGCATATCGAAAAAAATTCCACCTCTCCATTTAGGACGGTAGCGATAGGTATGATCATAATTTTAGTGGTGTTTTATCCAATTTTTTCGATTATGGATGTTGTAATGGAAAAAATGGTATCTGGTTATGTCCGTGGGACTAAAAAGGTAGCTGGTGGAAGTTTAAAAGGATTAATAATTGCTTTTGTAATTGGATTTGCTATTATCTATTGTGTTTATCTTTATGCATGGTTTGATATAGTTATTTGGAAGGCAAGGTTTTAATTGGACATTCAGAATTCCTTATCTTTTGAGAAATTTATGATGATATAATTGATCATTGGTGGTTACTACTGCAACGTACATGCCTGTGCTTAAGGCAGAAATATCCAAATTAGGCTGGTAAGATTCGATCACTGCATTACCAAATAGATCCAGTACCTTCACATTTTGAAATCCCACAACTTGTATTTTCAACTCGTCACTTGCTGGGTTAGGTGTGATGAGCAGACTGTTATGATTTACCTCGTTTTCTTCTACAGCTAATATTCTTGAAAATAACTCTGTTGAATCTCCATATTGGGTATCCTTGTTTTTGTAATATACTATAGTTGAACTGTAATTGTAAGGAAAGCCATAATGATCATCATAGATTTCATCACTCGACCAAAATCCAACAGGATATTTGTACGTTTCTCGTCCGATATTTCCGTCAAATATGATAACTGTTGGCTTCGATGCACTATCTATATATAACCTATAATCTGGGTAATTTTCAGTTCTGAACTCGGAAGAAAGGTAGTTTTTTGCTACTATTGTTTCAGCATGTACAAGGCCTATAACAGATAATTCCTGGAAAATTCGTCCTTTAAGCCCCTTAGGTTCAACCCCTATGGTGTCAATGTAGCTGAAATTACTTTTTACTTTCCATTGCACAAAGTTTTTTTGATTCACCTCCACTTGATAGCTACACGAAGAAGTAGGTGTTGGACAAATTTTTGACTTTACTTTTACCTTAATTAGTTTTTCAGTAGTATTTGCATCACTTTTATAAGAATATTGACTATACCCTAATATGTCCCCTACCTCTAGCGCAAAGGTTGAACCTATTCCAACTGGAGAATAAGCACCATTATACTTTATCAAGTCCTTAAAAGATACTTGGCCCAATCCTTCATAGCCAACGTGTACAAATGTAATACCTTCTAAGAGTCCATTACTTTTGGTGAGAACAATCTTTTTGCCATGGCTCAAGGATATATCAATAATAGAATCGTTTATGTCTGCTCTAAAACCTTTTTTGCTACTAGCGGTGATTGCTCTTTTCTTGTTAAAAATCCAACTATTATTTATGGTTGATATGTTAAATGTATCGTTCCAAGCTGTAATAAATTGGTAACTACCAAGCTGCTTTTTTATCATTTTGGTGCCAAAGATATTTTGTAAAGAATCTGTATTAGGTCTATGAGGGGACGGCCAATCTGAAAATGTTCGTTTATTAAAGAAATAGACACTATCGCCGTTGGAAAGTGAATTAACAGAATCAATCCTAAAACTCGCTAGTTCTTGGTTGGGCGAACCCTTTATAACATACTCATAAATATTGTTTAATCTAAAGGGCTGGTAGTTTTGCGAAAATGCTAAATTAGATATAACTAAAATACTTAGAAAGAAGAAGGAGGTAGGTTTCATATTAGAGGGTTGAAATTGATAATAACAAAATTAAACAATTTCTTAATGGTTAAAATAGTTAAATATTAAGAAATTGTTATATTAATTATTATGAACTAGCCTTATACACCATTTCAAAAACTGAATGGTAAGGTTGTTTTGTATGTTTGCTTAGATTAAGGTTACATGTTACCGAACTTGAACAATAGGCATTTTGGCCTTGTTTGATTTCTCCCAATTGTATCGAAAGTGCAGAATTGGTCAATTCTGGAACTAAAAATCCTCTATCTCCTGCCATTCCACAACAGCCGGTTGAGGAGGGAATATTGATTTCATTTGCACAAAATTTAGCAATGTTTTCAAATTTCTTGTTCAATCCAAGTTTTTGCAAAGAGCATACAGGGTGTAACGTAACCTGTGGTAGTTTTTCTTTGATCTTGATAGTTGGTAACAAATAATCGTTAATAAATTCGACACTATCAATAAATTCAATGAGGTTATACTTAGCCAAAACCTCTCCAGTTAGTAGTTTTCCAGCGTGTTTCAAATTTACGGTACAAGAACTCACATCCACAACTACTGGAATTTTCCCATGTAAGGATTGAGCATAGATAGCTTCAATGGTTTTAGAGAGTGCAATGGATGCTGCTTTTTCAAATCCTTTTGATGAAAAAGCTTGACCACAACATAAGCCCACATTATTTTGTATAACATGTAAATGAATTCCTGCTTTTTTAGCAAGTAGTACAGCCAGTTCGCTATCATGCAGTTCTTGGTTGTTAAAGATTCTTGATACGCAAGTCGGAAAGTATAAAAACGCGGTTTGGTCTGTTAAGCTAGTAACAGCAATCTTTTTTGGATGTGTGTAGTGACCATTTAAGAAGTAGTTTTTAACCGAGTTTGGCAATAAGTCCAACAACTTCAATCCTGACCTAATTGAGCGTTCCACCAGCGGCAGGTTTTTAGATATTACCTCACTTATTCGGTTTTGTATAGAAGAATGATTTTCTGTTCTCAATCTTTTTACCAAATCACCAGTATTAATGTCTACTGGGCAATTTACGGCACACATCCCATCCACAGCGCAGGTATCTAATCCATCATATTTATAATCTTTTAAAAGCTCATTAAGTACAATGCGGTCTTGAAATTTTTTAAGTTTTGCAATGCTTCTCCTTATTACAATTCTTTTTCTAGGTGTGAGTGTTAGGTCTTTGCTAGGGCAGCTAGTTTCACAAAAGCCGCATTCTATACATTTGTCCACTTCCTCTTCCACAGCAGGAAGACTTTTTAAGTTTTTTATATGGGCTTCCTTATCTTCATTGATAATGACACCGGGGTTTAAAATATTGTCAGGATCAGCTGCAAACTTTATTTTTCTCATTATTTCATAAGCCTCAGTACCCCATTCGGTTTCAATAAAGGGAGCCATATTTCTCCCTGTTCCGTGTTCGGCCTTTAATGAGCCATGGTATTTGGACACAACCAACTCAACGACCTCATTCATAAAGTTTTTATAACGATTGGTATCAGCTTCGTTATCAAACGATTGTGTAACCACAAAATGGATATTTCCATCTTTAGCATGGCCAAAGATGATAGCATTATCATAGTTATACTTTTTAAATAGGAGTTGTAAATCTTCTATCGCTTCCGACAAATTTTGAAGAGGGAATGCAATATCCTCTAAAATCACCGTGGTGCCTCGCGCTCTTACTGCACCCACACTAGGGAAGAGCCCTTTTCTTATTTTCCAAATGCTTAGCTGCTCTTCGTAATTAAATGTATAATTCGGTTTTGAAATAAGGCCATCGAACTTTAGTAATTCCGAATTTATCACTTGCCTTTTCAAGTTTTCTTCGTTCATATCTTGATATTCACAAAGCAGTGCCGCATTTCCATTTTTAGCCATTTGGACAGTCTCCGGAACTCCATGTAAATGTTTTATGGATTCTAGGGAGGCAAAATCCATGAGTTCTAGGGCTTCAGCTCCAGAACTTTTAAGGCTTTCAATTGCATTGCAGGCGTTGGCAATTGTTTCAAAAAGCAATAGTCCAGTAGCTTTGAAGGGCTTATCAGGTATGGTTTTTAAAACTGCTTCACTTATAAATGCCAAAGTACCCTCTGCCCCTATGAGTAAATGAATAAAAATGTCCAATGGGTGGACATAATCTATAAAAGAGTTAAGTGAGTAGCCTACAGTATTTTTGATTTTATACTTTGATCTAATTTTTTCCGTAAGTGCATGGTTATTAATCAAATGGTTTTGAATCTCACTTATGGCATTCACAATTTTTGGTTCATTTTTAATAAATCTTATATAATCATCTGATTTTGAGCTATTATAAATATTTCCATTGGTAAGTATGAAAGCAAGACTCGATAAAGTATGATAGCTATTATGAGCCACACCACAACACATGCCACTGGCGTTATTTGACAAAATTCCTCCCATCATTGCGGCATGAATACTTGATGGATCGGGGCCTATTTTTGATTTATATTTTTTTAGCTGCAGGTTTACCATACTGCCAGTAACACCTGGCTGAACTTTTACCGCATTTTCAAAAGCCGTTACATTTCTCCAATGTTGGCTTATATCCAAAATAATTCCACTTCCAACAGTTTGACCTGACAGGCTAGTGGCGCCAGCTCGAATAGTGATTGGTATTTTCTTTAATAAACAAAATTTGAAAAGCTGCTGTATTTCGCCCTCATTTGTTGGGAAAACAATAGCAATTGGCTTAATTTCATAAAATCCTGCATCAGAGGCATAAGCTAATAAATCTATTTCTCTTTGTTTTATTCTTTCCGCCGAAATTATGGTTTTTAGTTGGTTATAATCTTTGATTGAAAGTTTCATTTATTTAGTTTTTTAAGAAAAGTGCAATAAAATCTTGTTAATAATCTATTGTGTTATTAAGATGTTACGATAAAGGTTATGTGCATAGTTAAAATATTAATAAACAAATAAATACAAAAATTTCAATACGTTACAATTTGTCAATTAAATGCTTTCTCAATGCGCAATAAATATGATTTTTCTTACAACTAATTATCCAAAACTAATAAGAACAGCCTAATTTAGTGCTACAATTTTAAATAATTGATCTTAACGTTCCAAATATGAAAAAATTCAACATTTTCTTAGTGGTTCTACTCATGTCAGCTACATGGAGTATGGCACAAAAGGTAGCAGCCTATTTTCCCAGCTACCGAAGCGGTGTAGTAAACAGTATGCAATGGAATAAATTGACAGATGTTTATTACGCTTTTATGAATGCCGATGTTAATGGCAATTTAATAACTAGTAATCCAAGTGACGCAGTTTTTGGTTTTGATGCCATTACTTTTGATGCAGTAAAGGCCAAATGCACTGCCAATGGTGTAAGACTTCATATATCAATCGGCGGTGCAGATGCGGGTTACCAAAGGGCCGCTAGGTTAAAGACTATAGCAAGAAGTACCACAGCAACCAACACTTTTGCAACTCAGCTTGTAAATTATGCTATTAATAATGGGTTGGCTGGTATCAATCTAGACTGGGAATTTCCAAATGAATCAATAAATGGTACCGGTGGAAATGTTACGGATCACTACAATTTAGTAAAAGCAGTAAAAGACAAAATATTGGCTTCTTCTAAACCCACCTTAATTTTAGGAGCAGCAGTTGGTGGAGAGTGGTTTGGAACATTTAGACATACCAACTATGTATCAAATGCTACAAGTACAAATACTGTAGCACTTCTTGATGAGTTTCACATTATGGCATATGATTTACCTGCTGGTGGCGGGGGAACAGGCTTGCCTTATAATGTTAATCATCATGCTGCAGTAGCTGATGTTGCTACCTCCCTTCAAGAGTGGAATTCCCAAAAAGGAGTTCCTTACAACAAAATGTTGGTTGGTATTCCATTTTATGGAAGAACGGCATCAAGAGGAGTAGGAAATGACATTGATAACATGTATCTAAATATTTCTTCTGGTAACCCTGCAGCAGCTTTTCAAGATGCGGATGGATTAGTAAATGGATGGTATTACGATTCTAAAACCCAAATAGACCTTAAAATCCAAGATGCAGTGGGCTCAAAAGGGTGTCAAGGAGCATTTGTGTGGGATCTTGGTCAAGACAGAACTGATCAATATTCTCTTCTTTCTGCTATTAAAACCAAAATGGATCAAGTTTGTCCTATCCCTGATCCAAACCTAGGTCCAGATCAAGGGTTTTGTTCTGGTTCAGTAACTTTAAATCCACAAGTGCCTACAAACGCAGGTAGAACATTTACATGGCAAAAGGATGGCGTGAATATAACAGGTTTTATTAACAGTTCTACTGCCAATACCTACAGTACCAATCAAGCAGGTACGTACAAGGTAATAATTAAACAAGGTAGTTCGTGCCAAAAAGAGGATCAGGTTTCAGTTGTTTCTGGTTCAAGTTTCACCGCCACAGGTGCTACCCGTTGTGGTTCTGGCTCTGTTACTTTAAATGTAAACTCAACTACTGGTACTTATGATTGGTACGATGCTGCTGTAGGTGGGTCTAAATTATTAACGGGAGTGGCAGGAAATAACTTTGGTCGTTCATTAACTACTAATGTGACCACTACTTCTGATTTTTTTATTCAGGTTAATAATGGTTCTCAAGATTATAATACCGGAAAGACCGTTTATGAAAATACTCCTAAGGCTGCTTGGAACGAAAAAGGTATAAATGATGCAAACAATAAACCTCGTTTTGCGCAAAAAATTACCTTGTTTACAGATGTTACCTTAAAATCACTAAAGATTTATAAACCATCTGGTGTTACTGTAAATAATGCCAAAATCATTATTTACAAATCTAACGGCTCAACTATACATGCAATTACAGATTCAGTAAATTTAAATGGAACGGTTTCGGTTTATACGTTTAATGCAAACGTTGCATTGCAAGGCTCTGTAGCAGGTACAGTTTATTACATTGGTGTATGGGCTAAGAATGCTGTGGGAGGTGCATCTACTAATCCTGGCTTTTTCTTAGACCGTAATCAAGCTGCTGCTAATTATACCCAAGCAGGTGTATTTACTTTAAACAGATTTGCGTATATTTCATATACTGGAGATTTTGGAATTACTAACTCAGAAACCGACAATTATGGTCAATTATTTGATATCGTGCTTACAACAGGTGTGCCAGATCCATGCGGAAGGGTAAAAGCAACAGCAACTGTAAATCCAGGAGCAGATATTACTAAAACTGCTATTCCTGTAAAATATAACCTGTGTCCTACAGAGAGTGGTACAGTAAGGATTTTAAACTCTGAGTTAGATGCACTTTATCAAGTAGTAAGCGGTACTACCAATATTGGTTCGCCTGTTACCGGTACAGGTAGTAATATTGATCTTACAGTTCCAAATAATGTACTTTTGGGAGGAGCAAATAGCTTTAACGTAAATGTGTCAAAAGTAGGATGTGGTGCTTCACCTCTTACTGACACAGTGGGCTTTAATGTTACTCCTTTTCCTAATGTTGGTTATACCGTTACTTCACCAGCTGCTGTATGCCAAGGTACTAATGCGGTTATAAATGTAAATGGTTCACAAGCAGGAAGGTCGTACCAAGCGTATTCTGGCACTACCTCATTGGGTAACGCAGTACCAGGTTCGGGTTCTTCGATCGCGTTATCTGCTGCTACGGGTAGTTTATCTGTAGGAAATAATACTGTAGTTGTAAAAGTGATAACAGGAACGTGCCCAACTTCCGATATTACAGATACTGTTGTTGTTAAGGTAAGTGCTCCAGTTACTCCCATCATTACCTATAATAATGTAAGTAAAACTTACGGAGATGCAGCTTTTGCATTAACTGCTTCTTCAAATAGTACAGGTGGTATCACTTATAGTGTTGTTAATCAAACACCTACTGGAATTGTGTCCATTGACCCTAATTCTGGGCAAACGACTATTTCAGGTGCAGGTAGCGCAACTATCAGAGCTTCGCAAGCCGCTAACGGTTGTTTTGCTGCAACTAGCAAGGATATTACACTTACTATTTCAAAAAAGACCCTTACTGTCACTGCAGATGCACAAACAAAGTCTTATAACACAGTCAATCCGACTTTGACTGTAAAATACAGTGGATTTGTGGGAACAGATGGAGTGGCAGGAATAGACACTCCGCCAACAGTAAGTACTACGGCAGTTACGAATAGCACAGTTGGAGGATACCCTATTACAGTAAGCGGTGGAATTGATAACAACTACACCTTTAGTTACGTGGCTGGCACACTTACCGTTACCAAAGCTACACCAACCTTGGCCATTACATCGGCTAATTCTGGCCAAGCAGGAAGTACTATTGACTTATCAGCTTCTACTAACTCAACTGGACTTATTACATGGACTGTTGTTTCAGGAAATGGTACTGTCTCGGGAAGTTTATTGTCTCTAACCGCTTCTGGAAGTGTTGTAATTCAAGCTAGTTTAGCAACAGATGCAAACTATAATGCTGCTTCGGTGCAACAAACTATCACTATTTCAGCAAAGTCCACACCTTCAATTACGTTTAACAATATTTCTAAAACTTATGGAGATGTTGCATTTGCAATGACTGCGAGTTCTAATTCATCAGGTTCGTTGGCTTATAGCATTACCAATGGCAATTCTTTTGCTACCATAAATCCTAACGGTCAAGTGACGATACTTGGTGCTGGTATTGTAACTGTAAAGGTAGATCAAGCATCTAGTGGCACCTTTGCTGCAGGTTCAGCTACGGCTACTTTAACTATTGCAAAGAAAAATTTAAATGCAAAAGCTGATGATAAATCAAGGAATTATAATAGCGCTAATCCAGCCTTTACAATTTCTTATACTGGTTTTGTAGGGTCTGATAATGCTGCTGGTATTGATGTTCAGCCTACAGCTACAACTACCGCTACCCAGACTAGCAATGCAGGTTCATATGTAATAACCTTATCTGGAGGTTCAGATAATAATTATAACATTGTAAACGCAAATGGTACGTTAACTGTCAATAAAATTGCTCCTACATTGCAGATTACTTCTGGCAGCTCTGGTCAAGCAGGTACTAACATTAGTTTAACTGCTTCTACCAACTCGACAGGTGTCATCTCATGGTCTGTTATTTCTGGTAATGGAACCGTTTCTGGTAGTACCTTGTCATTAACGGCGGTTGGAACTGTGGTTGTGCAAGCTTCATTAGCAACTGATGTTAATTATACAGCTACTACGGCTCAGCAAACGATTACCATTACAAATCAGACTGTTCCAACTATCAATTTTACTGATGTAAATAAAACCTTTGGTGATGCCGCATTTAATTTGACCGCATCTTCAAATTCTACAGGCTCGTTATCTTACAGTATCACTAGCGGAAATGCTTTTGCAACCATTACACCTAATGGACTAGTGACTATTTTAGGAGCAGGTACTGTACAAGTAAAAGTAGACCAAGTTGCCTCTGGTTCGTTTGCAGCTACTAGCAAAACTGCTACTTTAACCATTGCTAAAAAGCAACTTAGTGGAACGGCTGACAACAAAACTCGACCTTACAATAGCGCGAATCCAACATTTACTATTACTTACAGTGGATTTGTAGGTACTGATAATGCAACAGTTATTGATGTCGCGCCAACAGCTTCTACCACTGCCTCACAAACAAGTAACCAAGGTACCTATTCAATCGCTGTTACTGGTGGATCTGATAATAATTACACGTTTAACTATGTGTCAGGTGTATTAACTATTACCAAAATTGATCCTACATTAACTATTACCTCAGCTAATAGTGGTCAGGCAGGATCAACCATTAACCTTGCAGCGAATACGAATTCGTCAAGCCCTGTTACTTGGTCTGTGATTTCTGGTAATGGCACCATTTCTGGTAACATTTTATCACTTACCGCACAAGGAAGTGTAGTGGTACAGGCTGCGGTAGCAACAGATATTAATTACAATGCTGCTACAGCCAATCAAACAATTACAATTTCAGCAAAAACGGTACCTGTTATTACCTCCAACAATATAAATAAAACGTTAGGCGATGCGGACTTTACACTACCTGTTAGTTCAACTTCTTCTGGTGCATTGTCATATAGCGTTGTAAGTGGTAACACTTTTGTTTCTATTAATCCAAATGGTGTGGTTTCGTTGTTGGGAGCCGGTAATGCTACCATAAGAATTAGTCAAGCAGCGTCTGGTGTTTTTGACGCAGCTACAAAAGATGTAACAATTACTATAGCTAAAGGAACTAGGTCTGTTAATATTACCTCAGCCAATGCGGTTCAAGCAGGTACTACGTTGAATTTAACTGCAACCTCTAGCCCAAGCAGCAGCGCGTTGACTTGGTCTGTTTCAATATTAGGCACAACGAATGCCTCAATAACAGGTTCAACACTTACGGCTGGTTCTAATGCTGGTACTGTTACAGTAAAGGTGGATGTAGCTGCTGATGCTAATTATAATGCAGCTAGTGCTACACAAGCAATAACGGTTTCGTCATTGGCAGCTCCTGCAATCAACTTTGCGGATCAAGTTAAAACATTTGGAGATGCTAAGTTTAATATGGTAGCTAGTTCTAACTCTGCTGGTGCCTTGACTTACAGTATTACATCTGGCAATAGTTTTGCAACAATTAATGCTACCTCAGGGGAGGTAACCATCCTTGGTGCTGGTATAGTTACAGTAAAGGTAGATCAAGCTGCTGCAAGTACATTTGCTGCATCTTCTAAAACAGCTACCTTAACAATAAACAAAGCCACAAGAACAGTAGTAATTACCTCAGCCAATACAGCTCAAGTGGGTACACAAGTTGCGCTTACTGCTACTGCTACTCCAAGTGCTAGTGTTGCCTTCTCAGTTACGTATGGTACAGGAAGTGCCACAGTATCTGGAAATCAGTTATCACTGGTTACAAAAGGTACAGTGACGATAACTGCTTCTGTAAATGCAGATGCAAATTATCTCGCTGCTTCAGGTACTCAGGTATTTACAATTACTGATATCAACAGTGTGGAGGATGTAAAGCTAGATGCTCGATTAGTAGTGAGTGCAAGTCCAAATCCATTTGAAAATCAAACTCAGATAGAAGTTTCGTTGCCTTCAGATGCAGTTTTAACTGTTGAAGTGTTGAACTTGGTAGGCGCATCTATAGCTAATTTAAGTGCGAACGAAAACTTAACTGCTGGTAAACATACATTTGATTTGGCTTCATTGGCTAGTGGTACTTATATTGTTAAAGCCATTGCGAACGGCCAAGTTGCTACTACAAGAGTTGTAAAACAATAGAGAAGGCTTTCTCAGATGAATTAAACCTTTGAATAATTTTATGCAGAACCACCTAGTACGAAAGTGCTAGGTGGTTTTTTTATGATTAATAGCCTTGTGGTTAAGGTCAACTTAAGTAAATTTCTATTCGGTAACTAGGTTGGAAATAGTAGTGATGCTTATTAGATTGATTTTAATGTACTGCAGCCACTTCTAGAACTGAGTTCATACTTTGTTTTGGATATGGATGTAAACTTCCACATAATGGGAGACAGTATTTGGCGTTTGAAGATTGGGTTTAAGTACCTCATTAGTAAAATTATATGTTAATTATGATCATTCTCAATACTTCGTTACTAATGGAATTATAATTATTTCGCATAAAGTTTGTCACATAATTCTCCAATAAGATTAGTTTTGATAAATTACTAGGCTGATATAGATAAGAAATGGTTGTAGTTTAATAATTTAGCGCCAACATCATATAGCTTATGATTAATCTGGCTTTTGTCACTATTATTAACATGTCGGTCGGCAATTATCAATATCTAAATACAACCAAACAATATGATTTTCAACTCTTGGAACTTCGCCCTATTTTTACCAATTGTATTTTTACAGTACTGGTTTGCGACCAAAGGGAATTTAAAACTTCAAAATATTTTACTACTCGTTTCAAGCTACTTTTTTTATGCGTGTTGGGACTGGCGGTTTATGTTTTTACTAATTTTCTCTACCTTATTAGACTACTTTACGGGTATTAAAATACACGAAGCTTCAAAACAGAAAAATAAAAGGTGGTGGTTGTGGCTTAGTATAAGTGTCAACTTAGGTTTTCTTGGAGTTTTTAAATACTATAACTTTTTTGCAGCTTCATTTGCAGATGGGTTGTCTCTTATCGGATTTAAAGCAAACTTAGGGTCTTTACGACTAATTTTACCCGTAGGAATTTCATTTTATACCTTTCACGGATTGTCCTACGTAATTGATATTTATAAAAACAGAATAAAACCAGAAAAAAACCTTGTTGACTATTCCGTTTTTGTTAGCTTTTTTCCCTTGTTAGTAGCAGGACCTATAGAAAGAGCAACGCATCTTTTACCTCAAATTCAAAAAAAAAGAGAATTTGATTATTCAAAAGCGGTTGATGGATTGCGGCAGATATTGTGGGGTTTGTTTAAGAAAATTGTCATAGCCGACAATTGTGCGGAGTATGCAAATTTGATTTTTAACAATTCAGGAGACTATTCCGGGAGCACGCTTGTTTTAGGTGCATTGTTTTTTACTTTTCAAATCTATGGCGACTTTTCGGGCTACTCCGATATTGCACTAGGTACAGCCCGACTTTTTGGAATAGACCTTTTAAGAAATTTTGCTTTCCCGTATTTTTCAAGGGACATTGCCGAGTTTTGGAGACGTTGGCATATTTCGCTATCCTCTTGGTTTAAAGACTACCTTTACATTCCATTGGGTGGTAGCAAAGGTGGAATGTGGATTAAGATACGTAATACCTTTATTATTTTTCTTGTAAGTGGATTCTGGCACGGTGCCAATTGGACTTTTATTGTTTGGGGTGCTTTAAATGCGATTTATTTCTTACCGCTTTTGTTATCCAACAGCAACCGCCATAACTTGGATTCGGTAGCACAAGGTAAACTATTCCCAAACCTAAAAGAACTTTCATTTATGGTGTTAACATTTGGGTTAACTGTTTTTGCATGGATATTTTTCAGAGCCAACACTATAGCACATGCAATAAGCTACATTTCTGAGATTTTATCAGGGTCACTTTTTACAATACCTAATTTTGAAGGTGTTGGTAAGGCCTTTACAACAAGTGTTCTGGTTGTGATTTTTGTCTTAGTCGAGTGGCAAGGACGAGAAGGGCAATATGCTATCGCAAATTTGGGTCAGCTTAGAAACCTCCCCATTAGGTGGTCGCTGTATGCGCTTTTACTATTTTCAATCGGTATGTTTATGCCTTCAGTTGAATCACCTTTTGTTTACTTCCAATTTTAGGATTCAATGAAAAAATTTCTTTTAAATACGGTCGCTTTCTTGTTTTTTTCATGTTTGTTTTATCTCGTTGCCTTGTTTATTTGGGGGCGTTTTGCCCATTCAATTCTAAAATCTAATTTGGATTATAAAATAGGTTCTACTGGATATCTTTACTCTAGGCTTTCCGAGGTTAATAACCAAAAAGATTTAGATGTTTTATTTTTAGGTTCCTCACATGCTTATAGAGGATTTGACACAAGAATATTCTCAAAATATGGGTATAAAACTTTCAACCTAGGTTCTAGCTCTCAAACACCGATACAAACAAAAGTTCTGTTAAACAGGTATTTAAAAAACTTAAATCCAAAAACAATAGTTTATGAAGTCTACCCTGCTAGTTTTACGGTTGATGGAGTTGAATCATCACTTGATATCATTGCTAATGATAAAAATGATTTTTATTCTTTAGAAATGGCATTAAAAATAAATAACATAAAAACTTACAATACACTTATTTATGGGTTTATTATGGATTTACTAGGGCTAAACAGATCATTCTACGAACCGATTCGTAAAGCAAATGAAACGTATATTTCTGGTGGTTTTGTAGAACATGAGCTTGCTTATGCTAAGCCTCAACCATTTTTGCAACAAAGGATATCTATAAAACAAAATCAACTACAATCTTTTTCTGAAATTGTGGCAACAATAAAACGTGAAAATATTGACCTAATACTGGTTTATGCGCCAATACCCAAGATGAAATATGCTAGTTATGATAACAATGGCTATTTTGATAGTATAATGAAGAAGTATTCTGATTATCATAACTTTAATGAAATCATATCTTTAAATGACACATTGCACTTTTACGATTCCCATCATTTAAATCAACTTGGTGTAGAATTATTTAACAAAAAAATGATTGAGATATTAATCAATACTGCATCTAAAACGCGTAATATAGGTTCTACCCGTTAATAGTGTTGGCTGTTTTTTAGCTATTCTATCACCCTCAAAGTTTTGTGCAGATTATCCAGGAGTAAATGAGCTTTCAGAAATCTTATTAGCTAATCCCGAAATATAAATAGAATTGCATGGAATTACTTGGAATCAGGTTGACCCAAACCTTAACTTGACCTTATTGGAACACCTTGAAGCAAAGGCAAAATGTATCTTTTATACAGAAGTATTTCAGCAAAACATATAAAGGGAAAAGGAATTTGATTGAGTAATTCGATTGCACTTACTTGTTTGGAGAAAGCGCAAAAAAATAGGATGGTTTCATAAGCGTTTATATTTTTTAGATATCATTATAATCTACCCAACGGGACGGAATGCATTAAATCAATAATTTTTTCCTCTTCATTTGTTAATTCTCTTCGCTTTTCTTAGCTTTGCATTACAAAGTACTTTTATGACTACAGAACATCAAAAGCATCTCGAAGATTTGGCGGAAATAAGATCAATCATGGAGCGATCTTCTAGATTTATTTCTCTTAGTGGTTTATCTGGGGTATTTGCAGGAATTTACGCACTTGCTGGCGCAGGTTTGGCTTTTTGGTATTTCAAAATGTCTTTTCAAAATTCCATTACAAAAAATTACTTACAAATTTTTGTTGGGGTAAGAAGTAGTTTTGAGGTAATAAGTTTTTGTGCCATTGTTGGAATTGTGGTGCTTTTTTTGGCTATTGGTACAGGTATTTTCTTCACTACAAAAAAGGCAAATAAACTTGGTCATTCCATTTGGGATAAAAGCGCGTTGAGACTCGTGTTTAACTTAGCTATCCCCTTGGCTACCGGAGGTGCTTTGGGTATAATCTTGTTATACCATGAACTGTACTATTTACCTGCACCTATTACACTTATTTTTTATGGATTGGCGTTGGTGAATGCAAGCAAATATACTTACGGAGATGTTAAATATTTGGGCATTATCGAGATTTTATTAGGACTTACAGCGTCCCTTTTTATAGGATATTCTTTCTTATGTTGGATTATAGGTTTTGGAGTAATGCATATTTTATATGGCACATTAATGTACTATAAGTATGAAAGAAAGTCTAGTGTCAATCTTTAATAGATAAGTTATTGGCTACTTTATCCGAAGGATTTAACAAAGCTTTTGAAAGCAAAGCAAGGTTGGGAATAATGTCCGTTTTATTAGTAAACGAGGCAGTGGAGTTTAATGTCTTAAAAGAACTACTTTCTTTAACAGATGGAAACCTTGCAAGTCACTTAAAAGCGCTGGAAGAACTTCAATACATTGTGGTAAATAAAAAATTTATTGGTAAAAAGCCCAACACTACTTATATGGCAACTACAGAAGGTAAAACGGCATTTAGTCAGCATTTAGATGCTTTAGAACATTTTCTAAAGGGGTTTTAATTGAAGAATTTAACGAGGCACATGTGCCTTTTATTTGGTTAGATAACTTTGAAATAAAAAGTACTTTTAAAATAACAATCATGAGCAGAAAATTAAAATTGGTAGTTTCCTTTATTTTAGCTATTGTCCACAATATTATCTTTTGGGATCAATACTTAGGTGTTAACAGTCTGGTATTTAGTGTGTCGATAATTGTTTGCATGTATTTTTTATATCCCACAAGTTTTAAATTAAAGCTAGTAAAAATAATGGCAGCATCTTTATTGCTTGTTTCAATTGCAGTAGTAGTAAATGGGTCGTTTATTGCAAGATTTGCCACTATCGTCTGTTCGGTATTGTTTACGGTGGCAGTTCATACACCTCAACTCAAAAGTATTTTTTATTTGGTTTTAGCCTCTTTTGAAAAACTTTTTAGAGTTCCATCATCGTTGAGCGTGGAGGAGGTAAGTACTAGTGATAAAATTAAAAAGGGGCCTAAACTAACCTCTATATTGCGTATTTGGTTGTTGCCAATTGTGGCATTTTTTGTTTTTTTATTCATTTATAAAGCAGCCAATCCCATGTTTGATCGTTATGTAACATACATTTTTGAGCAGATAGGATTGTTTTTTACCAATGTTTTTCAGCATTTTTCTATTGGAAGAATCTTCTTTTTTAATTTTGGACTACTTATTGCGTTTTATATAATTTTTAGGCCTGGGGTTAGCTTAACCTCAAAATATGAACTTGGGTTAGGTGATTTTTTAATTAGAAAAAGAAAGCCAAGAGTTAAAATCAAAGGAGAGCCCCGTTTCCTATTAACTGATTTAAAGACAGAATTGAAAATTGCCACAAGCCTAATGATTCTTATCAACCTTCTGATATTCGTGGTTAATGCAATTGATATCAATTGGTTATGGTTTAATTTTAATATAGCTGATGCAGGGAGCTTGTCACAACTTGTGCATGAAGGCACCTATCTATTAATACTTAGTATCGTGTTGAGTATGTTTATAATTGGATACTTTTATAGAGGAAATATAAACTTTTTGAATAATAAAACCTTAAAAATCTTAAGTTTTGTGTGGATTTCTCAGAATATTATTATGGTTGTTTCAGTTGGAATAAGAAACTTTCATTATATATCACAACATGGACTTGCCTACAAGAGAATAGGGGTAATCATATTTTTAATTCTTGTCATAGTGGGATTATTATCACAAGCGTCTAAAATTAATAATACCAATTCCTCATTTTTCTTGCTTAGAATAAACAGCTGGGCCACTTTTTATTTATTGCTAATTGTCGCTTGTATTAATTGGGATATTGTTATTGCTAATCACAATTTATCACATGCGTCTCCGAAGCAGACAGACCTAAAGTTTTTATTATCGTTATCGAATAAAACGTTACCCTTGCTTAGGACCAAAGCAGAACTTTTCAAAAGTGAAAGTATGGAGAATTGGAGAAATGGTGAAATTAATATTTTGGAACAAAAAGCTCAAGATTTTATAATTGATTATAAAAACAGATCCTTTTGGTCCTGGAACTATGCAGATTATTGTGCTTTTAACCAATTGACCAGAAATCCATGAGGTCAACAAAAAGGTCAGGGGTTTAATCGTGTGTACTTATTAATTATTTAAAGGAAAGTTATTTTATCAAATTTAATGGTAGAATTTGGTGATAAAACATTTTAGTATGCAATCGGATTGTGTTTCTCCCTTGGGATGTTACAGAATCAATTTTTAATAGAAATCATTTTGTGTTGCATTTGATTAAACTGAGTTCATTGTGTTTAACAAAGGCTTGGGTTAGCAGTTTTTATACTTAATAAAAGATAAAAACTTTATTATTAGTCAAAAAGAACAAATTTTCTGTTAATTTCGCATCACTTTAAAAAACAATTGTGCTTATAGACGTCCTTTTTTATCTTTTTTGCGCGGCAATTGCATTTCAGTTATTTTATATTTTATACTTCTTTTTGCGTCTAGCGTTGTATAAGCCTCAGGGCGTTGTTATTGACCTAATCGAGAAGGTAGAACCCATAAGTGTTGTAATTGCCGCATGGAATGAATTAGATAATTTAAAGAGTCTTATTCCAACTCTATTAAAGCAAAATCATCCCAATTTTGAAGTAATTTTGGTGGATGACCGCTCCGACGATGGTACTTTTGATTACTACAGGGAGTTTTCTTATCAAGAGCCAAGATTCAAGATATTAAGGGTAGATCAAACACCTGAAGGGATGAGTGCTAAAAAGTATGCACTCACGCTGGGCATAAAAGCTTCTAAATGTGACCAGATTGTTTTTACTGATGCTGATTGTTTGCCCGAACATACAAATTGGCTAAGACATATCCAAAAAGAATTTAGTAACACAAATAAAGTAGTTCTGGGCTATTCTAAATACCAGAAAAAAAGAGGATTGCTTAATATTTTTATACGGTTTGAAACCACATTTACTGCATTACAATATTTATCGTTTGCCTTGTCTAAGATACCCTATATGGGCGTTGGTCGTAACCTAGCGTACACCAAATCGTTATTTCTTGAAAGTAAAGGTTTTCAGCCATTTATGAGTTTTATTGCTGGTGACGACGACCTTTTTGTACAAAAGGTGGCAAATTATGGCAATACCAAAATCGTGGTGCATCCTGAATCTCACACCGTATCCATCCCCAAAAATGACATAAAGTCTTATATTATTCAAAAGAGGAGGCATCTTGGTATAGGTCATTACTACAAGTTTTCTCATAAGCTTTTGCTTGGAGTACTGTTTATTTCAATGTTGATATGTTATTTTTGTTTTGTACCTTTGTTGTTTACAGATAAGTACAATTTAATTGTTTCAATTTCTGTAGGAGTAAGGATTTTGTTATTAGGGTTCGTTTACTTTAGAATAAGCAAGTTGTTTAATGACAAACAAGAATGGTATTTATTACCGATACTGGAATTGTTATACATTTTTTACTATATAGTGATGGGCATGATAAGCCTGCAAAGCAAGAAAGTTAAATGGAAATAGAAGAAAAGGAGTTTTCTGACAAGGCCAAATATGATTTTAAGTTGGTAGAAAGAGCTAAGCAAGGCGATGAAAAAGCCTTTGCAGAACTTATGCGCAGATACCGTAAGCCTGTTTACCATCTAATTCTTAAAATGGTGAGGCATCAGGATGATGCTGAAGATTTAACCATCGAAGCATTTGCTAAAGCCTTTAGAAATTTACCAAAATTTAATCCTGAATATACCTTTAGTACTTGGCTCTTTAGAATTGCCACCAACAACTGCATTGACTTTATTCGAAAAAAGAAGTTGAATACCATGAGCATTGATGGCTCTTTTAAAGATGACAATGGAGATGATGTGGGCATGGATATAAAGGATAATAACCTTAATCCTCAAGAAGAAGCTATCAAGGAAGAAAAAATAGAAATTATTAAGACTATCGTTACTAGACTTCCCAATAAATACCAAGTATTGGTAAGAATGAGATATTTTCAGGAATTGTCTTACGAAGAAATCGCCACAGAACTTGATGCTCCTTTAGGTACTGTTAAAGCGCAACTTCACCGTGCTCGTGAGCTTCTTTATGACATGGTTAAAGGCAAAAAAGACGCTATATAAAAACTAATATTCTATAAAGTAAGGAACTTTCATACCTAGTATTGAAAGTTCTTTTTTTGATATAATAATTGATTTATGGAAATTCTATATCGTTATTTCCCACAACTCAGTGTAAAACAGGTTGAGTTATTTGCTCAATTGCTGCCATTATATACGGAATGGAATGAAAAAATCAATGTAATTTCAAGAAAGGACATTGATTCATTGTACGAAAAGCACGTCGTTCATTCTTTAAGCATCTCAAAAATTATTGACTTTGTGCCTCAAACAGCTGTTCTCGACGTAGGCACAGGTGGTGGTTTTCCAGGTATACCATTGGCTATTATGTTTCCTGAGGTAGAATTTCATTTAGTTGATTCTATTGGGAAAAAGATTAATGTTGTAAATGAAGTGGCCCACGAGCTTAAATTGAATAATGTTAAGGCAGAACACGTGCGCGCTGAACAGATTGATAGAAAATATGATTTTGTAGTGAGCCGTGCTGTAACTAAAATGGATGAACTGTATGGATGGGTTCATAAAAAGATAAAAAAGGACCCTATCAACAGACTACCAAACGGAATAATAACTTTAAAAGGTGGAGATTTGGATGAGGAACTGATTAAGTTTAAAAATACAGTTATTATTTACGACCTTAAAGATTATTTCACAGAGGAGTTTTTTGAAACCAAAAAGATAGTTTATTTGCCAATGTCAGTAAAATAACGAGGCTATAAACTTTATAACCTCGCTTTAATGGTGCTCTCCCTTTTATTGTTTAAATTACTACTCTTAATGACCAAAATTATGCTGATCGTCTTTCGTTAGGTTCTTACCAGCCGCAATTTGCACCTTGATTTTATCAATTTTGTTTTCGTCCATCGACTCAATAGTAAAAGTAAACGGTGGGATGTCAATTACTTGACCTATAGATGGTAAATCTTCAATTTCGGATATTATAAATCCTCCAATGGTGTCATAATCACCAACTGGCAAATTCCAATTAAACTTCTCGTTGAGGTTATCTATCTCTAGGCGAGCACTTAAAGAATATGTATTGGTATCAATTTTTTGAACAGGTAACTCATCCTCATCATGTTCATCGTTGATTTCTCCAAATATCTCTTCCATTATGTCCTCAATGCTCACAATTCCCGCTGTGCCACCAAATTCATCTACCACCACCGCCAAGCTTTTACGTTGATCAATAAATTGAATCATAAGATCATTTGCAGGCATTATTTCCGGTATAACCAAAATTGGTGTAAGCACTTCTTCAATGCTAGCGGGTTTTTTAAACATCGCTAATGTGTGTACATAACCAATTATTTCATCTATGGTCTCTTTATAAACCAAAATTTTAGAATGACCACTTTCAAGAAAAACATTCTTTAGTTCTTCAATTCCATCAGTTATTTCAATGGCTATGATTTCTGTTCGAGGGCGCATACAGTCTTTTACCCTTGTTTTTTTAAATTCTAATGCATTGCTAAATATCTTCGCATCCACCTCTGCTTTTTCTTGATCGTCGTTAGGGTCCGGCGACTGGTTTCCTATATAGTTGTTCAAATCCGTGAGTCCAAAAACAGGTTTTTCTTCCGAAAACTCTGCCCGAAGTACATTTTCAATAAAGTACCTAGTTGGCCACATTACAATGAATACAAAAATCCACATAATATAATAAATGAAATTCATTGGCAATGCAAAGACTTCCAACATCACATTTGGATTGGCCATAAATATGGTTTTCGGAATAAACTCGGCTATCACCAATATAATGATAGTGGCTATTACAGAATGGATTAATAATATGGCAATCTCATTATGAAAGTTTGGCCCTAGCACAGCATGAATATGAGGTTCTAATATTTCGGTCATATAAATATCATATAGTACAATTGCTAATGTGTTGCACAACATAGTTGTTCCTATGTATCTGGAAGCATTTTTTAAAAACTTGGATAGAATTCTTCCGCTGCTAGAACCTTGTTTATTTAAAAGTTCAATTTGAAGCTTGTTTGAAGATACAAATGCGATTTCCATACCTGAAAAAAAGGAAACCGCAACCAATGAAAAAATGACGTAATAAAGCTCTGGGCCCATAAAAATTCGTATGAACGAATTAGTTAAGCAGCAAATTTAATGAAAAAGAAATTCACTTAATAAAACATTTTTATTTTATTAATTTGAATCAGCGTATGGTAAGGTTTTATTAACAAAGAAAAATTCATTCACCTATCAAATAATCGGGTTGTTATTCAACTTGTGCTAGGGAAATTTGTAATAATTTAAACCTAGAAAAGTTTGGCACAAACATTCTGTAATTTGTGCCAAACATATTTAGATTTTAACCAATTTTTTGAAGTACTAAGGCAGTCCGATTCGTAAGGTAAATGCTTAAGAATTCAGGACCAAAGTTGCTAAATGTTTCATATACAATTGATTCGTCAATACGACCATGTCCTCCAAACTTAATGGAATCGGAATTGAGTACAACTTTGTATTTTCCTGACACAAAAACTCTAAATCTATAATCGAAGATAGAATTAGTGGGATGAAAATTGAACAAGAAAATTAAATTGTTTCGCTCAAAAATGATGACTTTATTGGCAGCATCCATGTTGAGCTGTTGTGCTTGTTCAGCCTTTAACAACTTGTTTTCTTGAACACATTCAATCATTGCTTTATCAAAACTGGCAAGAAACTGATATTTCAAGTCTGGATTGTCCACAAGTGACCATTGTCTTCTGGCGTATTTATAACTCCAGTTGTTCCCTTCTCTAGGAAAATCTATCCATTCTGGATGGCCAAATTCGTTGC
Organism: Cytophagaceae bacterium; assembly: GCA_027488865.1. Classification (GTDB taxonomy): domain Bacteria; phylum Bacteroidota; class Bacteroidia; order Cytophagales; family UBA9547; genus JAIYAU01. The sequence goes on from JAIYAU010000034.1 coordinate 249,911, forward strand.
CTATAAAATTTAGATAAGCCTCTCCGCCTAAGGTAATTGTAAATAACCTAAGCAGTTTGTGCAGTGCCATTCCTCGGTCGATAACCACATTGTTATCGTCTTTCGACATGTGCCAATACATCTCTTTATCCATCAGCCAAAAGGCTAATGTTTTGTCACCTACAAGCGCTTGATCATGTGATTCGGCATAGGCTATGGTGTTTTCTTTCCAGCGTCTGTTGGTAAGCACATTCCATAGTTCATAAATATCCCAATCCTCATCTCTTTTCTCTTTAAGAATTTTTATCCAATAATCGGGAATCCCCATACCAAGCCGGTAGTCAAAACCAATGCCCCCCTCTTCTGGTTTGCGACAAAGCCCCGGCATCCCACTCATATCTTCTGCTATTGAAATAGCATTTTTATCAATTCTATGAATAAGCGTATTGGCTAGTTGGAGATAAATTAATGCGTCCCAGTCCACTCCATGCAAGAAAAACTTGTCGTAGTGGTCAAAATCCATATAATTGCCATGGTGGAAATACATCAAAGAAGTAACACCGTCAAATCTAAATCCGTCAAAATGAAATTCTTCTAGCCAGTATCTTAAGTTAGACAATAGAAATTGCTGCACTTCCCATTTGCCATAATCGAATAGTTTGGAATCCCATAGTTCATGAAAACCCCGACCACCCGCATGAAAGTACTGATGCCCGGAGCCATCAAAATCAGATAATCCTTCGGCAAAGTTTTTTACCGCGTGAGAATGAATCACATCCATAATCACCATTACACCCAGTTGATGCGCTTTGTCAATCAAGTATTTAAGGTCTTCTGGTGTGCCAAATCTTGAAGTTGGACAAAACAGGTTTGAAACATGGTAACCATAAGAACCATAATAAGGGTGCTCTTGAATTGCCATCATCTGCAATGTGTTGTAGCCACCGTTTTTTACTCTTGGCAACACTAGGTCTGCAAACTCACGGTAAGTGCCAACTCCTTCCTTTTCCTGAGCCATGCCGATGTGACATTCATAAATTATTAAGGATTGGCCAGAATCCAAGGCAGGCTCCGACCATTTAAATTCCTTTTCTGGCAGCCACACCTGTCCTGAAAAATCCTTGGATTGTTCATCTTGGATGACACGCTTTATGTAAGCTGGAATTCTGTCATGAGAGCCATTTTTAGATACAATATGTACTTTAAGCTTACTCTCATGTACAAACGTTTTTTTATATTCGCTGGCAGGTAAGAAAATTTCCCAGTTTCCTCCATCAATTTTTTTAAGCGGATGCGAGCCTCTATTCCAGTTATTAAAGTCACCAATTAAAAATAAGGCATGAGCTTCCGGTGCCCACTCTCGATAATACCAACCTTTCTTTTTTGTATCATAAGTAATACCATACCATAGGTGCCCGGTTGCAAAATTTTCTAAACTTCCCGCCACAGCCTCAATATTTTCTAATACCTTTGAATATCGATCAAATCGATTATTAATCTCGGCATTATATGGTTCTAACCAAGGGTCATCAGCTACTAAAGGGAGTTTACGATTGTTTGAAAGCATGTTTATACTTAAAAGTTACAGTTTAATAAAAAGTACCATTTAATGGGTATACGAAAAATACAATAAAATGATACAAATTTGTTTGGCCACCAATAATGCACACAAGATAGCAGAAATAAAACCAATATTTGACCAAAGCTTTCATTTGCTTACTTTGAGAGAAATTGGCTGCTCTGAAGAACTACCAGAAACTGGTAATACATTAGAAGAAAACTCCTTGGAAAAGGCAAGTTATGTATTTAATAAGTACAATATTGCCTGTTTAGCTGATGACAGCGGCCTAGAAGTAGTTGCATTAAATGGAGCGCCAGGTGTAGATACAGCGCATTACAGTGGCACTCGAGATGCTTGGCAAAACAATCAGCTACTATTAGAAAACTTAAAAGAAACTACGAATAGAGAAGCACAGTTTAAAACTGTAATTACCTATATATCACCTAAAGAGATAAAACAGTTTACTGGAATTATTAAAGGAAAAATAGCGCTAAATTATCAAGGTCAAAATGGTTTTGGTTATGACCCTATTTTTATTCCGGATGGTTACGAGATAAGTTTTGCCCAAATGGATCTAGCACTAAAAAATCAAATAAGCCATCGTGCACTAGCAATTAAGCAATTGTTGGCCTATTTTACAGCATATAACTTACTTTGATTTCTCGGCATTAATGACCCTAGTTACATTTTTATCGTATAAGTTATTAATTACTAAGGTATTCGTAAATTTACCATCTAGTACGATTATATTTTGTGTAGCAAAAAACTTATATTTGTATTATACTAGCTGATTTTCACAGCGTAAGGAAACAAACTTTGAATAAATGTTAAGAAAATTATCTTATTTGGTAATTACTATTTTAGTGTCATCAAGTACTTTGCTAGCACAGCAGCGGTATACGCTAACACTTGATGTAAAGCCTGTTAAGGACACGTTATATTTAAGCTACATCGTAAGTGATCAAACTCCATTAATAACGCCATCCGACACATTTGGAGTTGCCGATTTTGTGGTGAATTATAATAATTTAATTCTGCAACCTTCAAAAGCTAAATTTAAGTTAAAAGGACGCTGGGATAAGGTCACAGATTCACTTTTATACAAACCGTTAAACTTAAGTTTTGATACTACACAGCAATGGATTCGAGTTGGAATCGAGAGAATCTTTACAGCCCCTTTAATTAAACTAAATGGTATTCCTATCACAATCAATAATGATACTATTGCTAAACTAGCAATTCCCATTAAAGGCTGTAAAGGAAACACTTATGGAATATCGTGGCGAACTACAAGTCCACCGTTAGGGACAATTGTAAGTTGGGGAAATAATGATCCAGCCACTTTGATTAACATAAGAAGTAAATTTAGGTTTGAAAATCCAGTACTTCCTGCGTTAAATTGTTGTGATAGCACCTTTACAGGTTTGCAAAAAAATTATTGTACTGCAAGTTTCAGTTCTATTTTAGTACCAGCAATACCTGGTGGTACATTTTCTGGCCCGGGCGTGTTTTCTAATGGTATAGTTTCCTATTTCAAGCCTTCTACTGCTGGTCCTGGTACACATACTATTGTTTATACCACCCCCAGTTCCAGTAGCTGTCCAGGTAAAAAGTCTAGTCAAACAGTGGTTGTGGATCCTGCACCATGTGTATCTACTGTTTCCGAAAATTCCATTGAAACGTCCATTCCGCAGCCTCAAGGTATCTTTACCGATTGTTATGGGCAAATATATGTTACCAGTTCTAAAGAAAATGCGATCTATAAGATAGATACTTTTGGCATAGCTTCAATTATAGCCGGTGATATACTTTCAGCTCCAGGGTTTTTAGATGGCCCTGTTACTGGGGTAGGTTTAGCAAGGTTTAACACACCCGCTGGGATAGTTGCTGTAAACGGAATTGTATTTGTTGCGGATAATGGAAATAATAGAATTAGGAAAATTGATGGAAATAATGTAACTACCCTTACCTCAGGATTAGTTAGTCCTTACGGTCTTGCCTTGAGTGCAGATCAGACAAAGCTCTATGTTTCAGAGCAAAATGGGTTACATTTAATAAAAGAAATTGTAATTGCAACTGGAGTAGCCACCACATTAGCAGGTTCTGGGTTTGGTTTTCAAGATGGGCCTGGTACCCTAGCTAAATTTAATAAACCTGCACATATATCAGTCAATAATAATTTCCTATATGTGGCTGATCAAAGGAATAACAGGATAAGAAAAATTGATTTAACTACTAAAGACGTTTCCACCATTGCAGGAACTGGAGGTACAACTTTTGATGGTGGAGATGGAAACGTACCCAATGCCACCTTGAATCAGCCAAATAGTGCTAGTGTAGATTGTAATGGCATTGTTTATACTTGTGAGTTTATAACACACTCAATAAGAAAGTTTACTCCCACCCCTAGCCCAGGTAATCTTTTCTTGTATTCAGGAGCATATAACCAACAAGGAAATATAGATGGAAACGCATTAACCGCAAGATATAGAGAGCCTGCAGCCACCTCAGTATATGTAAGAGGTTTTTTAGATATTGCTGATCAAGGGAATAACCGAATAAGAAGAATTGCCATTGAAGACTGGGAAAGTGGAGCGTTTAATGGATTAGATACCTCTTATTGTTTAGGCGATCCCACAAGCACTTTGCAACCTTTAACTTGTGCAGGAAGCTACACTTGTTCAGATCCAACTTTATTAGATACCATCACCATAGGGTCTACTGTTTTTTCTACATTTAAGCCTATAAAAGTAGGAACTTTTAGTGTTTCGTATACTTACAATTCTGGGTCTTGTCCTGCTACTATTACCAGAATAGTGAAGGTAAAGCCATTAACCAAGCCAATTTTGGGACCAGACAAACAGTTTTGTGGTAATAATGTCACTTTGCAAGCACAAAATGGGCCATTTGTAGCTTATGAATGGAGTACTAACTTTGGATCATTTTCTCCAATTGTAACCGCACCAAATGACTTTCTGTCAGTAAGCTCCATTACATCTGCTTCAAATACCTTTGTTTTAAGAGCAACAAATGCATCTGGTTGTAAATCAACTGATACCATATTGGTAAAACAAGGAACGATTCCAAATTTTACGATTGAATCCACCCAAGGGGACACACTTTGTAATGGCGGAACTACGTTGTTAAAAGCCGAAATATCTTTTGCAAATTTTGCAGATTCTGCAAATTATAGATTTAGATGGAACACCAATTTGGCTAAGGATACAACAACTCAATTACTTGTTAATTCTTCTTACGACTACCAATTTACGGTTTCAGCGAGAATTGGGGCTGGTTGTCAATTAACAAAAAACAGAGTGGTAACAGTGAAAAATCTTCCGCAACTGTGCATTAGCGTGATAAAAGAAGACTTGTCAGGAAATTTAATAAAAGATTATGGCTACGATTCTGTGCTTGTAAGTACAGTCGCTGGATTATCAGGTGTTTCAGGTGACGCAATCGGCACGGGAAGTACAGCAAGATTTAATAGACCTTCAGATTTGTTCCTACTTAAAGACACCTTATATATAGCCGATAGAGCAAATAATAAAATAAGAAGATTGACATTAAATAATTATAATGTTACTGACTTCATAGGTACTGGCGCTACCATACTGGTTGATAGCAGCCTAAGAAGTGCTGCAAATCTAAGTGAACCAAATGGTATTGCATTTGATAAACTTGGCAACATGTTTGTGTCCAACCTAAATGGGCAAGTAATAAGCAAATACAACAAGGCAAACAATAAAGTATATACAATCGCAGGAAGTCCTAATATCTCTGGTACAACGGATGGGATCGGTTCAATTGCAAAGTTTAATCAACCAAGGCAATTGGCCTCAGATGCTTTTGGAAATATTTTTGTTAGTGATTATAGCAATCATGCCATTCGAAAGCTAACACCTGTCACTAAGTCCATTTACAATACTTTTAATTATGCTGGAAACATCGGTCAGGCTCCAGGATACTTAGATGCGAAAGGAAAGAACTCCTTGCTTAACAGGCCGTGGGGAATCGCTATTTCACAAGAAGGTAAAATAGTTTTTGCAGAGGAAGGAAATCATGTTCTTCGTTCAATTTCAGTTGATACTACTGTAAGCACCATCGCTGGTTTGGGTACAGTGCCGGGTAGTTTACCAAGCTTACCAAAGATTTCGTTAAGTGGATCAGCGGCACGTTTCAGAAATCCTTGGAATATTACCATTGACAAGTCTGGGGTAACCTACTTATGTGATTCCGCTAATTCAGTCATCAAAAAAATAGATCAAAAAAATAATGTGAGCCTTGTAGCTGGTGTTTCCGGTGTCGCTGGTTCGGTCAATGGAGGAGCAAAAGAAGCCACGTTTAATACCTCTACAGGTATAGCGATAGACCCTAAAAACAACGACATATATGTGGCAGATAGAGAAACACACATCATTAGAAAAATAAAAAGAAACAAAACCATTTTTATATGTTCTTCTGATACCGCCAAGGACAATATTAATCCGGTAAGAATAAAATCAAATTGTAGCTGGCAAGCAGGAGATTATAAATGGGAATGGACATTAAACGGTGCACCATATGCCGCAGGTGACGATGACTTTCCCATCAAAACCCCAGGTGTATACGTTTTAAAACTAACAGAAAATGTAAAAACAGGAGTTGGAAACGCTACTTGTAGCTCTGTTATATTTGATACAGTGTATGTGCGATTATATCCAATTCAAAAAATAGTTATTACTAAACAACCTAATACAGTTCTTTGTCCTGACACATTTAAGATAGAACTTAAACCTGATTTTGTGAGTTATCGTTGGAAAATAACACAAGAATCTATATTATTTGACACTACAACTACCAGTTTCTCCCAAGTATTTGATTTTAATCTAGTTACAAAACCTGGATCATTTGTGTATTCGCTTTCTGGTTTTAGTGCCAACGGGTGCAGATTTGATAGTATCAGAACCGGAGTACTCAATAGGGTAGTTGCCAGCATAACACCTAGTTCCGAGATTATTTGTGAGGGAGATTCCGTTAACTTACAAGGGGATGCAGTTGTACTTGGTGGTATAGATTTTCCTACTTGGATTTCTAATGGTAGTTTTAAACAGGAGGATCCTTTTAATGTTGTATTTAAACCAATTAAAACTGATACTATTTATTTTGCTGTCACATCAAAGGCATTTGCTAGTACAACTAATACCAGAACTTGTAAAGATACGGCAATGGCAATTATTACCGTAAATCGTGCGCCAGATGCATTTGCTGGTAAGGATACTACCTTATGCGGAGGAATCGGAGAAGCCTATCTTAATGGTCGACTTACAGGCAATAATGGTAAACTGCCTTTTACATTTACTTGGCAAAACTTGTCAAACCTATCAGATTCTACCAAAAGCAAATCCATTACAGTTACACCTCCTAGTAGCACGAACTATCAGTTTTTTGTAAGGGACTCTGTTGGTTGTATTGGCAGAGATACAATTCGGGTAAATTTATCTCCAAAAGTAGAAGCAAATGTGGCTTTTAATGACACAATCATTTGTCCCAATTCTTCAGTTCAATTGTTTGCACTAGGCTCATTGGGAACACCATTTAAAAAGAGTGACGCTTATCGTTTTGCTTGGTCGCCAAATGTAGCACTTACTCCAAATAATTTAATTTTCAATCCTTTAGCTAGTCCGTTTGATCCAGTTAATAAATACATCGTTCAAGTTTCTGATACCTTGGGTTGTACAGATACGGCTTCAGTGGTTGTAAGTCTTACCGATTTGAAAATTTCTAATAAACAAAACGATACCACTGTTTGCGCAGAAACTAGTATTTTAATAAAAACTACAGTATCAGGAGGTAAACCAGCTTATGACTTTACCTGGTCACCAAGTTCTCCACAATTGATAAGCAACAATAAAATTTTACAACCGATTGCAACACCAAAAGACAGTATATCGGCCACCCGTTACTTGTTGTCAGTAGAGGATGCAGGGGGGTGTTTCGTATATGACACCATTGATATCACAGTTAATGAAAATCCAAAAGTGTCCTCAAAACCCAATAAAGTTGGTGCAGATACCTCAGTTTGTACAGGAAATACAGCATTCTTTAAAGCCTTTAGCTTAAATGGGAAGGCGCCTTATACCTATTCATGGACGGAACCGTTAGGTCAAAATGGTAACATTTCTACTTCTGTAAGTGATACTGCATCTGGAATACCATCAGCCGCTATCAATGCGGGTACTATTTATAAATATTATGTGTCAGCCATGGACGCCAATGGATGTAAAAGTAAAAATGACAGCATAGAGGTTCTTGCTTTTCCTACACCCATAGTAAATCTATCTGCCATTGATACAGGCTGTTTTGGGACCAACAAAATCTACGATGTTTCAAATGTTAGCAATGCTGGATTAAATTTATCTTATAGTTGGATAGGAGGAGGAACACAAGGAGCTTTTGACTATATCAGAATAATCGATAGTCCGGGCAAATATGAAGTAACTGTAATTGATAATAACACCACTTGTAGAAACAAAGCGACCTTGAATATTGAATTTTTACAGCCTTTGAGCAATCTTACCTTGTTGACTCCATTCGATTTGTGTAAAAACGAACCATTAAATATGATTGCAACTGTAGTTGGATCAAGTCCAGTGGTTTTTAATTGGAGCACTAATGGTGGTGGTAAGTTTTTAAATCCAACTTCGGATACAGTCACTTCATTGCAAGATTCGATGAGTTATATTCCTGACTTGTTATTGGATCCAGCTACCGTGAATATGACTGTAACGGCAAGCAATAAATGTGACACCATTACTGGTAGTAGTCCTTTATCACAAACTAACAGCATCATTTATAAAGACGTGCCGGATGCAATTATTCTTGGAGCCAATCCACCGGAGATTTTCATCCAAACTCCAATAACATTTACACAAGGCTCGTTTGGATTTGATGACTTACAATGGAATTTTGGAGATGGCACACCGCAGGCAATCGTTAATTCAACTGCACCATCTGTAGTTTATACGTTTTTGTCAAATGGTAATTTTGTAGCCACCCTCACGGCGACTAAGATCAATGGCTGTAAGGACATTGATGAATTACGACTGGATGTGATCAAAAATCAGATTTTATATATTCCAAACGTGTTTTCGCCTTCCTCCAACGAATTTAAGAATAACAGTCTTCGTGTGATGGGTATGAACATAACCTCACAGAATTTTGACTTTGAAATCTATAATAGATGGGGCGAAATTGTGTACCAAACCAACGATTTTACCGAGGCCAACGCTGTCGGTTGGAATGGTAAATATAAAAATACCGGTCAACCACAGGCGATGGGTGTATATACATATCTAATAAAAGGTAAGTTTTTTGACGGCACACCTTTCGATAAGGTAGGCAATGTTACCTTGTTGAGGTAGTGATTTAATTGGTATTAAAGGTTAGAAGGTTGAAACCAAGTTAAACAAAAGATCTAGGTTATAAATCAACCAAAGCCCTTATTCAAATTAAGTAATGGCTTTATCTATAAATTATCAGGTATCCTAATGTTTGTATTAGGTTATTTTATTTGGAAATTATTAAGGTTCGTATGAATTTTCTAGAAGCCTTGAAATCTATTTTATAGGAATATTAGTATTTATTTTAGGTATTTGGACGCTTTTTGAAAAAGACGAAACCTTAGAAACGAGGAAACATGTGTTCAAGGTGAGAATAATAGAATATTAGCATCTAAGTTTATCTAGACGTTAAAAAAATAAAGGAGTTGACCATATTGGACAACTCCTTTATTTTTAGTTGTTAACTTAACTTATGCGTAGTTATTAAGCATTACCGGCATTACTAGCATAAGGATGTCCTCACCTACTAGATTTTCATTGGGTGATATCAACCCTGCTCTGTTTGGAGCGGACATGCTCAGTTTTACTGTTTTAGAATCGATGTTACCAAGCATTTGAATTATAAATTTAGCGTTAAACCCAATTTCTAAGTCATCTCCTTCATAATCACAAGCAAGTCGCTCGTTGGCTTCATTTGAAAAGTCTAAATCTTCTGCTGAAATCTGTAATTCGCTTCCGGAAATCTTTAATCGTACTTGATTGGTAATCTTGTTGGAATAAATATCAATACGACGAAGCGAATTTAAAAACTCTAAACGGTCAATTACTAGAATGTTAGGGTTATCGACTGGTATGGCATTTTCATAATCTGGAAAACGTTCGTCAATCAATCGACAAATCATTTTGGTAGTATTAAAGCTGAAAAACGCATTGGAAGGGTTAAATTCTAACCTTACATTGGTGTTTTCTGTTGGCAACGATTTTTTTAATAAATCAAATGCCTTTTTGGGTACAATGATTGAGGTATCTGCATCAGACACTACATCCACCCTTCTAAAACGTACAAGTCTATGGCCATCTGTGGCGACAAATGTGGTATTAGTATCAGCAAATTTTATAAAAATACCATTCATCGCAGGTCTCAATTCGTCGGTGCTGGATGCAAAAATTGTGCTTGCAATGGCTCTATTGAGAACTTCCGAGGCTATATCTGCTGAATAAGACTTATTTACAGTGGGTACTTTAGGAAAATCGGTAGCATTTTCGCCTGCTAATTTGTATCTACCATTGTCAGAACTTAGCTCAATACTATAGGTGTCTTCATCTATAGTGAATGTAACAGGTTGCTCTGGCAGGTTTTTTAAGGTTTCGGTAAGAATTTTTGCAGGTATGGCAATATTACCTTTTTCTTTACATTCTATTTGCATCTCTGTTATTATTGAAGTTTGCAAATCAGATGCTGTGATAGTTAACTTATCTCGATCTATCTCAAATAGAAAATTTTCTAGGATAGGAACAATTGGATTTGGAGCAATTACGCCGCTAATCGAGTTAAGTTGTTTTAAAAGCGAAGAAGAGGAAACAACGAATTTCATGACGTGAATAGATTAAAAATCAGAAAGCAAATATAGGAATTTTACCATTTAATTATGTTTGAAACCAGAATTTTTACAAATGCTTTTTTGATTACAAATGATTATGATCTAAAGAGTTCGGAAAAATGGCTTTTAATTGATGGCTAATTAGAAACTTGATTCTTTAAAAAATCTTTTAAATAAGCACAATTATAACTGGCTTCCTGATAAAACTTAGTGTCAGAATAATTCTTTTGAAGATTTTCAAATATTGGTAAGCCATCTTGCCAATTACCCTGTTCGTAGTAGCTTACGTATGATTTTTCAAGTGCAAGTTTGGTCAAATATAAACATTGTGCCTTGTTTTCCTTATTTGTTTCTTGTTCAAACGCTTTGTTGTAATATGTAGACGCAAGGTATTGGGTACAATATTGTTTTGTGAAAGATAACTTACGATTATGAAATTCAGTAGCAAAAGACGCTATATTAAATGGATAACTTCCTGGGTAATTGGTTTGGTTTAGAGCGAATAAAAGGCCGCCATCCCAAAGCGTTTTAGAATAATTGACATATTGGCTATAATACAAACCGTTGGCTACCTTTAAATAATCTTTAGCATTTAGTAATTTAATGATTTCTTTGTTAAATGTTGGATGCGTAAAATATTGTAAATCACTAGGCTTGTTAGGGTAAGGCGTAAATTCAAAACTTGTATTAATTGCCACATCGTCTGATTCTTCTTGAGACTTTTCTTTAAAATAACCTTTGGATTGTAATGTCGAAAAAATAGGTTCAGCTTGTGTAAACATACCCATCCTAGTATATTTAATACCTTTTATCTCAAGCAATTGATCTTTTGAATAAAAACCACTAATCCAATATTTTTCAAGTTCCGTTTGTGGGGATGCGGAGGCCTCAATAAGTTGCTCCAATTCTTCAATAGTCATGTACCAGTCAATCAATGCACTGGCAAGTAGGTTGTTATTACTAGAAAAAGATAAAGCATAAGTTGCATGCAAGATATCATTATTTTGCAAGTATCTTCTTGCGAGTTCGTTTAACAATAGGTTTCGTCTATAGCTGGCATATGAATTTTCTGGGTCAATAGGCACTACAAGGTATTTTAAAATTTTGGTTTCTAAAGACGAATTTAAAGTGCTATACATGGTTTCGTTAAGTACTAACAAATAATCGATTTGCTCAGTAAGGGCTATGTTTCCATTTGCATTTAATACTTTGGCTTCTTCCAATAAGTCATTGGCTTCTTGATAGTTCTGAGTCATAATATTCAAATAGGCATATACTGTTTTATACAATTGTTTATTTTTTACAAACTCATTTTGACTTACCTCTTCAATAAATTTTTTGAAATCCATAATTGTGTTTGATTCAGCCGCAGGCTTAACATCAGCATCATAAACTCCGTTTTGCGCCAACCAAGCATTTACATTTTTATCTTGTTGGCTAACAGGTTTCATTCCAAACAGTTTTCTAAAAAAATTAACAATTCCTTTCCAAAAGCGTTGCCACCAGTTGTCTTCTGTTACCTTCACCAAACCGTGTTTATCCCAAGTATCTTCGGCGCCGTAGGTAAGAGAAAGTGAATCTAAGGGCACACTTTTTTCAAGATATGGGATAAATATGGAACTCTCAATATCATTTAAGTATTTGAGAGTAAGTAATTCTAACTTTGAAGAGTTAACTTCATTTTTATAAACATTAGTAAGTGCTTCAAGCGTAACTGTGTTGACATACAGGTTTTTAAGCATCCAAATGCTTGCCTTGTCTTGAGGTGTTTTGGCGATTTCAACAATTTGGTCCCAAGAATTATCCTCATCGTTTAGCCTTAAGAAATTTATGTAGGCCAAATTTCGTAGTGCGTCGGATTCATTAAAAATTCTGGCAAAAAGCAAGTCAGCTTCTGCTTTTTTACCCAACAATTTCATTGCTCCCGCTTTATAAGCTAAAATTCTATAGTAGATGCTCTCTTTTGAGCCAAGCGCTTCATTAAATTCATCAACAAGTGCGATTCCATCCTCATTATAGCCGCCGTAAAAATTCATTCTAACCGCCTGAAATAGATAACGTTGTTTGATAAAAACATTCTCAACAGACTTCATTTGTTCTAGTGCTTGGGTGACAAGTGTTTTTGTAGCAGCCGCCAATGCTATCATTTGGTCGTTGTTAGGCTGTTCATCATCTGAATTGATTACTGCAAACTTTTCACAACTTTTGGCAAAAAGTATATATTCCAATTCGTTTTTAAGCGAAGGAGTAAGTAGTAATTGTGCAAATGCATTAGATGCGAAGGGGTTGTTGCTATTACTTAAGTCTTGTAATTGTTGATAAGAAGCATTGTACAAAACCTCTCTAAAATTTTCAATATCTTTTATTTGAGGAAATTGCTTTTGCCACTCCACTAAATTGGTTTCTTGAACTTGGTCATTACAAAAGTCACAATAAGGAGGACTAACAAAATAATCTGCATACAGTCCATCACTTAATACTTCAGGCCCAAAAAGATTTCCATAAGTACGCCAGTCGTACCCACCGCCACAACCAAAACAATAAGAAATGCTAATCAAAAAGGCGATACAAGTTTTGAACATCTTGGTTTTCATAGTTCTCTATTGTTTTTGGGTCAAAGTGAAAAAGTAAAATATTGTTCGATTTGTTTTTTAGTCTTGAATTCAAAAGAGTGCTAACCTTTTTTAATATATTTATTTCTACATCATCAGCTCTCAAAATATCATTTTCAAAGATAGGAACATTTGCGATTTGTGTATTTCTTTTTGCCCTAAATAATGATTCTGAAAGATTCTCAAAATCCATGTTTTTTTCAAGTGTTGTTTTTCTAGCCGTAACTAAACGTTTAAATTTTTTATTTCGAAATACAGCTACCCAACTGAATAGTGGCAGCCCAATATCTAGCTGAATTGGATATTGTTCAAGGTTTTTCGTGTAGCTATCAACTAATTTTAGGTCTATTATAGAATTGGTTGGGTTAAATAATCGAGGGTTGCTCATATTATAACACATCAACAAACCTTGACTAACTGGTGGTACACCTGTTTTTTGCTTAAATTTTATTTGGTGCAATCGTATTGTAGCACTTAGGGCCCATGGGCACCTATTTTTAAGAGCCTGGAGCAGTTTGAAATACTTGTTTTGGGTTTTTTTGTTCCAATCGCAGTCTATTTGCAGCGTGTTAGTTTTTGTTTTTAATAATCCAATCACAGCGTTATGAATATAATTGGCAGTAGCCTCTATATCTTGTTCTTGTATCGAGTCTAACATTTCATTTACTATAAAAATAGTTGGGCAAACCTCCAAAAAAGTCGGAATTGAATCCCTAAAAATAATAGTATTTTTTAAAATCGCTCGTTGATGGGTTGTGCTCCATTCTAAATCACCTAGTCTTAGATATAATTTATTAATCTGTAGGGTTTTAAGATAATTTTTTTCATCTTCGGATATTGATAATACCGTTTTCCAATAATAGAATCCCCTGTTTACCCTTCTTTCAGAATTGTTTTTGCATCCAAATAAGATAATTAATACCCAAAAAAATAAATATACTTTAAAATGGTGCATCAAAGACTGCATTATTTCGTAGTTAACAAAAATTCTTTTTACGTTTATGGTAAGTAAAGAGAAACGAAGTTAAGGTTAAAATTGAATAAAATGGGTTTGACAAAAAAGTTAGGGAAAATTGTAGGGATAGGGTTATTATTAATTATTGCGGTGTTCAATATTTATGTTTTAGTAACTGGCAAGACCTATGTTTACAAGGCACTTAGATACAATTTTGCTGATATAGATGATTGGAAGATTTTTGAACAGCGCCAAGTAGACACAAGCAAACCGCAGCCTTGGCGAACATCTACTCAATATAACAAAAGAAAAGTACCAGCAAAGCTAGATAGCATTCATACGGCACTTGGAACAGTTGCCTTTTTGGTGGTTATGAATGATTCTTTACAACATGAGCAGTATTGGGAAAGCTATTCTGACAGCAGCATATCTAATTCGTTTTCAATGGCAAAGTCCATCATAAGTATACTTATCGGAATAGCCTACGACGAAGGGAAAATCAAAAGTTTGGACCAACCAGTTGGGGATTTTTTACCTTCATATAAAGAGGGTTCCAAGTCGAAAATCACAATAAAAAATTTGCTTACCATGAGCAGTGGTACCAACTGGGAGGAGAGCTATTCTAGCCCATTCTCAATGACCACCGAAGCCTATTATGGCGACAACCTTAAAACTTTGGTGGACAATCTCCAAACAAATAGCCAGCCAGGGCAATTTTATGACTACAAAAGTGGAGATACTCAAATACTTTCGTTTGTACTTCAGTCCGCTACTGGTGTTAAGGTATCCACATATGCTTCAGAAAAATTATGGAAAAAAATTGGGGCAGAGCATCCTGCCTATTGGAGTATAGATAAAACCAACGGAGATGAAAAAGCATATTGTTGTTTTTATTCTAATGCACGTGACTTTGCACGAATTGGTAAATTATATTTAAACCAAGGTAAATGGGACAGTGTGCAGGTGGTTTCTAGTAACTACGTGAAAGAGTCTCTTTCTCCTTCACTAATCAAAAACAAAAAAGATTCTAGCTTGGTTGATTTTTATGGATACCAGTGGTGGTTGGTTCCTTCTTATAGAGGAGTTAGTTTTTACTATGCACGTGGCATAGGTGGGCAAAACATAATCGTGATACCTTCTAAAAATGCGGTAGTGGTAAGATTAGGCAAAAAAAGAGGCAGCAAAATTGGAGTTGCTAGCCATTATGCGGAAACTTTTACTATGGTGGACTGGGTTCTCGATGCTTATTAGTATTGTTTTGGAATTTTGGATGGTATCATTGATAGGTGCTAACATTCCCTACATCAATATATTAATTTTGCATTAACCACATTTAACTTTATTTTTGTAAATATTATTCAGGAGGCGTGTAGGGGTCAAATTTTTTCACTTAATTCTAAAAGCCTTTTTAAAAACAACAAGATGATCAAATCAATGACAGGTTATGGCACCGTAACCGTAGAAAATGAAAAATTTGCCCTTACAATCGAAATAAAGTCTCTTAATTCCAAGTTTTTGGACTTAAGTTCTCGACTTCCTAAGTTTTTTAGCGACAAAGACGCTGATTTGAGAAATTTGGTTAGCAAATATTTAGAGAGAGGCAAAGTGTCATTGTCATTAGATATTGAATATAAAGGCGAGCAAAAACCAAAAGTTTCTATAAACAAAGAAGTTGTAAAGGGTTATTATCAAGAGCTGCTCTCACTTGCACAAGAACTAGAGGTAGAAAGCCAAGATATATTTAGAATGGCCTTGCAAATGCCTGATACATACATGACAAGCGGAGGAAATGAGGCTGTAGAAGAAGACTGGTTAATCGTGGCAAAAGCCATAGAGGATTCATTAATTCAATGTGAGCAGTTTCGTTTACACGAAGGCGAAGTACTTCAAACCAAGTTGCTGGAATATATCTTGAAAATAAGGACAAATCTCCAAAAAATCGTTCTTATTAACCCTACGAGAATCCAAGCCGTGCGAGACAGGCTGCACAAGCAACTAAACGACTTGTTAAAATCAGAACAATATGACAATAATCGTTTTGAACAGGAAGTAATTTATTATATCGAAAAGCTAGATATCCAAGAAGAAATAGTTAGACTAGAAAAACATCTTGATTATTTTGACGAATGTATAAAAGGAAAGGACGCCAATGGCAAAAAGCTCGGGTTTGTGGCGCAAGAGATTGGTAGAGAAATAAATACAATTGGTTCTAAAGCCAATGATGCGGACATGCAGAGGCTGGTTGTTGAAATGAAAGAAGAACTAGAAAAAATCAAAGAACAAAGCTTAAATGTGTTGTAGTTTGAAACTGCATTATATGGCTCTACTTTTGTAGGATATGGTATTGTGTTGGGCCAACGATTTATCTAAAAATGGTGGTTTTAATAATTAGTCCTCAATTATATGTCTAAAAAGAAAAAGGAAGAAGAAAAGCCTAAAGTTCACCCTGATCTGCAAGGCTTTGATATTAATATAAATCCGTTTGGAGAGATCACTAGTAACATGGATATTGATAAACTTAACGAATTTTTAAATAAAAATGTAGATGATAAAAAGCTCAGAGATAGAGAAGACCCTCAAGAGCAGTAACATTTACACCTATAGCAATGAATACAAACCTAAAAAATAATATCTTTATCTATTTGTACGCTGTATTCCTCTTGGTAATTGGTTTTTTTCTTTTTTTTAACGGAAAAGAAGAAAGTTTTTTAGTTCTTAACCGTAACTACAACATATATGTAGGCCAGTTTTTTAGATTTTATACCCATGTTGGTGACGGACTGTTTTTTATAGGGTTCGTTCTTATAATGCTTTTTGTTAATTATTATTATGCTTTAGCCGCACTTACTTGTTATGCTATACCCTCTTTGGTATCTCAACTGCTGAAAAAGGTGGTTTTTACAAATTTCTTTAGACCAATAAAGTATTTTGAAGGTAAAATCGTAATTAATACTACAGAGGGAGTGATTAATCATGCTTATAACAGCTTCCCTTCTGGCCACACACTTACGGCCTTTGCCATGTTCTTTTTTTTAAGTCTACTCACTTCTAATAAATTATTACAGTCAATGTACCTCTTTTGTGCAATTTTGGTCGCAATATCAAGGGTATACATAGCACAACATTTTGTCGAGGATACTTATTTTGGTTCGATAATCGGCGTTGTTTTGGCTTATATTATTTGTTTTGCTTTTAATAATTACACCAAGTTAAGCAAAACCAAGTTTTTCCAAAAGTCTTTATTAACAAGCCATTAGATTTACTTCAGTTAATTATATCATTCTAGAAAGGCAAGTAGTATACCACTAAATTGCATTGTTATTAATAAGGGATAATCACTTTAAAAGAGGTTCCTACTTCTAATTCGCTGTTCAACCGGATTTGTCCATGAAGTCGTTCAACAGCCCTTTTTAAAATATACAACCCTAGCCCTGTTCCTTCTGCTTGTCTTGTTGCCCTATAAAACATATCAAACACCTTATCTTGGTCTTCTTTGGATATGCCGAGTCCGTTATCGTCTACTTGTATTATCAACTGGTTTGACTCCCTATAAATTCTGATCTTTACCGATGATTGCCCTTCCTCCTTAGAATATTTAATAGCATTTTCAATAAGGTTTTGGAGGATGGTGTTTACAATCACCCATTGAGAATAGTAATTTAAATTTTCTTCAATTTCATAATGAAATTCTATATTTTCAAAGTTTTTAAGATACACTAAAGAGTTTACACAGTCCATTGTAAGTTGTCTAAAATTAATCTCCACCTTATTGTCTTCAATACTATTCATTTTGGTGAGATTAATTAAATCCATTATTATCGTGTTCAGCCGAATGAACTGGGTATGATATAGATCAAAATACTTTTTGGCCTCACCTTCAAATCCTTCAAGAATAATCAAATTATGCAAACCCATTAAAGAGGCTATAGGGCCTTTAAGGTCATGTGATACCCTATAAAAAAAGGAGTCAAGTTCTTGGTTTTTGTTTTCTATAATTTCCATTCGCTCAGCTTGCAATTGTGCTTCCTTTTGCACCATTTCAAGCTTAAAAATGGCCTCATAGCTTGATATAATATCTGCAGATTTTTGCTTAATTACCAAATCTTTTTGAGAGTTGTATTCTTCCAAATAGTGCATGGCGTTCTTAATATCTCCCATCTTTTTATAAACCAAATACAGCGTGTAACTAGATTTATATTGAATAAGCATTATATTATACTGATAGGCAATCAATTGCGCCTTAGTGAGATATAAGATGGCACGGTCGAACTCTTCTAGCTGATAATGTCCCATTCCTAATTTATTTAGGCACATCCCCTCTCCTAGTCTATCTCCTATCTTGGTTTGTATGCTCAAAGATCTGTTAAAATCAGCAATAGCTTGTTTGTATTGAAGTAGTTGTAAATACACCTTGCCTCGGCTGTAATACGAATATGCTAAGCCTCGTTCATCGTTGCTTAATATTTTGAGGTCAATGCTTTTTTGTGATAAATTCATGGCCTCGACCAACATCCCTTGTTTAAGATAAATACCAGATAAAGGATTATAGCCATTAGACTCCAAATTGGTATCATTGCAAATAATGGCCGTGGCTATGCTCTCTTCATAAGATTCCTTGGCATTGTGTAAATCTCCAAGATATTCATAAACAGTACCTATAGCTTTAAGTACTTTACTGAGATTGGCATGGTCTACAAGATCAGCATAAATTTGTTTACATTCTAAAAGTAGCAAGAGACCTTTATGAAAGTTATCCGTTTTATAGTAAGTGCTTGCCAAATTAAATGTGGCATCTGCAATTCCCTTCCTATTTTTGTTAATTTTATAATATTCCAATGCTTCATAAGAAGCCTTCTGAGACATTTCAAAGTCTCCTTTTATCATTAAAAAAAGTCCAATTAGTGTTTTAGAATTGGCTACCAGTTGTGGGCATTTTAGCGCTATTGCAGTGTCAAGCGTATCATTAACCATTTTAATACTAACATCCAAATCGCTCACCCGCATTTCATAGGCCTTTGCCAGCTCCGATGTGAGCATTTCTTGAGTAACTATCTCATTGCTTTGGCCATTCATACATTAAAAGATTAGAACGAAGCTTTCTAATATTAACCAAAAAAGTGAATCAACTTAACCCAAATTTAAGTTTAATTTTGTGCCAAACAAATGATTATCGTTATTGCTTTTATAATTAATCTTTGATATAAAAGTTATAAGTTGAACGTTGTAAAACCTCATTAAACTTAGTGAAAACACAAAAATTACCAATTTTTGCTATCAAATTACCCACTTTGTACATTTTTTCTTATTTTTATGGGTGAATCCAATACCTTACTATATACCTACTTCATAAAAAATTGGTATAAGTAACACCATTGGTATTCTTATTATTAAAAATAAAAACATTATTTTTGATTTCCTCACCCTAATTTTTATTAAGTATTCATCCTAAACTATTAACAAAGTGAGTTATAATCCAGAAAAAGAGCGTACCGCATTAGCAAAGAGTAAGCGTGGTTGGAAAATGTGGGGGCCTTATATGACTGAACGTCAGTGGGGTACTGTTCGTGAGGACTATAGTCCCGATGGATCTGCATGGGAATATTTTCCTCATGATGCGGCGCGGAGTAGAGTGTATAGATGGGGCGAAGACGGATTAATGGGTTTTTGTGACATCAAGCAATTGATGTGTTTTGCCGTAGCCGTATGGAATGAGCGTGACCCTATCATAAAAGAAAGGTTGTTTGGACTTACAGGGAACCAAGGAAATCATGGGGAAGATGTGAAAGAATACTATTATTATCTTGATAGTACTCCTACCCACTCTTATGTAAAAATGCTTTATAAATACCCTCAGTCAGAATATCCTTATTCCAAACTTTTGTTTGAAAATGAAATGAGGGGTCGAGCTATGCCCGAATATAACTTAATAGACAGCGGAGTTTTTGACAATGACAAGTATTTTGACGTATTCTCTGAATATGCCAAGAATGAAGAAGAAGATATACTGATTAAAATAACAGTTGTAAACAAAGGTCCAGAGAAATCTACGATTCATGTAATGCCCCATCTATGGTTTAGAAACTTTTGGACTTGGGTGCGCGATCCATATAAACCAAATATATCAGCTCAAAAGGGCAATTATTTTAAGGTAGAACATCGTGACCTTGGTGACTATTTTTTCTATTACGAAGGCGCCCCAGAGCCAATGTTTTGTGAAAATGAAACGAATCATGTACGTGTGTACGGCCATAAGCCAACCAGCGGTTATTGGAAAGATGGGATAAACGATTACATCGTTACTGGTAAGCCAGCTACAATAAATCCAGAACGTAAGGGCACCAAGTCTGCATTAAGATATAAATTTACACTAGCTCCTGGCAAATCAGCTACCGTAAAATTAAGACTTTCGAAGCACTCCCTTGAAAGACCATTTGTAGATTATGACGAACTATTTAACAAAAGGTACAACGAAGCTGATATTTTTTATGAAGAACTTCAGAAGAACGTCACTGACTTAGATATGAAAAACGTACAACGCCAAGCATTGGCGGGTATGTTAATAACCAAACAGTTTTATTACTTCGATATCTCTTTGTGGCTCAAAGGAGATATGGGAACACCTCCACCAGAACGTTTACACGGTCGTAACAAAGAATGGTGGCATCTCAATAACATGGAGATTATCTCTATGCCTGATAAATGGGAATACCCTTGGTATGCAGCTTGGGATTTAGCTTTTCATACAATTCCTATTGCTTTGGTAGATCCTGACTATGCCAAACGCCAACTTATTTTATTCCTACGTGAGTGGTATATGCATCCAAACGGGCAAATTCCTGCTTACGAGTGGAGTTTTAGTGACGTAAATCCTCCAGTGCATGCTTGGGCTTGTTGGAAAGTATACGAAATGGAAAAAGATATCCATGGCAATGCTGATACTAGTTTTTTAGAAAGGGTGTTTCATAAGCTTTGTCTCAATTTTACTTGGTGGGTAAATAGAAAAGATAGTGAAGGACATAATATTTTTCAAGGGGGCTTTTTAGGGCTAGATAATATTGGGGTTTTTGACAGAAGTAGGCCTTTACCAACGGGTGGAAGGCTAGAGCAGGCTGATGCCACAAGTTGGATGGCCATGTATTCTCTCAATATGCTTCGTATTTCACTAGAACTGAGTAAAACCAATTCTGCTTATGAAGATATGGCCTCTAAGTTTCTTGAGCACTTCTTGTATATAGCTGGTGCAATTGCTAACCTTAGAGGCGGAACGTTGGATTTGTGGGACGATGAAGATGAGTTTTTTTATGATGTCTTGAACCTAGAAAACGGAGAATATATTCCTCTAAAAGTTCGTTCTATGGTGGGGTTAATTCCACTATTTGCGGTTGAAACCTTGGAAGCCGACTTTATGGATGAGTTTCCGCATTTCAAACGTAGATTAGAATGGTTTTTAGAATACAGACCCGAATTGGGTACATTGGTATCTACCCGACCAGATGGGGAGGAAAAAGTAAAGCGAAGGTTTTCTTTATTAAGGGAAGCTAGACTCAAAAAAGTACTTAAGAGGCTACTAGATCCAGAAGAATTTTTATCGGATTACGGGATCAGGGCCTTATCGAAATATCATAAGGACAATCCTTACGTGTTTAATACAGGAACAGAAATACTTAGTGTTAAATACAACCCGGGCGAATCAGATACTGCCATGTTTGGTGGAAACTCTAATTGGAGAGGTCCAATTTGGTTTCCAGTTAATTATCTTATCATAGAATCTCTTCGTAAATTTTATAATTATTATAAAGATGAGATTAAAGTGGAATATCCAACAGGATCAGGTGAACTTAAAAACTTAAAAGAAATAGCGGACGATATAAGTTTAAGACTGTCCAAACTTTTCTTGAAAAACGAAGAAGGAAAAAGACCTATTTATGGAGACCATCCTAAGCTTCAGAATGACGAAGAGTTTAACCAGTACATTTTATTTTACGAATATTTCCATGGAGATAATGGTATAGGGCTTGGTGCTAATCACCAAACTGGATGGACTGGACTGGTGGCAGACTTGATACATACAAAATTTAATGAGGACAAATAAAATGTCCTTAAATTGAGCATAAAAACTTGGTGGTTGATTTGTTAAACGCAGGAGGGAAGTATTTATAAGCGATGTATTTTCAAAAAACAGTTTCAAAAAATACGGATTATGAACCATTAATATTTGATGCCCAACAGGATTTTAATCAAATTGAACTGCTTCTCAAGTCCATGCCTAATATTCAAATATTTGATACTATCGAAAATCAAATATTTGAACTTATAAAATCTCGTTATCCTTCAATTTCATTTAGCAAGGAGGAATTGATTTATGAATCTCAAAAGTTAGTGGGCGGTGTGCCATTGGAAAGATATGGCCTTTGGGTATACTATCCTTGGAGTTCAAAACTAGTGCATCTATTGCATAAGGAAGATTTTATATTTTTAAGAACTGCAAGAAATCAATATAAAATTACGAGCGAAGAACAGAAGCTCTTAGCAAACAAAACGGTAGGCATAATAGGTCTTTCAGTAGGCAAGTCTATTGCTATAACCTTGGCAATGGGTCGAATTTGTGGAGAAATACGTCTTGCAGATTTTGATGAAATTGAACTATCGAATTTGAACAGATTACGATGTGATGTATCGCAATTGGGTTATAATAAAGCAGTCATCGCTGCTAGAGAAATTGCCGAGATTGATCCCTTTTTAAAAGTAGTTTGTTTTATCAAAGGGTTTGAAATAGGAAACAGTGAAGCGTTTCTTTTAGATAACGGTAAATTGGATCTTTTAATAGAAGAATGTGACCAAATTGAAGTAAAGGTAGAGGCTAGGAAACAAGCAAAAAAGCATCAAATACCTGTAGTTATGGAGACCAACGATCGTTGTTTAGTAGATATCGAACGGTATGATCTCGATAATACTTATCCTTTATTACATGGGCGATTAGACGGTTTGGGAATTAATAGCCCTAATTGGATTGATAACGTAGAAAGGATGACGGTGTTAAAGGCATTTGTAGACTATGATACGATTTCCGAACGACTGAGGATTTCCATACCTGAAATCAATAAATCTATAAACTCTTGGCCGCAACTTGCCTCATCTGTGGTAATGGGGGCTGGAGTTATATCAGAGTTGACAATGAAAATATTTTTAGGTGATACTGTTAATTCAGGGAGATATTTCGTTGATATAAATCAAATTTTTCGCATAGGTGAATAACTACTACAATGGTAAGATTGAGGGCAATAAGAGCAATCGATGACGTTGAAGCATGTGAGAAGTTCATTGAAGGACATAGTAGGGTATTAAATAGTGTAGGTATAAAAAAAGTCACCTCTTCAAGCCATGATTGGACGTCCAACCCAGCGGCTTATATGATTTTGGCAGAATCAGAAAATGGCGAAAAGGTATTTGGAGGTGCTAGGGTACATAAGACTTATAAAAATCATCTTTTACCCATTGAGGAAGCATTAAAAGATAAAGATGCTGGTGTTTTTGACCTCATCAAAGTATACGATCAACATGTCACAGGTGAGCTTTGCGGTTTATGGAATTCCATAGAAGTAGCGGGTATGGGGCTCGGAATAACCGTGTTAAGTCGCGCATGTATCATTATAACAGAACAATTAGGTATGTCCAGCCTTTTTGCACTTTGCTCTCCGTATACTGCTCGTGTTTCAGCAGATTTGGGCTTTATTTTGGAGCCTACTATAGGCAATAATGGCACATTTTTTTACCCTAAAGAAGATCTCATTGCTACTGTTAAAGTAATACCTGACTGTATTGAACTGCAACATGCAAATCAAGAAAGTAGAAGTATAATTCAATTGATTCGTTCGAATCTTAATCAAAATCTGGTTGAGAACACCAAACGTGGTAACTTAACAATAGAGTATCAGTTACAAATCTGATGATATGAAATCCCTTTTATTTAAATGTCTGATTTTACTCTCTTCCTTTGTTTCGGGTAAGGAGATAGTGTGCAACAACAACAGCGAACATCTCAAGATCGGTAAGTATTGTGAATACCTTATCGATGAAAATAGCGGAAAAGGAGTACTAGATATTCTTAACCAAGGCGGCTTTACTCCTTGCAATAAATCTGTTCCTAATTTTAGCGCTAGCCAAGGAATAGTTTGGATAAAATTTGCCGTGTTTAATCCAGAAATGGCCAAGGAGTTAATTGTAGATATTCAGTATCCCTTACTTGATGAAGTAACAATATATAAAATCAAAACAAATACTATTGTCGATAGTGTTCAAATCGGCCGTAACCATCCCTTTACCAAAAGGAAATTTCAAAATCAAAACTTAATGTATTTGTTAAACCTTTCACAAAATGAGCACTGCCAAATCCTGTTGAAGGTTAAATCAAGTATTCAAATACTACTCCCAATTGATATTGTATCTGTTTATGAAACTTTGCAAGAATTATCTTTTAGAGACTTGATTTCTGGGATTTATTTTGGCATTATGTTAGTTATGCTCTTTTATAATCTAATCATATTTGTAAACACCCAAGATAAAAATTATCTATACTATTCTTTATATGTATTGGCCATAACTTATACACAAGCAGTTTTAATTGGATTTGATATTCGTTATTTATATCCTGATTATCAATACATTGTGACCTATACAGTAAATTTTGCTGGAGTCATATCAGGAATTGCAACAATTTTATTTGCACAAATTTTTCTTAATACTAAAAAGTATACACCGGTTTTTCACGAAGTGTTTAACATTTTCATTGTTATGTATTGTATTTGTGGACTATTAAGCATTCTTGGTTATAGAACCTTTGCTTACCACTGGATTGATCTTAATGCTGGTTTGTCTGCTATTTTGGGGCTCTTAAGTTCTTGGCTATGCTTTAAACGAGGCAATAAATCAGGTTTGTTTTTTCTAATTAATTGGTCAATATTTTTGGTTTTTGTAGCTGTTTATGTACTTAAAGACTATGGTATTTTACCTTTCAATCTGTTTACTTTTAATGGGTTACAAATTGGGTCTGCTATAGAAGCTACATTGTTTTCGATAGCTTTAGCAAATAGAATTAACCTTTTAAGAAAGGAAAAGGATGCTTCTCAAGCAAGAGAATTATTGGCTACTTTAGAAAATGAGAAGATAATAAAGGAACAAAACGTTTTGCTTGAGCAAAGGGTTGAAGAACGTACTTTTGCTCTCAATGAATCGAAGGATCAACTTCAAATAACTTTAGAAAACCTTAAAGCCGCTCAGGCACAATTGATTCATTCAGAAAAAATGGCCTCTTTGGGTCAGCTCACAGCTGGGGTGGCTCATGAAATTAACAATCCTATAAATTTTGTAATTTCTAGCGTATCACCACTTAAAAGAGACCTAGATGATATGATAAAAATTCTAGAAACTTATGAAAAACTGAAAAGTAACACCGAAAATTTGGAACAGCGTTTTGCAGAAATTGAAAGTTTAAAGAGAAAACTTGACTTGGACTATCTTAAAGAGGAAATTCAAATGCTTCTGAAGGGTATTACAGAAGGAGCTAATAGAACGGCAGAAATAGTTCGAGGATTAAAAAATTTTTCAAGACTGGATGAATCAGACTTTAAAGATGCCGATATAAGAGAAGGCTTGGATTCTACGCTACTTTTATTAAATAATGAACTTGGTAATATTGAAGTAATTAGAAATTATGAAGAAATAGACACTATTGAGTGTTTTCCTGGTCAGCTCAACCAAGTATTTATGAATATCTTGAACAATGCCATTTATGCAATTAAAAAGAGACATACTACTTACGGTGGACAGCTGACTTTGTCTATTAGAGTAATTGATGATTATGTAAATGTGGTGATAGAAGACAACGGGATCGGCATGTCACAAGAAGTTATTAATAAGGTATTTGAACCATTTTATACCACCAAAAAAACTGGCGAGGGCACAGGACTAGGTATGTCGATTACCTATCAAATAGTTGAAAAACACGAAGGTAGGATATTTGTAGAGTCTGAATTGGGCATTGGTACCAAATTTTTGATATATTTGCCTAAGAAGATTAATCATTCCTAAACGATGTCTTATGGTAAATGAAAAGCCCCAAGTTTTGTATCTTGATGATGAAGCGGCCAATCTTTCTATTTTTAAGGCGTGTTTTAGAAACGACTATGAGGTTTTTACCGCCACCGACCCACAAGTGGCATATAACATGTTAAAAGGTAATGAAATTAAGGTTGTAATTGCCGACCAAAGAATGCCACTCATTACTGGTGTGGAGTTTTTAAGCGATGTACGACTAAGACATCCAAACATAATAAGAATATTACTCACTGCCTATACAGACATTACTGCCGTAGTTGATGCCATCAATAAAGGTAACGTTTATAGTTACGTAAGCAAGCCTTGGATTGAGAATGAAATTAAGCTTTGTCTTGACAACGCCGTTAATTTGTTTGATACCCGAAAAGACCTTGAAGAACGAAACAATCAGCTGAAGAAAACCAATGAAGAATTAAGTAGATTTGTATATAGTGCTTCCCATGATCTCCGTTCACCTCTGAGGTCCATGCTTGGTTTGGTAGATCTTGCTAGGATGAAAAATCAAGAATATGAAACCGTTCATTATTTAAATCTTATAGAAGGAAGTGTAAAGCGGCTTGATGGTTTTATTAATAGTATCATAAATTATTACAAAAAAGACCGACTTGATGTAAACACCAAAGCCATTGTGTTTTCTGAAATTGTAAACGAAGCATTAGAGGCACAAAATTTTTACAGAGAAACTTCTGATATTAACCTGCTGATAAACATTCACCAAGAGGATGAATTTATTAACGATGAGTTTAGGATGAAAATAATCCTTAACAATTTAGTTTCGAATGCCATAAAATATCAAAAAAGAGAAAGTGCTGAAAAGAGCTTAAAAATAGATATTACTAGTAATAAATCGAGCGCAGTAATTGTTATCGAAGACAACGGTATTGGCATTGAAAAAAAGTATCAAAGTGAAATCTACAGAATGTTTTATCGTGCTACACATTACGAATCAGGCTCGGGCATAGGGTTGTATTTGGTAAAAGATGCAGTAGACCGAGCAAATGGCACTATAGAATTACAATCTGAAGAGGGTAAAGGGACCTCTTTTACGGTGGCTATTCCATGTATGGTGTTAGAATAAATGATTAGTCTAGCTCTCTTAAGTCAACAGGCACTACCCTTGACACCCCTTGCTCAACCATTGTCACACCATAAATTATGTCAGTGCTAGCCATTGTACGTTTATTATGAGTGACAATAATAAACTGGCTTTCATTGGCAAATTTACGTATGATGGTATTAAATTTGTCGATATTGGCATCATCCAATGGCGCGTCCACCTCATCGAAAATACAAAATGGCGCTGGCTTAAGTAGGTATATTGCAAACAATAATGAAATCGCTGTTAGTGTTTTTTCCCCACCCGACAATTGATTTATAGTCAATGGTTTTTTCCCCTTGGGTTTGGCTATAATATCAATGGCAGATTCCGTAGGGTTTTCAGGATTGATTAACTTAAGATCGCATGAATCTTGATCACTAAAAAGTGATCTAAAAACCAAAATAAAGTTTTCTCTTATCTTAATGAAGGCATCGTTAAATGTTTGTTTTGCTACTATGTCTATTTCATAAATCGTTTGCATTAAGGATGTTTTTGCAAGCACCAAATCATTTTTTTGATCTGTTATAAAAGTATGCCTTTCTTTAATTTCATTATATGCCTCCATGGCCATAGGATTTATTGGGCCTATTTTTTCTAATGATGCTCTACAATGCTCCACTTTAGATTTTAACTCCAATTCAGGTAATGGAGACAGCTGAAGCTCTTCTCCCTCATTAGCCAATATCTCATCTATATCTACTTGAAATTCAACAGAAAGCCGTTCTTTCACTGAAGTAAAATTTAACACGCTTTCATTAAGTTTATTGTTAAACTCCATGATGAGCACATCGGCTGTTTCTCGCTGTTTTTGTGTTTCTTTAGCGTCTTTCTCCAAAAGGTCTATAGCTCCACGTGTTGCATAGTAGGCCTTTTCGGCTTCCGCCAACCCTTGTTCGATAGCCTCCTTTTCTTTATATAATTCCACAAGGGTATCATCTTGATCTTCGGCGGTTTCAACTAAAAGTTTAATTTCATCTTCTATTTTAGTGAGCTCTTCTCTGCTTTTGGCTATTCTATCTTTGCTAGTTTCATAGGTACTTTGTTTAAATCCAAGTTCTTGAACTATCCCATTATACTTATTCCCCAACTGATAAGAGTTGATATTCTCTTGATTAAACAGGGACGTTTTTTGTTCAGCTAGTTGTTTTTGTATTACAACTTCATCTGTAATAGCCTCTATCTTGTTAACCAAGGCATTAAGCAACTCTTGTTCTTGTTTGTGACTAGGTTCGAAATTATTTACTTCTTCTTGCAAAGAATTAATACGATCCTGTAAATCTTCCTTTTTGCTATTACTATCTAGCAATAGTTTTGAAAACTGCTCCTTTTTGGTTTGGTAGGTGATAAGCTCATTGTTCAAAAGTGTAATTTCGCTTTGCAAGGTTTCAATTACTAATTTTTTGGTACTTAGCCTGAGTTCTGCAAGTGTCGTTTGTTTTTTGGTAATAGACTGGCGAATATTAACCATTTCGCTGGTCATGGTAGCAATATCTTTTTCTAATTTTTCTAAATTCTTGGCCCTCCCTATTCTTTTTCCTTCAAAAAGGCCAACAGAACCTCCTGAAATGCTATATTTTCGCTTAATTATTTTACCACTTTCAGTTATAAATACACCGTCGTGTTTATCAGGCAATTGCTCATCAGCACCTTTGTAGATATAAACTCCATCCAGTAAATAGGATATTAAACTCAGATATTTTTCGTCATACTCCACTATTGAAATGGCAGTGAAACAATTGTCTAGCTGTCTTGTAACTGTCGGGATATAGTTTTTAAAATTAGAAAGTACAAAAAAATTGGCTTTTCCTTTAGCAGAATTGCTTAATAAATCAATTGCCTGTGTCGCATGTTCTTGTTTATCAAGAATATAAAAATTCATGAATGGCTCAAGATAATTTTCGATCACAATCCGATACTTTTCTTCACAAGTGAGCACATCAGATAAAAGAGGTGCGTTTTTTGTCCATTCTACATTCTTTTTTAAAAACTTAACTGCTTCTGGAAATCCTTCTAAATTATCTACAAGTGACTTGGTTAAGTTAAATTCATTTTGCTTTGCGTCAAGCACCCTACTATTTCTTGCTATTTTGTCTTTAATTTCCTCCACCTCTACCTCCAAATCAGAAATATTTTCTTGAATGGTGGTCTCTCGCTCTCTTAAGTCTTCAAGTTGATCACTTTTGTTTTCAATGGATGCAGATAATTGCGCTATTTTACCTTCGAAATCTGCCATACCTGCATATTGCTGTGAGGTATCGCTGTGGGTTCTTTCTAGCTCTTGTTGCAAAGTCACCAATTGTACCTGTGCTATCTCCACAGACTTGGAAAGTTGGTGTACCTTTTCCTGTTTTTCTTTTAATTGTGCATTTAAGAGAGTGTGCTCTTCTTGAATAGCATTGGCTTTAGTTTTTTGAATATCTGCTTCATTTTTAATGATTTCTAGATATGTTTCTAGTTCTGCCAACTGTTTCTCTAAACTTTTGCTTTCTTCGCTTAAGCTTTTTATACTAAATTCAGCACGCTCATTGCTTTTTTTGTCTTGTTCAATTTGCTCTACTAGTTGTGTACTTCTACTACTTAAAAACCTTAGCCTTTCATTTTTAATTTTCTTTTCGCTTTCGTATTGTCTAAGGTTATTAATATGTTCATTGAGGGCTTTTTGACGCGAGGCAACTAGCTTTTCTTTAGTAATAATTTCTGCTTTTAACTTTTCTGTTTCTGCATCTACTAGCAAAAGTTGTGTGTCAAGCGCAGTTTTTTTATCTTTTTCCGTTTGTAGTTGTTTATTTACTTGGTCAAACGATTCTTTAAATTTAGAAACCGTAAGTTTTGCTAAATCTATACTTAACAGCTTATATTCATCTTTTATTTGAAAATATTTTTCTGCTTGTTTAGCTTGTTTTTCCAAGGATTTAAGATTTTTTTCAATCTCAAATAGCAAATCATCTACCCGAGCTAGGTCATTATCAGTATCTTCTAGCTTTTTAAGGGTTTGTTTTTTTCGTATTTTAAATTTAGAAATGCCCGCTGCTTCCTCAAACAATTCACGACGACTATTGTCCTTATCGTTCAAAATATCGTCTACCATTTTTAGTTCGATGATAGCATAGCTATCGGGGCCAATTCCTGTGTCAAGAAACAAATCGTTGATGTCCTTAAGCCTACATGTAACACCGTTTAATTGATATTCGCTTTCGCCAGTTCTGTAATATCTACGTGTAATGGTAACTTGGGTGTATTCGGTAGGCAACAAGTTTTTGGTATTGTTAAAAGTGATGCTTACCTCCGCCATCTGTAAAGACTTGCGATTGCGTGTGCCGTTAAAAATGATGTTTTCCATTTTATCTGACCTCAACGCGCGAGTTCTCTGCTCTCCAAGTACCCACCGAATACTATCTACTACATTCGATTTACCACAACCATTAGGACCAACTATGCCAGTGATGCCTTGATCAAAATTGATGGTGATTTTGTCACCAAAACTTTTAAATCCTTTAATTTCAAGTTTAGAAAGTTGCATATTTTATGAAAGGTCCACATTGGACCAACACCAACCCAATGAGGTTGCGAATTTACGTAAAAAAGATGAAGTGTGTGATTATTAAAAGTAAGACAAGCCTTTCATTTGAATTTTATAAGAACAACTTCCTATTTATGCCTAAACCAACAGTCGTTTCTATCTATTTGATAGGCCTTAAATACTGTAGTACAAGGAAAACCATGCACTAAACGATCGTTAAACTGGGTTCTTAACAAATAGTTGAAGGCACCCATATCTCCAGTAAAGCCTGATTTATTGTCCTGATTGTAGTGCAGGTGTAGTTCACAAAGCATTTCTAAAAACTCTTTCATTACCTTTATGCTCCCTCCCACCACGCCACAGTTTAGCAAGGTTTCATGTCCAAAATCATCTTCAAACTGAACGAAATCAGCAATTTTGTTACGAAAATGTGCACAATGTGCGCGCATCCATTCATTATCTAGAGGCTTTGGCTCATCACCACAGAACAAACGATGCTGATTGGATATAAAATGTGTATTATTAAACGGATTATTGACCACAACCACGTCTGCAATATCTGTTATAAATAGGTGGGTAATTTTGTGATGGTGTTTTAATAGATAGTCATAGTAAACAAAATACCTAAAAACGTTAGGACTATATCTTTCATCGTAGTCTACTTTTACAAATTCAATATTATCGTTTTGATAGGTTTGTATCGTACCTTCAGAGAAGTTATTATGAAAAATAACTCCTTTTAGTCCAATTTTTATAATTGAATCTGCCCATTCTTTTACTAAGGTGTAGTTGTCGTTTGGTAAGATATTATTTCTATTTACGTCATAAATACCAGTAAAATGGCTCGCGAAAACAGGTTGAAATATGATCATGGTATTGTTAATTATCAACCAACAGGTAAGAGGGCATTTTTCTTAATAACTGAGCAAATGCTGCTAGGAGAATTTCGGTAATAAATATAGGTTCTTAAGTCCACCTTTTTTACAATGTATTTTTGTGAGGCCATGTCATAAAAGTGAGAATCAGCAGAATAGCGTTTTTGAAATTTAAAATTTGCAAAAACCTCTCTTTTTCCAAAAAGGGTAGCAAACAAAATACAATTATCTACATGCACAAATTTGCTTTGGTCGAATCTATCAGGCACATAAAAATCTTCATCCGCACCCACTACAGTTTCGGTCGTAGAAGCAATTAGATCTAGGCCATTTACCTCATTAATGCACGACCTTAGGTGATTTGGTTTATACTCATCATCGGCATCTATTACGGTTACATATTCTCCGTTACTTAGTAGAATACCCCTATTAATAGATTCAGACTGACCACAATTCGCATGCCTTAAATAGGTTATTTTGCTTTGGAAATCTACAACATATTTTAATAATTGATTTTGAAAACCTATTTCACTTCCGTCATCTATGATAATGAGTTCAAAATTTTGAAAGTCTTGATTCAAAACGGAATCTATAGCTCGTTTTATTAGAGCAAAATCTGTGTTATAAACTGACATTAATACCGAAACCAAAACAGAGCTTTTCATAGCAAAAAATAATTCACTTTGAACAATAATCATTCAAAGGTAAACGCTATTACCATTGATTATGTTAACTGTTTGTTATGTTTTGGTTAAACCATTACAATGATTACCAATAATTTAAGAAACCAAACTAATAAATAGGCCATTACCTTTGAACGAATGTAATACCTTTAGAGGGATAATGGCCATTTCTAGGGTTTGGGAAAGACTACATTAATTAATCCAGTATAAGATAAGTATAAGAAGTTAATTAAAATACCACTACAGAACAACAGTATTGACGTTTTCAACAATTTGTTTAAATGCCAATTTTTAAAGAATTGGTCAAAAAACACAATTAAAATAAGATAAATTATAAATAGTAGCCCTGACAGAATCAAAAATATTGTAGGATAAATATCTATAGTTTTATAAGAAATAATTATACTTAGAAATTGTATTATTGGAACAACAAAAAAGTTTAAAATCAATAAAATAAAACAACATATGGACACTGAAAGGCTAATACAAATAATATTTTTTTTCACCATCTCATATCGATTAAAAACTTTAACTGAGTTTAAAAATTATTTGTAAAACTTAGTCCATCACCTGTGGCTGTTACGTCGTAAATTATAAACATCCTAGTTTACCACCATCCACTGGTAAGTTTATACCATTTATGTAAGAGGCAGCAGGGGAAGATAAAAATGCCACTACTGACGCAATTTCTTCTGCTTTTGCAAATCGTTTGGCAGGAATCTCGTCTTCCATTTCCTTTTTAACACTTTCAATCGTTTTGCCTGCGCGCCTTGCAGTATCTTCGATGATAGCCTCGATACGTTGCGTTTCAGTTGGCCCTGGCAATACATTATTGACCGTAATGCCATATTGTGCCACTTCTTCTGCCAATGTTTTAGCCCAGTTGGCCACAGCCGCTCGTACTGCATTAGAAACACCTAACCCTTTGATCGGTTCTTTAACTGATATTGAAAGAATATTAATTATTCTCCCATAACCCTCTTTAATCATTAAAGGAACCAAGGTTTTTGCTAATAGATGGTCTGAAACAAGGTGCTGTAAAAAAGCCTCTTTAAACTCATCTGCTCCTATATCTAAAATATTCCCTGGACGTGGGCCGCCGCTGTTGTTCACCAATATATGAATTTTGGGATTACGATCTGCGTAGTTTTTCATCACAGATCTCACTTCGTCTGGAGATACAAAATCTATTGATAAAGTATGATGTTTTTGCCCTTTGGATATGTCAAGATGGCTAAGTGCCTCGTTAAGTTTATCCTCATCTCTGGCAATCATTGTAATATTAGCGCCTAGTTCAGCTAGTTGAATAGCTATAGCTAAGCCAATTCCCTTAGAACTGCCACAAACTACAGCTCTTTTGTTTATTAAATTTAAATCCATCATAGGTGTTTTGCTTGAGGTTTTGTAATTGGCATTAAAGATAAAAAGGAAAACCAAAATAGCCTAACCTTATGTTCAATTGGAAAATTGTATATCCAAATTTTCTATTTAATCCAGCATACATTTAGTAACATTTTGTTAAAAAAATTAGACTTGCTATCCATTTTGTTGATTTTTCATTTTATTACGACAAGTTGTTGGCGCTTGCTTGAGGTAAACCCTCCATTTGAGCCTATCCTACGGTCATCTTCCTAGCATCCTTCGAGTATGTTCCCTTTTTCTTTCAACTAACATTAAACTTTTTGCCACCATGCAAGCTGGTTGCACTGTGCCAAATTATCTTTGCTGTATGGAACGTGATCGATTGGAGTATCTTATTAAGGTGGGATTCTTAAAAGGACTGGTGGGCACATTTGGTAACTGGGTGTTTCGTCGGCAACATGGTGGGCACATCGTGTACTATCTAAAGTACTCAGGTCCAGTATCCAATACACCCAAGCAGCAGAAAAGCCGCAACAAGTTCCGCGATGCAGTGCACTATGCCAATCAAGCCATGTTAGTACCTGAAATCAAGGCAGCATACATTACTATTGCCAAAAACAAAAAGAAGTTAAACGTGCATTTGTTGGCCACACAATACTTCCTTAAAGGTATTCATATTCCGTTGCCATTGCCCTTAGCAACAAAATATGCTTGTTGGGAGGCCATTTTACAAGAAATACACCAGATGCAGCCCTATTTACCCAACAAAAGCAGAAGAAGAAGATCTAGAGCTTCAAAAGTAATAAAACCAGCTTTGCCTAGCTTGCAAAGAAATGTACAAATTATCTATACCAAGCATTGTAATGGATTTGGCAACCTCGGCTTTTACAACACGACCTAGTAAATAGCAGACATTAAGGTGTAGACTTGCGCACCAGTAGTAAAGTAACACAATGAACGTGACGGCCCAATATTGAAATAGTTCTTAAGACAGGTTTTGCAATTGACGTTCATTAACGCATTTAACAATAAAATCAGCCATTAACTCAATTATAACAACTTAAAGTTACTCTTCAAAATGGATATTTTTAAAGTTTTGAATAAATTAAGATTTCCTCTTATAAATTAAATTATCAAATATTTGTTACTTTTCACATAATTAATTGTATTATAACATAATTGAATAATCTCATGACTATCATTCGTATTGTAGCACTTTTAATTTTGTTAACCATTACAGGTTTGAGATTTCATCCCCTAAAACTGTCCTATTCAGAAGTTATTATTGATAAAAATAAAGTAACTATTAAATCCAAAATTTTTGCTGATGATTTAGCTGTTTGTTTGGAGAAAATATTAAAGAAACGTGTAGATCTTGAATCGTGCAGTTGGGATCAACACACCAAAAGTGGACTTATTAATTATTACAATAATAATTTTCAAATATTAAATAATAACAAATTAGTTACCATTATCTTAAAAGAAATAAAATGTGAAGAAGATGCTGGTAGCAATACCAAAGTTATTACCATGATCTTTACGTCAAGAATAATTCAAAAGGAAGGTTTAAAACTGAGGAACTCCTTAATGTTTAATGGAATACCAGAACAAAAAAATGTAGTTACATTTAAAACCAAAGAAGGAAATACACTTAATACAACAGTATATGATCAAAATGATAAGGAGACATTAAAAGACATAATTTTATAATAATACTTCAAACAATAATTACTTCACTTATGAATAAATATATATTTCCCTCAAAACTCATTTTGGGTTTATTAATTAGTTTATTTCTCTTTAGCAACCTAAACGCCCAGTATCAACTTGAAAAGTTAGATCGAGGGGTTGTCGCTGTTAGTTTAGGTGGTAGTCGCGTATTTGTGAGTTGGCGTTGGCTAGGCACTGAAGATGAAATTAATTTTAATCTATATCGAAATGGTGTTAAAATAAATGCAACACCGTTAAGCACCACCAATTTTACTGATAATGCAGGTAGTACTTCATCAGTTTACTCTGTAAGAGCAGTAGTTGGTGGGATAGAACAGGCTCCTTCGGAGGGGGTAAACCCATGGGCGCAGCAGTACATGCGCATTCCAATCCAAGCTCCTCAAGGAGGAACAACACCGGACGGGGTTACATACAATTATAATGCAAACGATGCCAGTATCGCCGATCTTGATGGTGATGGAAAATGGGAAATCATTTTAAAGTGGGATCCAAGCAATTCAAAAGACAATTCGCAGGCAGGTTATACAGGAAACACATTTATAGATGCCTATAAACTAGATGGCAGAAGGTTATGGAGAATAGACTTTGGGAGAAATATTCGTGCTGGAGCACATTATTTAGACTTTATGGTCTACGATTTTGATGGCGATGGTAAAGCTGAAATGATGGCTAGAACTGCTGAAGCTACTGTTGACGGAGTGGGCACAGTTATAGGAAACGCACAAGCAGATTATAGAAACACCAATGGTTATGTCCTAAGTGGACCTGAATATATTACCGTTTTCAATGGAACGACAGGTAGGGCGATGGCAACTAAAAATCTATATCCACCACGAGGTAGCGTAGCGGACTGGGGTGATAATTATGGAAATAGGGTAGATCGATTTAAAGCATGTGTAGCTTATTTGGATGGTCAAAAGCCATCAGGAGTATTTGTTAGAGGATATTATGCCAAATGGGGTGCTGAAGCAATCGACTGGCGCAATGGACAGCTAACACAACGATGGACGTACATGTGTCCAAATGACCGAACTAATCCTTGTTATGAGGAAGGTGCACATAGCGTAAGTGTGGCAGATGTAGATGATGATGGAAAACAAGAGGTGATAATGGGTTCAAACATTATTGATGATAATGGTACAATGTATTATAATACTAGAATTGGCCATGGAGACGCTTTACATGTATCAGATTTAGACCCTTCTTTACCGGGATTAGAAATCTCCCATATTCAAGAGCCCGTTGGTAATGCAGGTCTTTATATGTATAGTGGAAAAACAAAACAAGTTTTATGGCAAAAACCAACTAACCCCGGAGCAAACGAAGGGCCTGGGCGAGGTGTATGCGCAGATATTTCCGCTACATTCCCAGGTGCAGAATCATGGGTAGCTGGTGGAGGGATATCTGGTGTATTTGATGCCAAAGGCAATTTAACAAATCTTGCTAACCCACAGTCATGCAATTTTTTAGTCTGGTGGGATGGTGACCTTTCCCGAGAATTATTAAACGGTACTGTTATAGACAAATATGGAGCTGGTAGAATGCTAACTGCAAACAATCTAGTTGGTTTAGCCTCAAATAATGGTACAAAGTCAAATCCCGCCTTAAGCGGTGACATCATTGGCGATTGGAGGGAAGAGGTAATTTGGCGATCCTCATCAAACGACGCATTGTACCTATTCACAACCACTATTACATCATCCTATAAGTTCAGAACTCTTTTGCACGATCCGCAATATAGGGTAGCACTAGCTTGGCAAAATACTGGATACAATCAGCCGCCTCATGTTGGCTTTTTCTTAGGTAATGGAATGGACAATCCGCCCAAAACCAACATTACTTTAATAGATCCCTTCTGTGCAGCCACCATTTCAACTACCTCACCAACTACATTTTGCGCTGGTGGAAGTGTAGTGCTATCAGCAAGTGCAGGAAGTTCGTATGTTTGGAAAAATGGAAATACTACATTACCAAACACCAGCCAAACATTAACAGCAACTGCTGCTGGAACATATACAGTAGAGGTAACCAATGTAAGTGGTTGTAAGGCCACTTCTGCAGTAACAACTGTAACCGTAAATCCATTGCCAACTGCCACCATTTCAACTACTACACCAACTACATTTTGCACTGGTGGAAGTGCGGTGCTAACAGCAAGTGCCGGAAGTTCATATGTTTGGAAAAATGGAAATACTACATTAACTACCACTACACAATCATTAACTTCAACAGCTGCTGGCACATATACAGTGGAGGTAACCAATATTAATGGTTGTAAAGCCACTTCTGCCGTAACCACTGTAACAGTAAATCCATTGCCAACTGCCGCCATTTCAACTACCACGCCAACTACATTTTGCGCTGGTGGAAGTGTGGTGCTAACAGCAAGTGCAGGAAGTTTGTATGTTTGGAAAAATGGAAATACTACATTAACTAACGCCACTCAAACATTAACAGCAACTGCTGCTGGTACATATACAATAGAGGTGACCAATGTTAATGGCTGTAAGGCCACTTCTGCTGTAACAACTGTAACAGTAAATCCATTGCCAACTGCCACCATTTCAACTACCACACCAACTACATTTTGCACTGGTGGAAGTGTAGTACTAACAGCAAGTGCCGGAAGTTCATATGTTTGGAAAAATGGAAA
>JAIYAU010000050.1 GCA_027488865.1 Cytophagaceae bacterium
AGACGTACAAATAGGTGTACCCAAACAAGAAGATATAAATCCAGCTGATTTAATTAGAACAGGTACGGTTACGTTTTTTAATGATGCCAAAGGATTTGGATTTATTAAAGACTCCCAAACGCAAGAGAGTATATTTGTTCACGTAAATCAACTCAAAGAAGCCCTTA
The DNA here is from genome assembly GCA_027488865.1 of Cytophagaceae bacterium. Classification (GTDB taxonomy): domain Bacteria; phylum Bacteroidota; class Bacteroidia; order Cytophagales; family UBA9547; genus JAIYAU01. Next base: position 168 of record JAIYAU010000050.1, read on the forward strand.
AAGAAAATGACAAAGTAACGTTTGAAGTTGAAAATGGGATGAAAGGCCTCAATGCTATTCACGTAAAGAAAGTATAAAAACGATAATTACCAATTACCAAAAAAGCTTCCCTATCCGAGAAGCTTTTTTCTACTTAAAACGGTTTTGCTCATTTATAGTCGAATAATATTTGGGATTAACTAGAAGATAGTCATGTGATGAGGAAGTTAAATTTTATTTATTTTTAATGACCTCAAATTTTTTTCCATAACACAACTTTTTACCTTTGTGGGCTTTATAAACGATGGCATAATAAAAAATGATGGAACACAAACCTGTAATTGGCGTTACTTTTGGAGATTATAATGGAATAAGCCCTGAACTAATTCTCAAAGTTTTTAGCGAGCCTTCTATTTTAAAATTTTGTACGCCTATTATTTATGGTTCGACTAGGATTTTGGCCAAATACCGCAAATTGTTCAACTACGAGGATCAACAACAACATAATTTTTTGCTTATTAAATCCTCCGACCAGCATAATCCTAAAAGAGTTAATATACTTAACTGTTGGGAAGAAGACCATGTAATAGAACCTGGAAAAGTAACAGAAACTGCGGGACTATGTGCATGGAAATCCCTTAAAGAAGCCACCGAAGATCTTAAAAAGGGTTGGATAGACGCCATAGTTACCAATCCTATTAACAAATCAAATATTCAAAACGATGAATTTAGATTTCCTGGACATACAGAGTTTTTTGCACACAATTTTTCCACAGGAACAGATAGTTTAATGTTTTTGGTGGCAGAAGATTTACGCGTGGGTGTGGTTACTGGCCATATTCCTCTTAAAGATGTGGCTACAACCATAACTCCTGAGAAAATTACGTCTAAGTTAAATCTAATGATACAAAGCCTCAAAAAGGATTTTGCAATAGGTAAACCCAAAATAGCAGTACTTGGGCTTAATCCTCATGCAGGTGAAGAGGGATTATTAGGGCTTGAAGAACAGGAGATTATCATTCCAACGATTACTGACTTTAAAAATAAAGGACAATATGTGTATGGACCGTATCCAGCTGATGGCTTTTTCGGCAAAATGCTTCATCGTAAGTTTGACGCTGTGCTTGCCATGTATCACGACCAAGGACTGATACCATTCAAAACCATCGCCTTTGAGCAAGGCGTTAACTATACGGCTGGATTATCCATTGTGCGTACCTCTCCAGACCATGGCACTGCTTACGACATAGCAGGCAAAAATATTGCCAATGAAAATTCGTTACGTGAAGCACTTTATCTTGTTTGTGAAATATTTAAAAACCGAAGAAAGTAATAGAATTCAACAGCTTTTAGTTTATCAATCATTTATCCATTGTAGGAGAAATGGGCCTAAAACAACCTCTCGAAAACTAATCAGATAAATTACTTATGGATAGGTTATTCTTCGCTTGCAGCACGTAATTGTGTATAAATTTTCATCATAGCAGTACTTCAAACTAATAAAGATGGAATTGGTATGGTCTAGTTATTCTTTCAATTGCGTAAATATATTTATATAAATCATTATAAAATATTAATAACTATCGCTTGTGAAATTCAGCAATTAGATTTAACTTAAATTCTTAATCAAAATTACTATTATATGAAAAGATTTTTATGTATCTTCATTCTGAGTTCTTATTCGATTTTTGCACAAAAAGTTTTAATAAACCTCAACAAAGTAGGTAGTGATACCTCCAAAGTTTATTCAAGTATTGCTGATACTTTGATAAATCCTGGCCCAGCTGGTGCAAGTAAAACGTGGGATTTTGGATATTTAACTTATTCAGATACTTCGATTTATTTAAATAAATCCTATGATCCATCAAGCATTTCTGGTGCATCTAATTTTCCTGATGCAACAATAGCTATAAAAGGTTTTATTTATCAAGAAGAGGATGGTTCTCTAGTTGAGTCTGATTCTACTTTTGGATTTTTCAAACAAACAGCTAATGAAATTTTTATTTTGGGTGGAGTATTTATTGCTGAAGGACAAAGTCAATTGACTGGAAATTTTAAATATAACAAGCCTTATAAAATTGCTGTGTCCCCATTTAATTATGGGAATAGTTATACCTCTATAATTGAGGGGACAACTTCAACAACTTCTTTTGGGGTTCCATTAAATTCGACTCAACAAGGTGCCACTACAACTACTTATGACGGTTATGGCAACATTTTATTGCCAGGTACATCTGTACCTGTTGCATGTTCACGGATTTTCGAAGAAGAAATTTATAATGACACCACTTCGACCACAATCTTAGGGCAAAGTATAAAGTTAGTTACTAGATACATTAATAAGACCTATTCATTTACAGATGATGAAACATTTTATTTTAGTATTTCGAATCAAACTAAAATAGAATTTGACGAGACCCTCAATTCAGATACTACCAATTCTTCTGACTACTCCTTCGAATCACTTAATTATAGAATCACTAGCATTAACAATGGTGAAAAGAATATTAGTTCAACTGTTTTGTTATCACCCACAGCTACTGAAGGTGTCATCAACCTAAGCGGATTAAATGGAAGAGAAACTACGTATTCTGTGCTAGATCAATCTGGTAAAGTACAAAAGAACGGTTCAATTTATAGGCAAGAAGAAAGTATTAACGTTACACTATTACCTGCTGGGGTCTATACACTTTTACTACAAAGTCAAGACGGTATGGCGATTAAGAGATTTATTAAGCTGTAAATAAAAAAGTTACCTATCAAAGTTTCCTTAATCAATAAATTAGGAAACTTTGATTTTTTGTAAATTTAGTTGTTATTTTTTCGATGATTACATTGTTAAAAGCATGACATTTTGTTTGAGTTTTATTCTAGTTAACACACCTATAAATTCGTAAGTTGAGCTTGTTTTTGATTCCATTTAAGACACTTATTTGTTCGTTTTCCTCTATTGTTTTTGGTTTATAATATTTTTTCAACTTCTCCGTGCTAAATAAGTATACTTCACCACATAGAAGAACAGTTTAACCAAACCAAAACATACTCATATCACTTTTTTAAGATTTACTTGCTTTAAATGATTACTTTTTTGCCAGTTTAGGGTATATAGTTGTACTACTTCAACTTTATATTAAAATTATGCGAATTTTTAAGATTTGTTTGCTTTTACAAGCGATATCGCTTTCAATAGCTCTTTGCCAAGTAACTCCAAACATAAATTCAGGCAATCCTAACTTCCCATTTCCACAGTTTAAAGCATATAAGGGTGGCTCATTAACCTTAGCTCAAAAGAACCCAGTTGGCGTACCTCATGCTGAAATGGAAAGACGCATGATTGATGCTTATCAAAATATTTGTAATAACATGACCTATACCGGTGAGGTAGTAGGGGGTGTGAGATATATAAGGCCACGTAACGAATTGCCTATCAGTCACTGTACGTGTGTTGAAGCTGATGGGTACTATCTTTTGGCTGCGGCTTATATGGGAGACAAAACAACTTTTGATGGATACTTTATGTGGGCTCATGATAGGCAATTTCAAAAAACTGAACGATACATTGATGGTGTAATAAACTCGCCAAATTATAATTACAGTCCAGGAATTTCTGGAGCTGGCAGTTTTGGCAATTCTGTAAATACAAGAGGAGGTGCTTTGGGTGGCAATTCTGCAGCTGATGGTGATGTTGATCTAGCACTAGCGCTTTTGGTAGCTTGGAAACAATGGGGCGATATGTCTGGCATAATACCACCCGCTCCATATTCTGGCGGAGAGATATCTTACAAGCAAGAAACTTTGAAATATCTTAGAACCATGGTAGATACCTTGACTTATGCTCCAAGTTTACCTGTAAAAAAATATATTTCTGGTATTATTGGATTTGACGGATACATGAAAGGTGGCGACACATGGAATGAAACCTCAATTTGGGCGCAACCTGGGCAACCAGGGTTTACTGTACTACCAGAACGCACAGGAGGCGCACAAAACCATAATGATTATTTTGCACCAGCTTATTTTAAAGCATTTGGTGATGTTCTACAAACAGAGACAGACACTTATTGGCGTATAAATCAATATAGAAGAGCCGAAGCATCGAGCGATTGGGTCATGGGTCAGGCGTATGCACAAGGCCAAATTCCTTGGTCTGGGTGGTATGCAATTAATGGCACCACTGCCACAATAACTACTTTTATAAGGGATGGAGAGGATTTTAGGTATGGTTGGCGTACCATACTTAACTATTTGTGGCATGGTGCACCCACCATAAATTGGAATCCAGCCACTCATCAAGTTGCGCCAGGTACTAATACCTACAATCTAGATATGGCAAGGCGATTTACTGCTTTTATGAAAAACACCAATGCTTCACCTTACTCTAATCCCTGTTTTAATGCAAGTGCAAGTATTCCAGGCTTATTAATTGGTGGGCCATCAAATCTAAGAAATGAATATAATCCTGATGGCACTGGAGCTGGTGCATTTGTTTTGCCAATGCCTTTGGGGCCTGTGAGTCCATCGGCAGTAGTAACTGGCGATTGGGATTTAATGTCGCAACTATTCAGACAATGTGTTATTTCTTTTGATGATCAAGGCAATACAGGTACGCAAAGAAATGCTACTGGTACGCCTCAATATTTTCACGAATGGTTCAGATTTTTAGGAATGATTGTATTAACAGGCAACCACCACAATCCACTAGATTTTACACCATCTGCAAATTTGAAAATATACAAGGATGTCAACAAAACATTTGCCTATATAGGGGACACGATAACGTATAGTATTTCCTATAGAAATTATGGAAAAAATGATGCTGTTGCAGCGCAAATTAGAGATACGTTAGACCCGGGATACACCTATTTGACAGGTAGCTCAAACAAATCTGTTATAAAATCAGGGAATGTGTTGATTTGGAATATTGGTACAATAAAAGGAATGAATACAGGCAATGTATCGCAAACTAAAGATTCTCTCACCTTTAAGGTTATTGTAAATAATTCAGCATCAGGAAGAATATGTAATAGTACTTCAATTTTAGAAAATGGAGTTTTTCATTGGAAAAGCAATGAATATCCAAACAAAATAACTTCTGTAATGGAACGTAACTGTGTAGATATCATTCCTATTAAGCCCTTATTAATTCGAAAATCGGCAAGTAAAAAATTAGTACAAGTAGGAGATACCCTATCATATACCATAGTAGTTAAAAACAATCCTACTCCCTTTTTAAATGGTGGTAGACCAAACGTATTCATTACTGGCGCTGTAGACGACTTTACTACGAGCCAAAGCCAACTTAATTTAAAATATAGAATAATTCATGGGGCTCATGAACCATTGATAAACTACAGAAATTACAGAATTTCATATTTTGCTTTTCAAAGTCCAATACCTAACTGGGGAATTACAACAACGGTAAATGAAGGGAGTGCAACTGCTCCTACACTAGCCCAACAAAAGCTACCAATTGGCATTAATTGGAATCATAGATTCATTCTTACGTTTCCAAACCAATTGGCCACTACTGCCTATAAACTTACCGATAATCGTGGCGATCAAAGCAAAATTCATGAAGGAGCTACAGCGCCAATGAGATTAATTGCTCAAATGAATGCAGGCTGGGTAAATTTTAATGCATTAGACGACTGGTCAGCTGAAACGGGAATCACAGCGGCAGACGGTGGCGCTTACTTTCCTATTGCTAATGATTGGACAGACCCAATAGCTCCTAACCGACCTGTAACAAAGATACACCCTGATCAATGTGGAACAGTTAGCAATACTATAAAAAAACAATTAGTAGAGGAATGGGATGGCTACACTTGGCGAAGAATCTACGGCGATGCACCTGTGAGTGGTAGAGAATTAAATAATCTTGTAATTAAAGATATTTTACCAGTTGAGGTGAATTTTGGAGGATTTTTTACGGGTACTCCGGCTGCTACTCAAAGTGGACAAGTACTAACATGGCCAACAATTAGTCAACTTTTACCAAATGATTCGGTAGTGTATAAATTTTGGGTTACAGTAAAAAATGCAGCTTATTTCAACTGTCCTAGCGGCCCTACTCCAGACAGATTTATAAATGAGGCCACGTCAAAGGCTGACAACGAACCGATAGAAAGTGATACAGCACTTACCTTAGTTTCTTGTGTAGCTGTGCCGCCTCCGATTACTCCTACTACAATGTCAAAAAGAGCAGATAAAGCTAGCTATAGCTTAGGAGATAGCATCACTTATACTATAGGCTATAAAAACACACATGGTGCTACCTACAATAAGCCAAGCTCTATGTTATCTGCTGACTGGGCCGTAAAGGTTGGTAACTTCAACACTACAAGTACTAATGTAAATACTGTAAACAATTCTCAGGCATTAATTGTGAATAATTACGCACATGGTGTAAATGGGACGGTTTCATTTTCTGTAACACCTGCACCAAGTGCGGTTTTTGGAATAGCCTTTAGGCATAATGGTAATACTTTAGCCAATGGCTTGTATGTTACCTTTAAGTTCAACTCTCCATCAGTAGAATTAAGGCTTTGGAACGGTACAACCCAAGTTGGCGCAGCACAAACACTAGGGTATAATCCAGGAAACCCTGTCAATATTAAGGCTGTTATAAATGGCTCAAATCTTAGTATATTTATAGGTGATTTCACAGTTCCTTCAATAAGTTTCAGTGCATTGCCTATTACCACTGCAGGTTATTTTGGATTAATCAATGGTCTTCCTACATCAGGTGATGCACATGGAATTCACGCAATTACAAATTGGAATTCTAATTTTGACTCTGCGTTTAATGTAGGAATGACTGATCCGATTCCTTCGGGTATAACGTTTGCCAGTGCCTCTAATGCTTCTAAAGGAAATTGTTTATCGTGCTTAGGTAATTCAAGTGGAAGCAACATAGGCGGTACTGTTACCTATACTAATTTCGGAGGACCGATTCTTAAAAATGATTCTATAACATACGTATGGAAAGGGATAATTAACAATTGTATTGGGTCTTCCATAAGTAATAGAGCATATATGAGTATGTATGGTATATTACCTAATCCTGCGGCTGAAGTAATCACCTCTTGCCTAACGGCAACTCCTTTGCATTGGATATCTTTTGAAGTGCGACCCGTGGGCAACGCTGCTCAATTATCATGGTATACAGCAAATGAAATAAATGTAAATAACTTCCAAATAATGCGTTCATCAGACGATCACACTTGGCATGAACTCCAAAGCATACCTGCCCAAAATCAAAATAGAAACGCTTATTCCATCTTTGACAATAATCCTGCTCCATTAACATATTACAAAATAAAACAAGTTGATTATGATGGAGATGTAACCTATTCTGTGGTTCGAACATTTACTAAAAATAAACCAACGGTAAACGTATACCCCAATCCGTTCCATGAAGAATTAAATATACTGATTGATGGTATAGATGCGTCAGATATTACTATTGCTGATGCCACCGGCAGACAAGTGTTTTTTCAATCAGTTAATGATAAAGAAATTTTAACAAACATTATAATTAAGCCTAAGTTATCACCGGGAAATTACGTGTTAAAAATAAATACACCAGAAGGCTTTCATTTCTATAAAATTTACAAAATCGAATAAATATTTGAAAGTCTCCTTATATTTGGGTCATTTGATATAAGCAGTTCTTATTTATTCTTAACAAACTGTTTTAGCCAACTTTGAATGGCTAACAGGCACCAAATGCTATAGGATGCATCTATTTTACCCTGTTTGTTCTCATTAATAAGTTTTATGATTTTGTTATAGTCAAATATTCCATACTGTTGCAGCGATTCTTTGTTTAAATCAGTATCTATTTTTAATTGTAAATCATTTGTAATCCATTCACGTACTGGCGCTCCAAAACCAGCCTTTGGTCGGTAAATCACTTCATGAGGCAAGTATTTTTCTGCTACTTTTTTAAGTAAATATTTGGTCGTCTTTCCTTTAAGTTTTAATGCTGGCGGAATCGAAGTACTAAAATTAACCAAATCCAAATCCAAAAATGGCACCCTAGACTCAACTCCAGTTGCCATGCTCATTTTGTCGGTGTAGTTCAAATTATGATCGGGCAAAAATGATCGTAACTCAAGATACAAACATTGATTTAGAGGATCTATCCCCGTGGGTAAATTATGAAGCAAATTAAACATAAAAGCATCTGGCCTAAATTGATCTTTATCCATTTTCTGTTGAATGTCCTTGGAGAAAAGTGAATGGTTTACTTGCCAAGGCAACCATGAAAAATAGCCCACCATCCGTTCTTGAGGGGTTTTGCCAGCCTCGGATAACAATTTTTTAGCTCGCCTTAGCGTAGGTTGGGTAGTAGGCAAACAGTTGGCAAACCATGCCAAGCCCATTTTAAGATATTTGGGCAAAAATCTGTAATATTTTTCGAGAATTAAAGCTTGATGCCTTCTGTAGCCTGAAAACACATCATCACCAGCAGTGCCTCCTAAGAGTACCTTAAATCCTTCTTTATGCGCTTGTTTGCAAATTAAGTACACATTAAGAGGTGCTGCGTCTGCTTGTGGTTCGTCAAGATACCATATCATTTTGTCAAAATCCTGTACTATATCTGCCTGTACATCTATCTCACAAAGGCTCACATCGACATGTTCCGCCACTTTACGTGCATAAAACAGGTCATTTCCAAATCCTTCAAAAGTTTGGTCTTCGCTTGATTTTATGGTAAAACACCTAAATTTTTGATCAGGACGAAGTTTTTTTGCCATGGCCACAATTAAACTTGAGTCAACACCGCCAGATAAATAAAAACCTATGGGTACGTCAGAAAGTAATTGCCGCTCGACTGCCTTCAACAGCTTTTGCTCTAGTTGATCAACAAGTTCCAGCTCCGACGCCTTAGAATAGTTTGATGTAAATGGAATATCATAATATTTATCAATCTTAACGAGTGAGGTATCTATATCAATAGTAATTAAATGGCCAGGTAGAAGTTTTTGAACATGTTGAAAAGGAGTTGCTATTCCAGGACTCCACAAAAAATTGAGATATGTCGCAAAAACTTCTGGGTTAAGTTGCGCATCAAATGATGGATGCTGCAATAGTGCTTTTATTTCAGAAGAAAAAAGTAGCAGATTTTGATGGTGATACCAATAAAGTGGTTTAGTACCAAACTGATCTCTTACCACAATTACTTGATTTTGAGCTAAATCATTAATAGCCAAGGCAAAAATACCATTTAATAAGCCAAATATTTTTGTGCCCATTTCTTGAAAGCCATATAAAATCGTTTCAGTGTCTGAGTGACTTTTAAAGGTATAATTCGAGAGATATTGTTGTCTTAATTCTAAGTGATTATAAACTTCGCCATTAAAAACGATTATAAAATTTTGATTGTCCGAAATCATTGGCTGATGTCCATTGGCACTTAAATCAAGAATGGACAATCTACGATGTGCCAAGGCAACCCTATCTTTCAAGTAATATCCCTCATCATCTGGACCACGATGAGCAATAATATTATTCATTCTTTTTAAAACCTCCAATTGAGGTTCAGCATTGTCCAAGTTAATGATTCCTACTATTCCACACATTTAACAAAGGTAAAAATAAGTATGTACAAAAGTTAAAAACCATTATTATGTTTGTATTCAGCAGCCATATTCAAGTATGTTTTCAGTTATTCGTTTTAAATTTACCAAGTTCATTATTCGTTTTGCTTCGGAAATTTCATTATTCGTGTTTAATTAAAAATTCTACAAACGAATATATTTGGTTTAAACCTATTTTATGTCAAATAACTTATAAATGCATTATTCAAATAAAAGTGTATTTTTATTTGAATTTTATTAAATGAGCGTAGGAATAGTTAAAATTTTTACCATTTTGAAATCAACTACTTTTCATGTAATTTCGCAGATTAATTTTAGTTTAACATTAGCTTAACATAACAAAAATATTTTAACGTGGATCTGTTTGATAAACTCTCAATTGAAAAAAGCCCTCTCGGCAAACATTCACAATACGCTCATGGTTACTTTGCTTTTCCTAAACTTGAAGGAGAAATAGGCCCTCACATGACTTTTAGGGACAAGCCAGTTCTTAACTGGAGCTTAAATAACTACATTGGTCTTGCTAACCATCCCGAAGTAAGAAAAACAGACACTGAGGCCACAGCACAATACGGATTAGGCTATCCTATGGGTGCAAGGATGATGTCTGGTAATTCTAACCTGCACGAACAGTTTGAAGAACAATTGGCCACTTTTGTACAAAAAGAGGACGCCATATTACTTAATTATGGCTATCAAGGTATTTTATCGGCTATCGACTGTCTTTTAGGTAGGCACGATGTCGTAGTTTATGATTCTGAAGCACATGCGTGTATAGTCGATGGTGTAAGATTACACGTTGGAAAACGTTTTGTATTCCCACATAATGATATTGAAAATCTAGAAAAGCAGTTGGAACGTGCGACAAAAATTGTAAATGAAACTGGTGGCGGTATTTTAGTAATTACTGAAGGTGTCTTTGGAATGGCGGGGGACTTGGGTAAGTTGAGGGAAATTACGGCGTTAAAGTCAAAATTCAACTTTAGACTGCTTGTAGATGATGCACATGGTTTTGGTACCATGGGCAAAACAGGTATTGGAGCAGGGGAGGAGTTAGGCGTACAAAACCAAATAGATTTGTATTTCTCTACTTTTGCCAAATCAATGGCTACTATTGGGGCATTCTTAGCTGGACCAGAGATGGTAATAAATTATGTAAGATATAACATTCGTTCACAAATTTTCGCAAAGGCACTTCCGATGCCTATAGTAATTGGGGCAATGAAGCGTTTGGAACTTTTACAAACACAACCACAATTGCGCGAAAATTTATGGAAAATTGTAAAAGCATTACAAACAGGCTTAAGGGAAAAGGGTTTTAACCTCGGTCGTACAGAATCACCCGTAACTCCTGTGTTTTTAACTGGAGACGAGCACCAAGCAGGGCAATTAATTATTGACCTTAGAGAAAATTACGGAATCTTTTGTTCAGCGGTGGTTTATCCTGTTGTACCTAAAGGTATCATCATGTTACGAATAATTCCAACAGCTGTACATACCATTGATGACGTCAATCGTACTATAAACGCATTTGGTGAAGTGGCTAAAAAACTAATAGAAGGAGTTTATAATCAGAAATTGACCAATGTTACAGTTTAATTTGTAATATTTCTTTAAATTTTTGCATGTTTTTCGTAATTCTGTTTGTATATAGTGTTTTAATTACTAATTTTAGTGCTTTGAAATCATTAAGAACCTTAAATCCTATTGTCAATGAACAGATTTGAACAAATCAAAAACTTGGTAATGTCATTGGAAGCAGACTTTGTAAAATTCTACGACAAGAATAATCAAGCTGCTGGAACAAGAGTAAGAAAAGGCATGCAAGACTTAAAAACTTTAGCTCAAGAAATAAGAGTTGAAGTTCAAGAATCAAAAAATGAAGCCGAAGGCTAGATTTAATTAAAGTGGTTAGGATATACTTAACCACTTTTTTGTTTTTATCTATTTTTTAAGTTTTCTAAAAATGAAAAACTTTAAATTTACACTCATCGCTATATCAGTTCTTGTATTGGTAGTTGGGTACTTTTTTTTGTTTGGAGACTACAGCAAAGGTTTTAGAGCTGGTACAATTATAAAGTTAAGCGAAAAAGGTATACTATTTAAAACTCGTGAGGGTCAGCTCAACATGGGAATGGTAGTTACAGATAATGCCGCCGCAAGTGCAACCAATAATCTTTGGAGTTTTAGTGTAGAAAATAATCCCGAATTGATTAAAACAATGGAAAAAGCCATGTTATCTGGCCATAGGGTTAAACTGAATTACAAAGAAAAGTACCTAACCTTTCCTTGGGTGGGCGATACAAAATATGTAGTATATGCAATTGAGGTAAACCCTTAGTTCAATAAATTTTATCTTTCTTTTCGATTTCCACTACAATCAAAAATAATTGAATCTACATGTTTGCAGATAATTGACAAACTTTAAAGGGTATTATTGTCTAAAAATAAAAAAATTGGCAATAACCGTATTGCCAAGATTCATAAAATATATTCAAAGGTGTAAAAGCATCTGGCAAAGACCAAAAGCAACTAGTGAAATTTTGATGCGGAAACTTGTCTTGATTTGGTATGTTTAGCGCTTGAACTAGTATCGCGCTTAGCACATGCCGTTAACAATAGAACTCCTAATACCGCAATTAATATTTTGTTCATATTCGAATAGTTAAATAATAAATTTATTTAATCATATTCAAATTAACAAAAAATAATACTTAAAAACAAATAATTTAATCTATCTTTTATTTTATTGTATTATTTCCAGTTTTCAGGTGATTTTCTCCAATCATTTAATGAAGCTAGTTGATCTGCTTTAATCAAATTTAATGATAGCGCCTCATGTACTAGCGTCGTGTATTCACTTAAACAAATCAATTCGACACCAGCATTTTTAAAGTTATTTTCCGCAAGTTCAAAGCCATAACTAAATATCGCCACCATACCTATAACATCAAAACCATTTTCTTTTAATGATTCTACTGCCTTGAGAGAAGATCCACCTGTGCTTATTAAATCTTCAACAACTACAACTTTTTGGCCTCTTGTAATTTTTCCTTCTATCAAGTTGGCCATGCCATGTTCCTTAGGTTTTGGCCTCACATACAAAAAGGGCAAAGATAATTCATCCGCAATAAGCGCACCTTGGGGAATTCCAGCAGTGGCTACACCAGCTATGGCACCAGCTTCTCTAAAATTTGTTTTTACCGCCTCAGCTAAATACTTTTTTATAATTGACCTTTCTTGGGGGTAAGAAAGTGTGAGTCGGTTGTCACAATAAATTGGAGAATTCCATCCCGAACTCCATTTAAATGGCTGATTTGGTCTTAATTTTACTGCTTCACAATTCAGTAAAATTTTTGCTATTTCTTTAGCGGTGTGTTCTTTAGATGTACTCAATTTGAATTATTTTAATAAAAATTAACTATTGTCTTGTATTTTTTTTGGTTTTCTAATCGCATTAAGTGCAGGATTATAACCATTCAAGTTTGTACGGTAATATCCCGATCCGTCATAGGTCCTCTTTTTGGGATGTGATTTACAATCTATTGAGCATGCTCCTTCATATTCCCAACCACATTTTTCGCAAATAGCTACATGTATGTTGCAATCGGCATTGGCACAATTAACCATTCTATCGCTCGGTTCATTACATAAATAACACCTTGAAATTATTTTGGGGTTTACAGTATTTACATCAGTTGTAATTCTACCATCAAAAACATAACACTTACCTTCAAAATCCTCTCCACCAACCTCAATACCATATTTTATTATACCGCCATGTAGTTGATACACGTTTTCAAACCCTTGCTCAAGTAAATAAGCACTTGCCTTTTCGCATTTAATTCCACCGGTGCAATAGGTAAGTACCTTTTTATTCTTGTATTGCTCTAATTCTTTTGCTTTATCAGGAAAATCTCTAAAATTTTCAATATCTAAAGTTATTGCATTCTTAAATTTCCCAATAGCATGTTCGTAGTTGGATCGTACGTCAAGAATAACAACATCATCCTGATCTTTCATTTGTTTAAATTCTTGGGGTTCAAGGTGCTTTCCTGTTTTTTGGGAAGGGTCGATATGGTGTAAGCTTGAGTGAACTATCTCATCTTTTACTCTTACATAGAGTTTTTGAAATGCAAGTTCATCAATATCTTCTATTTTAAACTCCAAACTAGCAAATCTTGCATCTGCTTTTACAACTTCCATGTATCGTTTACAATTGTCAGGGCTACCGGAAACTGTTCCGTTAATTCCTTCTGAAGCAATAATAATTCTCCCAAAAAGTTTAAGATCAAGGCAGAGTAAATGGTGTTGTTCCCTAAATTCTTCGGGATTGTTTATTGGTGTATAACAATAATACAACAATACTTGAAATGGTTTATTTTTCATAACGTGCTAAGTTTCAGTCTTAGTGTAATGAGTTTAAATTGTTATTAACTTGCACAAAGTTAAGACAATTAACTAAAATTTGTCAGATAATTTTAATAAATCATTAATTGGTTTAATTATATGATTGATTACAGAAGATTCTGAACGAGTAGGCTTAAGGTATACAAGTTTAATCTTTTTCATTTAAATATGATTTGATTAAATTGTTGGAGATTATTTCTTCAAATTATTCAAGTTTTATTTTGAATTTTAAGGAATATTTTCTAAAAAATTGAAACTTTAAATGTATATTCTTGTTAAATTTTAACAACCTACCGTTATTTGTGTCATTATTGGTCAAACTAAGTACAATAAGTCTTCATGATAGAACTTCCTGTTATTCCAACTACTGAAATAAAAAGAGCAAATAGACCCGACTGGCTAAGAGTCAAATTACCTGTAGGTAAAGAATATGCTTCTGTGAGGAAGATTGTAGATGAAAATAAGCTACATACAATTTGCGAAAGTGGTAATTGCCCGAATATGGGTGAATGTTGGGGTGCAGGAACAGCTACTTTTATGATTCTTGGCAACATATGTACCCGGAGTTGCTCATTTTGTGCGGTCGCTACTGGCAAACCGAATGAATATGATACTGACGAACCAAGGCGTGTTGCGGAGGCCATTAAGCTGATGAAAGTAAAACATGCAGTGATTACCTCGGTAAATCGTGACGAATTAGCTGATCGTGGTGCCTCCATTTGGCACGATACCATCAAGCAAATCAAAGAATTAAGTCCTACTACCACCATTGAAACGCTTATTCCTGATGTTAAAGGTAACTGGGATGCGCTAATTACCATGATATCTGCTGGTCAAGAGGTGGTTTCTCATAATATGGAAACAGTTTCTAGATTGTACAGAATGGTGCGTCCACAAGCCAAATACGAAAGAAGTCTTGAACAAATAAAAAGAATTAAAGACTACGGCAAAAGAACCAAGTCAGGAATTATGCTAGGTTTAGGTGAAACGGATGAAGAGTTGTTTCAAGCCATGGACGATCTTGTTGCAAATGGGCTAGATGTACTCACCCTTGGGCAATATTTACAACCTACTAAAATGCACTTGGAGGTTAAAGAATTTATTCATCCAGATAAATTTGCTCATTATAAAGAAGTTGGCCTGCAAAAGGGTCTCAGATATGTGGAGTCGGGACCGTTGGTAAGATCTTCATATCACGCCGAGAAACATATATAACATTTATTTTTAAACACGAAGTTCTATGAAAGTGCGCCCTGCTGTAATTATACTACATGAGGAAAGCGTGTTACTTTTAAGGTATAATTATGCAGGGAATGATGTATTTGGTCTTCCTGGAGGTAATCCCGACTCTAACGAAACCTTATCAGAAACATTAAAAAGAGAACTGTTAGAAGAATTAAATATTCACATTGAAGTAAAAGAACTTACTTTCATAGGTGAAACTATCAACGTTTCCAAATATTCCACTGTATTGCATGTTGTTTTTCAGGGAGTGATAATTGATGGAGTTCCAAAAATTAATTCTGAACATACAACTGCACTTGAGGTAGTCTGGTTGAAGGTTTCGGACTTAAATTCCAAAAATCTTTATCCAAATATTGGAGTTCATATTCAAAGTATTCAAAAAAATATTTATCAAAATTCTTACATAGGTAAAATACCACAAAACTGGTTTTAACCCATGTTTTAACCTCAGATAGTATGTTATTAGCAACCTTCAAATAACAATTACTTTTTGCATAATATTTAATATTGCTATACATTTACTGCCTCAAATGGAAAAAGCACAAAACGAGTAAATACAGAAATATTCGATTTTAAATTTCATGTTCCAAAATTGAGCTATTTGTTTAGAAACCTTTATTAATTTACAATTTAACCCGTTTAATCAGAAATTGGACTTACAAGATTTCATTGTTCAAGTGGCAACCGAAGAACATATTAAATATGCCGAGGCTGTTTGTAAAGAAATGGAAGAAAGTGCCAAAGCAAGGGGCACTGGAATAGCTAAGAGAAACCCCGAATATATCAAAAAAAAGATGCTGGAAGGCAAGTCTATTATTGCTCTACCTAAAGGCGAGGAAAGATTTGCAGGATTTTGTTATATTGAAACTTGGGGTCATGACCAATATGTTGCCAACTCAGGACTTATTGTTGCTCCTGAATTTAGAAAATATGGTTTAGCCACCGAAATAAAAAATAAGGCTTTTGAGCTTTCAAGAAAAAAATATCCTAAGGCAAAACTTTTTGGTCTTACGACGAGCTTGGCAGTAATGAAAATTAATTCCGAACTAGGTTATAAACCAGTTTCTTTTTCTGAACTCACTGATGACGAGGATTTTTGGAAAGGTTGTTCTAGTTGTGTCAACTACGACATTCTTACCAGAACCAACAAAAAACATTGTTTGTGTACTGGTATGTTATACGATCCCGCCGAAAAACATCCAGAAGAAAATAAATGGGATTTTAGAAAAAATTTCGAAAAATTTCAAAATTTATTAAATATCAAAGAGAACATTCTAGCCAAGTTGTTTAACAAGAACTAGTTATTTTAACAATTAATTAATATTCAAAAATTTTTTAATTAGAAAAATGAAAGCGATTTTTGATACATCAATATTATTTTTTTAAAAATTTACTCTAAATGAAAAAGAAACTAGTACTTGCCTTTAGTGGCGGCCTTGACACCACTTACTGCGTAAAATATTTGGCAGAAGATTGTGGATATGAAGTTCATACTGTAATCGTAGATACTGGTGGATTTTCTAAAGAGGATCTTGCTGACATAGAAAAAAAGGCCTACGAGCTTGGTGTTACCCAACATAAATGTGTTTATCAAGTACCTAAGTATTATCAAGAATGTATAAAATTCATGATATACGGGAACGTTTTAAAAAATAATACTTATCCATTATCAGTTTCTGCTGAAAGAATGTTTCAGGCCTTGGCTATCGCTGAATATGCGAAGGAAATTGGTGCAGATGCAGTTGCCCATGGAAGCACAGGAGCAGGCAATGATCAAGTACGTTTTGATGTTGTATTTCACATCCTATGCCCAGGGATCGAAATAATTACGCCTATTAGAGATAACAAACTTTCTAGAGAAGCGGAAATTGACTATTTAAAAGCAAAAGGGGTTGTAAGAGATTGGACAAAAGCAGCATATTCTATTAATAAGGGCATTTGGGGTACTTCTGTTGGAGGTAAAGAAACACTCACGCCTGACCAATATTTGCCTGAAGCTGCTTGGCCTACACCTGTTTCAAAAACCACACCAGAGGAAATTAGTTTGGAATTTGAAAATGGTGAATTGGTTGGATTAAATGGTAAAAGAGCTACATCACCAATAGAGGCTATTCTTGATTTAAGAGAAATTGCGCAACCTTTTGGTATTGGAAGAGATATACACGTTGGTGATACCATTATTGGAATTAAAGGTAGAGTAGGATTTGAGGCCGCGGCACCGTTAATAATTATCAAAGCACATCACTTATTAGAAAAACATACCCTTACCAAACAACAAATGTATTGGAAAGACATCTTGGGCAATTATTATGGCACCCTTTTACACGAAGGGCAATTTTTAGAACCTGCCATGAGAAACATTGAATCCTTCTTAGAAGATACTCAAAAGTCAGTAACAGGTTCAGTAAAAGTCCATTTGGCTCCATATAATTTTTATTTATTAGGCATAACTTCCAAGTTTGATCTTATGTCTTCTAAATTTGGCACCTACGGAGAAATGAACAATACTTGGAGCGGAGACGACGTAAGAGGATTTTCAAAAATATTGGCAAATCAAGCAATGTTTCATGGATTGGTGAACCAAGAAAACCATTAATGCATTATAACAAAGAAAGTGGCCGAATTTCTGCCACTTTTCTTGATAAATTTGTTCAATTAATATTGTAAAATGATAAAAGTAGGGATAGCAGGTGGTGCGGGTTATACTGGAGGAGAACTTTTAAGAATATTGGTTCACCACCCAAAGGTAGAAATTACATTTGTCCATAGTAAAAGTAACGCAGGAAATCCTGTTTATCAAGTTCATGGTGACTTGTTCGGAGATACAGATATTAAATTTTCCGAATCGCTTCAAAACGGGGCTGATGTACTTTTTTTGTGTTTAGGACATGGTGATTCAGTTAAATTTATTGCTGATAATCAATCATTTATAAATGATAACCCAGATATGAAAATCATTGATCTTAGTCAGGATTTTAGACCTGAAAATGATGATTTTATATATGGATTGCCTGAACTTAAGAGAGATATGATTGCCAAAGCTAATAAAGTTGCCAATCCTGGTTGTTTTGCTACTTGTATACAATTAGGTTTATTGCCGTTGGCAAAAGCAGGGTTATTAAATACAGAAATTCATACCACAGGTATTACTGGTTCTACAGGTGCTGGTCAAAAACCAACTGAAACAACACATTTTAGCTGGAGAAACGACAATATTTCGGTATATAAAGCATTTAACCACCAACATTTAAAAGAAATCAATCAAAGTTTGATTTTTTTACAAAAGGATTTTAGTCAAAAAATTAATTTCATTCCATACAGAGGGGACTTCACAAGAGGGATTTTTGTAAGTCAATATATTGAAAGTAGCTTGACGTTAGAAGAGGCCTACGATTTATACAACCGATTTTACGAGCTTCACCCTTTTACACACGTTGCTCGTACGAATCCCGACATGAAACAAGTGGTAAATACCAATAAGTGCATTGTTTACTTAGAGAAGAATGACAATAAACTTATGATTATCACCATGATAGACAATTTAATAAAAGGTGCAAGTGGCCAAGCAGTTCAAAATATGAACTTAATGTTTGGGTTGTCGGAAAAAGAAGGATTAAATTTAAAATCAATAGGATATTAACATACAGTGTAGCAAATGGAATTATTTAAAGTATATCCAATCTATGATATTAACATAGAGAAAGCTCAAGGTGAATACCTTTGGGATGATAAGGGCGAAACATACTTAGATTTATATGGTGGTCACGCAGTTATATCTATAGGACATTCACATCCTTATTATGTACAAGCTATTACAAATCAGTTAAATAAGATTGGATTTTATTCAAATTCTGTAAAAATTGGTCTGCAACAAGAATTGGCTGATAAGCTAGGGATACTTTCTGGTCATCCTGATTATCAGTTGTTTTTGTGTAATTCTGGAGCAGAAGCTAATGAAAATGCTTTAAAATTGGCTTCATTTTATAATGGCAAAAAGAAGGTGATAGCCTTTAGCCATGGGTTTCATGGACGCACATCCTTGGCTGTCGCGGTTACTGACAACAAGTCTATAGTTGCGCCTGTAAATGAAACTGAGAATGCAGTGATATTGCCATTTAATGACGAGGAAGTGCTGGAATCTTATTTTGAACAACATGGAGATAACATTTCTTCCGTAATTATAGAAGGGATGCAAGGGGTAGGTGGTGTAGTATTAGCAACGGATTCCTTCTTGAAAAAAATTAGAAATCTTTGCGACGAATATAATGCAGTTTATATTGCTGACTCCGTACAATGTGGTTACGGCAGAAGTGGTAAGTTTTTTGCACATGATTACGCTGGTGTTCAAGCAGATATCTATACTATGGCCAAAGGGATGGGAAATGGATTTCCTATAGGAGGGATTATTATTGCACCACATATAAAGCCCAAAATTGGTATGTTAGGAACTACATTTGGTGGTAATCATTTAGCATGTGCTGCCGCTATTGCAGTATTGGACGTAATTAAAAGTGAAAATTTATTATCATATACTATCAATACGGGTGAGTGGTTAATAAATGAATTGAAAAAGTTACCAGGTGTAAAAGAAGTTAGAGGAAGAGGACTCATGGTTGGAGTGGAATTTGATTTTCCAATTGATGAAATTAGAAACAAGCTGGTTCATGAATATCATATTTTTGTTGGTAATGCTCATAATAAAAACGTTCTGAGAATTTTACCAGCTTTAAATGTTAAAATCGAAAGTTTACAAAAATTAATAAAAGCACTCGAAGAGATATTGGAACTTAAGGCGGTAAGTTAATTTGAAAATAAATGGTCTTTATAAAGATTTAGGTTTTAACGTCTAAATAATTGTAATTATCCAATATTTTATTTTAATTCGTATTCTTGAAATGATTTGTGTGAATTACTATCTAAATAAATTAGACTTTATGAAATACCTTATAATCTGTTTGTTATGTATTTTTTCTTTAATTAATAATGTGGTTGTTAGTGCACAAAACCCTAAACAGACAGCCAAATACAAAAAGAAAAGTAATAAAAAAGAGAAGGAAAAGGAAAATTTGAAAGGAACCTATCACGGTACAGCCAAAGATAGTGACGAAGACGGCGTACAAGATTTTACAGATAAATGTCCCGGTACACCTAAAGGTGAAAAAGTTACACCGTTTGGATGTCCATTTGATACAGATTTTGATGGCCTTTATGATTATGAGGATTTGTGTATAAATGAAAAAGGTCCTCGAGAAAACGGTGGTTGCCCTTGGGGAGATAAAGATAGTGATAACATCCCCGACAATATTGACGAATGCCCTGAATTTGCAGGTATACCTAAATTTAAAGGTTGTCCTGATACAGATAAAGATGGTGTAAAAGATTCTGAGGATCAATGTCCTAATCAATTTGGTCAAGTAGTGAATAAAGGTTGTCCTGATCAAAAAGTAGATACTGATGGTGATGGTCTATTTGATAATGAAGACCTTTGCCCTAAATCTGTTGGTTTACGTAGCAATAGGGGCTGCCCTGATCTTAAACCTGAGGAAAAAAAGGCTTTACAAAAGGCATTTGACAATCTATTATTTGAATCAGCTAAAGACGTAATTATACCTTCTTCCTATCCATCACTGAATGAGTTAGCAATAGTGCTACAAAATAACACTATTTATAAACTGCACTTGGAAGGACATACTGATAACGTAGGTGACGATCATAAAAATTTGATTTTATCTCAAAAACGTGCAGAATCTACCAAAAGATATTTAGAATCACGCGGTGTACCCGCGGATAGAATAACCGCTGCTGGTTTTGGCGAGACACGCCCTAAAACAGACAATGATACTGAAGCTGGTAGGAAAACCAACCGAAGAGTAGAGATGACTATATCGATGGAGTAATAGAATCGAAACAATTTTTAACGTTTAACGGCATTATTTTTACGATAATGCCGTTATTTTTATTTTAATCTAGTTAGGATTCTTACATCAATTGATTATTAACCATTTTCTATATTTAGTCTGATAATTAATACTTTAATAATATTTCAATCAAGGCCAGTTAATATTCAAGTTGTACTTTTGTAACTAAATTAGAGTAGGTATGCTTTAATTTAATTAGCTAAAGATATGAAACGAACTAAAAGGTTGAAATTTGCGCGGAATTTAGCGGTTGCATTAGGTTTATTAACTTATTCATTATCAGGTCAGAGTATTTTTACAAATCCTATTACAGGTACAAACCCAAGTAGTACTAATCCATATACCACCGGTCAAACAGTTAATTCTAATATTATTGTTTCAGGAATCGGTCGAGGTCCAGGTGTTTCGCAAAATGCTGGTAATGATAGATACAATCTAACCGGATGGAATACCGCTTTTGATATTAACGACTACTTTGAATTTGTAATTACACCTAATTCAACATATAAAATAGATTTTTCTAGCTTTGTTTACACAGGTCAAGCGTCAAGTGGAATTACTAACTTTGCCTTTAGGTCTAGTTTAGATGGATTTACAGCCAATATTGGTTCACCTGCAACTACCGGTACAACAATTTCTCTTAGTGCGGCTCAATTTCAAAATATCACATCAGCGATCACATTTAGGTTGTATGGATGGGGCACTGGTGGTACTTATAGTATTAATGGCTTTACTTTTAATGGTACTGTGAGTACTGCTATTGTTTGTACGCCCCCAACTACCCAAGCTTCCCTGTTTTCAACAAGCAATCCAACTGCTAATACTTTAGATATTAATTGGACAAGAGGAAATGGTTCGAACGTGTTAGTAATCGCAAAACAAGGTTCAGCGGTAAATCAAACGCCCGTAAATGGTACAACCTATACTGCAAACACCGGTTTCGGATCTGGAACTTCATTGACTGGAGGAAATTTTGTTGTTTATGATGGTACTGGTTCAACAGCCACAATTACTGGTTTGTTGGGTTCAACTACTTATTATTTTGCAGCTTATGAATATGATAATTCAACCAACTGTTTTACTCCTTCTCCTTTATTAGGTTCAGGATCTACCAGTTGCACAGCACCAAATACTTCTGCTACTTCTTTAATTGTAGGAAGTACGGGAAGTACAACTGTCGCAATTTCTTGGACTAATGGTTCTGGAACACAAAGAATAGTAGTTGCAAAAGAAGGTAGTGCAGTAGATTTTGTACCTGTTAATGGAACTTCTTATACAGCTAATGCAAGTTTTTCTCAAGCCACAGATTTGGGCAGTGGTAACAAAGTTGTTTACAATGGCACAGGTAATTTTACAACAATACAAGGTCTCGAACAAGGTAAAAGTTATCATTTTGCTGTGTTCGAGGCTAATTGTGCAGGTCAACAATATAAAATCACCACTCCAGCGCGTAATAGTGTTAGCACATCTACCACGACAGGGACAATATTAAGTCCTGGGGATATGGTATTAATTGGTTACGATAACACGATCAGTGGCGCAATTGATAAATTTGTACTATCACCATTGGTAGACTTAGTTGCTGGAAGCTCTTTCAGTTTGGTAAATGCTACCTATGAACTTTATACAAATGCTAATGAAAGAACTAGGCAATGGCGTTCTTGTGGTTTTGCAACACCCGAAATTGGTGAGATTGCGTCAGTAAAAATTACAATTAATCAAGCTATTTCAAAAGGTTCAATTATTTGTTTTGAAACGCCTGGGCTAGGAAACGCAATTAACAACTTATCAGTAAACGCTACTGCTTGGACCAACGGTGTTCAATATACCTATAGTAATAATGGAAGTGTAACGAATAGTTCTATTAATATTTCAACTACTAATCCCGACCCTATTTTTATTGTTCAAGGTGATTGGGTGAAGGATTTTTCTGGGAACTTTGCTACTTTGGATGGAAGAGTCTTAGCTGGTTTACAAGATGGTGGACTGTGGTATCAGTCTAATCAAAGTACAATTGGGGTAACAGGTCAAGGTTCTAGAAGATCTAGAATCCCTCCAGAAATTGAATGTTATGCTGTTCAGGGCAACAATACACCTGGAAGCTATTCTTCTTATTATAAATTAACCTCATCTTTAAGAACTGGTGCTCATCCCGCTATTCTTCGTAATGTAGTGGATTTTATCAATAATTGGATTAATGCGACGCCTTCAGGCGGAGATGACTTGCCTTCTGGTACTTGTAACACAACTTTTACCATCACGGGTATCGCCACGCCTGGCATCTGGATAGGAACTGGCAATACCCTTGTTGGTAGAAACTGGTTTGATTGTCGCAATTGGGAGAATCTACAAGTACCTGACGAAACTATCGATGTACTAATTGGTCCAAAGGCCAATAATAATTGTGAAGTTGATGCTGCTGCACCTTATTCGGATAATTTTAATGACACCGCCAGATGTAAAAATATTACCATCGACAATCGTGAATTAATTATTGAAGGAAGTGCCAATGATATTATTAAAGTCTCTGGAAATATTGATATAAATGCGACCAGTGGTCTTGATATGAGTGATGGTACAGCTGGAACACCAGACGGACAAATGTACCTTTATGGAAATTGGCTAAATCAAAAAGACGAGGTTGAATTCAAACAAGGAGAATCTACAATTCATTTTGTAGGTGGAAATAATCAAACTATCACCAATTTAGTTAGTAGTAACGAAACATTTTTCAATCTGACAGTAAATAAAACAGATAGTAACATAAATCTGGTAGGTACTAATGACATTACCATTGATCCTTTGGGCAATGTTAATTTTTTAAACGGACTCATTATTTCAAATAAAACCAATAATTCGTATGTTAAATTTGAAAATACAGCCACTGCTACGAATGCAAGTATAACTAGTTTTGTAGATGGCCCTGTAATAAAAAACACCTCCAACACCAACAACTTCGATTTTCCTATAGGGGACGTGGTTAGCGAAACCAACTATTTCCGTCCACTTGGAATACAACCAACTACTGCCGTTAATACAACTTTTGAAGGTGAATATTATTTTGCAGATTATGGCGACCAAACTTTGGGTACCAATGTAAGTGACGTAAGTACCATGGAATATTGGAGATTGGAACGTAATGCTGGTACAGCTTTCCCGGTGGTAAAATTAAGCTGGGACCTGTCTAGCGATATTGCTGGTGATTTAACAACCAACTATACCGATTTGTTAGTTGCCTCTTTTGATGGCAGCAATTGGGATAGCCAAGGCGGCACCATGCATACTGGTAATATAAGTAAAGGTACTGTTAAAAGCAGTGCGGCGGTAAACCAGTTTGGACCATTTACTCTAGCAGTTAATATTTCCCCAACACCTGTAAATATTATCGATTTTAATGTAGTTTCTAAAGGGAATACCGATGTCTTGACTTGGACAGTAGTCGAAAATGGGGATAATTCTAAATACGAAATCGAAAAATCGCTTGATGGACAAACTTTTTATCAAATAGAATCCTTAATTCCTTCTAAAATATCTAGGAATGAAACATATCAAGTGAATATTGCAAATAAATCGGACGTTTATTACAGGTTAAAACAAATTGATTTTGACGGTAAATTTATATATTCAAAAGTTGTATATAGTAGTCACGAAGGAAATCCGCCATTGCAACTTTTATACACCAATGAATCTAGTTTGCAATATCTTGGTTCAGAAGGCGAGTTGGTTTATAACCTACATATCTATTCTGTACTAGGAGAAACTATTTTAAATGTGGAAGGAAATTTAGCAGTTATTAATGCTACTTTAGCGAATAGATTTGAGAAGCTACCAAAAGGACTTAATATTTTCAAAATATCTAACAACGAGAATAATTTAATTACCAAATTACTGGTTAAGTAATTTTGTTTATTTAACAAAAAAATGTAAGGACTAAGCCATGAAACTTAGTCCTATTTTTTATCTCATTTTACCAAGTTTATTTACAACCAATGGTAATTAATTTTCATATTCTTTATATTGATTGACTGTCAGAAATCAAAGGTTATCAAAGAGGCAAAATCATTTAACAATAATAATTTGTACCAATGGTTAAATTTAACTAATAAGTCTACAAATAAAACCATTATGGCGCCAATACAGAAAGCTCCCATGAAGACTTCTTTTGATACAAAATACGATCATGAAGCCTGCTCGGCCTACCTTGCCAAAATTCTACATAGTCCGGTTTAAGCATATATCCACCCCAATTATTTGGTTTTGGTATTTCTCCGTCTTTAAATTGCAATACAAAATCACTTTCTCTACTCTCAAGCCAAGCTCTTTCTGTTATGGTTTGGCTTTGTGGTGACACCCATGCGCCGATTCTACTATTTAGAGGTCTGCTTTGGAAATAGTTATTAGAATCTTCTTCTGATATTTTTTCAACCAGTCCTTCAATTCTGATTTGTCGTTCTAAGTCTGGCCAAAAGAAGTTAATACTCGCTAAAGGATTCTTTGCAAGTTCTTGCCCTTTTTTACTCTCATAATTGGTAAAAAAAACAAATCCTTCTTCCCTAATTTCCTTTAGCAAAACCACCCGAGCACTTGGTCTATTTTGATGAACAGTGCTAAGTACCATTGCATTCGGTTCGATTATTTTTGCGTCAATTGCCTCTTCAAACCAAGTTTTAAACTGTAAAATAGGATTTTCGTTTACATCGTTGACAGACAATGTTTTAAATGAGTAATCCTTGCGTAATTGAGATATATCTGTTTTCATAATTATTTTTTTATTTGTAAAAATATTTAATTGCTTTTTAAAAAAGGATGATAAATGTAATTGTTTTATATATTGGCACTATAATTACGAAATTTAACATTGGATAACAGCAACGCAAATACAGTTGATTCTCCTAAAAGTGGTATTTTGCTACTTTCAGAACCTTTTTTAGCAGAC
>JAIYAU010000006.1 GCA_027488865.1 Cytophagaceae bacterium
AAATATAATAAACAATAGTTTTTAAAACCTCTTCCAGAATAAATGAATTATAATTTAAATTAAATTTTTTCTATCATCCTATTTCCAATCCAACGCTTAACTTAATTATAATATAAACTTCTTGTATTTTTTTGCTTTTCAATTCTTACCATTACATTTATAATTTAAATGTGAAATGATGAGAATAGTTGTAGATTTAGATGGAACTATTTGTCCTATTAAACAAGCAGGACAAACGTATGACCAACTTGAGCCCTTGCCAGGTGCTGTAGAAAGATTAAACTTGCTTAAACAAAATGGGCATTATATCATCATTCAAACGGCTAGAAATATGGCCACTTGTCAAAGTAATTTGGGGAAGGTGATGAAAAATATAGGTAAAATAACACTCGATTGGCTAGAAAAATATCAAATACCCTACGATGAAATTTATTTTGGCAAACCTAATGCTGATTTATATATCGATGACAGGGCATTGCGATTTAACGACTGGAACGAGGCCACCGAACAACTCATGATTAGTTTAGCCAAAGAAAAGTAAATTTACCAGTAAAATATGTTGAGATTTTTCCTGCTCCTTTTCTCGTTGGGCCATATTACAATAAATGCTCAGGTTCAAGACCTAACAAAAAAAAGTGTTTTAATTGATGATTTTGAAAAAAATACTACTGTTTCGTTAAAAGGAAGTAGATGGTATACATTTACAGACAGCCTAAATGGGGGTAAATCTAAAATAACGCCCGCTTGGCAAGCTATCAACAACGGTATTTTTACAATCAAATATTCATTAAATAAAGGTCAGTTTAAATGGAATCCGTATGTTTCTTGGGGCGTGCCCTTGGTGGATTCTCAATTTACTGGAAGTTTGTCTCGTTTTAAAGGCCTGTCTTATAACTACAAAGGGGGCAGTCATATTATCAGTGTTCCGTTACAAAACATTAATGATTATGCTCATTATCAAAAAGTAGTTCCGTCAAGTGAAAATTGGACTACGGCAATAATACCTTTTAATCAGTTAAAACAACCCAGTTGGGGTAGGCCATCGGAGTTTCTAATTGAAGAATTACAAGGGCTGATGTGGCAGGCTACTGGAAATACACATGATACGGGTACTGTAAACATCGATGAAGTAAGGCTTCTAAAGTCTATTCCTCAGGCTAAAGAAAGAAATAAAATACCAGCAGTAGAGGTCGTTAAAGATGAACCAAAATTGCCACCAAAAAAATTTGAATTAGTGACTATTGCAGATTGGTTCAATTTCTCAAATGCTGCTTACTCCCTTACTTTTGATGATGGACTAAGGTCGCAATACACATATGTTTTGCCAATTCTAGAAAGATACGGCCTTGTGGGTACATTTTATGTAGTGCCGCCATTTCTTGCAGAAACTAAGGAAACACCCAGTTGGAGATATGGCTACTGGAAAGAATTTATAGAAATTGCCAATAAAGGACATGAGATAGGTGCGCATAGCATGACACATCAGAAGTTGACTGAATTAGAAATTGGTGATGAAAAAAGCAGCGGCACGATGTTGTACGAATTGGCCGAACCAATCAATAGGTTAAAAATAAAAATTCCTAATTATCAAGCCACAAGCATGGCATATCCCTACACGGATTACAACCAAACAGTTAGCAATGCGTCAACTCAATATTATATTGCCGCTCGTGGAGGGATTGGTAGCCAAGGAAATGCAAAATCACCAACAACATTGAGTGCTTTGGAGAGCCAAACAATTTCTTATGGAAGTGAACGTACATTGAGTAGTGACTTAAAAAAGGTGGAAACTATTCAAAAAGTAATATTGGAAAATATTATACCCAACAAAAGGTGGGGTATTTTTTTGGCACATGACGTATTGCCCTTTAGCTCCGCTTTGGAGGCTACAGACTCATGGCATCCTATTTCTGAAGAAAGTTTTGAAAAATTTGCCAGTTGGTTACAATTACAAATTAACAATAAAAATCTTTGGGTATCTTCTGTGGGTAATGTAGCCAAGTACATTAAAGAACGTGACCGGGCGTCTGTTGAAGTTATAGAACAAACCGAAAACAAAATCATCATACATGTTTCGGATGATTTGCCTAATCAGGTATATAATCAACCACTTTCGTTGCAATTTAAATTTCCAATAGGTTGGAAAAAGGTAGAAATACTGGTCAATAATCAAAATATAACTCTTGACGAAAAAGTGGATATGGTGAGATTTAACTTGATCCCAGACAGTGGCAAAGTGGTAATAAATAAAATAAACTAATTACTCAATTTTTATCATGAACAAACTATATCCATTAACCTTCATTACCCAATATAAAGATAAAATTTGGGGTGGGCAAAAAATCAGGACTGTGTTAGGTAAAGATTTTGGGAATTTACCAAACTGTGGCGAAACGTGGGAGATTTCAGGAGTAAAAGGTAATATCTCTGTAGTTAAAGACGGAGACTTGGCTGGTAAGCTATTGACTGAGTTAATTGCAGAATTTAAAGAAGATTTTTTAGGTAAAAAGGTGTTTGAAACCGCTGGAAATGAGTTTCCACTTTTAATTAAATTTTTGGATGCCAATGACGACCTTTCTATACAAGTGCACCCTAATGATGCTTTGGCCATGAAACGTCATCAAAGTTTGGGAAAAACTGAAATGTGGTATGTTTTTGAGGCAGAAAATGGTGCCATTCTTAATACAGGCTTTAACCAGCCATTAGACAAAGAAACCTATCTTAACCACCTGAACAACCATACTTTAAATGAAATATTAAATTTTGAACATGTAACTGTCGGCGATGTTTATTTTTTACCTGCAGGTAGAGTGCATTACATAGGCAAAGGAATATGTTTAGCAGAAATACAACAAACTTCCGATATTACATATAGAATTTATGACTTTGATAGAAAAGACGATCAAGGAAATCTTAGGGAATTACACACAGATCTAGCCCTTGACGCCATTGATTTTACTTTTCATGAAAATTATAAAACTAATTATATTGAAAAGTTAAATGAACCAGTGTCGTTAGTTAAATGCCAATATTTTGAAACAAATCTGTTGCATCTTACCGAAAATTGTAAAAAGAGCTATAAAAATATTGACTCTTTTGTAATTTATATCTGTTTTGAAGGAGAAATGAGTATAATTTATGAGGGAATTTCATATAATATTAAAAAAGGACAAACCTTTTTATTGCCAGCTGCCGTAAAAGAAATAGAATTAGTACCTCAGGTAGAAGTTAAGTTTTTGGAGACCTACATTTTGTAATATTCAGTAATCACTTTTTCATTGAAATGGTACAATACTAATGTTGATTTAATGGTGCTTTTATGTGTGGAATTGCTGGGTATTTTACTTTAACCAATCTTGTAGGTGAAGAAATTTTACCAATCATGAATAGGGCGATGTTGCATCGCGGACCAGATGCCTCTGATACTTTTGAGGCTCAATATTGTGGTCTTGCACATCAAAGATTAAGTATTATTGACTTGAGCGCTGCAGCCAACCAACCCATGACTACCCGCTGTGGTAGGTACACCATTGTTTTTAATGGTGAAATTTACAATTACAAAGACCTTTCACATAAACATGCGCTCATCTTAAAAACCAATTCCGACACAGAGGTAGTGGTAGAATTGTTTGCAAAACTTGGCCCCACCCATGTAAATGAGCTAAATGGTATGTTTGCATATGCCATTTATGACAACGTTGAAAATAGTCTTCATCTTTTTAGAGACCGAGCTGGGGTAAAGCCTCTTTTTTATTTTCAACATAACCATACAGTTGTTTTTTCTTCGGAATTAAAGTCCTTAACGGCAGTGGAAGTTATTAAAAAGCAACTTTCAGTTAATACAGATTCTATTGCTAGTTTTTTACATCTTGGTTATATTCCTCAGCCTAACACAATTTACAACCAAATTCATAAATTTCCGGCAGGTGCTTATGCGCTCATCACTCCGGACCGCCACCTGACAATAACTCCCTATTGGAGCTTGGAAGAGAAGATTAGCCCTAAAAGAGAATATAACGAACAACGTGCTTTTAAAACATTAGAAACTTTATTGTTAAGTTCTGTAGAACAAAGGTTAATCAGCGATGTGCCATATGGTGTATTTTTAAGTGGTGGTACCGACTCCAGCTTGGTGGCGTCTTTGGCAAGTAAAATAACAAAGGATAAAATAAAAACATTTACAATAGGGTTTGAAAAATCTACCCACAACGAGGCTCCGTTTGCACAAAATATTGCCAAACATCTTGGTACACATCACCATGAATATATTGTAAGTGAAAAAGAAAGTATTGCGCTTTTTGATACACTAAATGATGTTTATGACGAACCTTTTGCCGATACATCGGCTATTCCTACACTTATTTTATCTAAGCTGGCACGTCAGGAAGTGAAAATGGTACTTTGTGGTGACGGTGGTGATGAGCTGTTTTATGGATACGGTGCTTATTATTGGGCAGATAGGTTAGACGGGAAGCTTATTAGAGGAAGCAAAGATTTACTTCATTTTGCCCTTAAGCATGTTCCTAGTAGCCGCTATAAAAGAGTAGCTCAAATGTTTGATTTTAGTGTTAAAGAAAATATCCAAAGTCATATTTTTTCACAGGAACAATACTTTTTTTCAAGAAATGAATTAAAAACGCTGTTAAAAAATCCAAAGAATAGATTAAATGAAATAGGGGTTGATTATTCAAAATATCCTCGTATACTTGAGCCTATTGAAAAACAAGCCATATTCGATTTTCAATATTACCTTAAAGACGATTTGCTTGTAAAAGTGGATCGTGCTAGCATGAAAAGTTCCTTAGAGGCACGCGAGCCATTGTTAGATTATCGTATTATAGAATTTGCAGCCAATTTACATCCAGATTTAAAGTCGCGAAATGGAGTAGGGAAATATTTATTGAAACAGGTCTTGTATAAATATGTACCCCAAAGCTTATTTAATAGGCCTAAATGGGGATTTTCCGTACCCCTAGCCAGTTGGCTCAAAGGAGATTTATTTTATCTTATTGAGAAATACCTTGATCTAAAGGTGCTTGATAAACATAACATCGTAGATGCAGCTCAAGTACAAAACTTGTTAAAACGTTTCTTAAAAGGGGATGACTTTTTATATAACCGTCTATGGGCCATTATTGTAATTCACAAATGGTTAGAGGAACAAGATATATAGCTGCAACCAAGT
Organism: Cytophagaceae bacterium; assembly: GCA_027488865.1. GTDB lineage: Bacteria > Bacteroidota > Bacteroidia > Cytophagales > UBA9547 > JAIYAU01. The sequence goes on from JAIYAU010000006.1 coordinate 5,186, forward strand.
TATTACTAGAATTTCCTCTTAAGGCAAATTTTCGAAAGATTCTTATTTCCTTAACGGTTTGTGGCCAACTGATTGATTGATTTTCTTGGAAGTGCAACTTTTACTTGGGTTTTAATTCATATGTATTATTAATTCAGTAATTTTTTGTCGATTTGTGAGTTAGATGTTTTTTAACTTTACATATTGATTCAATTATTAAAAATATTAATTGTACTCTGTTCAACAGCGATGTTGAATGTATGTTTTGGACAAAGCTCCCAATACAAAAAGGTGGTTACTATAAAAACTGGCGTGCTTGTTCAATTAGACACAGCAACCATTTATCCCAGTTCAATAAAAATAGTTGGAGATTCTGCCGCCAACTACACTTTTTACGCATCGCTTAATTCGATTCGGGTAAATTCATCAAATGACTCTTTAAAAGTTAGTTTTCAATCGCTGCCTCTTAATTTGTCCAAACGTTATTTCCATCGTGATATACGTCTGTTGGATACAGTGAACTACGCTTTTAGCGATCTTACACAATATAGAAAAAATTTATACAAGCCGGTTGAACAGCGGGAAGAACTGTTTTCTACTGATAATTTTAATAAAACGGGAAATATATCAAGAGGAATTTCTTTTGGAAACACCCAAAGTGTTTTTGTTAATTCTTCCCTCAATCTACAAATGGAAGGGAAAATAACCCCTGAACTAAAACTAACTGCCGTTATCTCAGATCAAAATATTCCTGTTCAGCCCAATGGAAATACACAAAATATTCAACAGTTTGACCGAGTGTATATTCAATTTGAACGCGAAAAAGGAGGGAAGCTGATAGCAGGAGACCTTGTAATGAAAAATAAAGAAGGGTATTTTCTTAAATATCTTAAAAACGTACAAGGTGCACAAGGAGAATTAGGTTATAAGGTTTCAAAACATAGCAATGCGTATACATTAGCGGGCATTTCATTTGCTAAAGGCAAGTTTAACTCTTTGCAGCTCAATGGTACAGGCTTCGACAATAGTCAAGGTGCAATTTTAAGGGAAGGTGTTGCAGGACCTTACCGACTTTCTGGGGCTAACAACGAACGATTTATAACTATCATTGCTAATTCTGAAAAGGTTTTTTTAGATGGCAATCCTTTGAAACGTGGGTTTAACTATGATTATGTAATAGATTACAACACGGCTGAAATTACATTTACATCCAATATAATTATCACTAAATTTTCTCGTGTTCGGGTAGATTATGAATATACCGAACGCAATTATTCTCGTACCAATTACCAATTATTTCACCAACAAAATTATAAAAATCTTGAACTGTCACTTAATTATTATGCAGAAAAGGATAATGCCCGCAATCCGTTAACCATTTCCCTTACTGATGAAGATAAAAAACGATTGTCTCTTGTAGGTGACACCTTGTCCAAAGCAATAGTGCCCAGTGGAGATTCTATAGGTTATTCTGCTGGTAGCATTTTATATAAGTTAGTAAAAGATACTTTGGTGGGTTTAAATACTTATTCCAATGTTTATGTTTATTCCACCAATCCACAAAATGCTGTTTTTCAGGTATCTTTTACGCAAGTTGGCGTTGGAAATGGCGATTATATTCAGGTAATCACTGCTACCAATGGTCGCATTTACCAATGGGTGCCACCAGTGAACGGACAAAAACAAGGTAGTTATCAACCTTCTCGCCTCATTGCAACTCCTAAAAGTTTAGCCATGTCTACCATTGGCCTAAAGTATAAAATATCATCAAAACAGGAAATTTACACTGAATCAGCATTTTCACAAAACGACCTCAATCTATATTCGGCTATAGACAACGTTGATAACCAAGGAAAAGCATTTAAAGTAGGTTACAGAAACCAAGAGGCGAAGTTGTATAAAAACTTAAAATGGTATGGAAATGTTGATTTTGAATATTTGGATAAGTATTTTACCCCTGTGGATAGGTTTAGGTCGGTTGATTTTGACCGTGACTGGAACGCCAGTAATACCACAGTAAATAACTTTTCTAACCAATTGACTCAATTAAAGGCGGCTGATCAAATTGCTGCTTTTCAACTTGGAGTAAAAAATCAGCTTGGCAATATTTCTTATAAATATATCAACCGACAAAAAGATAATGATGTACTTGGAGGTCAACATAAAATTGATTTTTTCAAAAGGCGAGGCAGCTGGCAAGTAATGGGTGATTTTTATAAAATGAATAATCAAACTCGGCAGTCTAATGCTGAATGGACTAGATATAATCTAGGAATCAATTATTTGGCTAAATGGCTAACACCTGGGTATAATTATACCATAGACAAAAATAAGGTTTATGCCGTTGGAAAAGACAGTATCTTGTCAAGCGCAATGTATTTTGAACAACATAGATTTTATATCAAGAATAGCGACAGCAGCAAATCAAAGTTTCTTATTGACCACACGATTCGCCAAGATAACATACCACTGTTAGGTGCCTTACCTGTAGCCACACAATCGAATACTTCTACATTAAATCTCTCTAAAAAGGTAGATAAAACAAACGATATTTTACTAACTACTACATATAGAAAGTTGATTAACAAAGTTAAAACTGATTTACAGCAGCCTACCCTTGAGGAAACTTTGATGGGCCGAATTGACCTAAACAGCCTTTGGTGGAAAAAGAATATTAGGTCAGAATTGACAATAGCATCTACTACTGGGCGAGAGCTTCGCAAAGAATATGTTTATTTGGCGGTGGCTACAGGCCAAGGTAATTACACATGGAGGGATGACAACAAAGATGGAATACAGCAGCTGAATGAGTTTTATGAAGCCATTAATCCTGATGAAAAAAATTATCTTAAAACATATGTCCCCACCGACCAATACATTAGTGCCTTCACCAACAACTTTAACTATCGCCTTAATGTGGTGACACCAAAAGAATGGAAGACTTCTAAAATAAAATTTTTAAAGTTATTGTCTAAATTTAGCAACAATACACAATACACCGTTGATAAAAAAGTCACCGACAATGTATTTAAATACAGATTTGTACCTTTTTTAAATGACATACCCGATTCGGTATTGCTCACCAACCAATCCATTACACGATCTACTTTCTTTTTTAATAGAACAAGCCCCGCTTATGGAGCGGAATTTGCAGTTCAAAATACAACCAATAAACAATTACTTACCAACGGTTTCGAAACGAAGGAGAATGAATTTATACAATTAAATGTGAGGGCAAACATCAACAGTTGGTTTAATTTCAGGGTTATGACCGAGTCAGGTGCGAGAATAAATGGGTCGGATTTTTTAGAAAACAGAAATTATCATGTGCAGTATTACAAATTTAAACCTGAGTTGGCTTGTCAACCCAACGATCAACTCCGATTTACAACCACTTATTTGTTGACCACCAAACGAAATGTACAAAAAACGATTGACCCAGAAATTGCTTTGCTCAACGAATGGATGTTGGAGGCACGTATCAATAAAGCAGGCGCAAGAAGCATTACTGGTACTCTTAAAGTGGTAAAAATTCAATACAACGGGGTGATAAATACTCCCGTTGGGTATGAAATGTTAGAGGCCTTAAACATTGGAAATAACTATACCGTAAGCCTTAACTGGCAACAAAGACTAGCCAACGGCCTGCAAATGAATATCACCTACGACGGGCGTCAATCGCCAAACTCACCTATTATACATACAGGTCGAATGCAAATTTCTGCATTATTTTAAAATTAAACTAGATTTCATGGAAGGGAAGAGTAATTGTTAAAACGATAAAATTAAAAATAAGAAGTTTGTCTATTCGGATATCTTATTTAATTAGGTTTTGGTACAATAAAAATACTTGACACGTTTATTTAAAATTGAAATTTAATATCTTTGTGCTACAACCATTTTTTTATCAAAATTTTTAATCAATGAGAAAAAACCTAATAACAATCGCACTTATTTCAATCTCAATTTTAGTTCATGGTCAAACAAACGTCGGTGGCCCTTATTTTTCCAATATTACTTGGACAAAAGCAGGTAATCCTTACACCTTAACTAGCGATGTGCAAATACCTACAGGGTATGTTTTAACAATTGAAGAAGGAGTAGAAATAAACTTTAGTGGCGATTATCAAATATTGGTAAAAGGTTCAATAAAGGCTAAAGGTTCTAGCATTTTACCAATAAAGTTCATTAATCAAATTGGTACTGGTGGTAAACCAATGATTTTATTCAAAAATACTAATGTGGAGTTAAGTGAGTTATCTCGTTTGGAGTTTAATGGAGGAGACTCTACACGTTATGGGAGATGTCAGGCTCTCAGAATTGGTGACTATATGCCTTCAATTCCCAATTCGGATAAAACTACAGGAGAGCTAAAGATAAAAGATTCAAAGTTTACAAATGTTTCGGTGGAGGTAGAGGGAAATGATTTGGATTCTTCAATAGTAACTTTTGAAAATAATGAATTAATTAAAACTGATGTCAATGTAGCAGGCTGTTTTTTATTTAATCTAAAAAATTCAAAACTTGATAGTTGTAAACTTTACAATTGCATTGGCAATATTTTCAATACCACCATCACCAACAGTTTGTTTTACTTATTTAATACTAATATGGAACTTTGTAAAATTTCTAATTCATATATTTTTGGTAGCAGTAGATATGCTTTTCCATTGGTTTCAATTTCTAAATCCAACTTAATTAATTCTTATGTTTCATGTCCAAACTTACCAGTGGTCATAAACTCAACAGTTATAAGTAATAATTTTTTTAACAATAATTTTGTAAGTGCTATATCCCTTGGTGTCGGAGAGATTGAGTGTTGTGAAATAAATGGTTTTGGGTTGGATACAGCCGTTACCATTGTTAATTATGATAAACGGTTAGGAGGTGTCACAATAAAGAATACTACCTTCAATAATCAACTATCTGTAATAAATAATAAAGACGCGAACTCAATCAAAATTGACAGCTGTAATTTCAAGGGGATTGTGGGTAAAATTATTGTAAACTCTTCTGTTTATGATGTTAATGCATCTCATAATTGGTGGGGAACAATAGATTCATTAACCATAGCATATAATATTTATGACTACTATGACAATATAGAGCGTGGTATAGTAAATTTCTCAAATAAACTAAAATCTGAATATGTAACCACAAATTGCCCAGATGAAAGTCCCCTTATAACTGGCTTACAAAACCAAATGGAGTACCCAACCAATAGTGTACAGCTGGATTTATACCCCAACCCAACTGCTGATGTTATTAATTTTAAAGTTTCAAACCTTGATTTGCCAAATAAAAAGATGCTAATAGAAGTGTTCAATTCAACTGGGCAAATCGTAATTGAAAATATGGTTAATATCGAAGAGGCTCAACGACTAGATGTGTCACATCTGGTAAAAGGAATTTACCTATTCAAAGTATCCAGTAAAGACATGGTGCTATCAAAAAAGCTGGTCGTTGGTGAATAGTATTACAAGCAATGCGCCAAATGTCAAAAATAAGGTGCATTGCTTACTATACTTTAAGAAACTTAATTTGTCCTAATCCCTACAAAAGTAAACCAATCATCCAAAAACTAAAAATGCACCCATCCTTGTGCTTTGAGCGGATATTTATTGCCTTGTTTGGTAATCATTACCAAGCCAACATTTTTTTCTTTTATTTGGCCTATCATTGCTATATCTGGATGAGACTTTAGTTTATCAAAGTCGTTAGGAGAAATTGTAAAAAGCAGCTCATAATCTTCCCCACCATTTAACACTGCCGTAACGGGCTGAACATTAAACCCAACCAAAGAATTGTACACTTCTGTATCTACTGGCAAATTCTCTTCGGTAATCACCGCGCCTACCTGAGACTGCTTGCAGAGGTGCATTAATTCTGAGGCAAGCCCATCAGACACATCAATCATAGAAGTAGGAATTACTTTCGCCTCTTCTAAGTCGGAGATAATTTCGGTTCTTGCTTCTGGCTTCAACTGTCTCCTTACGGCATATTCAAACCCTTGTAGTTCGGGCTGGGCCGTAGTTTGACCTAAAAAAACCTGTTTTTCTCTTTGCAAAACTGTCAATCCCAAAAAAGCCCCGCCAAGATCACCAGAAACGCATATAATATCACCTTCTTTGGCGCCACTTCTATAAACGACTTTTTCTTTGGTAGTTTTCCCAACTACATTTACGTTTATTACTAATCCGGCGGTAGAAGAAGTAGTGTCACCACCCACTAAATCAACATTATAACTTTCACAGGCAGCATAAATTCCTTTATATAATTCATCAATAGCCTCTACCGAAAACCGGTTACTTAAAGCTAAACTTACCGTTACTTGCGATGCGATACCGTTCATAGCACACATATCAGAAACGTTAACAGCAATGGCCTTATAGCCCAAATGTGCCAATGGCGTATAGGACAAGTCAAAATGAACATTTTCCACCAACATGTCCGTTGAAAGTAACAAAAGCTCTCCATTACCAAGATCAATCACAGCGGCGTCATCGCCTATTCCTTTTATTGTGGAACTTAATTTAGGAACAAATCCTTCATTGATTCTATCAATTAAGCCAAATTCTCCTAGCGCACTTATTTCTGTTCTTTTTGTACTTTCCTCCATGGTAATGTAATATTTTATCTAATATATTTACTTTATTAGTAACAACTAGTTGCAAACTAACGTATTAAAGATTAATATGTTCATCCTTCCTTGTAAGATAACATAATAATTAGTATATTTAAGCCCTTAATCACCCGATAATATGAAGAAGATTTTATTTATTCTTTTCTTGAGCATGTTGGTACAAGCATGTGTAGAAAAACACGAATGTAGTACCAAAAAAGGTAAAAAGAAAAAGGAATTTTATAATAGCATTCAATACCGCTAGGTTTTGTTATTTGGTTTATTCCTGTGATATTTGAGAACCAATACTGTTTTATTTCAGTTTGGTTAATTCATTTTTATGAAAAAAATCCTCACAGTAGTAGGCACAAGGCCAAATATTATTAAAATTACCCAATTTCATCAAGTTGTAAAAAAATACAATCTTCAGCATCAGTTGGTACACACTGGCCAGCATTTTAGTGCCAACATGAGTGATGTGTTTTTTGAAGAACTACAGCTACCAACACCAGATTTTTCTTTTGACATTGATCGAACTTCAGTAATTACACAAATCGCTGATATCATGAAAGGTCTAGAAATAGTCATTTCTAAATATCAACCTGACCTTATTTTGGTGGTCGGTGATGTTAATTCAACCTTAGCAGCAGCCGTAGTAGCCAACAAAATGAGTATTCCTTTCGCGCATATCGAAAGTGGATTGCGGAGTTTTGACCGTACGATGCCAGAAGAACACAACAGATTGGTTACAGATGTATTGGCCGACTACTATTTTGTAACTGAACAGAAGGGTTATCAAAATTTGATCAATGAAGGCAAAGATGCCTCTAAAATATTTTTTGTGGGTAATACCATGATTGATACATTGGTCGCATATGATCAAGAGATAAACAAGTCTACTATTTTACAAAAATTAGGCCTAACATCTCAACAATACGCGCTTATAACCATGCATAGGCCGGGTAACGTAGATACCTCAGAAGGATTAGTTAAATTACAAAAACTATTGCTCACGCTTGCAGGAACAACCAAGGTTGTGTTTCCGATTCATCCACGCACCCTTAACAACCTAAAGAAATTTGGCCTTGATGATAAAATTGAAAATAATAGTAACCTTTTATTAATTGACCCCTCAGGTTATTTGGACTTTCAACATTTGATATTACATGCAAAATATGTAATTACTGACAGTGGTGGAATACAAGAAGAAACGACCTACAGACAAATACCTTGTATCACCTTGCGGCCTAATACTGAACGCCCAGTAACCGCTGATATTGGTTCTAATACTTTAATAGATTTTGAGCTGGATGGTATTATCAACTTAATCAATAAAATTCAAAGTGGATCTTATAAGAATGGCGAGATTCCTCCTTTGTGGGACGGCAAAGCAACAGAGAGGATATTTGAGGTGATTAACCAAATATTATAAGAATAATAATTTAACGAGTTTATTTGGTTTATTATTCTTGTTTAGTGTAGTTTAGTGATGAGCTTATTGGAGAATAAGGTTCGTTAAAATCCTAGAAAATTATGCTACAATTACCAGCATCACCCCAATAAATAGTTATTTCTTAAATTTTATTTTATCCATTTTGATTTTTTTAAATGGAAAAAAAGTTAGAGGCTTATCGAATTATTTAAATTTTCGACCAAGGAAAATTGGAAAAGGTTGCTGTTTGCCTTAATCTTGAGAAAAATTATAAAAATGAAAAAATCTATATTACTAATCTCTTTGTTCTTTACTGCAAGTTTGTTTGCAGAAGAAAATGATACTAAAAATGTAAAATCCGTAAAAGCCGATCAGGAAAAAATGTTGACCAATGGCTTTTATACTAACATAGGTGTAGGGTTGCCTCAATCACAATATCTAACTTATAAGCCCAAAGGTGGAGAAAAGGTAACTATCGAGGATCCAGAAACTCAAGACCTTGGCCTATCCATCAATTTAGAATTTGGAAATCAATTCTACTTTGTTAACAAGACTAAATTTGCTTTTGGTTTAAGAGCTACTTGGTTGCAACTTGGAATTAGTCCTTCCATAAAATATGAAGCAGATGACAAGGTAACAGGCTTTTATGCAGATGCCAAAGCATTAAACGTAGCACCACAGTTTAGTTTTGCACCAAATGATAAGTTTGCTGTTGATGTTTATGTTTCTGGTGGACTTGCCGGCTATGGTGGATCTTGGAAAGTACCAAATTTGGATGATGCTGGTTTTGGTGGCATTGGATACAATGTGGCCCCTGGGTTGAGATTCAGATACCAAAAGGTAGCGCTTGGTTTTGACTATACTTATTCAAGGCTAGGTGGTAACGAAACATTGCCATATGCCTCGGATGATGCAACATTAACAAGAAAAGTAGTTGCTCCAAGATTTTATTTTGGTATTCAATTTTAGATCATCCTAAAGTTATTTTTCTGTGTGACCATCAATAGTTAAACATTGATGGTCATTTTTTTGTGAATGGCTTAAATATTATAAATCAAATTATTTAGGTTAAGGCTACAAATCTTACAGAACAAAATCAGGTGAAACTGCTAAAAAATTACATTTCCTTTTTATGTTTCTATAAAACAGTTTATTTTATTTGAAATCCAAATAACAGGTTATAAGCTAAACAATAATACTTGTATTGTGTATCGTTATATCCATTTACAGAGTCTTTATATTTAAAATTAGTTCTATAAACTTCTAATCCCAGATAAAAACCTTTTTTAAATTGAGCTAAAAACCCATAGCTAAATGCGTAACCTAACCTAAGACTAGATTTGATATTACTGGAAGAATTAAAACCTGGCATTGGGCCAGAAGATTTGCTACTGTATTCGATATTTAATGGAGAAGCTATAACCCCATGAATTGTGAATCTGGGAGTTAATAACATTACATTCTTTAAATTAATTGAGGTGACTAGTCCAAATCCTGGATGAAATGAGAAACCGTTGCCTTTTGAAACATTATAGCCACTATTGCTCCAATCCGGTTTTGTTGAATATGTTAAGCCTATTAACGGTTGCCATTTTAGTCTTATAGCTTTAGGAGCATCGGAATTTCTAAATGCAATATCCCAACGAAGGTCAAATGAATAACTTTTACCAATAAGGTCACTGGCATTGTTGCCATCAAACACAATAGCATTGGGAGATTTAGCAAGTTCTGAGTTATTAACACTATTGGTTAATCTATACTTAAAGCCTAATAGCAATTTCACATGGTTGTCATCTATTGGACTTCTGTATTTTTTATAATAAGAAAGATCCAAAGTTTGTGAATAACCACAAAAGGCACAGCTCACTATCGTAATTACAAAAAAAATATTTTTCATGAAGGGTTTATTTTAAAAGTGAAGCAACTGGATACTTTCTTTCTTTGGCCACACGATAAGGTCGCCTACCCCATTTGTCTTTGGCGTATTTGTCGGCATTGTTGGCTATTAATATTTCTGCAAGTCTTACATTATTTTCTCTTGCAGCGTAATGGAGGGCTGTCCAACCAAAACTACCTGTTTTATTAACATCCGTTTTTGGGGATGATAATAAAATGTTACATATTTCTATTTTGTTATATTTAGTCGCTAGTTGTAACGGAGTCCACCCATCATAGTTTGGTGTATTGAACACAATTCCACTTGCTACAAACTCTTTTACTTTGCTAACGTCATCCGCCATAATTGCCTTGTGTAATATGGTGTTACCATTAGCATCAGTCTGGTTGAAGGTTTGAGGATTTATTGTGTTTATTAGACTTATCATTTCTTTGTTTCTTGCCAGATCAATTGTGTTGGTAGGAAACGTGATCGCTCCTTCTTTTTTTAAGATGTAGTTGAGGAAACTGACGTTATTATTTTTAATGCAATAAGAAATTATTGGTTCATCTCCGTAAGTAAGGGCAGATACTACTGGATAGTCTTGATGTACTAAGGTCAGATTCGATATATCGCCTGACTGCAATGCATAAGAAATACAAAATTGGGATAACCTAGTGGATACTTCGTTATGATACTGCGCTCTTACTATTTCAAATACCCTTGTTAAGTCAGTATTCTTTTTTTCTACCACCGATTTAAAGCACTGAAAAGCATTTCTTTGTACGGCTATAATTAAATAATTTGAGTACAATGTATCAGAAAATAGGAATTCTTGAAAAGGAGTATAAGTAACCTCTTTAAGTAACGCATTGTAAGATTGCGGAGCGTCACTGTCCATTGCTATATAAAGAAGATCGTGTTTGTTCAGGTTAGAAAATAATCCGCTGTTAAATAGATGTGTCAATGAAGATAATTTATTATTTTGTATGGCTAGCTTCAAATAATATTGATTTTTAATACTATCCAAATCCTCTTCAAAAAAAGGTATAAATATATTTTCTAATTGAGGCAAGTTTTCTTTTTCAATTACCGTGGGAACGATTGCATTAAAATCTTGACGAACATTTAGATAGGTATTTAAATTTCTATTTGAACTGTTTAGTTTCAAGGCCTTTTTAGCAGAAATCATTTTTTCTATGATGTCTGAATGTACTGTAGCCCTAACGTGGTGCGCATATTCGTTTTCAGAATCATAGCCTATTGATTTATCTGCTAAGTATTCCACACGTTCTTGCAGTGCGTTTTTTACACTTTGCATTATTGGATTACTCAAAAGTGCGTGTTTACGTTTTGCGTGATTTGCCAAATTATTTGAATTGATGAATTCATCATCTTGAGAACCCATATTATTGAGCGTATTGGGTAACTCACAATCATTATTTACCCACCTCAAAGATTCATCAGATTTACTAAAATAATCATTAATGTGATCATTGTAGCATTTGTAATAATTAGCCCTGACTAAGGCAAACTGTTCATCCTCTTCACTCATAGCGTAAATTACCCTCCGTTGGAAATCGTATTTGCGAGAATCATTGTTATCAACTAGCTCATTTTTAAGCTCAGTTAGCTCAGTTTCAAATTTCTTTTTCATTTCTTGCTCAAGCTCAAACTGCTTTTGTCTTAGCTTTTGCTCAGCACTATGTTGTGCAATTACTCCACCCAATTGCATCATACCCGCCTCAGCAGCATTAGCATTTTGATTTTGGATATTCACCATATTTTGTATATCAGCTTGTCGTCTATTGGTTTCAATCACAATTTCTGCTTTTAATTGTGCTAAAGCCTCCTTATATTCATAAACTAACTGACTTGGACTAGTAATACTGCCATCATTAAAGTTTTTAATAGCTTCGATACTTTTGTTGAATCTTTGTTGTTGTAAATGTGATTGCATAAAAAGATCAAATGTTTGAGCAGCTTTTAAAATCCCGCTTCTAGCCATTTCTTCTTCTCGTTCTCTTGCAAGTCGGGCTTCAATGTCTTCATAGCTGTCAGAATGGGTCTCATCACTTTCTTTGGTACTTGCTTGAGATTTTTTCTCGGTTTTTGCTCCGGCTTTATTCTTTTCAGAACCCTCATTTGCTTTTTCAGCCACTTTGGCGCTTTTCTGATTTTTAAGTTTTTCCTCTTCTTGTTTGATTTTTTGATTCTCAGCTGTTTTTTTCAATTCTGCTTTCTTAGTTTCTTCTAACTTCCTAGCTTGTTCTGCCTTCTTTGCCTCCTCTTCCTTTTTTTGATCTTCAGCGATTTTCTTTTGTTGCTCCTCTTGTTTTTTTCTTTCTACTTCAAGTTCGGCATTTTTTTGTTTATCCCTGTGTTCTTTAACATAAGGATTAAAAAACTTTTGTATTTCATAATATTGTGGCAGTAAGTTACATGTTACATTATTAGTTTTAATTTCCGAAAACAATTGTTGGTCCGAAAACTGGTTCTTTTTAAAAAAACCGTATTGGTCAAAGTATTCTGATGACCTAGATATATCTACAAATCCGTTTGAACTACTTCTTCTTGGGCAATCTATCACATCCCTTTCACTAGAAGTTGATGAAGTTTTGGAATAAAACAAAAAACCATAATAGACTTCGATTTTTATTAAATTATTCACATTGTCTGGACTTTCTGGTATATCGATAATTTCACCGTCTGGAGCAATTAGCTTATAACCAGTGTAGCCAGAAATATTATAATCCACCACAAAATGACATCTATTGTCTTGTTCTCTTTTAAGAAAGGTCATACTACCTGTAACACCCCATCCTGTACTACTCAAACTGGCTTTATACCCGTTATTAAGATTACAAACGAAGGGCTGAAGATGGCAATCAATAAATTGAGCCTTGGCAATAATGTTTGAAATTAATAGGAAAGCAATAATTAACTTAGACGAATGTTTTAAAAAATACATAACTGGATAGTTTAGATTAGGCGAAAAACCACATTTTATTTAAAACTTAAAAATTAGAAAAATAGGGATTCTTATATTTTCGACCTAATTGAAATATTTGTCAATTAGGAATTATTTTATCTATTTTTATTCGACTAATAAAATGCTGACTATTAGAGATATTAATCTAGTTTGCTAGTTACAAAGCGAATAAATTGAAAAGAAAAGGTCTAGTCCAAAAATAAAAAGGCCAGACTTTTTTGAATCCATAAATCGTTCATTTTCTTAGTTTAAGGGAATTTTTTTATCATATTTTAATAATCAAAGATGAGTTTAGTCAAAAAGATTTACAGCCAAATATCGAAAAGTATCCGTGTTAATTGAAAAGATTTTAATCTTAAGATAATTTTTGTTAAAATTGCGGACTATTTTTTACTTATATTGAAGAAATTTTGGGAATTTTAATAACTTTTAAAACAAAATTTCTCCATAATTTGATATTAAAATTTACAAATTAGTATTTAAGCAATGAAAAAAATCGCTGTTTTTACATCAGGTGGAGACGCTCCAGGAATGAATGCTTGCATTAGAGCTGTTGTAAGAGGCTGTTTATATTACAAAATTGATGTTGTAGGGGTATTACGTGGGTATGAAGGTATGATGAATGGTCACTTCGTTCCACTAAATGGCCAATCAGTCAGCAATATGATACAAAAGGGTGGTACCATATTAAAGTCCGCTCGTAGTGATGAGTTTCGCACCAAAGAAGGACGTGCTAAGGCTGCTGAACAGTTGCTTAAGAATGGAATTGAAGGTCTGGTGGCAATTGGTGGAAATGGCACCTTTACTGGAGCACAATTATTGTGCGAAGAACATGGTATTAATGTAGTAGGATGTCCTGGGACTATTGATAATGACCTATTTGGAACTGACTTTACAATTGGGTATGACACCGCTGTAAACACCGCATTAGATGCCATAGATAAAATACGCGACACAGCCGATGCTCATGATAGAATATTTTTTATAGAAGTAATGGGTAGAGATACAGGCTATATTGCTGTTAGAACTGCTATTGGTGGTGGCGCAGAAATGGTGGTTATGCCTGAAATAAAGGTAAACGTAAAAGACGTAGTAAAAAAACTAAGTGAAACTGCCGTTCATACAAAATCATCGCACATGATAATTGTAGCTGAGGGTGATAAAGAACGAAACGCACAAAATATTGCCGAAAAGGTAAAAAAGGCGCTTCCTACTTTAGATTGTAGAGTTACCACACTTGGGCATATTCAGCGAGGAGGCTCACCTACTGCAGCGGATAGAGTGCTAGCAAGCAGACTAGGCTTAGGTGCTGTTGAAGGATTATTGGCTGGTAAAACAAACGTAATGGCAGGAGTTATAAATAGATCTTTGGTTTATACGTCCTTTAACGATTGTATTACTAAGAAAAAACCAATAAATCGAGAGTTGATAAGAATGGTTGATATTTTAAGTGGTAGACACTATAAATAGTTAAAACAATACACAACTAGTCCTTTGTTCTCAATTATTATACATTTGATTAAAAAAGATTTGGCTCTGGAATGGAGGAACAAATTCGCAGTAAATGGATTGTTGTTATATGTATGTAGCACTGTTTTTATTTGTTATATGAGTTTTAAGGTTAAAACGTCCGGTTTTAACCCAGTAGTTTGGAATGCACTTTTTTGGATAATTCTACTTTTTTCGGCCATAAATGCCATTGCCAAAAGTTTTGTAGGCGAAAATCAAGCAAGAAACCTTTATTATTACACATTAGTACCAGCCCAAGCAGTAATACTTTCGAAGATAGTTTATAATGCCCTTTTGATGGGTGTGCTAGCGTTTATCAGCTATTTATTTTATTCACTGGTAATGGGAAATCCAGTACAAGATCAATCTTTATTTATTTTCAATATGTTTTTAGGAGCTTTTGGCTTTGCAAGCACATTGTCACTTATTGCCGGAATAGCTTCTAAAAGTAACAATAACGGCACCATGATGGCAATTTTGAGTTTTCCTATACTCATCCCTATGTTAGTTTTAATCATAAAAATTTCCAAAAATGCTGTAGATGGGTTAGAGCGGGCCAACGTGGTTGACGAACTACTCACAGTGGGTGCGATAAATGTGATTGTTATCACTTTATCGTATTTACTTTTTCCTTACCTTTGGCGCTCTTAAGTTTATAAAGGCTATCTCATAATTTGGTAGACTTATCAAACTTAAAACTTAAACAATTTGTATTTTCAAAAAAAGGCAACGTTGTGTTGGTTTATTCCAATACAATGTAATAACTAATTAATGTATGTGGTGGAAAATAACAACAGTGATATTACTATTCTACACAGTAATTGCTGGGTTTTTAATACCCATTCCTCAACTTCCAATTTTAAACCAAAGCATTAGAAATTTATATTTTCATGTACCTATGTGGTTTGGAATGGTGATTTTACTTGGCGTAGCAGTAGTAAATTCAATTAAATTTTTACAAACCAACAACTTAAATTACGATACCAAGGCATTGGCATTTACTAACGTAGGTTTATTGTTAGGCGTGCTAGGTCTAATTACTGGGTCGATTTGGGCTCGATTCACTTGGGGGGCATTTTGGACAAACGACCCTAAGTTAAATGGTGCTGCCATTGGGATGCTTACTTATCTGGCATACACTATTTTAAGGGGCTCTTTAGACAATGAGATCAAAAAAGCCAGAATTAGTGCTGTTTATAACATTTTTGCTTATTCAATTTTTATCCCTTTGATATTCATATTACCTCGATTGACCGATTCTTTACATCCAGGGAATGGTGGCAATCCAGGGTTTGGTAACTACGACCTAGATAACAAAATGCGTCTGGTTTTTTATCCTGCTGTAATAGGCTGGACCCTGTTGGGTTGGTGGATAGCCAACATAAATATTCGTACAAAAAATTTACAAGAAAAGATTGAAGAGGTCGAATTTTCAAATTAAGACTGATAATTTTAATAATACATTAACCAATTTTAACAATAAATGGAACAGTCGAGTTTAATAGGTTTGCTGCAAAATGATGGTAAAATCATGGTTGTAGTTTTTTGTTTGGTTTTGATACTTTTAGGTTTTTTTGTATATCTATTTAACACCGAAAGGAAAATATCAGCCATCGAAAAAAAATTAAACATTAAAAAATAGCATAAGATGAAATTGTCTTATATCATTGGGTTGATAATAATAGCAGTAGCAGTAGGGGTGATAATTTCCGCTACAGGAGACGCCAGTACTTATGTAACCCTTACAGAGGCCAAAAACCTGTCAAAAGATGGAGACCAAGGGGAAGTACATGTGGTTGGACGGGTAAAAAAGGACATTCAAGGAAATATAGTGGGTATGGAATATATGCCTACCATCGACCCTAATTATTTTGCTTTTACTTTAGTAGATACAAATAGGGTGGAGATGAGGGTTGTATTAAACAAACCTAAGCCTGCGGATTTTGAAAGATCAGAACAAATCGTAATCAAGGGTCATGTATCAGGGGAGCAATTTATGGCCAAGGATGTGCTATTAAAATGTCCTTCCAAGTATACTGAAAAAGAGATAAGTGAGACCTCGATGAGGTGATATAATAAAGAAAATGCTTCTTTAAAAATATAATTTAATTATAGTTAACAGTCCCTATTCATGGTTCATTCCTTTATTGGCGATCTTGGCCATTTATTTATTATTATAGCTTTTGTTTCATCCCTTGTGGCTGCGCTGGGGTATTATTTTGCTTCTAATACGCAATTGGAAGGAGGCATTGCTTGGAATAAATTTTCTAGGGTTGCTTTTTTTGTACACACTGTATCGGTGTTAGGTGTAATAATATCCTTGTTCACAATCATTTATAATAAATATTACGAATATCATTATGCTTGGGAACATTCTTCGAATAATCTACCCATTCACTTTATGATTTCCTGCTTTTGGGAGGGACAAGAGGGAAGCTTTCTTCTTTGGATTTTTTGGCATTCAGTATTAGGTATAACTCTCATTGTTACTAATAAAAAGTGGGAATCACCTGTAATGTCCATCTTTTCTTTAGTACAGGCCTTTTTGTGCTCAATGATATTGGGTGTGGTAATATATAAACTTAAAATAGGAAGCTCTCCTTTTATATTGCTAAGGGACTATATGACAGATGCCCCAATTTTTAAAATGAATCCAGATTTTGTACCTAAAGATGGTACTGGTCTAAATCCACTTTTGCAAAATTATTGGATGGTCATTCACCCACCTACTTTATTTTTAGGATTTGCTACTACATTAATTCCTTTTTCATTTTGTATAGCTGGTTTGTGGCTAAAGAAATACAAAGAATGGATACGTCCAGCTTTACCTTGGGCGTTGTTTTCGGCATTGGTACTTGGTGTTGGCATACTTATGGGGGGCTATTGGGCCTATGAAACACTTAATTTTGGAGGATATTGGAATTGGGATCCAGTAGAAAATGCGGTCTATGTGCCTTGGTTAGTACTCGTAGCAAGTATACATACCATGATAATATTTAAAAATAACGAGACAGCCCTTAGGCTTTCGGTTATCTTGGTTATTGCCACTTTTATATTAATACTTTATTCCACGTTCTTAACCCGCAGCGGCATTTTAGGTAATGCTTCTGTTCATTCTTTCACTGACTTAGGCCTGTCTGGACAATTGTTAATTTATCTATTGGTATTTCTAGGTATTTCCATTGCCTTAGTAAGTGTTTCTTGGAAAAATATTCCTTTATCTAGTTCAGAGTCGACCATCTATAACCGAGAATTTTGGATATTTTTAGGTATAACTACTTTAAGTTTAGCTGCTTTTCATGTTTTGTTTGTAACCTCATTTCCAGTTTATAATGCTGTGGCTAAAGGTTTTGGTTTAAAGGGTAATCTTGCGCCACCCGCAGACGCCATGGCACATTATGGCATGTGGCAACTTTGGTTTTCTGTGGGTATTGCATTATTTTCAGGTACTGGACAATTTTTCTATTGGAAAAAATTAGACAAACAAAAGCTTTCTGAAACGTTTTACACTCCTTTAATTATTACTGCTTTAGTAATTATTGGTATTTTTACTTTTTCTTCAGGATATTTTCAATACAAACCAGAATATTTAATACTCTTGGTCGTGTGCCTTTATAGCATCGTTTCTAATAGTTTTATCCTAGTTAATTTGTTTAAAAACAATATTAAGCTTGCAGGTGGCGCTATTTCGCATATTGGAATTGCAACTATGTTAATAGGTATATTGTATAGTTCTGGTTATTCTAAAGTGGTCTCTATTAATAATTCAGGGTTGCTTTATTCTAAAGAATTTTCTGCTGATATGAATCGAGACAATGTGTTATTGTTTAGAAATTCGGCTGTTAAAATGGGTGAATACGAGCTTACTTACCGAGGACCAAGGGTAGAATCGTCAGGGTTTCCAGGTTATTTAAATAAAGAAAAATTATTATTTACGGCCAATCCCGACCAGGCGGTTACCTTTAAAGATGTTGAGTACAAGGGGAAATTGTATTATAAAAAAGGTGATACAATAAAGGTAGCAGGAGAAAACACCTATTATGAGGTAGAATATAAAAAAGAAAACGGAGAAACATTTGTGCTCTATCCTAGAGCCCAAGTAAATCCACAAATGGGTTTTTTAGCATCTCCTGATATAAAAAGAGCTTGGTTTAGTGATTTGTATACGCATGTTTCTTCTGTACCTGACCCTAGTGAAGAAAAAGAATGGAGTGATTTGCAAGAGCAAATGGTTCATGTGGGAGATACTTTTTTTGTAAATGATTACATTGCAGTTTTAGAAAAGGTAGAACGTGTAGCAACCATTGAAGAACATGGAATTGCTTTAGGCCCCAACGATGCTGCTGTGAAAGCCCATATTACAGTGATGGAAAAGGACAAGGACTACCATATTATGCCTACTTACATTATAAAAGATATGTTGGTGGGTCGCATTCCAGAAATTGTAAATGACTTAGGCCTTAAGTTGTATTTCCTTAACATTGATCCAGAAAAACAAGAATTTACCTTTGGCATACAAACTACCCAAAAAGATTGGATCATATTAAAAGCAGCCGAGAAACCATTAATTAATTTATTGTGGCTTGGTACAGGATTAGTATGTGTTGGTTTATGTGTTGCCATCTCTAGAAGATATTCCGAGTTTAAACAAATGAGGGACAAAGGTATAGAATAGTTGTTGTTATAATCTTAATAAATATTTTTGGCCTTTTTTTAACAATAAATAAAAATTGGTTAATATAGCATCTTCTATCTAAATTGTTGTTAGAAATGTATAAAAGTCTATTTGGTGTAACAATAATCCTTTTTATTGTATGTGCATGTAATAACACCAATCAACCAAAAGATCAAGGAGCTATCAATGCTCAAGATACAACAGATTCTAGCGATAACAAATCAACAAAGCTTTTACAAATAGAAATTCCCAAAGTTGATAGCACTTTTGATAAGAAAGTGGCATTTATTGCTGGGATTAAAGTAGATTCCAAATTAAATCAAGATTCCATTTGGAATAAATATGCTAGCTGGATGGACAGTTCTTGGGCTTTGGCATTTAAACGCAGGTATAATGTCATGCAAAAGTGGGCAAAAAGCGAGGAGATAGCTCCATTAAACAACAATAATACCTTGTTTTATCCCTTTTCTGGAGCGGACTTTCTTAATGCACATACCTTGTTTCCACAATACAAAAACTATATTTTGGTTGGATTAGAACCTGTAGGTGCATTGCCTAAATTAAACATGGATTCATTGCCTTATTCTTATTTGGAAGATGTCAATACATCATTAAAGGATATTTTAAATAGTAGTTTTTTTCATACTAAAAGAATGAAAGTTCATTTTCACAAGGAGAAGGTAAATGGGGCATTACCAATTATTTCAATTTTTATAAAGCGAACTGGCCATTTTATTGTTAACATAGAAGCAATTCAACTGGCGACTGATGGAAAACTTATTACATATCCATATGATTCTCTTGAAAGTAATACATTTATCCCAAACGGTGCCAAGGTTACTTTTAAACATCCCGAGGATACCGTTCTTTCCAACGTGTTTTTCTTCTCACAAGATTTGAGCAATGGCGGTATTGGTACAAAGAATGGCTTTAGACTTTATCTTGATAGCTTAAGTAATTATTTTACTTTTGTAAAATCAGCATCTTACCTCATGCACTATGGTCATTTTTCCATAATAAGATCGTCAATCCTTAATAATTCCCACGGGTTGTTTCAAGATGACACCGGAATACCTTATAAACATTTACTTGATTTGAACTGGGATGTTAAACTCTATGGTAAATATGCTAAACCTGTTAAATTGTTTCCTTCTTACAAGTTTAGCCAAAACGATCTTAAATTGGCCTACCAAAATGATAGTACAATTAAAAATTTGCCATTTGCTTTAGGTTATCATACCCATCCAAATATGACTAGTTTGATACTTGCCCAGCGTAAAACCACCAAATGATGGGTGATTTTGTAACTTTAACGGTCTGTAAAACATATTATTATAAAGGCACAAGCTATTGACATGAAAGAAATTTTATTACAGTTATTTGAACACAAGGTGCTTTCTAGACAACAGGCCAAGGATAGTCTATTGTTAATCGGTAATGGTTTGGCAAATACCAGCCAAATTTCTTCTTTTATTACAGTGTATTTAATGAGGAGTATTACTGTCGAAGAACTAGCTGGTTTTAGAGATGCAATGTTAGAATTATGTATCCCAATAGACTTATCAGAATTTGACCCGATTGACGTTTGTGGAACTGGTGGCGACAATAAAGACACTTTTAACATATCAACTTTAGCCATGTTTGTTGCCGCTGGGGCAGGTGTGAAAGTGGCTAAACATGGTAATTACGCTGTATCCTCCGCCAGTGGATCGTCAAATGTACTAGAAGAATTAGGTATAAAGTTCACCAATGATAAGGCACTACTACAAAAGTGCATCGAGTACAGTGGGGTTTGTATATTACATGCCCCTTTGTTTCACCCAGCTATGAAAAATGTAGCTCCTATCCGCAAAGAGCTTGGTATAAAAACTTTCTTTAATATTTTAGGGCCTATTTCTAATCCTGCAAAGCCTACCCGCCAATTAACCGGAGTGTTTAGCTTGGAATTGGCAAGGTTATATACTCATTTATTTCATAGTACATTTAAACGTTATGCTATCGTGCACTCATTAGATGGATATGATGAAGTCTCGCTCACAGGAAACTTCAAGCTAATTGGAGAAAAGAAGGAAATGGTGTTAACACCACAAGATTTAGGCAAAACCTTGATTACTCAAGAATCACTTCATGGAGGAAAAACTATTGCTGATGCTGCTAAAATATTTATGAACGTCCTTCAAAACCAAGGTACTCAGCCTCAAAATTACGCGGTAATCGCCAATGCTGGTATTGCCATTTGGCTTGCAAAGGACAATTTAACGCTGATGGAGGCTCAAGAAATGGCTCAAGAATCGTTGTTTTCTGGAAATGCCTTACAAAGTTTTAAAAAATTGCAAACACTTTGTGTTTAAGACAGTATTATAAAGTAGATTAAATTTCTTATCAATTATAATTTTACAATTAGCGTAAAAGGTTTTAATTTTAGAAGCTGTAAGCATAGTAATTTTGCTAAATAAAATCTATTTTTATGAATATCCTACAAGAAATTATCCATCACAAATATAGAGAAGTCGAATACCGTAAAGTATTGCTTCCCGTAAGTGTTTTAGAGAAAAGTGATGATTTTCAAAGGACTACATTCTCTTTAAAACAATGTTTGCAAGAAAGTAAAACCCACGGCATTATTGCTGAATTTAAACGTAAATCACCTTCAAAGGGAGCTTTTAACGACAATTTTTCAATTGAAGAAATCACAACTGGGTACGTGAGTGCTGGAGCTACGGCATTATCGGTACTAACTGACGAAGATTATTTTGGTGGAAGCCTTACTGATCTTGTGGCGGCTAGGAACCTCAACGATTGCCCAATCTTGCGCAAAGATTTTATGATAGATGAGTATCAGGTAATAGCTGCTAAAGCCTGTGGCGCCGATGTAATACTACTTATAGCAGCAGCTATCGATTCGACTGTGCTTAATCGACTAGCTAAATTTGCGAAATCTCTAGGGTTGGAGGTACTACTTGAGATAAAACATCAAGACGAACTCAAGGGTAACTTGAGTGAATACATTGATATAGTAGGTGTTAATAATCGAAATCTGGAAGACTTTAAGGTGGACATTAATGCTTCTAAAGAAATTTCAGCATTTATTCCACAAGAATTTGTTAAAATATCAGAAAGTGGGATAAGTAGTGCTGCTGCAATTCACGAACTAGAAACTTATGGCTATAAAGGGTTTTTGATGGGCGAGGCATTTATGCAAACACCAAATCCTGTCCAAAGTTGCATAAATTTTATTCAAAGTTTATAGCTAATTATCAACTAGTTGCTAATATTTATTTAAATTTGCAGAAAAAACATGAAACTCAAGCTTCCAAAATACTTAACCAATTTCTACGTCCTTTTTGGGGTAGTGTTTGTAGTATGGATGCTGTTTTTTGATGCTAACGATGTTATTAACCAATATTGGCTTTTGAAGAAAAAGGACGCTTTGTTGGACGAAAAAAGATTTTACGAAAATAAAATTGAGGAAGTAAAAAAGGACAGAAAAGAGTTATTTGGTAAACCAGATCAATTAGAAAAGTTTGCTAGAGAAAAATACCTCATGCGCAAACCCACCGAAGATGTTTATATCGTAAAAAAGGGAGAATAAGGTACAAAATCCCTCCGCTTTCTTAATTTTTTAACAATTTTGCTATTTTTACAACTTAGTTTAATTCCTAAGGCTTTTTAAATTGTTGGCTACGGATCTTGTTTGTGATTATAAAATATTATTTTAGGTTAAATGCCTCAGAAAATATGACCTAAAAATATTAATCATTTTTGAATTTAATTTTTAAAATGAAGGTTAATAACAAATAAGATTCTGATTTTAACAGAATAGTGTTTATTATAAGAAATAAAATACTGAATAAATGAAGTTTGACGATATTAATACCAAGATAGTAGAATACCAGCAAAATGGCTTAAAGCTCTTTACGACATCTTCATTTCAAACGCACAGTATCGTGCTTTTGCACATGTTAAGTAGAATCGATAAATCGATTCCTGTTTATTTTATCAATACGGGCTATCATTTTCCTGAAACACTAGCCTATCGCGATTTAATTGTCGACATGTTTGGACTAAATTTAAAAGATTTACATCCTGATACTCCTAAGCACACACAAAAAGATGCGAGTGGAAAAATGTTGTTTGCGGTGGATCCTGATTTTTGTTGCCATTTAAACAAGGTAGCACCTATGGAACCCATCATGGGCGAGTATGATATTTGGATAAATGGAGTGCGAGCTGACCAAAGTGACGTAAGAAAGAGTTTTGCAATTGAGCAAAAAGCTACCCACGGTGTAGTTAGGTTTCATCCTATGTTGGATTGGACAAAAAAGGAGATTTTTGCGTACCTTAAAGAATACGCCATTCCCAAACATCCTTTGGAAGAAAAGGGCTATTTCAGTATTGGTTGTGAGCCATGTACACGTAAGTTTGACCTTGATTGGAACGAACGCGAAAGTAGATGGTATGGACTAAACAAGACGGAATGCGGCTTGAATACAGAATTAATAGAAACTAAATAAGATAACTATAAATTGGCTTATCGGCTAAAGTAAATAATTATATCCTATGAACATTTTAATAACAGGAGGCGCAGGCTATATTGGAAGCGAATTGGTTAAGACTTTATCTTTTAAACAAGAAGTAGAAACAATCACCATTTATGATAATCTTAGTAGGGGAAATTTTAATCTCTTTTTGGGAGAATCTATAAAAAGTAACAAAGTTAAATTTGTATTAGGGGAAATTCAAGACTCTAGGAAGTTACGAAAGATTATTAAAAATGTAGATGTTGTGTATCATTTAGCGGCTAAAACAGACTCGCCACACTCTGACTTAGACTCACACTATTACGAACAAACAAACCACTGGGGCACAGCCGAACTTACCTATGCTGTGGAGGAAAGTAACGTGAAGAAACTTGTTTTTTTGAGTAGTACCGCTGTTTATGGAGTCTCTGAAGGAGA
Organism: Cytophagaceae bacterium; assembly: GCA_027488865.1. Taxonomy (GTDB): domain Bacteria; phylum Bacteroidota; class Bacteroidia; order Cytophagales; family UBA9547; genus JAIYAU01. The sequence goes on from JAIYAU010000006.1 coordinate 29,229, forward strand.
GGTAGTTTTAGATGAGACACACATTCCTTCTCCAAAATCCTTTTATGGTATTTCCAAACTTAGGGCTGAAGAACATGTAAAAAGATTTATTTATAAATCTTCACCTGAAACCTACATTTTAAGAGCCGCTAATGTATACGGGTTTAGCCCTTCGGTGCGATTTGATACAGTTATTAATAAATTCATGTTCGACAGCCACTTTAACAATCGTATTAGTATACACGGAAATGGTCACCAAGTGCGACCGTTTGTGTATATTCATAAATTAATACAGGCATTAGAAGGAGTGGTATTTAACCAAATTCCTTCAGGAATCTTTAATGTGGTTGATAACAATAGTTCCATTTTAGATATTTTAGATGTGCTTAAAGAGCTGTATCCAATGCTTGAATTTATTTTTATTAATCAGCACCTTTCCATGAGCCATTTAAGAGTAAGTGATTCAAGTGAACTTGACACTTACCTTAAGTATAATCCCGTAGATCTTAAAACTTGTTTAGCTGCATTTAAAGATAAATTTTCATTTTAAATGAGTACCTTTAAGTCAGTTAGAGTAGGTGGAGTGCCCGAACATTTCAACATGCCTTGGCACGTGGCTATTGATAATCAATTATTTAAAAAAAAGAATATTGACTTAAAATGGTCTGATTACAAAACTGGCACCGGTGCTATGTTGGCCGACCTTGAATCAGGACAATTGGATATGGCATTGTTGCTTACAGAAGGTGCGATTGCAGGCATTGCCAATGGTGTTGATATTAAAATACTTCAGTGGTATGTAAAGTCACCTTTAACTTGGGGAATCCATACCGCTTATAATTCTACTATTTCTGATCAAGATTCTATTTTTTCACATAAATACGCCATAAGCAGAATAGGTTCTGGGTCTCATTTAATGGCAAAGGTTCATGCAAAACAAGCTGGTTATTTACTTGAAGATGAGCAGTTTGTAATTGTAAATAACTTGCATGGAGCAGAGCAAGCACTTATCAGTAATAACGGTTTGGTTTTCTATTGGGAAAAATATACTACTAAATACCTCGTTGATCAGCAGATTTTTAAACGACTTGGAGAATTTGTAACACCTTGGCCATGTTTTGTGCTAGTAGCAAAAAATTCATTTTTTACACAAAATGAGTCTTTGGTACAGGATATTCAAAATATCATAAATGCCATATGTGCAACATTTAAAGTGGAGCAAGATGCAGTTAAGTTAATTGCCAACAAGTACAATTTATTAGAAGAGGATGTAAAAGCCTGGTTAGCCCAAGTTGAGTGGAATACAATTGATTATTTACCACATCAAGAACTAGACTATTGCACGGATACATTAAAGTCATTAAATTTATTGCCTGCTAATTTTCAAACATCAACTTTAGTTTTTAATAAATTATAGATTAGCTAAATTTGAAAAACATAAATAACTGAAATTGATAAGTGGCCAACGATAATATCAAAATAGAGGAAGCTAAGTTGGTAGTTTTGTTAAAAACACAAAACGAAAAGGGTTATAATTACATATATGATAATTATGCACCTGCACTTTATGGTATCGTATTAAAAATATTAAAAGACCCCACACAAGCAGAAGATGCTTTACAAGAAACTTTTGAAAAAATTTGGAAAAATATTGATAAATATGATTCAACAAAAGGAACCTTATTTACTTGGATGTTGAATATTGCACGTAACAAGGCAATAGACAAAACTCGTTCAAGCAATTTTAAACAAGCTGATCAAATCCGAGATATAGAAAAGGTCGTAAATTATGTAGATGTAAAAAATAATAGCAGTACTTATATTGAAGGAATTGGTCTTAGAGAGATATTGACCAAATTAAAACCTGAGTTGTTTGAGGTAGTAGAGTTATTATATCTCAAAGGATATACACAAGTAGAGGCTTCTGAGGAATTAAATATACCACTCGGTACGGTAAAAACTAGAATTAAAACAGCGTTAAATTATTTAAGAACATTGGTATAAGTGCAAATTGAAGAATACATATCGTCTGGAATATTAGAACTCTATGTGGTTGGCGCCACCACAGAAGAGGAGAACCGTGAAATAGAACAAATGGCTCAATCAAATGAATTGATTAGAAACGAACTACGTAAAATTGAAGGTTCTATAGAAAATTTTGCACAACTTGGAGCTGTAAGTCCACCCTTGGATATTAAACAGAAAATTTGGGAAAACTTAAAGAATGATTCAACAAAATCGGTGAAAATATTTCAAATTAATTCAATTAGGTTTTATGCCATAGCAGCAAGTGTCGTTTTATTGATTAGTGTTGGGTTTAATTTTGTACTTTTTAGTAATCTCAAAGAAACCGAAGAAAAACTGGCAATTGCACAAACAGAAAATTTTAGAATAGCTGAGGAGGTAAAAATTAACCAGCTCAATTATACTTATGCACAAAAAGAAATAGATCTTTTACGAAATCCTAATGGTGAAGTGGCGGATCTTATATCTACTTCTCCTGAGTTTGTGGCAAATGCCTATGTGTATTGGGATAAAAAAAATAAGGAGGTGTTTATTAATGTACAAAAATTACCTGTTCCTGAAGGCAATAAACAATATCAGCTTTGGGCTTTGGTAGATGGCAAACCAGTTGACGCAGGAGTTTTTGAGGTTGGACTAAAAGGCTTACAAAAAATGAACAAAATTGAGAATGCACAAGCCTTTGCTGTTACCTTGGAAAAATTTGGTGGCTCCACTACACCTACCTCAGAAATTTTAGTTATTGGAAATATCTAAAAAAGGGAAGTAAATCATACTGTACTCTTGGCGGTTTTGTTAGTTGAAACTATAAAATCAGTTCCTAACCAACAAATTTAGACTTATTGGTTCCGTTGTTGGATAGTTAATAAACACTTTGGTGGTTTTTAACAGGCTGTTTATTTAATCACTGTAATGTTTGTAAGCTTTTGGTCATTTAACAAAATAACATAATAACCAGCATCTACCAAAGACCCATTAGACCCTTCTCCTGACCAAACCACAGGGGCGACAAGCTGTTGCACTATTTTACCTGAAACATCTACAATCTTTACATTTCCTTTTTCTTCAATAAAATATGAACTGCTCGTTTGCTCATTTGAAATTGAGATTACTTGATCACAATTGCTTAATTTTTTTAAAATAATCTCTTTGGATGTAGTACAATTATAGAAGTCGAAAAAAGTTAGATTGTACCTGCCTGGTGACGTGTTTTCAAATATTCCGTGATTGTTAATAACATTGCTACTATTTGCTAACGAGGGATTTAACCCTAATACATAACGATATGGACGAACAGCACCTTCAAATTGAGTAAGAATTTCTAGTTCCATACCTTTGCCACAATCTTGCTGATTTATTTGATGGTCAAATTGTTTAATATCCATACAATCGGCAATTTTTAAGGTAAACAATTCCTCATATAAGGTGAGATTAGGTAAGGCAGTAGAACTAACTTCTACATAAAAATGTCCAGAATCTAATTTAGCTAGTGATGCTATTTTGTAGACATTAACATTAGAATTTTGAACTAAACTTCCGTTCTTATAGAAACGATAAACAATATTATTTAGGTTGATATCAACATTACTTGAAATTACAAAGGGTCTCAATTCTCTTTCGGTTAATTTTAATTTTGACTTTATACTATCCTGTGGAGCGTAAATAAACCTTGAGATTCCTATATTTGCTAATGGTATTAAGTCGTTAAAAGTCAATTGGTTGTTACTTACATTTAATTGGTCAAGGTTTGGTTTGTTAGTGAGTTGTGGTAAAGATGTAAGTTTGTTGTTTTGTGCGAGCAATGAAGTAAGTTTGATATTTTGTGAAAGTCCATCTAGCGTTTCCAACTTACAATCTTCACAATAAAGTTTTTCTAGATTAGTTAAGGAGTCTAAGTAAGGAATTTCCTTTATGGGTGTTAAATGGCACTGTAATTCTTTTAAAAGTTTGTTTTTACTTAGAATAGGAAATGAATCTAAGGGGTTGTTTCCAATATAAAGTCGAGTAAGCTTAGTTAGTTTTGAAAGATTTGGTAGCTCTTTTATTTTATTATCAGAAACAAATAAAAAATTTAAATTAGGTTGATTTTCTAATTTTGGTAGCGAGGTGAGGTTGTTATATGCTGCTTGAATCTCTATTAGTTTAGTAAGTTTGCTAAGATTGGGCAAACTGTCTATTTGGTTAAAATTGGCATATAAATATTGTAAATTCTTAAATCCTGTTAATTCGGGAATCCTCTTGAGTTTATTGACACTAACTTCTAATTTATAGAGTGAAACAAAATGTTCTATACCAGTTAGGTTTTCTATATTGCTTCCAAGGAGATTTAGGTCGGGGAAAAATGTACTAGCGGCGGCAATGTTTAATTCATTTCCAATCATCAATGTTGGGTAGTCGCGCAATAGCTTATTTCTAAAATTGGTATCAGGCAATACCATCGTTTGACCTATCCCATTAATAGAGAGGTAAATAAAGATAATAGTTTTAACAATATTTTTCTTAAACTTCACTTTACCTGATTAAAGTTATTTGTCCAGTCTCTTTTTTGCCACCTTTGTACTCCACAATATAAACATACAAACCTAAAGGGAGTAATCCTCCTTGAACGGAAGCTCCATCCCAATCAAAGTTACCTGAAATATTTTTAATAGAAAATACACTTTGGCCACTTTGGTTAATAATATCTAAATTATAATCTTCGTTAGATTCTGGTTGAAATTTCCATAATTCGCCAAGGTCGGGTGAAATGATAAAAGATTTGGCATTACATTGTTTTTTTTCAACAACAGTATGCTTCGTTTCGTTACAACCCAATTTATCCGAAACAACTATATCATAGCTACCTGATGCAAGATGTGCTAAGTAATTAGTTTCAATTTGATTAATTTTGATTAGATAGGGTGCATTTCCACCTCTTATCGTTGATAAATTTACTTTTATAGTGCCTTCTGTTTTGTTATCACAAGTAGGCGTAGTTTCTGTTTCCCAATGCATATGAACACCATTACACGGTTTTATTACAGAAACTTGTTCGTCCACCTTAATTTTTTCGATAGGAGTAACTACCTCGTTTTTAACGATGTTAACCTTATTCTCTAAAATTGTATTTTCATTTTCTTGAGAGCCTTCTAAGTTGGTGTTGTTAATTGCGTGCTTCGTAAAGGTATCGTTTGGTTTCAATCGAATAAGCGTATCTAACTTGTTTTTAAGTACTAGTGGCGATTTTTTTACCTCCTGTATTTCATTAAATTGGACCTTTTGGGGTTTTGTTTCATTTGAAAAGGAAATGGTAAAAAAGGCCGCACCAGCCACTATTGAAACGCCTAAAATTACTGACAACCAAAATTTAAATGAAAATCTAGATTCAAATTTCTCTAAATCAGTTTTCATTTGTTGTCTTAAATTTTCATTGTATCCACATACTACTACCTCATCTACAATCTTATATAATTCTACCTCTTGCGAAAGGTTAGAGTTGTTATGAAGTTCGTTTTCAAAATCCTTCAATGCATCACCTTGCAACTTCGATTGAAGGTACATATCAATAAGTTCGTAGTTTATGTCTGAATATTTCAATTTTTCAAGGTGTTATAAATTTCAGGATCACTTTTTACCAATTTTGATAAATATTGTTTGCAGCGATAATGGTTGCTTTTAGCAACGTCTTCGTTCGCGTAGCCCATTTTGTCTTTTATTTCTTTCATGGTCAACTTGTGATAAATGACGTAACTTAAAATTTTTTTACATTTTTCATCAAGTTGATTAAATATTTTGCTCATTGCTATCGATTTTTCGTTGTTTACCAATTGATCGAGTTGGTTGATAGCCTCATTGTTAATTTCAATATTATATACATCAACATCTTTGCTCAATCTGTTATCTTTTCTTACTTTATCTATCCATAAATTTCGAGCCACGCTGTAAATAAACCCTTCTAGTGACTGAGTGGTATCAAACTTGTTTTCTCTTATGTAGTTAAACAGAACAATTACGGCGTCTTGAAATATATCCTTAGCATCCTCTTTCGAGCCATTGTTTTTTAGTATGTAAGTACGAACTTTTCGTAAAGGGCTTTCGTACAGGTAGTCCAATGCATGTCTATGCTCACCGCTTTTGATAGAATCTATAATTTTTCTTTCTTTGCTCATTGTTATATAAACTATACGTGTTGAAGTGTTAAAAGTAAACAGTATCATTACCATTTGTTGTTATACAATATGTTAAGGTTAAGTAGTGAGGGTTAATTTTATATATTTTATTTTACTATCAGCAACAATCCTGTGGCATACGAATGCCTATGCCCAAATTTTAGATAATTCAATTGTAGAGTTTAACCAATTTTTTCTCAACTATGATAACCTCAATAGTGCTAATCAAGATTCTAGCGCCTTAAGAATTGTAGCTGGAAATAGAACCTATAGGGGATTGTTTGAAGGAGTAAATAGGTTATATACAAGCGGTTCGATAAGAATCAATCATAAAAGTGAAACACAATATAGCAATGTAGGTGTGTTAGTGCAACGATTTAATGACGGGCCATTTATCAATCGCACAAGAATGTATGCACGTTATGCCTGGACAGGAAAGCTTGGCATGCGCTCCTCTTTATCGGGAGGTGTTGCGTTCGGAGGGGTAAATTATTTTTTTTCGTCCTCACAAATGGGTGGTGGGGGAAGTGCAACGGCCTTAGATGCCAATGCTGGAATCTGGTATTTGAGGCCACAATTAAAAATAGGACTATCCTATAATCAATTTGTTTATTCAGTACTTAAGCCTGTTAGACAGTCATTTATTCTAATGCCTTATTGGAATGTAAATCTTATTTACGTTGTTAATTTCACTAGTCAAATTTATTTAACAAATCATTTTTATTTATACCATTCAAGGTATAATTCTAGTTATCAAGTGGCACCCATATTTAATGTTTACCACTACGTACAAGCGGGCATCAACTACCAACATTTAAAAGGTGTTGCTATTATATTTGGGATTAAAAACATACCCATAGTAAATGGGAATCTGGAAATCTTGGGTTCATTTTTTTTGAGAACTCAAAACATTGCCACCTCAGCGGACAATGTTATTGAAATTGGAGCAGGATATTCGTTTTAGCATCATCCTCTTTGGACAATATGCTCAACTTGATTTTTTTACAAATACAAACTACCCAAATTGTTAGCACTTTTGATTTACTAGGGTAGTATATAACCACTTAATTTTCAATACCTTCACCAAATTCCCCCCAATAAACCACCAATTTCTTACCTAATCAATTCTAGTAAATTGTATTTTTGTAACATTAATTTTAACTATTTCAATTAAATCTTCAATCTATGGATTATACGTTTAAACAATACCGAAATTTTATTTTTGTTGTACTATGCCTATTCAAATCTGTTGTATTCGGGCAAGGGTTCACTACTAATAGCGCAGCAGGTTCAGGACTACTATTAGACGCCAACGGAAATAACTTTGTAATAAAAGGAATGAACGTTCCTCTGGACTGGTATAGGACATTTGTAAATGGTAGCATTGATGATGTACGAAGAAATACGAATTCCAACTGCCTAAGAATAGTACTTACAACCAATACTCCAGACAATGTTTGGCAAACTGCTGTACAGAATTGTATCGACAATGATATCATTCCTATGGTTGAATTGCACGATGTAACAGGAAATACTGATGAGAATGAATTGATAAGAATGGGTCGCTGGTGGGCGAGCAAGGCTTCATATTTAACTCGACCAGAAATTGCAAGATACATTTTAATAAATATTTGCAACGAGTGGGGAACTTGGCAAACAGCCACCTCGAATGGAGCCTCATGGCAGAGAGCTTCTGTGGGTGCCATAAGGGCAATGAGAGAAGCTGGTATAAAAACAACGATTGTTGTGGATGCCGTAGGTTATGGGCAAGATGTTGATGATGCTAGAAATTTAAGAGCTTACGGAAGAGCAATGCAGCAATCAGATGCAGGTTTTTTAAATGGACCAGCTAATCTATTGTTTTCAATACATATGTACTGCGAATGGGCTGTCGGTAGAGATAATATCGACATCATTGGAAACATTAAAAGCATGGGTATTCCGGTAATTGTTGGTGAATTTGGATACCAACATGGCGAAGGAAATGGAGTATGTGACATAGATGAGCAAGGAATTATGGATGCTTGCCAAAGACACGGTGTGGGTTGGTTGGCATGGTCTCAAAAAGGAAATGGTGGTGGCGTAGAATATTTGGATTTATGTAACGATTGGGAATGTACAAGCCTAAGTGGCTGGGGAAATACAGTAATTAACGGTAGAAACGGAACTAAAACTGCCAATACTTGCTCTGTATTTCTAAGTAATCCTCCTTCACCTAAAAAATATGGTACTAACGTCGCACTTAATAAGACTGTTACTGTTACTTCCACAGAAGCTGTATTTGGAAATATAGCATCAAATGCGACTGATGGAGGCCAAACTACGCGTTGGTCAAGTTTATATGCTGATCCACAGACTATAACCGTAGACTTAAATGGAGTATTTTTAGTAGATACCATTGTTCTAAGGTGGGAAGCGGCATATGGCAGTGCTTATACTATTGAAGTATCAAATGATAATCTTACTTGGAATCGCGTTTTTCAAACTACTACTAGCAACGGAGGGGTAGATGAGATTCCACTTCCCAATGTAACAGCACGCTATGTGCGTTTAACAGGTACTGTAAGGGCTACCACATTTGGATATTCACTATTTGAATTTGAGGTTTATGGTTCAGAAACGTGTGTTGCTACTATTAGCACCACTACACCCACTACTTTTTGTGACGGTGGTTCAGTTACCTTAACCGCAAGTGCCGGAAGTTCTTATATTTGGAGAAAGGGAACAGTACAAGTTGGTACAGCAAGAACTTATTCCGCAACATCCTCAGGTAATTATTCTGTTGAGGTAACCAATGCCGCAGGTTGTAAAGCAACATCAAGTGCTACTTCAGTTACCGTAAATCCATTACCTGCTGCCAGTATCAGCACTACCACACCAACTACTTTCTGTGAAGGAGGTTCGGTTACGTTAACTGCCAGTGCAGGAAGCTCCTATATTTGGAAAAATGGAAATACAGCATTAAGTACTACTTCCCAAACCCTAACTACAACTACAGCAGGTTCTTATACGGTCGAAGTTACCAATGCAAATGGTTGTAAAGCTACTTCCGCCGCAACAACTGTAGCCGTAAATCCTTTGCCAACTGTAACTATCTCAACCACTACGCCTACAACATTCTGTGAAGGAGGTTCGGTGAGGTTAACTGCAAGTGCAGGAAGTTCTTATATTTGGAAAAATGGAAATACGACATTAAGTACTACTATACAAACCCTAACTGTAACTGCAGCAGGTTCTTATACTGTCGAAGTAACCAATGCGAATGGCTGTAAAGCTACTTCTGCGGCAACAACAGTAGCTGTAAATCTATTGCCTGCTGCCACTATCAGCACTACTACACCACTTACTTTCTGCCAAGGAGGAAGTGTAGTATTAACTGCAAGTGCTGGTAGTTCTTATATTTGGAAAAATGGAAATACGACATTAAGTACAACAAGTCAAACTTTAACTGCAACTGCAGCAGGTTCTTATACTGTTGAAGTAACCAATGCGAGTGGCTGTAAAGCTACTTCCACGGCAACAACAGTAACTGTAAATCCATTGCCAACTGCCACTATCTCAAC
>JAIYAU010000045.1 GCA_027488865.1 Cytophagaceae bacterium
AACATAAGCGCTCAGCGTGCAATCCATTTGCCCACTGAAAAAAAAATCCCCTGAAGGTTGAATTATTTTCAATTATCAATTTACCGGTTACAATTGACAATTATCAATTCACAATTCTCAATTTACCATTATCAATTATCAATTCTCAATTATAGACTTTATAGAGACCTAGTAGAAAGGAAGTAGAAAGGAAGTAGAAACCTACACCGTCGGCTATAGAAAGAAAGTATATAGGCTAATTTTGGGAATAACCACCAAACCCTGTTTACAATTGACAATTGACAATTATCAATTATCAATTATCCCGCCACGCCTTTGGGTGCTGAATTAAACTTCAGCACTCAAAGGATGGGAGGATCTTAAATGTAGAAAATTGAAGGATTTATTTGTTTAATTGTTGTACCAATGCTTCAATAGCGCCAGTTACATACACTAGTGGTGCGTTCCAGTTGATGGCTATTTCATTGGTAGAATAGCTACACCAGTTATCTCTATACTTGGTCGCTGGCAACTCAGAAGGGAAGGAGCAGCCTTGTTCTGGGTTGTTTTCGTTTTGTGGGCCACCCACCAATAGTCCTGGAACTGGTGCAGTTATATTATCCGCAGCGGACGGTCTATGGTGTGGATTCATGGCAGAAAAACCACCAAAGCCGGTTACAAAACTATACGTAGTGGCGTTTCTTCCTAACCAATAGTCCAGGTCTGAGATGGCAGCGGTTAAATACGTCTTATCACCAGTGAGTTTATATGCCTGTAACAACACAATAGCTTGGTTGCCTATCACAGCGTTGCTTCCCCAAACAAAATCGAAACTAGCACCGATAGAAACACGATATGGTGAATTGCTATTGGCTTCTTTTCTGTAGGCACCTGCCACTTTTATGATCTGTTCTTTGATATAATTGGTGTCTGCTTTTGAAGTAAGATTCTTTTTGTGATGGGCTAAAGACATTATACCCAAGTAGGCTACGTTTGGCCAGCTTGGTACACTATAAGATTTTAACAATGGCACAGCAAAATAAAAACTATCTTGTTTGGTGGTAATGTAAAGCTCATTAGCAGCCCATACAAATTCATCTGAAGAGAATTTGTCTTCGTATTGGCCCGTAACTACACCTTCAGGATTCTTTTCAAACAAAACATTTGGATTTTTTCTTGCCCATTTCCAAGCTTTAAGTGAGGCAGCCAGACAGCTGTCAGCAAAACCTGGTAGTTGTTTATCATATTTTTTAAAGATTCTAGACGCAGTGGCCATTACTGCCGCGAAGTCCAAGGCAGCAGGAGCGCCTTTGCCAATTACCATTCTTTGATCTGAATGCTGATGTGGCATAACCTTACCTTCAAAATTGGCTGCAGTTAATTTATGATATACAAAACCTTCTTTTGGTTCTTGCATGGTTAACATCCAACGTAAGTTCCAAAGCGTTTCATCTAACAAATCAGGAATCGCATTTTTTGATTCTGGAATATTTAAATTGATGGTGTCATAGTGTGCCGAAAAATGCTCATACAAAGCCAACAAAGAATAAGTGCTTATACCAGAGTTTACAATATATTTGCCATAGTCCCCAGCATCGTACCAGCCTTTGGATGATGAAATAATGGTGCCTGTTGGTCTAAGTTCAGATGCCGCAGAGGCATGTACCATTACTTTATCATCTGGATGCCCCATAGGTCTCTTCCAAACACCGGCATATTTTTCCTCAAGATCCATAGCGGTTCGTTGGTAATAATACCCTTTTATTGCTGCTTTATTTAGGGTATGATGCACTTTATTTTTAATGCTAAAAGGCAATGATCTTCCCATGCTGTCGATTAACAGGATATAATTGCCTTCTGTAGTAAAGGCACTAAAGTCTGCTATGGACACGTTTTCCTCTGAATATTCCCATTTTTGAGCAGCAGATAAAGTTCCTGTATACACTACTTGATAATTCGGTAAAGTGGCGATTTTAAAGGAAGGATTTTTAGGGTCTTTTACAATGGCAATTTTTGGTAGTGCTGGATAAAAACCTAATTGGTTAAGTCTAATATTAGAAGAAAGAGGGTAGGGGTTAGGGTCTCCATTGGTAGGCCCACCTACACCAATTACTAAGTCATCAAAGTATATAATGCCCATTAGATCAGCCTCCACAGGTTGGAAATAAAAAGTTATTTTTGAAATCTTCTTACTATCTACATCTGCTATTTTGGGTTTAGCTTGTTTAAATTTTCCTGCAAAATCAAACTCAAATGGTGTGGTAATGTTGTCACCTTTGATATCTATCTCCACCGGACTCAAATTGGTAATATTTCCAGCTATGTCCGTTAATTCAATTTTGAGTTTACAATCTGCACCGCTTTTGATTCTAAGGGATATTTTTGCATTACTGCTTAAATCAATAGCTGGCACGTTTAAACTCAAATTATCTTGAGCAAGCCCTGCGTTAATACCAATTTTTAAACGATTATTAACTTCCTGAATATCATATTTTGGTGTACTTTTCCAGGTTTCGGCTAACATGCCATCATTAAAATTATCAGAAATACCAGTTTGGGCAAAAATGTGCGTTATACATGAAAGACAAAAGAGTATCGGAGCTATTTTAGCAAGCATCTTCATAAAAAGGGTAAAATTTAATCTGTGAATAATTATTGATTTATTTTAATTAGTTTCTCTACTCTTACGGCTTCTTGCCCATAAAGACTAACAAAATACATTCCATTGGGCAATATTTTGGAAATAATGTTTTCTCCAATGCTTGCTGGAACGCTGTAAACTACTTGGCCATCGATGGTACGTATCTCAATTTTCTTTAAAGTATTGTCTTTTGACAAAATAGTTAATTTGTCGCTAAAAGGATTAGGATAGATACTTACATTTTCTGCAAGCAACTCATCCTCAACGCCAACAACCCCTGGTAAAATAGGATCAAAACTAAAGGCCTCAATTTTATAACCAGATTCTACAGCTTCAAGAGCACCAGCTAAATAACTAAATGGAGCGTTCCAGTTAATAGCCACCTCGTTGGTCGAATAACTACACCAATCATCAAAATACGTTTTAGCCACAAAGGTGCTCGGATAACTTTCTGCACCACAATCGCTCACGGCATTTCTAGTGGGCCCACCAGCTAGAAGTCCTGGTATTGGCTCAAAAACAGGATCAGCCGCAGATATTCTATGATGAAGAAAACCAGGCGACTTACTGCCTTGTCCCGTTATAAAACAATAGTCTGTTGCATTTCTACCTAAAACATAATCTAGATTGGCCAATGCAGCAAATAGATAAGTGGAGTCTTTGGTAATTCTGAAAGCTTGTAAAAGTAACATTCCTTGGTTGGAGGCATGTCCATTACTTCCCCAACTAAAATCTCCATTGCTTTGCCCCATTGCCACACCATAAGCAGAACTGTTATATTGTGCTCTTAAACTGTTGGCCATGGTCAACAATCTGTTTTTGATGGTAGTAGTATCTGCGATGGAGGTAAGAGATTTTAAATAATTGTTAAGTGTATATATACCTAATGCCCTAGTATTGTTCCAACCGGGTACGGAAATAGAACTAGGTAAGCCACCTATGGTATAAAAACTATCCAATTTGGTGGTAACGTACAACTCATGTGCCGCCCATTGAAACTCATCACTAAAAGTACCATCGCCATATTCTCCAGTGTTAATAGCTGGATTACTTAGTTGACTTTGAATGTACTGTATATTTGGATTTTTTCTAGCCCAAACCCACGCTGCAATAGCTTTTGTAATTAAGGTATCCGAAAGTCCAGGGAGTTGATTTTTGTTTTTGTAGGCAACACGAGCAGCTTGTGCCATTACAGCTGCAAAATTTAGCGCAGAGGAAGTGGTTTTTTTAACAGCATAACGCGTTTGATTGTCAGCATTTGGCATATCGATACCTGTAAAATCGGCATCGGTTATTTTAAAATACACGCCATTGTCAGAAGGATCTTGGGTGGTAAGGAGCCATCTTACTTGCCATAAACACTCATCCAACAAGTCTGGTAAATCATTTTTGCTCTCAGGAATAAAAGTGTTTACGGTGTCATAGTATTGCGAAAAATGCTCATACAAGGCCAACATGGTATAAGTGGAAATACCCGAATTGATTACATATTTGTTATAGTCTCCTGCATCATACCATCCTTTAGAAGAATTAAACTTAAATCCTGTTGGTCGTTTGGTGGTAGCTGCTGAATTGTGTACTTCCACGACTTTGTCCGCATGACCCAATGCTCTTGGCCATTTGCCAGCCCATGGCTGCACAATGGCCGATGAAGCCCTTTGGTAATAAAAACTCTTGATACTTGCTTTGGCTACTTGGTGATGCACGTCTGGCTTGATCTCAAACAAATAAGAATATCCAATTTCAGGGATGGTGAGATAGTATTTGCCGATCGTTTTAAAAGCAGTGAAATCTGCTTTTCGCACGGTTTCACCAGAAAATGACCAACCAGTAGCTGCACCTAAAACACCCGTAAATACCGTATCAAGTTTATTTTCTTTAACAATATAAAAATTACCTGCATTTGCCGAAACAGCTATGGCCAATTTGGGCGCTTGAGGATAGTAACCTACTTGGTTTAATCTTATGGCTAAATCAGTTGGTTTAAAGTTGGCATTAGAGCCTATTTTGATGTCGTCAATGTTAAAACTTCCCGTGAATTGCGTTCCCATGCCCGGGTTTACAAAAAACACCAGCCTTCTGATGGTGGTTGGTGATACTGTGGCAGTAGATGGAAAACTTTGTGAAAACCTTCCTGCAAAATTAAAGGAATACTCTTTATAAGTTGTGGAACTTGAAGCATCTATATAGGTGGGAGTAGCGTTGGTTGCTCTGCCATTCGCATCTTCCATATCAACACGCAACCTTAATCCCTCAGAATTTTTTATTCTTAAAGTCATATAAGGTGCATTGGAAACATCAATTTGGCTAAATGTATAAGTATAAATTTGATAGCTATTAGGACTTGTGATACCCCCAGCCGCTGTTACAGTTACAGTTTGCTCATTATTTGTTTCAGAAAGAGCATAATAGGTAGAGCCCGTCCAGCCTGTAGTCACATTATCATTAAAATCTTCTGTGAGGCCTGTTTGAGCAATGGCCAAACTGGTAACCAACAAGAATAATTTGGTAAAGAAGTAGAAGTGTTTGTACATTGTTAATGGTATTTAAAGAAGTTTTATTTGCAAATTTCAAATATAAAAACGGTAATTCAAAGATATTTGTTCGAATAAATTTTATAATATATTGTATTTCAATAAATTATATAATTACACTTGGCGCATTACTAACACGCAAGTTTTTATAATACATTCATAATTCGTTATTATCTTGTGCGCGTTAATCTTGCTCATGGCGCATCAATCACAAACAAAAAAAATTGGAGTTTTAGGCTGTGGATGGCTAGGGTTGCCTTTATCCATAAGTTTTATTTCAAAAGGTTATTTGGTTAAAGGCAGTACCACCTCTCCCGACAAATTGAATGTATTAAGAGGGGTGGCTATTCAACCATTTTTGATTGATTTAGAAAAAGATAAAATAGAGGAGATTTTTCAAACGTTTTTTGATGTGGACGTCCTTTTAATTTGTATTCCTCCAGGGAAAAAAAGTCCCGAGAATCAATATTACTTGCACATTTCAAAAATAATTGACTTCGTGCCAGTCAATTGTAAGGTAATTTTTATTAGTTCAACATCGGTATATCACTCTGAAAATAAAATAGTGGTAGAGTCAGACATAAACAATTGGTTGGAATCGGCCCATCCTAAAATAGCCAAAGTAGAAGATCTGATTAAAAGTTCATTTAAAAGATATGTGATACTTCGCTGCGGTGGACTTACAGGATATGATAGGAACTTAGGTAAATATTTTGCAGGAAAAACACAATTAAAAGAAGGCCATTGCCCAGTTAATCTTATTCATAGAGACGACGTTATTAATATTATTCAACATCTGGTTGATTTTAATGTTGATAATGAGGTAATTAACATTTGTGCTCCTTTACATCCATTAAAAAAATCATTTTATACACAGCTTTGCGAAAGATTTAATATGCCGTTACCATCATTTGTTGAAAATGATGAATCAGCTTTTAAAATAGTAAGTGTGGATAAACTTGTTGATAAACTAGGTTATAGGTTTATTTATGAAGATCCTTATCTCTTTGATTATTAGATTTATAGATTCAATATTATTTTAAAGTTAAATTTATATTAATTAAAATGGTTGATTATAGATAGAATATAACATTATGGTTACAACCACTTAACATCTAATTCGTATTAATGTTATAAGTTTACACAACTAAACATTAGCGTCATGAACACAGTAAATCTTGAGAAAAAATTGAATGAGATTTGTGAGGCAATTGTTAAAGAAAATCGCCTTTCAGCTACCTACCAGCCTCTATTAATTAAATGTGTTCACGCTGCTTTGAGGAATTCAACCTTAAAAGAATACAACCAAGAGAATCTAAATGAATATGTTAGGGCTATTCGTAGTGCCTCTGACAGATATGTTGAGAATAAATTATTAGATTCTATTTATTATGAATTTGCTTGGCAAATATGTAATAAAACCATTATTCCAGTTTTACATGCCGAGTTTATTGCCAAAAACTACATGCCTATAATTCTGCAGGAAGTTTGTAATGAAATAAATGGTCAATTTATGGAGAATTGGTTGGAATATCTTGGAATAGATTATAACAACACGATGGCAAAGAAAAGAACTGATTTGTTTAAAGATTCTAAAAGAGAGTTTTACGAATCATTTAGCAACTTCAAAATGGTTGCTTAAATCTTCGATTCTTCCATTCAATAATAAGAATTTTCACATTACAAATTAAGTTTTTTAAACAAACGGTATTCGTTAAACGTATTATTTGGTTCATTTCTTGGACTGTTTGGCCACTAATATTGATAGTTTGACCTGTATATTAATAATGTAATCTAATATTTATTATTTTTAATAACTTCTATTGTTTTTAAAACGTAGTTGTTTTCAATATTAATTTTTAGTTATGAAACTTTTTTATACCCTACTTTTGTGTTTCACATGCTCATGTGTTTTTGCACAATCAGATCAAGAATTATCCAAGTTAGATTCAAATTCGCTGTTTCAATTAAGTCTTGAGGATTTAATGAATGTTAAAATAGTTTCAGCTTCACGTAAATCAGAGTCAGTTTTTGACGCTCCTGTTTCTTCATTTGTGATAACTAAACAAGATATTGCTGTGTCCGGAGCTTTGTCTATCGCAGAGGCACTTAAGCTTTGTCCAGGTGTTATTGTTAGAGAATATTCCCCTGGATCTTATGATGTATCTATTAGAGGTGGTGCCGATGGACTGCCTACCTACACCTATACGGTCAACAATACTACCATTTTGACTATGATAGACAATAGACCGATATTTAATAATTTTCAAGGTGGCACTTTTTGGGCTAATTTACCAATTACCTTGGTAGATGTAGAACGAATAGAAATAGTACTTGGAGCATCTTCTCCTTTGTATGGTCCTAATGCCGTAAGTGGTGTAGTAAATATAATTACCAAGAAATTTGATAAAAAGGGTGTTAATTTAAATACCAATGTACAATATGGCATCAATAATTCTGTAGTAGCCAATATGCTTACAGGATATAAGTTTTCTGACAAATTGGATGTGGGAGCTAGCGTAAATGCCATTAGTAGACAACGCACTGATATAGACTATTATGATATCGAAGGTGCAACTTTTGTGTCAGATATTAATAAGATATCAAATCTTACAGTTAGTAGTAATCCAAATGTTTTTTATACTGGTGCGGCCAACAAAGGACATGAGCAAACAGGTGCCAATTTTTATCTTAATTATAATCCTACCAGTAAGGTGAAATTACTCACCAATTTAGGATACAATAGATCTCAAAATTTAACGGCATTTAATAACACCGAGACCCAACTTACACATTTTAATAATGAAGGTGCACACGCCTATTTAAAAGGAGATCTCTATAATTTTACTATCCAAGCATCATATATAAAAGGAAGACAAGGGTATGGAGGAAATAATCCTCCTTATAAATATGATTATAACACCACCGATTTATATATTGATTATAATATAAATGTTAGCAAAAATCTTACCATAAAACCTGCACTATCTTTTCAACAAGCTAACATCGATGACAAAAAGTATACTATTGATTTGTCGCGAATAGGGGCATTTAACGGTGCTGCCGAAATGAATAATTATGCAGCTTCACTTAAAGCTGATTGGTCACTAGAAAAATTAAGATTTATTGCTGCAGGTCGTATTGATAAATTTACTTATCCTGATAAATTTTATCCATCTTATCAGTTTATTATCAATTACAAACCTACTACTAATGATAACCTCAGGCTAATAGCTGGTTTGGCCTATCAAGGGTCTTTCATAGGAACTACAGCTACCAATTTTAGGAATTCTGTTAAGAAGTTGCCAATTGCGCCAGGATTTACCATTGACAACTCTATTTTTGTAAAAGGATCTGAAAATCTGAAACTGCTTCAAAATAGAATGTACGAAATTGGTTATCGTAAAAATTTCTCAAGCCTAGTTTATGCTGACTTATCGGTGACTAGACAACAATTTGACAATTTTTATTCATATATTTTAAATGCACCAATTTTTGACAATTTGGTGAATCCTACGGTGGCTTCTACCACCATCAAATTTGAAAATATTGATTTAAAAGCAGTACAACATTCAGTTACGCTATCTGTTAGTACCTCCTTATTGGATTCTAAGCTAACTTTAAAACCAAATATTACTTTTCAACAAACGGACATAAAAAATTATAGTCCTAATTACGCACAGGATACTAATATTTTTAGTAATACGGTAAAGACCTATAAAAATATTGGCTTTAAAACCACCCCTTCTTGGTACGGAGGGTTGCTTGCGAGTTATAAAATTAACAGCAAGTTCACGGTTGCAACTCAGTTTTATGGATTTACTGAATATCAACAAACTACCAATGCCTTAACGAATAATGAACCAACAGATGAAATTATAACCACTAATCCTAATACACTGATAAATAACAAGTTATTGGTTAACTTAACCTTGCATTACAAAGTAATAGAAAAACTGACCGTTTTCTTAAATGGAAGAAATCTACTAAATAACTTTTCAAGAGAAGGTTTTGGAACTGATAAGATTGGTACTCAGTTGTTTGTAGGTGCCAATTTTGAGTATTAAAAGCTATTTCAGTTCTAAGATTTGTGTATTGAAATTGGATTTTAATACAGTTAGTTTGGTGAACAAATTAAGTAGTTATGAAAACAATACATTTAATTTGCTCATAAAACATAGGTTATTTATCCATTTGCAATTCCCAAATGGAAATACTCCGGTCATCACTACATGAAATTAGCTTATTATCTTGTTTAAGCCAAAGTATTTTATTCACTGATGTACCATGGCCAGCATATCTGCCTTTGTCTATTACTTTTAATAGTTGTAGATCTTCACTTTGCCATATTTTAATAGATTTATCCATACTGCAGCTTGCAAAATACGTTCCGTCTGGACTTGTATCGATATTGTTTATTGCAAAAAGATGCGCTGGGACTTGGTTCACAGGCATGTAATTGCCTTTTACATCCCATTCTTTCAGTTTGGCGTCTCTGCTACCTGAAAGTAAAAAATTCCCATCCATGGAGTATTTTACGGTAAAAACTGAATTAGTGTGGGCTTCAAACGTATTTAGTTCTTTAAATTTATACAAATCAATAATTCTTATGTGATTATCACTATACCCAACAGCCAAATGGCCTTGCTCTTGGTTAACATCTAGACATCGTGCACTTTTGGTACTCAAGTTGATGGACTCCACCAACTGAAATGTAAACAAATCGACTAAATGAACCTGCCCATCCCCACAGGCTATGTACAAATAATTGTTAGCTGCTTTTATATCATAAATGGCTTCTTTGGTAATTCCCAAAGATTTAATCTCTTGATTAGTTGAAAGGTCAATTAAATGAATGCCATCATAGTTATGTCCGATTACCAAATAATTAAGGCTGGGAATATGACAAAGTGCATAAACTGAGTTATTTACTTTAGCTATAAGTTTACCTTGGTCAGGCTCATCAAGATTCCACTTTACCACCATTCCATCACCAGCGGCTGAATAAAAACATTTTGGATTGTTGTCCTTCTCTAAGGTGTATACACAATCTGAATGACCACCAAATGTTCCTACTTTATTTACTATTATTTTAGGCATGTTTTATTTAATTAACACACAAAGTTAACCCAAAATACAAAAGTTACGTTAGACAAAACACGTTATGAAATAAAACGGCAATAAAGTAGACCCTAATATGGCATTTATTATAAAGGAAATAGTGGGTGAAACTTCTCAATGGGCTTTATGGAAAGTAGAAGAAACGATTGAGGATCTACAGCAAAACTTAATATTTAGTCCGTTTGATTTTGTAGAGTTTGCTCAAATAACCCACGATACCAGAAAACTTGAGTGGCTGGCAGCCAGAAAAGCCATGCAATCACTAGTGCAAGATGCAGGTTATCAATATAAAGGAATTGTAAAAGAAGCTAATGGTAAATCATTTTTGCACGAAAACAAATTGGAAATATCTATTTCTCACACCAAAGGATATGCTGCTGTTATGATAAATTCTTTGAAAGAGGCTGGGATAGATATTGAATTATTAAAAGATAAAATAGAGAAAATAGCCTTTAAATTTATTTCCAAGGAAGAGTTTAAATTTATTCAAAAAGACAAATATAAATTAACGGTTTCATGGTGTGCAAAAGAAGCCATTTATAAGTATTTGGGTATGCCTGGGGTGTCCTTTATAGAACATATTATTTTAGATGATTTTCAAATTCGTGATAAAGGCCTACTTACGGCAAAAGTAGTTCACCCAGATCTAAAAGAATCCGTAACTTTGGAATACATTTTGCAACACAATTACGCAATTGCATATACACTTTAAATCAATGATGTTAATACGAACTTATTTTTGGGTCATGTTATTTTCTATTGGAGTTACGCTAGGGCAAACTTCAGTAGATGATTTTAAACTCACCGATGCCATAACAGGAAAAGAAGTATCGCTGAACACATTCAATGATAAAAAGGCTGTTGTACTTATTTTTATGAGTGTTGATTGTCCTTATGGTCAATTTTACGCAAAACGAATAACGAAGCTGATCAATAAATTTCCGGAAATGGCATTTGTACTTATAAACCCTAATAACAGCATCAACAACAATAATGCTGCCATGTCGTCATTTGTACAGAAAAATGGATTAAAATGTACATTTTTAAAAGATGAAGCGCTGAAAGTTGCGAATAGCCTCGGAATTAGTAAAATACCTGAATGTTTTCTAATTGATGTCAAAAATGGAAATAAATTGATATATCAAGGTGCTATTGATGACAGCCCACAACTCGAAGAAGATGTTTCAAAAAACTACCTAGAAACGGTGCTCTCAAACTTTGGCAATAATAAACCAGCTACTTACTCCAAAACCCAAGCCGTAGGCTGCCCTGCTAAGTTCTAAAATACTAAAATTTATACAGCAATTTTATTGTAAATTCACGTGAAAGTCCTGGTATTGGGCTTCTTATACCAGAAGATGGTAAGCCACTTGTGGTTACAGCTGAAGCGTCAAAAGTGGTGTAGGGTGCTACATATTCAAGCTTTTGATCAAAAATATCATAACATCCCAATCCTATTTCCATTTCTTTACTGATGAAATTTTTAAAGGTTATAAAGGTATTAACTAGTGTTTTAGATCCAAAAGTTTGCATATAGCCTGTATTGTCAGTGTTGTTAAATACATCATGAGAGTATTTTTTACTTAAATGGTTAATACTAGCATTTATATCAAGCCATTTACATACATTATAGTTGGCAACTAAATTATACTTTTCAGGAGAAAATCCCATGGTCGCATTGGTTGGATTGGCCGAAGAAGGATTTTGAAACCATTTTTTGTCCACTTCAAATTCAGCTATGTTCGAATTAGCGTTAATTCTGTAAATAGAGAAATTAGCAAAAATTTGTAGTTTTTTTACGCGGTATTTGGCTTCTACTTCTATGCCATGAGTGCCTATTATATCACCATTTTGATATCCTCCTGTTAAATTAATAGGATTATATTGGTAGATTAAAATATCTTTAATTGAAGTATAAAATGCATTGGCTGTAACAATTAAATTTGAAGAAAGTTGATAACCTGTTTCAATTTCAAAAGTGGTTGTTTTTTCAGGTTTTATTTCTTTAAAGCTAATATTGGCGATGTATGGTGTTCTAAAGGCTTGTGCAGCAAGTGTTTTAATATGAAATTTATTGATAACAATAGTATAGCCAAATCTAGGTACAAATGCGTTAAACCCAAGACTATGATGGTCATACCTAAATCCAGCAGTAATATTTCCAATCTTTGATTGATAAATACCTTGAGCATACCCTGAAAAGTTGTTATATGATACTGTTTCGGTATTATTAGGAGAAAAAAGCCTAGTTTTACTTGGGTCTGGGCCATAGATTACATTTTTTCCAAAATCATTAAATACCTGGGAACCAATAACAAAGTTCAAATTATCTGTTGGGTCATATATGGCTTCCAGTCTAAATAATTGTCTATTCACGTAACGATTGTAATAGAATCCGTCAGAGATGGTATCCAATTCGGCCCAAGGTTTATTGTGCCTAAATTGATATAAGGGAATAACTTTTAGTTTATCATTGATTTTTAAATTGTATTTTAGATTGGCAGCGTAGGTATTATAATAATTGGGTACTGCTTGTTTATCATATTGATATTCTCTGTTATAAATGGTATGCCTATCAACCAAAAAGTTAAAGCTCAGTTGTTTATAATCTAATCCACCACTAAACACTGTATTCAAGAGTTCTGAATTTCCTTTCATGTCATATGTTTGACTTGGATCATAATAATTCTTTTGTTGACCGATGCTTCGTCTGGTTTCTGCATTATAAAAATTGAAGTAGGTTTTAAAATCACCTTTGTCCTTGCCCACAGATAAACTTGCTTGTGCCCTTCCAAATTCCTTATCCAATTGGCCATACATGGCAGAAACTTGTCCTCCGTTTTGTTCCCAACGTTTACTAGTGATGTTGATAACGGCTGTTTCAGAGGTGCCACCATATACAGCTGAACCAGGGCCACGTATTATTTCTATTTTTTTAATATTATCAACTGAATAATGCCCCCCAAAAGGAACCGTTCCGTACAATAAATCATTCACTTCAATGCCATCCCAAAATATCGCCGCCTTACCTTCACTTGCCCAAATACCCCTTACACCTAATCCTACATAATTTTGTATATCGGAAGCAAAATCAAAGCCAGGTACTAATCTAAAAACATCCATTAAGTCTCTGGCACCAATTGATTTTATATCTTCTTCTGTAATTACAGTGATTACCCCTGGTGATTCCCTAAGCGTCATTTCTTTGCGAGAGGCTACCGATACTTTTAAATTCATCAACTCCTCTAGTGATAATTCAAACATTTCAGGTGATACAGGACTTGCCAAAGAATCTTGGGCAATGCTAGCATGATTTAATAAAAAAATTAATAAAAAAGTGGATAATAAAAGTTTCATATAAAAGGCGTTTAGGACTAACCAAAAATACAAATTATCAAATGTTTAAACAAAAAATGTGAATAATATTCGATACAAATTAATATTTTGTGGGTTTAGCTGTATCTTTGCAACACATTGTAAGTAATGGATAAAAAGGATATTAGAACAATTCAAATTGCGGGCTTAAAAGAGTTTCTACAGGCCAATGGTGAAAAGCCCTTTAAAGCAAAACAGGTAGCTGAATGGTTATGGAAAAAATCAGCTTATACGTTTGAAGAAATGAGTAATTTGTCTATTGCAACCAGAAAATTACTGAATGATAATTTTGTTATTAATACACTTTCAATCCATAAACAACAACGCAGTAACGACGGCACAATAAAATCAGCTTTTAAACTCTACGATAATAACATCGTAGAAGGAGTGCTCATACCAGTTGAAGATAGAATGACGGCCTGTATTTCCTCACAAGTGGGCTGTTCACTTACCTGTAAGTTTTGTGCGACTGGCTATATGGATCGAAAACGTAACCTGGAGGCTTTTGAAATATATGATCAAGTGGTGGCCATTAAAAAGCAGGCAGAGGAGCAATTTAATATGCCGCTTACCAACATTGTATATATGGGCATGGGAGAACCTCTGCTAAACTACGCCAATACCTTAAAATCTGTAGAATTTATTACATCGGAAGATGGGTTGGGCATGTCGCCAAAAAGAATTACCGTTTCTACTGCTGGCATAGCAAAAATGATTATGAAATTGGGTGATGACGGGGTTAAATTTAACTTGGCATTGTCGTTGCATGCAGCCAACGACGTTAAACGAAATCAGATTATGCCCATTAACGAAACTAATAGTCTGCCAGCGCTCAAAGAAGCTTTAAAATATTTTTATGATAAAACTGGTACACATGTTACCTATGAGTACATTTTGTTTTACAATTTTAATGATTCCATTGAAGATGCGCGGGAGCTATATGAGTTTTCGAAGGTAATTCCTTGCAAAATTAATATTATTGAGTATAATCCAATTGCTGAAGCAAGCTATATTAATACCAACCAAGACACCTTAGAGCAGTTTAGCAAATTCCTTGAAAACAAAAATGTGGTGGTGAATGTACGTAGAAGTAGAGGCAAGGACATAGACGCTGCTTGTGGTCAATTGGCCATAAAAGAAAAGTAAAAAACCTATAAATATTACATTAGTTATAATTTATACTACATTTTTTGATATTAGTGTATCTTTATTTACAACTTTACGTTTAAGCACTTATCTATATTAATGTTTCCTTTCTGCAATTATTAAATAATCCTCTTCCATGAAATCAATCTACATTTATATACTTCCTTTATTCATATTTTCATTTTCAAGTTATGCATTTGACAAATGTAAGGGCGAAGAATCAAATGGAATAAAAAGTGGTAAATGGGTTTGTTTTTATGACGCTGGCGGGCTTAAAGAAGAAGGCGAATACAGGTCTGGCAAAAAAGAAGGATATTGGAAATTGTATCACGACAACGGAATCCTTGCCGCAGAAGGTAATTACGAAAATTCGCAAGAAAAAGGAAACTGGAAGTTTTATGATGATAACGGTAAAATGATATTTGAACAAAACTACTAATTTCAGAACCACAGTGAGTTAGTTATTATATCCAACAATTAATATTGATTGTTTGTATATTCAACCAAAAAAGCGTCTCACAATTAATTATTTAATCAAAACAGTTTACACTATTTCATTCGGTAATACCCCTGGTTTAGCATAGGTTAGTCGGCCGATCTGCTCAGTTTTGAAATAAGCATCCAAACCACAGCTCACAAGTATATCTTGTTCAGTTAGTTTAACAAAACCATCTGGTGAAACTATTTCTTGAGGTATTTCGACTTGTTGTATGCTACCAATAATAAGTATTGTTCCATTAAGTTCAATTTCGATTGTTTGTTCAAGTTTCATCCCAATTTTTACTACAGCTTCTTGTACAAAAGGGGCAGGAAAAGGGGAATTAAAAATTGGTGTCAAGCCAACTTCGCCAAACTCAGACACGTTGCTTTGATATCTCGCTGAGGTTTGATGTGCTTGTTTATAATAATTATTACTTATATAGTTGAGCGTGTAATACTTTGTTTCCAAAATGTTTTGAAGAGTATCTTTTGGCACCTTATTAGGTCTGCTAATTAGTCCAAATAGGGCAGGATTAGCCCCAAGATGAATAAGTGAGTTGAAAATGGCCAGATTCGGTATTTCGTTGGCACCAATGGTGCCTACCAATACAGCTTGTCTAAAACCCGCCAATGAATTTACGAAAGATGTTCTATATCGTTTATCTTGTTGCTCTATGTCGTCTATAGAAATGTGCATACAGTTAATGAGATTATGTGGTAAATTATATTTTTAGTAAAGTCTTAATTGTTTTTGAATGATTTAACAAGTACCTTCCAATAGGCAAAAAAGGAAGGATAATAACCTACCACTTGTTCACTCAGCCAAGTGCGTGGTTCTTGTACTCCGGTATAATGCCTGTTTAATGGATGTTCCTTAAAATACACCTTTGAAGGATTATACTCTCGAATCAATTGATCAAAGGCACCGACATACACTTGAATAGCAGGAATATTGGCGGAAAGTTCAAGAAAAAATTGAAAACACTTTTCGCTTATGGGATATGCTTCAAATATTTCTGGCTCTATTAACAATATTCTATTGGCCTGTTCATTTTTATGCCATTGAGTATCTAGATTATAGTAATTATAGATAAAGGTAGGCAGATTATTATCTACTACAATTGCTTTTTTTGTTGGCAAGGTTGTTTTTAAAGAAATTAATTCTGTTTTCTGAAGTGTTTGTGGTCGAGCCATTGAGGCTAATGATTCATATGATTGATTGAGGTAGTTATCCAAAAGTGGAGTATTAGTGTATTTACTTATATTTTCATAGTTGGCATAATATTTTTTGGAGCTATTTAATCCTGCTACCCATTGCCAACTGCATGCATTACTTGCCCAGTCGCCATCTAAGAGATGGTAATACATCCATTTTGCCGGCAAAAGCCAATCAAATTGTGCTATGTTGCACACTAAACTGGCCACATATAATCTATTATGATTATGCATATAGCCTGTTTGATACAGATCATTAATGGCTTGATCTATAGCCAATAAATCGGTTTGTGCATGAACAACAGCTTTAGGAATGCCCAATGTATTTGCACGTTCTAAGCTATTTTTAATCGGTAGGTTAATGTTCTTTTCTTGCCAAATTCGCTGAAAATAGTCCCTCCAAGCAAGTTGTTTAGCAAATGGTTCTGTTTGATTGAAATTGTAACCTTTATCTAAGACATGTTGAAGAATTTGCTTTGTAGATATTACTCCCCTTGATACGTACGGAGATAAATAATTTACTGCACCGTTGGTATAATTTCTAGTTTGAGCATAGGCAATAGGGTCAATACCATCAAGCTTAGCTATTATTTGAGAATAGTCTGTTGGAAAAAAGGACATTAACGTTTACTTATTTTGTTATTTGATATGGAACGTTGGCGGGTACATTTAAATCTGGTAATCTCATCAGATCGTTTATTTAAATGTTTTAAACTTGTTTTGCTATTTACGCGCGCTCGCCACCTATTAAAACTTGACCTTTTTAGAGTCCTGCGCATAAGTTCTATCACCTCCGCTTCGGTTAAATCAAACTGTACTTTAATGGCTTCAAATGGAGTTCTATCTTCCCAGGCCATCTCTATAATTCTATCAATATCCATGGGCTCATAACTATTAAGGAAGCCATAAGGTTATTAATTTGTGCTAAAAGTTATTGATTATTCGCCTCTTATTTTGTGGTGTATGGTCAAAAAAGAAGATAATAAACTGCGTAAGTTAGTTTGGAAAGAGTTTTTTCAATGCCACAAGAGCATATACTGTTATAGACCTAAATATATTCAATCCTATTGAGCCACGAAAGCTGTATAACCAACATCAAAGGATTTGACCAAATTATTACGCTACTTGACAAATTGGATTAATACATAAGCACGCTCGTTCACAAGTAATATGAAAAAAAATACGACACTAGGTTTTATCCTAACATTTTTATTATTCGGACTGTTTTTGTCAGCTTGTTACGTCAAGAAAGGTAATGTTTCGGACAACTCTGACAGATCAGAAAGCTTTGTGGACTTCTACCAGAAATTCACTACTGACTCTTTGTTCCAGCTTGACAGAGTTGAATTTCCGGTTCATGGTCGCTACATGGACAATGAACTAGCAGGAACAACTGAAAGTGACAGTACCACCTGGACAAGACAGAACTGGACAATTATTCATGCTATAAAACAAAAAGATTTAAGCAATTTGAGAATTTCGAAAAACATTTCAGACAGTTTAGTAATTATAAAGACAGAAGGAATTGACTTCAGCTTTATATTTGAAGAAACGTATAAAAGTAAGGATGGAAAATGGTATTTAACAAACCTGACAGACTTGTCTTTGTAGAAATACCTGTGGCCAAAAAACGTTAAAACAAATGCGGGGTTACCTGTTCGTTGAAACATGAGAAATCTTTTCCTACATTTGTGCTGGCAGGCAGTTTAAAAGTGGTTTATTCCCGCACTTGTTATTGCGTCAGCCTTTGGCCGAAATGCTTCTCCGCAAAAACGATTTTAAACAACTAAAATAATCTACAACCGTTTGGTTTCTTACCCGAATTTCTAATGAAATACCTATCTGAAATTGAAATTAGAACACTAATTAACCTTGGAAAGACTTTGGAAATCTTTCTGGGGCCTCAAATTGACAACAATGAGATAATAAACTGGTTAAGTTTGACAAAAAACAAGGCAGGAGAAGTTGAATTATCAACACATTCGGTTTTTGATGACGGAGATATCGACAATCTTGATATTTATTCATTTGAACTAGTTGACCCTGACGAAGATTATCAAACAAAAGAGTTTTCAACAGTGGACGAAGCAATGACATATATAAGAGAATTTCATAAGCTAACTGACCTGAGATTTTTAAATCAAGGTGTGATACAAGACGAATACAAAAAATTAAAAGAAAAAGATAAGAAGTGAAGGTGTTTTAACTGGTCTAGAAATAACATCAAAACTAGCATAGTTTGCAAAAAACAATCTTTCTTTTAATAATAATTAGCTTATTTTTCGGTCTTAATTGAACTGTCTTACCTTTATTGGCACTAAAAATATAAGCTCTAATACTTTTATTAAGGCCTTTAATTGAATAATAAATAACTTTACTTTACTTACTATTTCAATTCTATTTTTGATCTTGATTTATTAAAAATGGCGTTTTACCATCTGTTATAATGATTTTACTATTTGGTGATTTTGATAACTCCATAAATGCCTCAATACTTCTAATCTTGATGATCTCATTCGTTAGCCCTTCTGAAATAATTTTCTGAGCATCACTTGTACCTTTGGCCTCTATTATTTTTCTATCCGCTTCTAGTTTAGCCTGCTTAAGTGTGAACTCCATTCTCATTACATCTTGCTCGGCTTGTAATTTTTGCTCAATAGAACTCGCCAAGCCTGAAGGTAATTGAATACTTTTCATCAAGACGGCATCAATTTGAATGCCCTGGGCTGCAAGCGTTTCCATCATTTTTGACCTTATGGCCTTTTCAATTTCAGATCTCAAACCTGAATGTAAGTCTTTGGCATAATATTGTGCACAAATATCTGCTGAAGCTGAGCGAAATACATTCGCAATTATTGTCTCAAACTTTAAGCCAATATTTTGAATTATAGTTGGCACCTGATCTTGATTTAGCTTGTATAATATCGAAATCTGTGAATTAATACTTAATCCCTCTTTACTAGGGAGGCTAAGTGTTAGCTCAAGATTGTTAGTTTGAACCGAAACCCTAATTACACGCGAAACAAATGGATTATGGAATACAGGACCTTGAAGGTGAATCTTATTGGACAGTCTTCCTAAAGTTTGTTTGACCCCAACTTCACCCGGACGAACAATTTTGCAACTTGCAAGCAAAAACGAAGAACCCAAAACTAGTAATATGTAATTTTTCATAATTAAATTTACTTTTTAACGTTTCATTGTTTGTATCAGGCCAATCAAATTCTAGAATTGGATCTTTGAATGGCTTTTCTATAATTGAATAATTCCTACTAGCTTGATTTTTCCTAAAAACACCTCAAACCATCTACTGAATATAAATGGTTTGAGGTTGGATAATTTATCAATACTTTAATAAAGCCCTTTCTACAATTCCTTTGTTTGAAATTATTTGTAAAATATAAACTCCTGAAGGCTTATTACTTAAATCTATTTCCGTTGTGTTTCCTGCAATTTTTTCAGATAATAAAACAACACCCAGATTATTAAATACTTTAACTTCTACATCTTTCAAAGATAAGTTGATGATGAATCTACCTTCACTTGGATTTGGATAAATCACCAAAGATAAATTTTCTAAAATTTGTGGTTTTAAATCAGTTACCTTTTCACATATTCCTATTGATTTCTTTTTTTCATCAATACAAAAGGATTCTGTAAGATTAGAATTTAGAGTACCAATAGTAAATATTTTGGTGGTATCACTTTTGTAGCCAACTAGATCTGCTATTATTTTATAATCTCCTGTTGGTAGACTAGTAAAAGAGAAGGTACCATTTTCGTCAGTAGTGGTATACCCAACAATTTCTTTATTGGCATTTATCAAAAACAAGTCAATTCCCTCAAAGTTGGCGTTCACCTTTGCATTAGCGATTACGCCATTTTTGACATTTCCAATAACACTTCCTGTTCCGGGACTCAAAGCTTTTATTGCTATAGCCTTCACATTAATATTGTTGATTTTTAATTGTGGACAGCCATTTAAAGTGACATTTTTCGACAACTGATATTGATAGGTGGATTCGAAATAAGTAGGGACTACTCCACAATTTTTTCCACAAGAATATTTTAACTTGTAGCTACCTGGATCTAACTTACTAAATGAATACATTCCATTGCTTATTAGCGAGGTGTCCAGCGTTGAAATTACAGAATCTTTAATTTGGTAAAGGTAAACTTCTCCAGTGCTTACAAGTATGTTGTTATTGCTAACTGATCCGCTTAAGGTGGTTTTGTAAGAAGCATCTTTAACAAACAGATTTAGTACAATGGTACTATCGCAGCCTAGTTTGTTCAACTTTTTAGCAAAATACCTTCCTGTAGATGTGTAGTCAATAGTATTGAATTTGTACTTACTGCCAGCACAAATTGTATCACTAATAAACGTACTATCGGATCTTAATACTTGACCGCCAATATCAAATAAATAAATTGGATTAGCAGCATCATTACTCACTAGGTAAAACGAGGCTTCATAAGAACCCGCGGTATCTGTTTTTAAAGCAACATTCACTTGAATTGAGTCTTTTGGTTTTATCAAATTAGCTAGTGTATCTAATATGGTAAATGCACTCTTGTTTTGAACTAAATTGGTAAATCGCAACCTTAATGTGTCAGTTCCAATATTTTTGATTTGGAATGATTTTATAACATTAGGTGATTTTTGACAAAGCACACCAAAATTGGTATTGTCCAAATCAGAAGTAGTAATGTCTTTGTTTGCAATAATTCTTCTATTACCACGTACTTCGAGTCTTGGGAATCCTTTGCTTACGGTAGAATCATTGTTATCTAAGTTGTTTAATACATATCCTGCTGGTTTGGTACAAGAAATTGAGTCTATTGAAGGATTTCCAAGCGTATCACCATCAATATCCTTATACCAAACTTGATTAGGACGTAGTGTTGCGTTGTTGTCATCACAATCTAAATTGGTTGGTATTTTCCCTGTTGTAGTGTAGCTATTTCCTGCTACAAAATTTGAGGTAGCTCCTGTTTTGGCAAATCCATTCATGGTTAAAGCCCTGTTATTGGACGTTTTGTCTAAAATAGAAGCTACTGTCGTATTATCACCTCCAGCTATACCTTGGTTAAAATTGTAATAATTTACTAGATTAGATTCAGTACCAATTAACTGCTTGTTCATGTTAGCGACTATTTCACTTGCTGATAGTGACCTATTCCATACTTTAAAGTCTTCTAAAGAACCCTTAAAATAAAGCAAAGTTTTTTGATAAGCACCTAAATAAGTAGCTGTATTAGGAACCAAATGATTGACTAAAGTGCTTGTAGCTATTACTCCATTGATATATAATGTAGAAGTACCATTACCTTTTGTAAAGGCAATATGTGTCCATTTTCCTAATTCTGGCGAAACATTGCTAGGATAGTCAGCAACGCCCATAAAGGAAAAGGCATATTTGCCAGATGAATTTATTAAAACAGCTACTCCTTGACTATGCCCATTTACAAATATTAATTGATTATTTCCACCATCCCATTTTGACCAGATTTCAAAAGAATAGTTGTCTGTTCCAGTAATTAATGGTGCAGAAGATGACAAATGGTCATTAATACCATCAAAATTTAAAGCGTTGGTTACAGTGGTGGTGGTTCCAACTATAGAATCTATTTTATTTACTTCTTCTACTGTTTTAAATCCAACTGGTCTAGTACATTGAGTAATAGACGTACCATCCGTAAATTTGTCGTTATCTGCATCTTTTAACCAAAGTGTGTTTGGTTTCTCTGTTGCATCATTATCATCACAATCTCCAATTAATGATTTTAAAGCATAGGCGGGTTTAAAACCAACTGAATCTTTGCAGCCAATATAATTTACTCCGTCACTTATTAAATCATTGTCAGCATCTTTATACCAAAGTTGATCTTTGTATTGATTTGGGTCTGAATCGTTACAATCTCCGCCAAAAGTTTGATAACTATTATTTATTCCACCTGGAGAAATAAAATTAGAAGTAGCGCCATTTTTTGTGAAATTCACCAGCGTTCCTTGGTTGTTATTGCCACTATCGTCGATTAAAGAAGTAATGGCCGTGTTATTACCACCTGGTAATCCTTGGTTAAAATGGTAATTCCCTACTAAACCTGAGGTGACACCATTAATTTCTTTGTTATAATTGGCCAAAATTTCTTGTGGTGTTCTTATTTTATTCCAAAGTCGAACTTCATCCATAGAACCATTGAAGGTATTACAGGCACAAGTTAGTGGACTTTGGCGACCAATATTTACAGGACCATTGTCACTCGTAAGGCTAACGGCACCAGTATAAGTAGGTCCCACTTGTACACCATTTTGGAAGAATTTAACTTGATTTTGACTTACACTATAGCTCAATGCCACATGTGTCCAAGTATTTAAAGGAATGGTCATGGGATTATATATCCAAACGAGATTTCTATAAATGCCCATTCCAGAGGTGTTATTTGGATTATGAGAAAACAAATATCTATAATCTCCTTTATCAACTATCGAGTTGTTTAAAGCATCAGATGGATTTATCCATGCTTCAATTGTAAACTCATTTTGGATGTCTAGGCTATTGTTAACATCAGGAATATTAACATAATTAGAGCCCGATTGATTGAAGTTTAAAGCTTGACCTGTAGTAGAGACTATGGTTACGTTTACTGTATCAACATACGTCCTGGTGGTTTTTACTGTGGTAGATACTCCTCCAGGATTTATAAAATTAGAATTGGCACCCGTACGCGCCACGTTGGTAAAATTCAAGTAATGTTGACTTGATGTTTTATTTATGACCTTTGTTATGCTTGTATTAACTCCACCAGCTGTACCTTGGTTAAAATTGTAATATGCAATAAGATTTGGCTCATTACCCGTTAATTCTTTGTCTTTTGAAGCATTTATTTGCGTAACAGTACGAGGAGTATTCCAAAAACGAATTTCATCTACAGCACCATTAAAATGAAACCTCGCACCTAGATTTACTAAGTTGGGATAAATATTAAAACCAGTTCCTACCATAAGATAAGATGAAGACAAAGCACTAATATTTACATTATTAGTAAGACTAGCTTGTCCGTTAACGTACAAAGTCCAGGTACCAGCATTTCTAGTAAGTGCCACATGAGTCCATTGGTTTACAGGTGCAGTGATTGATCCATCATACTGACCTACACTACCTAGAATGATGCCAATTTTACCAGCGGCGCTTAATGCAATTCCATAACCGTTAGCAAATCCATTATATACAATTATTTGTTCTTTTATACTAGCAGAAGTAAGTCCATTCCATTTGAACCAAGCTTCTATGGTTAGATTATCGGTCAAATTTGAAACATTTCCAACTTCCAAATAATCATCTTGTCCATCTAAACTTAATGCTAATCCATTTGTTGAAGGTACTTCTACATTGATGGTGTCGGTGGATGTTACTAAACGAGCAGCATTAACATAACCAGCAGGTTTTTCACACTGAGTTAAGAAAGCGCTACCATCTGAATACCCATCTCCATCACTATCTTTAAACCATTTAGTAGTTGGGTTTGAATCAGGGTCATTGTCATTACAATCCCTATTATCATTTACATATCCAACGGGTTGTTTACAATAAGATATGCTCACATTAGGATTACCAAAACCATCTTTGTCAATGTCTTGGTACCAGGTTATAACTCCCACGGAACTACCTGGTTTTATGGAAGCATTGTTATCATCACAATCACCACTTAGAGAAATTAAGTCGTCAGAGGACTTATAATTAACTGGTTTAGAGCAACCTTTAAGTG
The DNA here is from genome assembly GCA_027488865.1 of Cytophagaceae bacterium. GTDB lineage: Bacteria > Bacteroidota > Bacteroidia > Cytophagales > UBA9547 > JAIYAU01. The sequence goes on from JAIYAU010000045.1 coordinate 24,265, forward strand.
AAATTCCGTCACCATGATTGTCGTTGTCAGCATCTTTATACCAAATGTATGGATCTTTTATTGATGCATTATTGTCGTTACAGTCAAATATTGTATCTGATAATTCGGTGGTTAATTTATAATTGACAGGTCTTGAACATTGTTTTAGTTTGGTACCATCGCTTACTAAATCGTTATCAGCATCTTTATACCAAGTTGTTGCAGGACTAATTGCGCTGATTGCGTCATTACAATCTTTTGCCGTAGAAGCTAAAGAAGTAATAAGTTTATATCCCGATAATGCTATACAGCCTATAGATGAAACGCTGTCTGTATATCCGTCATTATCAGCATCCTTGTACCAAATGGTATTTGGGTTTACCGTTGCTAAAGCATCATTACAATCAGTGTTATTAGTTACATATCCGCTAGGAATCGAACAATCTTTTATACTTAAATTAGGGTTACCGAACCCATCTCCATCAGCGTCTCTGTAATATAAATTCCCTGAAATTGCCCCCGATTTTATATTGACATTGTTGTCGTCGCAATCCCAGCCATTTTGTATTTGAGCAGCTGTTTTGTAAGTGCTTGGAGGGGTTAAACTACAAAATGTGGTTAAGCTAGAAGCATATCCATCACCATCTGCATCAATATAATATGATACAGCTGTATTGATATTAGGATCTTGATCATTACAGTCCCTGCCTTTATATCGTTTACTGGTGCCAGTACAACCTTGAGCGCATACCCAATTACAACTAGGAGCACATTGATAACCTACAGTCCTATTGTTAGCATCGAAAACTACGGGGCTATAGGGTGAATATCCGTCACCATCATCGTCTCGTAACCAAATTGTAGTGTTGAAATTACCGTTAACATCTGCTAAGGATGGAGAAACACAAGCGCTTGAGATTGATGCACTGTTGTCATCGCAGTCACCAGAAGCTCCTTGAATTAATTCCGAAGAAAGTTTATAATTCGTAGGTCTTGCACATTGGTATAAAACTGTTCCATCGGTTAAATTATCGTTATCGCTGTCTTTGAACCAAACGCTATTTGGATTAATCTTGTTATTCGAGTCATCACAATCAGTGTTGTTGGCAACATACCCAGAAGGAGCAGGACATTGGGTTAGTGAAACTGAAGGATTGCCAAAACCATCCCCATCGGCATCTCTATACCAAACAGCTGTAGCTGCGCCTGGGTTAAAAGCGGCATTGTTATCATTACAATCTCCAGAAATTGCAATTAATTCTCCCGCCCTTTTATAACCAGCAAAAGAACATCCAACTCTAAAAATAGCAGTTATACCACTACTATATCCATCATTGTCCAAATCTTGGTACCAAGTATTATTCGGAAAAATAGCAGCATTGTTATCATTACAGTCAAAAGAATTTGGATCAGTTAATTCACTTGCTTTTTTAGCTCCTAGAGGTCGTTCACATCCACCCCCGTAAATAGTTTTATCACTTGGGGAGCCATCATTATCTGCATCAAAATACCACGTTTGCCAAGATTTTACACCTGCATTATTATCATCACAATCTCCTGTACTACTAGAATATCCAGCAGGTGCAAAAGAAACGGCTGGGCAAATTATCGTATAAATACTAGATCCTACGCCATCACGATCATTATCAACATAATAACCAGATCCTCCTTTAACATTAGCATTGTTATCGTCGCAGTCGTTTTGATTCCACATACCATCCCTAGGATGAACTTTGCCAACTGGAGTAGTCCAACCATCTCCCACTTCAATTACAATGGGTTGATTTAAATCTTTAGGCCATTTATCGCCATCTTTATCTTCATATATTTTCTCTGTATAATAAACAGCAGGGTTATTGTCATTTACATCAATAAGATTTGATCTTAACACTGATGGATGAATCCTAGTTGTATATCCTACAGGTGGCTCACCTCCTGAACAGAATAGCATATTACTTTTAGGTACACCATCTCCATCTGCATCCAAGTAAATGGTATAACTATTAAATACATTAGCATCATTGTCATTACAATCAAAAACCTTGGCACCGTATGCCTTTAATACTACTTTAAATAACTCAATGGTTGAATATCCAGCAGGAGGAGAACATGAACTTACAGAATCATAACCTAAAGCTGGGTAGCCATCACGGTCTGCATCTTTGTAGTACATTCTGCTTTGATTATATAAAGAATTGTTATCGTCGCAATCCAAACCTTTGTTTTCGCTAATTTTTATATAGCCTGGAGCAAAATAAATATCTTCTCCAAATCCGCTAAAACAGGCGTTAACGGGCGTTAAGCTACCGGCGAAGCCATCATAATCAGCATCAACTAATGCTGGCATTTTACCTTTGGATAAATAATCTTTATCATCACAATCTTCGCCTCTTGAGCGTGAACCATCGGGTAAATAACCAGCAGGGGTTTGATCTCCATAACATAGGGTATAAGGGCCTATTAAATAAAAATCTTTATCATCGTCTTTATAAAATTTTCCCGTTCTGTAAACAGAAAAATTATTATCATCACAATCAATCTCTTTAAATTGATCAGTAAATCCGGCAGGAGCCACAGAAACGCAACTTCTAACTCCCGCACCTTCACTTCTATAAGTGTCGCCGTCCTTATCTGGATAGAGTGTACGCTCTTGATAGATATTTGCATCATTGTCGTTACAGTCGCCTAAGATAAACGCTACATATGGCTTATTATTTATTGGTTCACCGATATGATACCAACCAGCAGCAGGTTTAGAGCAACTTTTTTGGCTTGCTGTAAAAAATCCATCCCTATCTTGGTCAAAATACCAAACAGTTTCTGGATTAATATAAGGATTGCTATCGTCACAATCACCTAGGCCTTTTAGTTCCCACTGCCATCTTTTGCTGCCATAAAAAACAGAGCCATAATAAAATGACCTTTTTTGCGCTTCGGCTACCCATTCACCAGTTCTACATTCATATAATTTGAGTGCCTCAGCACCACAGTTTACACATTGGTCTTCACGCTTCCAAGTTGCTCTATAGTATCCATCTCCATCACTATCTAGGTAAAAAACTGTCTTAGAATTGATATTTGGATTAGAATCGTCACAATCCCTAGTATCTTGTACACATCTAGGACCTGTATTTCCATTCGCTATATAGGCAGCTTCAAGTCCAGTACAATAGGCACACGAGTTATCAACGGGTTTGTTAAGGTTACCCTCATTGTCACCATCTGCGTCAACATACCATGAAAATTCTGCTGGGAAAAGACATTGGGCGGTAATCTCATTACGATTTAAGAAAATGGACAGAAATGCAAGTAGAGAAATTAGGTATACTTTTTTCATTTTTAAGGTTTGTTTAGTACTTAATTTGAAGATCTCATAATTTTAAATAAATAGTTATGGATCTTTAGATTGTTAAATATTTTTTAATTTGATTAAGAAAGAATTGGACATCAACTGAATAACTGTTAATTACTAATAAAGTTAAGGTGAATTTTTCATTTTAAACTATTTATGGCTGAACCTCTTTCATATACTCGATTGTTGATTTTTATATTAAGACCAAATCATCAATTATTCAAGTGAATTTATATAATTAAGTTAAAGAATCATTTCCGTCGTCGCTGGTGTTTAGCCCCACAATTTATTTTGAATACTTATTGTCTTCCATGGCCTGTGGATCACTGTACTAGAAATAAACGGCGGGAACAAAATTAGATTTAACAAAGATTACCAAATACAGAATTGTATATAAAGCATAAAACAAAACCTCAAAATACAGTCTATCCTACGGTCATCATCCAATAGTACTCCAAGCATCATCCGATAACCATATAATAGGACAATTCCTAGAGATTGAAATTCGAAATTTTATTTCCTCGGTAGGTGTCCCACCTGCCGAAAATTGTTGGCTGGTGGGGACACCAGCCAAGGTTATGAGAAACCTCTCTTCAAGTACCCAATCAATAAATCCTCCTCCTCCGTGGACTGTGGCTGACGTGGCTTACATGAAATTAACTTTTCGTTCTGTGAGCCACAGACCGAGTAAATAGGGTGTTGGTGGCTGATTTTTATTCTGTTGTTAAATTAATTTTTGTTCCATCTGGCAAGTCTTTTGTTTGTTCACAAATTTGTCCAGTTAATTGAAAATGTACACTAATGTCTACTGGTTCAATATTTTCAAATATATATTCTCCGCCTAGAATTGGATTTATTTTGAAACTAAAAACTTCTGTTTCACCAAGTTTTATACCTGAGTTTTCAATGTCCTCATGTAGCCAACTTAAAAACCAATTGTCAAAATTTTCAGCAACTTTTAGTTGAACTTTGAAGTCTTCAATATCATTTGCAACTTTAGTTAATTTGCCTACACTTGTGTCAAGCCAATTTACTTCTCCAGAAGGTCCAGATAGAAAAAGGTCTCCGAAAATAGTTACTAATATAACTTCTCTTTGGTCTGCAATTAACCATTGCCATGCTTCACAAATGTCTGCGAGATCAATTTTAGATTTGTCTTTGAGTAATTCTTGAAAGTTCATGTTTTGTTTTTTTAATGTCAAGTTGCAAAAAGTCTCTTGAGTATACTTATTTTAAGTTTCCACCATTGCTGGTGTTTAGCCCAACGAGTAATTTTGAGGTCTTTTCCGCCGTTGATTTACCTAACAAAAATCTGCATAATGAACCAACATTCCAAATGTACCTTCTGATAAAAATACTGCTCCAACAATCAGTCGGATCAGGATTGTTGTTTTTAAATTGTCTGTATTTATTATTCTTTTAAGCATAAGTTTAAAAGTTTAAAAACTTATTGCAATCTTAAGTCGATATTGAAGGAGTCACTAGCAATTTACCCTTAACAAAAATCTGCATAATGTACCAACATTCCAAATGTATCAAGGCCTGTTAAAAACGAAATTAGAATGCGAATTTGTTACAAAGTTCCTAAAACGTTTTGGGTACGGAAGTGAACTTAAATCTTGAAATTTATTCTTTGACTAACCTCGACGGACAACCATTTACCAAAAGCAAATATATACCGTTTGGTAGGTCGATGGTATTAATTTGCATAAGGTTTTTAGAATCGCTAAGTAAGCTTTCGAAACTTAGTGTACCAATACTATTGTAAATTTTAACATGCGATAAAGTTGTGTTTTGGTTTGAAATCGTCACATATTGGCTAGCTGGGTTGGGATATATCACTGTGCCAGTTTTGCAATCAGTATCAATGGTATAAGTATCTTGCTCTATAAAAGTAATTGATTTCTGAGGAATATCTCGATAATAAACATCATTGGCTGTGCATACAAACATCTTACCATTCTGCCCTTCTCCAAAACCAATGATCTTAAGAGAATCATTTATTCCAGTTAGTTTCAGTTTATCCCAATTGTCGCCAAGGTTAAAAGAATAATACATTTCTATGGTATTGTTGGCAGCATATATAAAGTAACAGTTGCCAGATAGGTCATCAGAAAAAGTGCCTTGGTTTATATGATCCGGATGCAATCCATCCATGTTAATGTTGACAAACCCTTTGGAGGTTATACGATAGGTGGCAGATCTGTCATAAGTAGTAAAAAAACGAGTGTTGATGGAGGTAAACAACTCACTTCTTATTGGCGTAGCGGTGTCATCGTAGGGTACATCGTGCCAAGATTTTCCATTTATGCTCCATTTATAATCAATAGCTTGGCTGTTTTCTTTAATTTTGCAATACAACGTATCTTGGTTAGAAAAAATACTAAAACTCCAACTATTTGCAAAATCATCAAGGTTAAAAACTTTGGTAGGTCCTTTGCCTAATTCCTTTGTAAACAAATCTGTGCAGTAGCCTGTGCCACCTGTTCCACAATATCGGATTGTTATACCATAATAATAACCTTTGCTGTAACTAAAACTTACATAGTTATCAGGTATAAAAGTTCTATCTTCAAAATAGGCTAAATCGTTAATTAAAGTATCCTTCGATTTACCTATCACATAATAGCCGAGGCCTACTGGATTTTGATAAGCTGCCATCCAACCATATTTGCCTCCTATATATCGGAAAGCGATAGGCGATGCTGGTATTAGTGTTTCTTGATTGATCCAAGTGGCACCATTATTTTTACTAAATTTATTATTTACTTGCAAGAGGTTGTCCTTCACATTAAATTGGGAAATTTCATCAAAACCTCTAATAGAATAATTTTGCCACGTTTTTCCTTTGTTATCCGAAAACCAACATTTTGTGGAATCAAGTTGGTCTGGTCCAAAATAATCTAAGGTGTACCATTTGTTTTTAAACTCGAACACAGCACTAGGTGAAACACGAAGGCTATCATCAGAAGAAAAGAAATTTTTCCAAGTATTACCAGCGTCATCACTTCTAAAATATTTACCTGCTCCCAATACATGAAGTAGCCATGAAGAATCAGGCAAGAGGGATACTGCTGATTTATAATTTGGATCACGATAAAGACCTACGCTAGAATAACCTTTGGGCAATGTCATATAATCACTTTGAAGTGTTTTTGTATTAACCCTTTTAAATGGAATTGAATCTTTAAATGGATCTTTTTCTGAACATTGCCAATCAGCAGCATAATTGCATTCATAATTATGTTGGGTAATCATGTAATTAGGTAAATCAACCCTTGCACTAATCTCCTGAATAACATCGCTGGGGGGATTAGTGTCATAGTAATAATCCAATTGATCAGTTAATAGCGTTACGGTAGGTGGGCCAATTTTTTCATACTTAAATACTTCCAATCCTCGCTCAACTACAAATCCTTTGGTATTTCCTATAGTTTTATATTTTCCTACTTTATTAACATTTGTCTCGTGCACTTTTACCCAATCACTTGTACTTTTATCATAATAATATAAGGCACTCTTAAAAAATATATCAAACATAGGAGGAAACGTTGGATTTGTAAATCCTGCATCTACAAGAACATTGGCCACCAAGGTATCGTTTATGATAGAAAGAGCAACTGAATATGGAGAATCAGTAAACATAAAAGAATAGTTTTTAAACGTTCCATCTAAAGAAAGAAACCCATAAGAGCACACAATCTTATCGCCGAAGATAAAAAGTGGTTTGGTGTTGCTATTAAAATCGCCAGTTTTTACAAAGTTTTGCCCATCTACAGAATAAGCGATTATGTTAGAAAACAACACCAAGGTGTCTTTGCTGGCCAAAAACTTGGTGGTTTTGGGTATATAATAATCCTTAGGGGTGTTTCTTAGCTTTTGCCAAACAGTGTTTTGGGCTAAAATAAGTTGATAGAACAAAACCGAAAAAATAATAAAAAATCGATACATAGCCTGTTTACTTTAGTCCATAAAGGTAGAAATAATAATTTGATAATCAATTTATTAATTTAAAAGAGACCAACAAATCCTAACTTTTAGTTATGTGTGCAACAGACTCTGGAAACAGGTACGAAAGTAATCTTCCATACGAGTATTCAAAACAATAAAATTAAATTTTACTAATCCGTTTAAATATTAATCTGTTCCCTCCTCTACGGCCTGTGGCACACTGAATATTACTTTTCATTATGTGCCACAAACGGTTGAAACGGGTACAGAAGTAAACTTCTGTATCCTCTCACCCTATGGCGTCTCGATTACGCCAAAGAGGTTTATACACGATGCGAATTTTCTTCTTCACTACTCAACTCTCCTAGTTTAAATTTTTGGCTAAACACCGTGGCAAAACTAAACCCTGCCGATTGCCAAAACCAAACGCTAGTGAACAAAAACCCTACTCCTACCAACAACAATCCTAAAAAAGATGCCAACAAAAGTATGCTTACAATCGCCCAAGCTTTCCAATAAGCCTTGCCTCCTTGAAAAACCCTCGAAAAAGCCTTCACCGGATTGTAAATTTCAGTGATATCAAAACTAACACAATAGTGAGACATATAGCCAGGTATAGCTACCGTCGCAATTAGAAATAAAATACCAGCGAAAAAATAAAACATCCAAATATCAAAGTGTCGTGCCAATACAAAAAAACCTATAGACGGAAGGTAATAGTACACCATTCCAGACCAAGTAATGAACCCATGTTTGAGCAACAACCATGGGCGACCCCATGAAGGCCAAGGGGATAGACCTTGCTGCATTCGGTGTACAATCATTATACGATGCCCCATATTCATCAGCCAACCAATAAAGAGCAAAAACATCAGAAGGCCGCCAATAATAAGATCACGACGTGCCTCCTTATTTTGAATAGGAAATATAATGGAATTTCTTAAATTGAGTTTGGAATGTATTGATATCAAGTTGTTTTCAGTTAACAAATTACTTGTTGTAATGTACAAAAATATAATTTTCGCCCTTCATGTGCAATAAACCTTCCTCCATGTCCTGTGGTACACAGGACGTTAACTTTTAGTTATGTTTGCAACAGACTCTGGAAACAGGTACAGAAATAATCTTCCGTACCAGCAGAAATCAAAACAATAAAATTAAATTTTACTAATCCGTTTGAATATTAATCTGTTACCAATTTGAATTTCAATAACGTATAGACCAATTGCCAACGAGCTGATATCAACTTTTCTGTTTTCTGATTCCATTATTAATAATCCGTATTGGTTGTACACTCTGACTCGCTTATTCTTGTCACCTCCTATAGAAATCTCTGTGGTGGCGGGGTTGGGATAAACATCGATATCATCTTTTTGAAAGTTTTGGTTGTTTTCTGAGGTGACCTCTTTGCCTTTTACATATAATTCTAAAGATGCACTCACAGGCAAATAAAAGATATTCCCAAGATGACCAAATGATAGTGTAACTGGTCCCTCAGATTTGAAAAATACAGTATTGTTTTGAAAAACAGCTACTTCTGGGTCGGAGGTGTAATAAAGGCCATATTCTTCACTACTCAATCTTAGATCGGTAAAACCAAACTTTTTGTCGGTGACTAAAAAGGTATCCATTGGTAAAACAAATCCAGAAATTTTTTGTAGCAATCGTGTTATAGTCACATTTTTTGCGCCCGATGTAATTGTTCTGCAAGCATTAGAAACGGTCACTTTATAATTGCCTACATCCATCAATGATACATTTGGAACCATCAATTTGGAACTAGATTCACTAAATAGCCAACCATCTTTTGTCCATTTAATAGTCTGATAATCGCCCGATATTTGGGCTCTTAGTTTAAGCGTGTCTTTTGCGTTGTAGGCTTTATCACCTATTATATCCACCTCCAACATCGTGTTCAAGGTCACTATTTGTATACGGTTGTTATTGTATTCTGAAACGAGGAGTTGATTTTTCTCTTGGTCTAAATACAGTGCCATGGGGTCATCAAATGAACCTAATTGTGCTCCGTTGCCTCCCCATGCCTCAGAAAAAGCGTATCCATTTCCATCGAAGTAAAAAACCTGAAGGCGATGGTTGCCATAATCCGATACGATCAGATGGTTGCCATTGGCAACTACGTGCGCGGGAAACTGGAATAGGCCATTTGTTAACCCATTTCCACCAAAGCTTCTAAAAAATTCCATTTGGTTTCCATTTATTTTTAGAACCACTATTCTGGAATTGCTTTTGTCGGCGATGATTAACTTGTCTTCTGAAATGCTAAGACCAGCTGGTTGGTTTAATTGATTCAAAGCTGCACCCTGGTTGCCACCATAAAAACCGATAGGCGTAAAGTTGTTGCCTTCAAAAGTAAATGCTTGTATTCGATGGTTTTGTGATTCGGCAACAAACACCTTGTTTCCCTTTACCGCTATTCCTGCTGGAAAACGGAATTGCCCCAAGCCGTTACCACTGGATCCAAAAGATGTAATGTAGGATAAATTTCTGCCGTCAAATGCGAGTACGCTCACTCTGTCGTTGCCATATTCCGAAACGTATATCCTTCCAAGCGAATCAGCAGCCAAGTATTGTGGATTTCTAAACTCTCCTGGTCTGGCACCATAAATGCCAAAAGTCGAAATATGGGTAATACTGCTTCCACTTTGCTCCAACACTTTAATTTGGGCATTGGATGATTCTACTACCAAAATGGCATTACCTATCTTCAGCAACCCTACAGGTCTGTACAGTTCAGCCCAAGAATTTCCATAGGCTGAATTTACACTAAATGAACATTGGCCAAAACTTCCATATGCAAGACCTAGGATGAAAATTGGCAAAGCAAAAATCCCCTTCATATTTGTATTTTTATTAAATTTACCTAGACAAAATTAGGGTTGTAAGGAGTATACCGCAATAGAACAAAAGGACTATTTTAAAGTCATAAAAGGGTAAATAATGGACACAGAAAACAGCAAAATTCTAGTGAAACCTTCAAACTTGTTTGCGTATAGCGCCGATTTGCAATCCAATGAGCCTCAAGAGTACGCACATATTTTGGAGCAACTCATCAACACACATCCGGTGATAAAAGTGATGTCGGAATTTAATCCTTTGGCATTTTATATTTTTAGTTATTTGGATTTAACTGTAAAATATGTTTCCAAGAATATTTTTGGGTCTTTGTTCCGAGTGCCTGAAGCGGAAATTGTTAAACATTTTCAAGAGCAAGGCATGCGATACACCTTCAGTAGAATGCATCCAAGTGATTTAAAGATATTGACAGAAGATTGTTTTAGATTGGCAGAAGAAATCTTAAAAGATATTCCCATTTCTCTAAGAGATAAGATTAGATATAGCAACAACTATCGCGCGCTGCGGGGCGACAATACCTATGGTAAGTTTTTGTCTCAATTTTGTGTGGTGCCAGATATTCAAACAGGTTATCCACTAATTGGCATAGGAACGATAACCGACATCACCGACCAAAAGATAGATAACCGAATAATTTTTAAGGCCGAATTTTATGATGAACTCCATGGACACAGGGAAGTTGTCAAAGAGTTTTGGCCAGAAGACGATTTGTTCCATAAATTATCTGATCGCGAGATAGAAGTGGCAATAATGCTGGCGCAGGGGAAAAAAACTGAAGAAATTGCTGAAAAATTGTTCTTAAGCCCCTATACCGTACGTGCACACAAACGGAATATTTTTGAAAAAACTGGAGTGCACAAAGCCACTGAACTTGCCACCATTGTGGGAAAAATGGGTTTGATATTATAGTTTGGATCTCCTCTATGGCGCACAGGAAATTAACTTTTCTTTCTGTGTGCTATAGACAGTGGAAATAGTTCCTAAAACGTTTTGGGTACTGAAGTGAACTTCCGCACCAGAGGAGGTCACCAACAACTTCCCCCTTCCCCTTAACAAAAATCTTCATAATGATCCATTATTTCCAAATGTATCAACACCTGTTTCAAACGACGTTGGACTGCAAATTCTGAATTGAGTTCAGAATACGTTTTGGGAATAAAAGTGAACATTCGCGTAACCTTCAAGAACTATCAATCGTAATAAATTTGAATTTCATTTTTCCACTAATGACTACTTTTAATTCCAAGATAATCACACTTGTATTATCATCAATTATTGCGATTAAATCTGTTGCACAAATAGAAACCGACAGTTCAACAGCAATCCAACAAAATACAGAAATTAATAAAGATTCATCAATTTTTGAGCTTTCATTGGAGGATCTTTTAAATATTGAAGTAACTATTGGTAGCAATACAAGTGCAAAGAAGTCAAATATTCCTGTTAGTCTTTCAACAATTTCTGAGGAAGATATTCAACGTTCGGGAGCAAGAAATCTTTATGATCTAATAGAAATTTACGTACCAGGTGCAACTTGGCTTACTCATGGCGAAGGACCAAAATTAGGTATGCGAGGCATAATATCAGATAGAAACAATAAATTTATATTGAGACTAAATGGTGTTTTGATGAATCAAAAAGCTCATGTTGGTATGGTATCGGAACTAGAAAACTGGGATTTAAATGATATTTTCAAAATTGATATCATTCGAGGCCCTGGTTCTGTCACATACGGTCCTGGCGCTATAGGAGGAATTATTGACATTACAACCAAAGATGCTGACAATTCGGAAGGTACTAAATTATATACAAACTTTGTAAGTAAATACAATTCTAAGGGAACTGCCATTAGCCATTCTTTTAAAACTGATAAATTTAAAATTTATGCCTACGGAAGTATTCAGCAAACTCAAGGCTATGCACCTGAAGCTTATATTGTGAATAGTAGTTATAAATCTGGATATGTTGGTAAAGACTTTGGTGCAAATACCGCTCCTGTAAATACATATTTTGCTGATTTTAAAGAAATACCTCAATATAAAGCTCATATTCAAGGTTCAGTTGCGAATGGATGGAATTTTTTTGTAAGGTATACAAGTTCTGGAAGCACATTAGGTGGTAATAGTTCTCAAGTAAAATTTCAAGAAGGGTTTCTTCCCTTGATTCCCAATACTGATCCAACTAAATTACCAACTGGAGGAGGTGCATTACTCTCAACCAATTTTGAAAATGGTTCTCAAGCAGACAACAAACATTTTACAAGCTCAATATATAAACTTTTTGAGATCAACAAGAAATTGAATATAACAACAAGAGCAAGTTATGATAATGAGACGCAAGCTAGATTTAGAGGTACTTCTACATATAAATATGACACTAAACTTTCAGAAGCGGATAATAACCGAAATTTAAGCTATGCAAGCAGAGAGAATTTGAGACAATGGAATCATAGGTTTTCGGAAAAAGAAATTTCTTTAGAACTTTTAACAAATTATAAACTAAATAATTTTATTGAGATTGCACTTGGGTCGACATATTGCTACAATTCTTGGGGAGCAAGATGGGGAGAGGACCAAAGCAAATTTAGAATGGGCGAAACAAATTCTGCTGGAGGAATACCTACGAATATTTTAAATGACACAACCTCTGAAGCCTTTGGGATTGGAGCTACTAGTTCTAACCGTAATTTGGGACTTGTTGCTAAAAAGGATGCAATTTTTGTGGGTAATGGATGGAATACATCTACAATTTCCTTTTATGGCGACCTGAAATTTGATATTCATAAATATTTAAAAGTTTTGCTATCTGGCAGATATGATAAAGACACTTATTCTAGACAATTATTCTCACCTAGAATCGCATTAGTTTCTGAGCTTAATGAAAGAAACGTTTTAAAACTAATAACACAACAGTCGTTTAGGATGAATACTGCAACACAATTATTCTTGCAGAATTTATCAAAAACCTCCTCTGCCCCCGAAAAACTACAAGGTGTCGAACTTATATTCAACAGAATCCAAAATAAAAATTTGAATATCAACTTGTCTTCATATTATAATCAAATAGATTTATTAGGTTGGAATTCTGCCAAAGCTCAGGTAGAAAATCTAGGAGTACATAAATTAATTGGCTCTGAATTAGAAGTCTTATTTAAGGCTAATAAGCTAATGATAGGTTTCAGCCATGCGTTCAACTCTCAGATTGACTGGAAATTAAATGATAGTATTCGTGCCGCCGGAGCGAGTTACTCAGATTATAGACAAACTTTAACTTATTCAGATGACAACAATGTTCAACAATCAGTAACTTTAAGAAGTACAGGAAATAGTTTGAATAACTTATCAACCAATGTTACAAAATTATACACCAACTATTCCCTTTCTTCCAAAATAATTCTTCATTTTGACACAAGGGTATTTTGGGACTTTAATGGAGGAAAGGATGGCTTGAAAATGTTAGAAAATGCGGCCAATGAATTGCCTAGTACATCGTCGGCTCAGAAAAATAGGATGATGAGTACAATTAATGATGCTAAGAATAGAAATGCTTATGAGACAGATATTAGAACAAACATATCTATTACTTATAAACCAATTTCAAAATTAGAAATTATTCTTTATTGCATGAATGTAACCAATTTTAATAATAATAAGAGATACAATCTTGATGCTGGCAATATTCAACTTTATCCAAGTAGATTAGCATATGTTGTAGAACCAAGGGCTTATGGGATTAAAATCAAATATAATCTTTAGTGAATTTTCCTTTACTTAACAAAAATCTGCAAATCGAGCCAACATTCCAATTATAACAACTGATGTCTCAAAAGGTATTGGAATGCAAATTCGGGACTAAGTTCCTAATACGTTTTGGGTACGGAAGTGAACTTCCGCACCAGAGGGAGGACTTTTATGATTTTTACCACTTAAAAAAAATCATTTTTTTAATTATCCTAATATTTGGTTCAGACATTCTGATTCTCAATTAACATTACTCTAATATAGTTTTTAAACTACTTCCGTCGGTATGTTTAATAATTACAAAACCTTTGTGATTTCTATTAACCGACTGACCATTTGTATTATAAATAGCTTGAATCGTTTTTTCAATTATAGTAGAATTTTCATCAATTCCTGTAACACAAGTTTCGCTATAGCTCGCCCAAGCATCTTTGTACCAAGCAGTTTTGTCTTGAGAGATTAATGCTGTAATGCAAAATAAATCATTGTTATTGTTGCAATATAAATCAACCAAGCTTGTATTTTGTGTTAAGTCAAGTTTTGTGAATTTAGTGTTGTTACAAGCCAATTTTGCTAAAAGTGTATTTTTGCTAAGGTCTAAACTAGTTGCTTGTATTTTATCACAATTTAAGTCGGTTAAGGCAAGGTTGTTAGTTAAATTTAAACTTGTAAGTAAGTTTCCATTGGTAACCAATTTTGTTAAACTTGTGTTTTGATTCAAATTTAAGCTCGTTAATTGATTGTCATTACTGTACAATTCAGATAAAGCAATGTTGTTACTTACATCTAAACTTGTTAATTTATTAGTATAACAATCAAGCAATTTTAACGCTGCATTATTACTAAGATTCAAACTTGTAAGTTTGTTATCTCCTATATATAAGCCTGTTAATGCTGTGTTATTATTCACAGTCAAATTGCTTAAGAGATTATTGTAACAATATAATTGAGATAATGCAGTACTGTTTGAGGCATCAAAACTTGTCAATTGATTATATGAAAAATCAAGCTTTGTTAAAGAGTTATTGTTACTAATCGATAAACTAGTCAATTTATTTTGAGAACAATTTATAAAAGTTAACGCTGTATTTTGAGTTAAATCTAAGCTTGTAATTTTGTTTTGAGAACAGTTGAGAGAAGTAAGAGCTTTGTTTTGACTCAAATCTAAACTTGTTAAACTGTTTCCATAACAATCTAATCGAGTTAAATTCACAAACGCTTCAATTCCTTCTAATGAGCTTATATTTTTGTTATAAGCATAAATTGTAAATTTGAATGAGGCAGCTTCTTCCAAGGATATTTCACCATCAGCAATTGTATTTATTCCAGCGTGTGCCAATAAAAACCCTTTAAAGTTAGCATCAGGGATGTTTACATTTTCTGCTATTGAAACGACTGATGTTAATATACAAGTAATTAAAACGAGTAGGGGTTTTTTCATAAGATTGAAATTATTTTCTAGAGAATAAAATTTCACACAAGATACGTTTTATTCTACTTTCACAAAGTATAAAAACCACGCATTTTGTCATTCCGAGGCATGAGAAATCTTATCATTTTCCGTCGTTGCTAGTGTTTAGCCCCACAAGGCATTCTGAAGTCCTATTTCACTTACGGTGCGTCACCAACAACTTTACCTTTACCTAACAAAAATCTGCATAACGGGTCAACATTTCAAATGTAACAAGGCCTACTTCTTAATAGCAGGCAGATGACCATGGGTAATGCAACTTGAATTAATTGTTGGAGAGATGAGACATAGAGATGAAACAAATAGACCAACCTTTTTATCTATTAGTTTTAAAATAACAAAAAAATCCGTAGGGTCTAAGACCTTGCGGATTTTTTGTATTCTACTTTTTTAAGTATACTCGCTAATACTTCATCAATTTTTGAAAATAAACTTGACTATTTCTTATGATTTTGAACACATAAACACCTGCAGATACATTTTCTGTTGAAATAATATTTTGCATGGTATTTAATATTGTTTTTTGCACTATGTTTCCTTGTAAATCAAGAATTTCAAGTCTTGAATTCTCATCAAAATCAATTAAACCCACATTTACACTATTTGCAAAAGGATTAGGATAAACACTAATGTTGTTTTGAGTTGAAACATCAACCAATTGAGATACGATTCCTATTCTAAATTCTTTCCAAACTGCTGCATTTGAATAGGTTGTTGTACTGCCTGATGGAACAAATAAATTTACATTGGCAATATTTACCCCTTCAAAAACTGACGAATTGATAGCCAACGGAGTATTCCAATTTACTTTTACATCGGTTAAACCAACACAAAAAGCAAAAGCACTATCGCCAATTGCAACTACAGAATCTGGAATTTCAATTACAGCAAGGCTATCACAACCTTCAAATGCATGTTTGCCAATGGTTTTTAAAGAGCTTAATGTATCTGCAACTGAAATTCTTGCAATTGTGATGGTTTTATTTGAAAACGTAACCGATTTAAGTCCTTTATTACCATAAAATGCACTATCGGCAATGGCAGTAACTTTGTAAGTTTGTCCATTATAAACCACAGTACTTGGAATGTTTACATTACCTGTTGCGGTAGGGTTTTTACTTACAACGGCAGTATTGCCACTTGTAAACTGAAAATTGATACCATTTACTGTAAATTTATCATTTTCAACAATTGGGAAATCTTTCCAAACAAGAGCTGCAGCATATACACTACTTCTACCATAAGGCACATATAATTTTGCATTTACTTTATCTACCAAATTAAATACATTGGCATTGATAGTAAGTGGAGTAAAGCAATTTACATAAATAGTATTGAGTTGGCTACAAAGTGCAAATGCAGAAGTACCGATAGAAGTAACAGTACTAGGAATTGAAACTGTAATTAAGCTACTACATTTATAAAATACTGCACTAGCTAAGGTAGTAACTCCACTAGGTATATTCATGGCTTGTAAAGAAGTACAATAACCAAATGAAAACAAACCAATACTAGTCACTGAATTAGGAATAGAAACTGAAACTAAATTTGAACAGTTCATAAAAGTACGAATTCCTAATTTAGTAATTGTACTTGGAATCACCACCTTAGTAAGTTCTATACAATTAAAAAAGGCACTGTCTTTAATTTCAGTTACGGTGTAGTTTTTTGATAGGAAAGTGAATGAATTAGGAATGATTGCCTCTCCAACAAAATTTGTATTAATACCGACAGTTAAGGTATTGGTTCCATTGAAGTTGTACAAAATACCCTCATAAGTGATAGAAGTTAAAACAGCAGCATTAAAATCTTTCCAAACATTAGCTGATGCATAAAGACTTTTTGAAGCATCAGGGACATAAAGATTTACAGAAGACAAAGTGATGTTTTTAAACACATTAGCATTTAAAGCAATTGGAGTAGTCCATTCTGCAAATACTGAACTTATGTTTGCATCTCCAAAAGCAGAATCTCCAATGCTGGTAATAGAACTAGGGAATGTTATAGCTGATATATTGGTGGTATTGAATGCATATTTACCAATGGTAGTTAATCCATTAGGTAGGGTAATTTGATTTATCCCTACACAAAACCAAAAAGCACCATCGCCAATACTTTTCAACGAAGTAGGCAAATTAATTTTAGAAATGTAAGTGTTTTTAAAGGCATACTTTCCTATGCTAGTAATGCCATTAGGCAAAGTAATTGCATTTATAAAAGTTCCGGTAAATGCACTATCTGCAATTTGTTTCACCGTATAAGTTTTGCCAAAATAAATGATTGAACTTGGTATTACAGCAGCACCCGAAAAAGTATTATGTCTTTTCACTTCTACTTCTGTGGCGTTTATAGCACCATAATTAATACCCTCTATGGTAAAAAATGCAGGATTTGGAATGTTGAAAAATTTCCATGGAGCAGTTGTTTTATATGCTTGAATTGATTGTGCAGGTACATTTAAGATTACATTACCTTTATCTAAACCATTAAACAAGTTTAGATCTACCACCAATGGTACTACACTGTTCACCGTAATCGATTGTAAACTGGTACAATTATTAAATGCAGTTGGTTCTATAGTAGTTACAGAAGCAGGTATTTCAATTGTAGTAATTCCTGAATATTCAAATGCATTGTTGCTGATTAATTGCAAACTGCTTGATAATGTAACAGTTGTTAGTTTAGTACAATAGCTAAATACACCTTCATTTAACTTTGTAACAGTGTTGGGTAAGGCAATAGTTCTTAAATTAGAACAATATCTAAATACTCCTCCATTTAACTCTGTAACAGTGTTGGGTAAGGCAATAGTTTGTAAATTAGAACAATATCTAAAAGCATCAATACCTATTGTTTTTAAAGTGTTTGATAAATTAACAGTTGTTAAAGCAGTACAATTTGCGAATACTTCACTTCCAATTTCAGTTATTGAATTTGGTATTGTGATTGACTTTAATTCTCTGCATTGATTAAAAGCTCTATCTGGCAAACGTGTTAAAGAATTTGACAATGTGACTCTTCCTAAAGAATTACAATTTTGGAATACACTTTTTCCAATTGTTTTAACAGAGTTTGGAATTACAATGGAAGATAAAGAAGTGCTCATAAATGCTGAGTCTCCAATACTTTCTAAGGTATTGGATAATGTAACACTTGCAAGATACTGACCATATGAAAAAGCATTTGCCTCTATTGACTTCACCGAGTTTGGAATGGTGACGCTTGTTACAAAAGGGGCATTACCCAATGAATTTTTCGCTACAGAAGTAACAGTATAGGTAATATTATTTCTTGTTATGGTAGCAGGGATAGTAACTTTGGTAATATCAAAAGTATAAACACCCACAAATTTTACAGTAGAATTGGTAGTGGTAATATAGTTATAATCGCCAAAAGTAAAGGGCTCCTTACTAAATATTTTAAAATCCGTCCAAATAGGAATGGTATCATAAGCCAATTCGCTATTGCCTGGAACAAAAAGTTCTATTAAACTTCTATTTAAACCGGCAAATACACTCGCATCGATTAAAGGAGGTTTAGCCATACGTGCATTGATAGTTAAAATACCAGTACAGTTAGCAAATGCATTTTTTCCTATGAGTGAAGCATTTAAATTTATACTTTTTAACTGATCACACCCTATAAAGGCATTTTCTTTTATTGCACCCACGTTGGAAAGATTAATATTGGTTAAATTCAAGCAATATGCAAAAGTATTTTCTTGAATTACGCTAACAGAATTGAAATCGATTACTTCTTTTAAACCTGTACATGTAAAAAAGGCCGCTTTCCCAATGCTAGTTATATTTGAAGGTATTTTGATAGAGGTGATTTTTATATTTCCATAAAAAGCACTATCCACAATAGCAGAAACAAAATAGGGCACATTTACACTATCTCTAACTACATCCGTAATGATTGCATCGCCACTAAAATTGGGATTTTTTGAAACAACTGCTTGATTTTGCCCCACGATTTTGTATTTCAGACCTCCGCTGGTGAAGGTTTGTGCATTTGCAAATCCTAACAATAAGGATAAAATGCTGGCTAGTAAAATTTTCTTCATTTTTGTTTTTTGCACAAGATAATAGTGAAATATTGTATGAACAAATAATCAAGATAAAAATCCTTTAAATCTTCTTAGTCGCGCAAGGATTACCTTCTGCCTTTTTCTGTAGTTGCTGGGGTTTAGCTCCATCAGTCATTCTGAAGTCGCGAATTGCTGCAGTTTTCCCTCATTTTTAAGGAGGGGTTATTACTTTGGTAAGTGTTCCACCTACCGAAAATTGTTGGCTGTTGGGGACACCAGCCAAGGTTATGAAGCAGATGACTATAGGTAATGCAACTTATAATAGTTGTTGGTGACGCCCGTTAAGTTCAATAGATATTCAGATTGAATTGTGGGCTAAACGTCAATAACGGTGGGAAACAATAACAAAAAAATGCAATTAACAAAAGCTAAACAAAAATAGGGGCCTCTCAGAATGTCTGAGACGCCCCATTATGTTAAGGATTCGTTTTAAACGATTTTACTTCGGAGTAATAGGTATTAATACCAATTTCATTGGTCGCATACAACCTTACAAAGTAGGTAGTATTTGGTGTAAGCAGACCAACAGACATTACTATACTTACTGGCGTTATTTTATTGGTTAAATCATACTCAATTCTAGTAGAACCAATAAAATCTGGCCTTAAACTATATTGCAATCCTGCCGTTTGTAACTTGTTTAAAGCACCTGAAATTGTTTTATACCCATCATCACTCACAGATGCGATTACATTTACCGTACTGGAGGTGATAGTCGATACGGTAACAGGAGAAAAAACAACAGGATTTGGTTTTGTATAAAAAGAACTTTGAGGAGAATATAGTACACCTCCTGCGGAAACACAATATGATCTTATATAGTACAATGTTCCTGCAAGCAAGTTTTTTAGTGTGTCTTGACCATCAAAAACACCAGAAAACACTTTTTTGGTTTGTAATGAGATATCTGGCAATGGAAAAGTACTATAAACTACCCCTTGTTCTGTGAAAATTTGCGTCTTTTTAAAATTCACAAGATGGCTAGTTTTACTATCAGGGAATAATAACAGTTCTATACCTGTACTAGTAGGTAGTGTAAAGAATGTAGATATGGGTCCTAATTCTGTACCTATACTGTTTTTGGCGTAGGCTCTTACAAAATATTTGGTATTGCTAGCAAGCCCTGTAAGGTTACAAAAGAAATCCTCTGAGCCAACATTTAATGTATTAACCACCTTGGGGCTATTTATATCTAGCGTAATATTAGCAGAAGCATATAAAATACCAGACTCTACAATTGGCCTTCCACCAGCGTCGATAGTTGCAGACACTTTTGCGCCATTGAAAGAAACATCGGAAATTGTGCAACCTTTTACGATAAGAGGTAGGGTAGAGGTCGTAGTTATTGCCCCATAGGCAGTGCCTGTACTATTAACCGCATAAGACCTGACATAATAAGTAGTACCGGGATTTAAACCTGTAATTGTAGCAGAATAACTTCCTATTCCCGATCCCGAGCCCACGGTTGGTCCACTATTAGCATTTAACAAGGCTAGATCTGTATTATACTGAAAGCCCCTAGCAGTTACGGTGGAACCTCCTCCATTAACAACGCCCCCATTAAGGGTAAGATTGTCTATACCACGCGCAGAAACTCCTGGATTACTAGCAATTGCAGCTAACCCAATAGGCACACCTAAAAATTGTGTAATTATAATATTGTTATCGTCCTGAGTGTTCGAAGCATTTATTAAAACGGTAAGCGTTTTATCTGAAGAAATGGCAATTTTACCCTTATAAATTCCTAAACCATTGGTAGATACAAAAGGTAAAGATACATTGTAGGTATTAAAATCAGGATAAGGAAGTGAAAACGATCCAGCATCTACTAAGGATTGGAAACCTACTTTAGTAATGGCTTGTCCTCCGTCTCCAGTAATCTGAAAAGTGAAATAACAAGTGTCAGCATTTCTTGATTGAGAAATTAATTTTCCTTCTGGATTCCCTGGCCCTAATAAAACACTATCCGGCTCTGTGTAACGGATCCCAACAGGATTTAAAATAAAACCAGTAATATAATAATTAGTATTACCCGATGCTTTTTTATATTCTACTGCATAACCATTATTTAAAAAATCGGTGGTCTGTACTATGGTATCTGCATTATCTGCATTAGGATTTTTTATGGTTTTACTTAAGCAGTAGCCAACCTTTACTGGATTTTTTAACAAAGCTTGTTCTGTAAACTCAATCCCACCAAAATCTACATTCTTGAGATTCAAAAACAATGAATTTGGTGTAGGACTAAACACATTCTGACTAAGATCAAGGCTTCCATTTCCTTTAATGATAGGTAATAGTAAAGAATCCAAATTTCCAAGTGTTTCACCACCAGTATATTTGACATAAGCGCGAACGAAAATTTTATTGACCGGATAGACCAAACTATTAATCAACACCCCGAAGGAATTAACAGAATCTTGACTCACAACTTTAGAGGCACCGTCAGCAGCAGGATCTACAATAGGTTGAAAATTAAAATAAACACCTCTTTCAGTTATAACCCTACCACCAGCATTACTAATAACACCTCCAGAAAGTACAGATCCACTTTGGTTACTTGCAAGTGGTGCTACAAAGTTGTATGGCTTAACGGTGGTTAAAACTGGAGTAGTCGGATTTAATGTAGTAAATGTTTGTACAGGTCCATAAGCAACACCAGCGAAATTAAGAACATAGGCTCTTGCATAATACAGCGTACCTGCTTTCAAATTAATAAGTGAAACAGAAAAAGCATTAGAACTCGAAGTGCTCACCGTTTTAGTACCAGGAATAGTTGGATTGGCAAAAACACCATAGACGACGCCTTTTTCAATCACAAAGCCACCGACATTGGTAATTAATCCTCCGACCACAGCGCTTGTTTGACCTATTCCACTTATTGCTGGTGGTGTACCAAAAGTAGCCAAAACAGATGGCATGAATCTTTTGCGATAGCCAATACTATCCACTTCAGCTGTAGCAAACTTATAATTTGGCTTTGTTGAAGAATTTGAATACACCAATAAAGTATCTGCGCCCTTTTTAAGCGGCTTTTTTACAGCGATGCTGTCTACACTTTTAGTTAACAACTTGATGGTGACGAACGATTTTTTATAAATATACGTAGTGTCTTGCGCTTGCAATGAACCTCCGACAAATATGAATATGGCAAATATTAAAATTAAATTTCTCATTATAGTTTGATTAGTTTTAAGGTTTCTACTTTATTAACAGATTTTATACGTACTAGATAAGTACCTGATTTATAGCTAGCAGCATTAGGTAGCTCATAAGTATTTACACCAGCAATGGCAGGTATTATTTCTTTATGTACTATCATTCCATCTGTTTTAAATACCTCAATATTAACCATACTTGCCACGGACAATTCAAAAGAAACATGAAGATAATCTGCAAAAGGGTTTGGGTATGTTTCATAACTAGAAATTGGCTCTTCCACAATGCTGGTTACTTTATCCACCAACGCAAATCTTCCAATCTCTTCAAAACTATAGTCGATTTTTGTGCCATTGGTATTGTTCAATGACAAACCACCCTCTGGAAATGTTATTTTCTGAATGGTATTAACGTCATAGACATTTTGTCCTCCACCATTTAAGCTGATCACCAGATTTGATTGGGAATAAAGGTATGGCATACATGTTATTAAGATGCCAAGAATAAGTAAAGATTTTTTTTTCATTTGATTAATTTAGAGGTTATTGTTTTTAATTAATTACATTAATGACTCAGATTGGTTTTCTACAAAATAGATTGAAAATCACATTCCAAATATTAATAAAGGTTAGACAAGGAATAAAGATAGAGATACTTTAGAAATAAAGAATAGATTTCGCAGCATAAGTTTTGCCCAAATTCTAATCTTTGTTGTTAAAACTTAGCTACCCTATAAATTCTCTATAAAGGCCCTAGCTTACCAACATGCTTTGAATTTTGTGCAAAAGTTGGATACTGAAAGAAAAAAGCTGGTAAAAAAATTAGATAAATTCTAGAAAGCTTAATTGATAGGAACATAATTTAGGATTTAGAAAATGAAGTTAAGCTTAATAAATATAACCAATCTAACTATTAGACACAGCCTTACTATTCCTCGACCTAGACTCAATAATATTTTGATGATAATTTAATTTCTGAATTTCCGCCGTTGCTGGTGTTTAGCACCACTAATAATTCTAAAGTATTAATGCTTTTGGCGGGGCGTCACAAGCAACTTCCCTTTTCCTTAACATTAATCTGCATAACCAACCAACATTCCAGATATATCAACGGCTGTTTCCCCCCTTCTATCCGTAGAGTTAGCTTGCGCTCTACGGATTGTACAATGACTGTAGAGTCTCCGACTCGGATTCCTGCCTTTACACGTGCATTAGCTCCAGTAACCCCTTGCCATCGCAATAGTAATCAATGGCACTGGAATAAACATACTCCCATTCATTTCTTACGATTCCTGCACGCAATGGGTTCTCGTGAAGGTACTTCATCTTTGACTCTAGCACCTCCGGAGAGAAACATTCTATAAGATGGTTGTCCTGTTGCCAAAACTGGTACTTTTCGTTCCGTTGGTTCTTTTGC
>JAIYAU010000036.1 GCA_027488865.1 Cytophagaceae bacterium
ATGTTTGCATTTTTTTTTTTTTTTTTTTAGAGGGGAAAGGATTGCGAAAACGTAAAAATTAAGATTTAAACCAATGAAATACAAGGACTTTCCTAAATTACTCCGCTCCCCATTGCTTAATTACGGATTAAGTGGCAAGTTTGGCAACTGGGTTTTTCGCCAACAAAATGGCCGTACAGTTTTTTATGCGAGATACCAAGGCCCTGTTTCCAACACCCCTGCCCAGCAGAAAAGTCGCAGCAAATTCCGCGACGCGGTACATTATGCCAACCAAGCCATGTTAGTGCCTGAAATCAAGGCGGAATACGCAGCCATTGCCAAGAAGAAAAAGAAGAAAAATGTACATCTATTGGCCACCCAGTACTTCCTCAAGGGCATCCACATCCCCTTGCCCGTGCCACCGCGCGTGACCAAATATGCCAATTGGGAAGAAATTTTGAGGGAAATACACCAGATGCAGTCCTTAGCACCGAGCAAGCGCAGAAGAAGGCAAAAGAGTTCACTGGGCAGAAAATCAACTAAAGCCCCGATTCCAAGAAAGGCGCACCATGGAGACGCCAAGCAAGGCAAATGTGTAGGCTACCTAGGCAGTTACAACACGACCTGATGGGTAAATTCAAGTGAGCTATTTTTACAAAAAAAAGTTTGCACAAAGCTCCAAAATTTGCAGCCGTTGGCTTTGGCAGGTTAGGTGGTAAAATAAAAGGGATAAAAGGATTGAAAATGTGAATGGGGTTGAATAATTTTGGGGAAGGTTAAGCGAGACGATTAAGTGTAAATTGGTACATGAGAGGCGCTTGCACCAAAGGGGGTCTCGGATAAACCCGAAATAACCGCAAGTTTTATAAACAAACGCAATATTTGCGTAAGTAGAGATGTTATGCTCAATAAAATTAAAGAGATACAACTATGAACGAGAAAGAAATAGCAGAATTAGCTTTAGAAAATAGAAAGCTATTTTTTGAAATAATAAAATGGACTATCCTATCACTAGGAGTTGTAATCTCATTTTGGATAATTGATGTTGGAAAACTTCAGCTGGAAGAGAAAAGAGCATCTAATGAAAACAAAAAAAACCTATTAAATGCCTATTTAGAGGCTACAGAAACACCAGATCCTGATTTGTGGCTAAGAAAATTAAGGTTGATTAAGGCTCTATCGGATAAAAATGTAACTGATATGAAATCTTGGGCTACACAAGAGGAAAAATACATTAAGGAAGTAAGTGCTTTAGTAGTGCTATATCAAGAGACAATGAAAGTTGCTTCAGTACTTTCAAATAGAGACCAATTTCAAGCAGATGAATGGAAAAAATCAAGAAATCGATTTTATGAACTCTATCATGGCGACTTAGTATTTTTTGGTGAAAGTAAAAAAGTAGAAGATGCAATGGTTAAATTCAAGAAAAGCTTTGAAGCAATTACCAAAAGCAAACAAAAAAATTGGGATGGATTAGACCAGGAATTATTAATGCTAGTAATAACCCTGTCAGAGGAAACCGAAAAATTAAAACGTGAGCATAACATTGTGTATAAACAATAGTGGCTTCAGTGCTAAGTTCGAAACATAAAAACATAAATAAAAGGTCTGTACCATCAAACAGTTTATTGGTTTGAAATCCGCTACTACTTTATGTCAATAGAGAAATTAAAATATCCGATAGGTAAGTTTAGCAAACCAACAGTAATAACGAAAGACATCTTAAAAGAATGGATTTCTGATATTTCCACTTTTCATAAAAGACTTTTAAGCGAAGTTATAAATTTGACAGACGAGGAACTTGACACTCCATACAGATCAGACGGTTGGACAATTAGACAAGTAATTCATCATTGTGCCGACAGTCATATGAACAGTTTAACTCGCTTAAAACTTGCATTGACAGAAGACCAACCAACAATAAAACCATATTTTGAAGAACGTTGGGCTGAACTAATTGACACCAAAAGTATGCCCATCCAACCTTCTTTGAAAATGATTGAAGGGATTCACGAAAGATGGGCAGTGTTATTAAATAATTTGACGGACGAGCAATTTGGAAGAATTTTTATTCATCCTGAACACGGAAAAACTTTTAGAGTTGACGAAAATATAGGAGTTTATGCTTGGCATTGTAACCATCATCTTGCACATATAACTGAAACAAAGAAAAGAAATAATTGGACCTAAGAATTAAAAATAAAAGACAGAACAAAGTCCGAACCGCTAACCAGTTGTAAGCCATACTAAAAGTCAATAGACACCAGCATATTGATAACAAAATTAAACGAACGATTTACTAATGGGATTAAAAAGTTTTATTAAATATGGATTTTCCAAGTCACTTTTAGTATTATTGATAGTGATGATAATTGTTTCCTGCAAAATTGAAAGAAAAAACACCAGTAAAAATAATGTACAAACTGTGGATAATGTTAGTTTTTTAAATAGAGTACCATCATTTTCTTATATTTTCTTTCAAGGCAATCACGTTGATAAGATAGTTTCATTTTTAACGAAAGTTGATTATCAATTACTATCCAGAGAAACTTTAAGTGGTACTTTTAATAGCGTTTATAAAGATTTAGAAAACATGTCGGACGATGGTACGATTGTAAAAAAAGGGATATTCTTTAAAGATGGATATACAGTACTTATTGACCCGGAAATGGTTGTTGGTACTTATGAGAAAGAATTGGTTGATTTGTCAAAAGAAATAGATAATCTCATAGTTGTAGCGATTTGGGAAAGGTATTCACAGACCACAGCATTAGTTAAAATAACTAAAAATGGATTGGAGTCTCGAACCTACTTGACTGTTGGACAAGATCCAGTTGATAATGTAAATACAAACAAGCTTCTAGAAAAATATAATACTGAAACTGGATTGTTTCTGGTATTGGATGAATTAAAAATACCATATAAAACATTGTTTGGGGACAATATGAATTTGGATGTATTGACACTTAAAGAATAAAGTACAGCTTAACCAACAGGTGTTATAATAATTTGCCGTTACAGTAGGTTATTCAAAGGTTTAGCTACTATTAAACTTAGGTATACCTTGATAGATAATCGCTTTGAAAACGGCAACTTTTCATACCACCAACGTTATGTGCAAGCATAGCGGACGACACAAACAACAACAACAATAAAACACAGAAATATGAATTTTGGCTTTGCAGAACAAATAAATCCAGACCTTGAAAAACTTGACTTTGAAAAAGCTATTTCAATTGGTGAGACTGAACTTAAGAAACTACCTACGACTGACTTTCATTCAATAATTGGTAAAACCCTGAGAGTACAAGCTGAAAGTTTAGCCGCTTGGGTTGACAACTTCTATAAAATCGCTTCAAAGAAACTTGACATAAAATCACTTTACTTTGAAATGAATGAGTTCGACATTAACACAGACACTTGGTATATTGACACTTTTGCTTATAGCCAAAACGGTGGACTTGACCTTGAAGATATGGATTGGCTTGGTGATTTTGAAGCTGACAGCCAATCTGAAACTGAAACGGTATTCCAAATAGAAGGACTTGAAAAGTTGCAGACCGCTTTTGAGTCAATAGAACTCGACACAGATTACTTACAGGACTCAAGAGATTGGTGCGAACAGATCATTATAGCAAAGTTTATGGAATTAATGAGAACTGCTCACTTGACAGCAAAACAAAAGGGGTATTCTTGGGCGACAACTCCAATTTATTTCACCGAACATTCGTATGATTTTGTAGTGAAATCAGAAAACTAAGTAATGACAATGGAACGAATTTCAGCACCTACAAGAAATTGGCGGTTCAGTGGTTAAATGAAGTTTTGTGCTTCGTATTAAGTTCAGTGATGGCAGACAGATTAGTGTTCCAAATCGCCACCTTCGGGGTAGCTGTAAATCGTTATGTGACATAATATGAAGACACCACAAGAAAACACGAGCAAACTAATCAGTTATTGGTTAAGACACAATCCGCAAGACGCAGAGCTTCAAGTGGACGAATTTGGTTGGGCAAGACTTGACGCAGTTTTAAAAACTTTGTCAGAGAACAATATTCGAATGAGTATTGACGAATTAATTGAACTTAACAACTCATTTGATAAAATACGTTGGGAAATTGACATAGAAAAAAATCAAATAAGAGCAACACATGGACATTCTTTTCCCATACTCATTGAAGACAAAATACAAAATCCACCTGAAAAATTATATCACGGAACAGCAGTTTCTTCTCTTACAAATATTATAAAGAATGGGTTACAACCAATGGATAGGCAATTTGTCCATTTATCAGATAACATAGAACCTGCCAAAATTGTAGCCAAACGACACGGAAAACCATTTATCATAGAAATTGGCACAGAAGAACTAATAAAAGATGGTTGGATATTTTACAAGACCAGTGACAATGTTTGGTTGACAACAAAAATACCTACAAAATATTTAAGTTTTGAACCGTGGCGTCCAACCGATGACAAAGAAGGTTTTAGTATAAGAGAACTTAAAAGAGAAATTGGCAATAGAAAATCTCATTTTTTGTACGAACATTTAGACAATTTGGAGTTGGTTTGGAATACAGGAGTTTGTGATGACACGTTATTCGAAGACAAAATAACAGGAAAATATTATATGGTTCATTTGACTTACACAAGTCTAGAACAAGAAATTGATGGTTACCCTAGAATTAACATCTACAATTCATTTGGAGACTGGCTTGAAAACGGTTTGTACAAGGACCAAAAAAACTATTATGAATAGAAATTTCTAACTATATCACATTGAACCAAAAGATGAACTAGCTTAAATATCACTAACATTTATCCTCGCAAATCAATTTTTTTATTTAATTGCATGGTCTTTGATTTTAATTGTTGAGTCGTGATAAAAAATGTAATAAGATGTGTCCTGTGTATTTTCGTGTACCAAGCTTATGCGCAGCAGGATATGAGTTTTGACCAGCTTATTAATACTAGTATTGAACGCTACAATGACAATAAGCTTAAGAGCATACCCTATTTAAAGGAAATTTTAAAATATGAACCCCATTCTTCAAAGGCAAAATTGTTACTCACGTTGGCATCTTATGAATCCTATGGTATAGACTCAGCCTTGTATTGGCATGATATGAAATTTCCAGGGAATAGAATCAGCTCGAGTCAATTCGACGAACAAATACAATATAATTTCCCTATTTCAGAAGTAGTGGCCAATTATCGTTTATACGGCAGCTTTATTTCTAACGAACAAAAGACAGAACTGCTAAATGAAAAAAAGATGCCAGCCATTCACTCATTTCCGGCCTATAATCAAGCAGACAGCCTTCAAGGTGGCCTAAGACCAGAACGTACCTGTTTCGATGTTAAACACTATGACCTCGACATCGAATTGGCAAAAGGCAAAAATTCCATTAAGGGCAAAAACATCATTAGTCTGGAGGTTATAGAAAATACATCTCGCATCCAACTCGACCTTTTTGCATACCTCTCCATTGACGAAATTGCGCTGCAAGGTATTCCGCTACAATACAAAAGAGTTAAAAATGCCGTATTTATTGATTTCACCAAGCCGCTATTGAAGGGTGAAAAGCATAAGATAACAATAAAATACCACGGTAAGGTGCCAAAGGCAATCATGCCCCCATGGAAGGGCGGCTTCGTAATAAAAAAGGATCATGAAGGGTATGCTTGGCAAGGGGTGACCTGTGAACACCTTGGGGCAAGTAGCTGGTGGCCTAACAAGGACTACCTAGCAGACAAACCCGATTCTATGACCATACAAATTACTGTGCCTAAAAAACTGGTAGCCGTCGCCAACGGTGATTTGGTAAATGAAATCACCATTGACTCCAAAAAGAAATATACTTGGAAGGTAGAATACCCTATTAACAATTACAATGTTACGTTTTATGTGGGTAGGTTCAAGCATTTTTCTGATTTCTTGGAAGGAAATCCTAGTAAAAGGCTGGATTATTATGTGTTGCCCTATCATGAAAAAATGGCCCAAAAACATTTTAAGCAAACACAGGAGATTTTGAAATTTTATGAAGAAACCTTTGGTGAATACCCTTTTTGGCGTGATGGTTTTGCATTGGTAGAATCGCCCTATGAGGGAATGGAACATCAATCAGCCATCGCTTATGGATCTGGATTTGTTTCCAACGAAAACCAAGATCGGTATAAAAACAAGTTTTTTATTTACGATTATATTATTGTTCATGAGGCAGCTCATGAATGGTGGGGTAATGTGATCACCGTAGATGATATGGCTGATGTATGGCTACACGAAGGCTTTGCTACTTATGCCGAGATGCTTTTTATGGAACGGACTTTGGGCTATGATGCCTATCAAGATGAACTCGCCAATAAACGTAAAGAAATAAATCATCTCCTACCCATCGTGGGGTATCGTGGTGTCAACGACAATGCTTTTGCTGGCTGGGATATTTATGACAAAGGGGCCAATGTTTTGCACAACTTGAGGTGTATAGTAAACAATGACAGCCTCTTTATTGGACTTCTTCAAAGTTTTATAAAAACCTATCAACAAAAACCCGTAAATACTACCATCTTTATAACATTTGTTAGCCAATATTTAAAAAAGGGCATGAACCCCTTCTTTACCACCATGTTGTATCAGGCCAGCTTGCCGGTACTTAAATATGAAACTATAAAAAAGGGTACTAAAAAAGGTATTAGATACCGATGGGAAAACGTAACGGCTGGCTTTGAGATGCCATTTGGGGTGGTGATTGATGGTTCATTTGGCGAGCGAATAGTTGCGAGCTCAAACTGGCAAGAACGATATTTCGAAAATGCCAATTCCTTTTTTATCCCACAAGGATGGCATCCAGACCATAAGATGCTACCTGCCAATAGTTTCACCATGTTTTCATTTCAACAGCCATTGTCTATTAAATAGGAGTTCTTTGGAGGCATGGTCAATTCCCGCCGTATAATTCTACAAGAGCAACCCAACTTCACAGCCAGGTGGCAAGCGAATACATTGGTGGTATCTTATATTTCGAATTTTCTAGCGTAACGTAATGAAATTTAGCATTTCATTTACAACCTTGAATTTTTGGTTACTTTTTGTTGCAAGACAAAAAGTAAGAAAATTTGCACAGGAATCACGACTGTTAATATTATAAATTTTCAAGATATACAAAGTATAATTCGCTCATGCATAAAATCGTTTTAATACATTCTATGCCAGTTTATACCGTTTGTGGCTGTTCACGGTTTTCTTTAAATGGTTCTATAGACATATTTCACCATTTTAGCCTTTATTTTTAACATATAAGGGTATTTAAATAAATAAGAATTTGTAAATTACTGTTCGATTTAGTTATTTTAATATTTTAAATTTAACCTTAATATCTTTTTACCCACCCTTTAGGATTTAATATGAGAGTTTATAGATTTTTCACGATTGCCGTTTTACTTTCCCTCCTAACTACATCTTTATTTTCACAAAATATTGGCGATAGTTTGTCCACAGGTAGAGAGTTGATCATGAAAGGTGTAAAACTTCATGATGAACAAAAATACGAAGAAGCTACAGCGTTGTATTTACAGGTGCTTCCAAGCGATTCTTTATATCAATTGGCCTTGTACGAGTTGGCATTTTCATACGCGAAGGCAAAAAAATATAAAGAAGGAATTGCAGTTGCTAACAAAGCATTGAGTTACGACAGCCAAAACCGACATGAGTTGTATTTATGTCTTGGAAGTTTGTACAACGACCGAGGAGACATGGATTCAGCCATAACCATTTACCAAAAAGGTCTAACGCTATATCCATTCAGCTACAAACTCCATAATGAAATAGGTATAAGTCACATGAAAGGTAAAAACTATAAAGCGGCTTATGAAAGTTTTACGAAGTCTCTAAAGCTAAATCCTTTTCACCCAAAAACGCACTTAAATATCGGCTTTTTAGCGGCTAATTCCAACCATCCCACTTTGGCATTAATGGCGCTTCAAACAGTATGCTTGGTACAATCTGATGCCAATTCTATATTACAAACAGTGACTTCTATGGAAGAAATTGCTAGTAACACTTATTCACCTAAAAGTGAAGACAAAATTGACGAAAATATAATACCCAATGGTAATGCTTTTGAGGAAATTGATGGCCTTATCCATTCTAAAGTGGCACTTACTAATAAATATAAAACAAGAATTAAGCTTAATTATCAAATAATTAAACAAATGCAGCTCTTGTGCGAACACCTTCCTTCGTCACTTCCCAAAAACGACTATATTAATCAGTTTTACCTAGATTTTTACAATAATGTTTGGAATAAGAACATGTACGAAGGTATGGCCTTATGTGGTCTTGAAAAACTGGACGCACCTGA
Source organism: Cytophagaceae bacterium (assembly GCA_027488865.1). Taxonomy (GTDB): domain Bacteria; phylum Bacteroidota; class Bacteroidia; order Cytophagales; family UBA9547; genus JAIYAU01. The sequence goes on from JAIYAU010000036.1 coordinate 8,340, forward strand.
TATAAAAAAGGCTGCAACCAAATATGCCAGTGATATTTACAAATTTAAGAATTGGGGTAGTACATATTTAAGTGAATATACTGATAAAGAAACCATTAAGGTAAACGGCAAAACTGAAAATGCCACTAAACTTTTTGACAATGGCTTGGTGGCTATTGGAAATATCAAAAATAACTTAAAAACAGGTGGATGGATAATTTTTTATAGCAATGGAGAAAAAAGTGCAGAAGGCTTTTTTATAGATAATGAGAAGGATGGTAAATGGACATACTACACCAATAATGGTAAACTAAAGTCTACTGAATTTTACGAAAACGGCAAAATTGATAAGGAATACCTGTCTTATTATGATAACAATCAGTTGAGTGAACGTGTGCCTTACAAAAGCGGAGAGATAAATGGTAAAGTAGAGCTTTTTTTACGAAACGGAAGTTATAAACAAACTGTAAACTTCGAAGCTGGTAAAAGCAATGGAAAAAGAACTTACTACGATAGGTACAATTGTAAATTTTCTGAGTATACCGAGGTGGCGGGTGTACTTAATGGTGAATATAAAGAGTTTTATCCATCAGGCAAGGTAGAAACTATAGGTACGTATATTTCAGATAAATTAGAAGGTTCTTTAAAGGGTTCATTTGAAAATGGTAATAAAATGTTTGAAGGTCAGTTTGTGGCTGGAGAAAGGGATCAGACATGGACTTGGTATTACGATAATGGTAAAGTAAAAGAAAAGGGGTCATACAAAAAGGGCAAAAAGGATGGTATGTGGCAAACCTTTTATGAAACTGGTGTACTAAGCGCCAGTGAGATCTTCAAAAATGACTTAAGCAATGGCCCAGCGGATTTTTTTGATACTGATGGTAAAAAATTCGCAACTTATGAATATAAAAATGACAAACTACAAAACTATGTTTACTACGATAAAGCGGGAGCACCTTTAATCCAAGAAAAAATAAAAAGTGGTAAATTAAAAATTATCAAGTATAACCCCGAGGGATACAAAATAGCGGAAGGTCAAATACTTAATAAAAAGGAGTCTGGTGACTGGAAATTCTATTACCTTAACGGCAATGTAGATTGGCAAGTGAGTTATAAAGAAGGACAAAAAGAAGGGTTTCAAAAGGAGTTTTATAAAAATGGCACCTTAAAAGCCGAAAAATATTTCACAAATGGTCTTTTAGAAGGTTATTCCAAAACTTACCATGCAAATGGCCAAATTGCATCATCTGGTTATAATAAAAAGGGAGAAAAGGATGGTCTTTGGAATTATTATAATGTGGATGGAAAATTAATTTCTTCTGAATTGATCAATAATGGACTTTCTAATGGAAGTTTAACAGAATATACCTTTGACGGGAAAAAAGAATTTGAAACTATTTATACCTATGGCGATTTGGAGGAATTAATTGCATACAATCCTTCTAATAATAGCTCCACCAACCTGAAATTTATTAAAGGTGCCAGCTCTTCATCCTTGGTATATACAAATGGTAAAGTACGAAGAGAAGGGAGTACTAAATACGGTAAATTAGATGGGCTTGTGAAATGGTATAATTCCAACGGAAATATAACCTCAACTTTTAATTATAAGTATGGTAAAAAACACGGCGCATCCAAAAGCTTTTCTAGCGATGGAATTAAAATAGCAGAAGGAAAATATAGTTATGATCAAAAAGATAGCATTTGGAACTATTATGACCTTTTGGGTAGATTATCTTATGTAGCTAATTATAAAAATGGTAATCTAGAAGGGCAGTACACAACTTACTACGCTGAAGGGAAAATAGAAACCCAACGAACTTACGTAAATGACCAACAACATGGTGCGGTTACTTTTTACAATCCAGATGGAACAGTTAGAATCCAACTAAATTATTACTACGGTGATTTAATTTCATATACCTATCCCAATGCAAGTGGGGTGTTGACAGAACCTATAAAAATTGCGAATGAAACCGTTGATATCCAAGTTAATCACCCCAATGGTAAATTGGCTGAAAAACTAACTTATAAATATGGTTTGCGAGAAGGGAACAGGATTATTTACAATAAAGATGGAAAGCCGATATTAGAAGCAAATTATTTGCACCATGACTATCATGGATTATTTAAAGAATACTATATCAATGGGAAAATTAGTTGTGAACTTAACTATAAGTATGACGAACTAGATGGATTGTCTAAGTATTACTACGAAAATGGAAATATAAAGTCAGTTGAAACCTACGTATTGGGAGATTTACATGGACCAGCCACTTATTATGACCAAACTGGAAAAATTATTAGAAAGGTAACATACCAATATGGTCAAATACAATAAAGTAGTTTTAGTATTATTATGCCTAAGCAATTTTCTTAGGGCACAGCCTATTTTTGATACAAAAAAAATCAAAGATTTATACCCCAAGGACAATGGCGTCATGCTTACCGATGAGGTGTCGGTTAATATCGATCTCATAAAAGGAAAACCTGTTATTAAAGCTGATTATTTCAGACAAATTTTAGTGTTAGACGACAAGATACCTTCGTTTAATTCTGGAGCTGTGTCAATTATAAAAGGATTTTATCAAGTAGATAATCTGGAAGCATGTACATATGTGCCAGACAATAAATCATTTAAAAAAATCAAGGTTAAGGATTTTAAAGATAACCAACAGATGCGTGCTGATATCTTTTATGATGATTTAGTTTTGAGAGAGTTTCTGTTTTCTGGGGTTCAAAATGGCGCTGTCACCGAAGAAAAGTACACCTATTCAATTGTGAATCCTAACTTTATTCCCCCGCATTATTTTAGTTCAGTAATTCCTGTTCACCAGTCCATTTATACAGTCACTGTACCTAAATCGGTCACTATTAAGTATAAGTTGTTTGGTGATACCACTCAAGTGCGTCTTACCATCAAAGAACAAAAAAATAGTACCACCTATACTTGGAAGGCAGAAGGTGTCAACAAAATAAGTTATGAAGATGATGCATTACCAAGAAATTACTATGAGCCCCATATTTTTGTTTATATAGCTTCGTATCAAGAGAATAATCAAACCAAACTGATGCTTTCTGATGTCAATCAACTTTATAAACTTAATTATGGCTTTATTAAAGACGTAAATAAAACAGAACCTAATACTGAGTTGGTTAAAGTTGTGGATTCCCTTAAGGTAAAAACATCCGATGAAGCGACTATTAAAAACATATTTTATTGGATACAAGATAATATTAAATATATCGCATTTGAAGATGGATTGGGTGGGCATGTGCCAAGAAATGCTAATGATATTTTTAAAAAGAAATATGGTGATTGCAAAGACATGGCAAGTATTACGACCTATATGTTGTCGCAAGCTGGTATAAAATCATACCTTACTTGGATAGGTACAAGAGATTTGCCTTATCGTCATGAGGATATTCCCCTGCCCATGGTCGATAATCATATGATTGCAGCAGTATATAGAAATAATAGATGGATTTTTTTGGACTGCACAGCCCAACATTTGCATTATGGTTTACCGTCGCACGCAATACAAGGTAAAGATGCATTAATAAGTATTTCGCCTGACTCTTTTGTCGTAGTTAAGGTAGATGTGCCAGATTATTTTAAAAACTATTCTTATGATTCACTTAATATCAGAATAGAAGACGAAAAAATTAAAGGTACAGGCCATCTGACCTTAGGAGGCTACAACAAAGATCTTTTGGTAGCAAATTTAGGATATGTAGGACTCGAAAACATAGAAGATCGCTTTAAGAAAACGTTGGTAAAAGGAAATAACAAATGTTTGATTAGCCAAATTAAATTAAATGACTTTTGGCATAGAGATTCGGTTTTAAAGGTATCTTACAATGTGGTAATTGCTGACTATATTCGAAGCATAGATAATGATATTTATGTGAACTTAAACTTAAGCAAATTGATGGATGGCGAAATGGTAGACACGCTTAACCGTAAAGGCGATAAAAAAATGCCATATAAATACATTGACAAAATCGTGGTAAATCTTAAAGTTCCAGCGGGATATAAAATTAAAAAAATTCCGAAAAACGTAAATTATAAAACCAATAACTTTGGTTATTCTAATGATTACACCTTACTTAAAGATCGTGTAATTTTAAGGTCCCAATTCTTTTTTAATGATTTAGTTTTGTATAAAAAACAATTTAAAGAATGGAACGAAGCATTGAAAAATCTTATTAAATCATATAACGACTTGGTGGTCATTTCAAAAAATTAATTTTACCAAATAGCACTTAATTCATGATTTTTAAACACAGCCTAGTAATTTTCTTTTTCATACTAATTGGTCAATTTAGTTATGCTCAAATAATAATAGATCGCAATAATTACACCTGGAGCGAAATTCCAGATATTAAAAAAGTATCAAAACAAGAGCAAACAGATTACAATTCTGTGTTATTGTTCAATAAAGTTTTTTGTGAATATGAATACAATACAAATGGTAATTTTGAAAAATATTTTACCACCCACACATGTAGATTAATAAACGACGAGCTAGCACTAGAATCAAATAACAAAATTTATCTGCCTGTCACAAGTACTCAAAAACTTGTAAATATAAAATCCAGAATTATACAAAACGGAAAAGTTGTAAATGAATCTGGCATGAAAGATCTTAAAACGATTGAGCAAGACCAAAAACAATATAAACTACTTGCCATAAATGGATTAGTAAAAGGCAGCATTATAGAAACAATCATTCAAATTCAAGTTTATCCACGCAATTATGATGAAGAATTTTTTCTACCTAGCGTGCCAGTAAAATCATTCTACTATCAACTGAGCTGCCCTAAAAAATTGAAATTTAATACAAAATGCTATAACAATTTTCCAGATATTAAGGACAGTTTGATAAACGAAAAGCGATACTATGTAGCCAACTCGAATGACCTAAAAATTATTAATGATGAAAAATACTCCTTTACCAAAGCAAGAGGGATGCGTTTGGAGTTTTATCTGGCTGAAAATCTTGATAATAGCTATAAAAACAAAAAATGGCCAGAGATAGGAAGAGAATATTTTGATAATATGTATTTTAAATACGACAAAAGCCTTAAAGAGGTAAAAAAGCTACTTAAAAATATCAACATAGACGGTTTACCAGAAGAGCATAAAATAATCGTAATTGAAAATTATCTTAAATCCAATATTAGTATTGAAGAAAGTGTGGAGCAGGTTTTTTCAATATCTGATATTCTCAAAAACAAATACGCTTCTAATATCAACTTTACAGCATTATTTCTCTACTGTCTAGATGCTGCGGGAATTCAAGTGGATTTGGTTCTAACCTGTAATAGGTCTAACAAAAAATTCGATTCGGAGTTTTATTCCAATTCATACTTAGACGAATTACTTTTCAGCTTTCCTAAATTTAATAAATATACCGATCCAACCTCCTTTGGCAATAGATATGGCAAAATTGGATTTGGTTTCTTGGATCAAAAGGCAGTTTTTATTAAACCTACCCTTATAGGAGAAACAAGGACAGGTCTGACCAGTATTAAAACCATCCCATTTAATAGTGCTAAGGAAACTTTTGACAATATGACCATCAAAGTAAGCATTAATGCTGACTTTGACAGATGTAAAATTGATTATGCACGAGAGATGCAAGGCTATTCTGAACAAGGCATTCGCGAAGCGTATTATCTTATTGACGAAACCAAACGTAAGGAACTTATTAAACAATTGGTAAACATAGATGAACAAGATGAAATTATATCATCCTCGTTGTCCAATTATGATTTATCTAAGCCAGAGCAATATTTAAAACCAATTGAAATTAAAGCGGAGTTAACCACCAAAGCATGTATAGAAAATGCAGGAGATAATGTATTACTTCAAGTAGGTAAGCTTATTGGCCCACAAGAAGAAATGTATCAAGAAAAACCACGACAGAATCCGATCGATTTATATTTTGCACATAATTATAAACGTGTCATTACAGTAGAAATACCTAAGGGGTATAAAGTGAAGGGTTTGGATAAGCTTGTAATTAATAAGGCTTTTAAAGATTCTGATGGCAATCCTCAATTTGGTTTTGAATCGAACTATAAAATCAGTAACAATTTGCTTATTATTGATTGCATTGAGTATTACAATGGTTCAGAGTATGATTTAAAAATGTTTGAATCTTTTAAATCAGTTATCAATGCCGCTGCAGATTTTAATAAAATCTCACTTTTAATAAGTAAATAGTTAAAAAGGTTTCTCTATCATAGGTTATACTACCATTTTAAACCATTGGGATCAAGGAGGCGATGTTTTAAGTACTTTTTTCTTCAATTGCATGAAATATTACATCCCTTTTATTTGTGAATTAAAATAAAACACCTACTTTTGCAATCCATTTAGAGAGATGGCAGAGCGGTCGAATGCGGCGGTCTTGAAAACCGTTGACTGTAACAGGTCCGGGGGTTCGAATCCCTCTCTCTCTGCAGAAGGGCTACTTTATTAGGTAGCCCTTTTTTGTTGCATAATTTTATGGTTGTTCATCCTATAACAAATTAATGTTTTCGAAAAATTGACTAGCCGTATAAATAAAAATGCGGTAGCTACATAAATTGTAACTACCGCATTTGGTATGCTGTATAAAGTTTAATTTCTTGAACTTTATAAAAGTAATAATTAATTAAAATTTCCCAGATAAACCTAAGGTGAACAGCGCACCTCCAAGTCCAAAATCAGCATTAATGCCTAAGTTTTTAGTGAAGAAATACCTAGCACCAATTCCCGTTCTAAACGCTATTACTGGACCAGAAGAACTTGAAGTAAACTTTTGATCTTCAGCAACAGTAGAAGAAGGATCATTTATTTCAGAATTAACTGACCATAATGCAATACCAAGACCAACATGATAAAAAACATCTACCTTATTTGATCCAAAATGAATTGCATATCTTGGAAAAATGCGAAATCTGTTAATTGAGGTTGTTTGTTTGTATGAATCAATATTATCATCGTAAGTAGCTGTCAACTTAGTAGAAGCATAATTGGATTCTACACCAATTGAAGAAGTTTCAGTAACCATATATTCCACGCGTCCACCAAAAGGACCAAATCCTCTGCTTTTGAGTTCGTAACCATCCACAGAAGAGGATATTCTTGAAATAAGTTGTGGCCCACCAATATAGCCATCAACAATAATATCACCTTTTGTTACAGCTTGTGCAGAGGCAAAAAAATTAGCACAAAGTGCTACCAAAATTAAAAACGTTTTTTTCATGATTTTAGATTTAAAAATTTCTCAAAACTATAATCAAATCAGATTAATTCAAATTATTTTATAGTTTTTTTAGAATAATCTAAGGCCAATGTTATTTTATTATAAGGTTTTATGGTTATAATTTCATTTACTATTTTGGATGTTTTAATTACCTAAAGCGCTAAATTTTTGACAGATTGTTGAAATAACTTTGTCCTTCTTTAAAAATTAAGGCAAAAAAAAAACATGCCAGAAGGCATGTTTCACAAGAACGAACTCAACTATTATGTTTATAACTAAATAACTGTCACGTTCACCGCATTCAGGCCTTTTTTGCCTTTTTGCACTTCATACTTCACTTTGTCATTCTCACGAATTTGATCGATAAGACCTGAAGCATGAACGAAGATGTCTTCACTTGAATCTTCTGGTTTAATAAACCCAAATCCTTTTGAGTCATTAAAGAATTTTACTGTACCTTTTTGCATTGTAATATTTATATGCTTGCAATTTGGGGAAATTAATTAAATAATCAATTAATTATCAAGTTTTTTTTTAATAAAACTATAATATTTTTTTACATTTACCGTTGTCAATACATAAGTAAGCCTGTAAAAAATTGTAATCCAATAATTTACAATCATGGATGTATTTTGTAAATGAGTTATTTTAATAATAGCAGTTTAATTTAATAATCGCTTTAAACAGGTCGCTATATCCTTTACAATTAAATGCTTACCAATTATTCTAATGTGATTATTTTCAAAAGCCTAAAAAATTGAATTTAGAACTTCCAACATATTTAGCCGATAAATAAACCAAGGTCGAAAAATACTTTTACTTTTGTATTCTTATCAAAAAGTTTTTCAACAATTTTAACACTTCATGACCACAGAACAACTTAGTAAAATATTTCCAGTTTCAGAGAATGAAATTCCTGAAAATCACCGTGTAATTAATGAAATACACCAAAAGGAACTATTGATTAATGGTGAAATGATCAAATGGGAAGGTGATGTACAAAAAGTATATTCACCAGTTTTTATCAACAACAACGGACAATTTTCTCCAAAATTATTAGGCAGTTTTCCTGTGGCAACAGAAAAAGAAGCGCAGTTGGCACTAGATGCAGCTGTTAAAGCTTATAATAACGGTAGGGGAGAGTGGCCAACTATGACTATCAACGAGCGGATAGCTTGTATGGAGCATTTTACTAATATAATGATTCAGAAAAAGGGAGAAGTGGTTAATTTGCTTATGTGGGAAATTGGCAAATCCTACGCCGACTCCCTTAAAGAATTTGACAGAACAGTTGAATATATCTTTAATACCATCGATGCACTTAAAGATATGGATCGAGATGCCTCAAGATTTGTGATTGAAGGTGGTATTATTGGACAAATTCGCCGTGCACCGTTGGGCGTTGTGTTATGTATGGGGCCATTTAACTATCCCTTAAACGAAACCTATACGTTGTTAATTCCAGCACTGTTAATGGGTAATACAGTAATGTTCAAACCGCCTAAACATGGCACATTATTACATGCTCCGTTGTATGAGGCATTCCAAAAGGCATTTCCAAAGGGCGTTTTTAATACTGTTTATGGCAAAGGAAGTACCGTCGTACCTCCTTTAATGGCATCTGGTAAGGTAAATGTCTTGACACTAATAGGTTCTAGCAAAGTAGCTGATTCACTTAAGAAAATGCACCCTAAGGTTAATAGGCTTAGGGCGATTTTAGGATTAGATGCCAAAAATGCTGCAATAGTTTTAAAATGTGCCGATGTTGATTTAGCCGTGAAAGAAACCATTTTAGGATCCTTGTCTTTTAATGGTCAAAGATGTACAGCTATTAAAATTATTTTTATACATCGATCTATAGCCGAGTCTTTTATAAGGAAGTTTGCCGACGAGGTAGAAAAGTTAAAAATTGGGATGCCTTGGGATAAGGACGTTATGCTTACCCCATTGCCAGAACCAGGCAAGCCTGATTATATAAAAAATTGTATTGACGACGCTGTTAAAAATGGAGCACGCGTAGTAAATGAAAGTGGTGGAAATACTGCAAATAGTTTTGTATTTCCTGCGGTATTATACCCAGTGAATGAAAAAATGATTTGTTATAGAGAAGAGCAATTTGGTCCAATTGTACCTATTGTGCCATTTGATGATGTGGAAGAACCAATAGAATATCTTATTTCTTCTGACCACGGACAGCAGGTAAGTATTTTTGGTACCAAAAGAGACACCATCGCCAACTTAATAGATCCTTTAGTAAATCAGGTTTGTAGGGTAAATGTCAATTGTCAATGTCAACGTGGCCCAGACACTTTTCCATTTACTGGTAGAAAAGATTCTGCGGAAGGTACATTGTCCGTTTATGATGCAATGAGAGCATTTTCAATCCGAACAATGGTGGCCGCAAAACAAACTGCCTTAAATAAGCAAATAATTAACGATATAGTGGATAAAGGAGAGTCGAAATTCTTATCAACTAGATTTATTTTTTAGCCAAATGCCTCCTTAAGATAGGATGAAAACGTCCATTTCTTAAGGAGGCTTTTTTAATTTTTAGTTTAAAGATTAAGAATTCTCTTTGGTCATGAGACGTAAATTCTCTTCTTATAGTGATGTTATATTCATCACTTACTAATTTCTCAGCTTCTTTTTGTTTCTTTAATTCTGATTTTTTAATTCTGATTACACGCACATTGCCTTCAGTGCCGTTATAGCCGTCGTCAGGACGTTTAAAATATCCATGTTTGCCGGGTCTCTTAGCTAAGCAAGACATTGGGTCTGCAGCCATGATTGAAAAACTCTGCTTTATCGAATTTTGGCTTATATCAGGAAATAAATGTTTAATATTATCTAATAGATGATGTGCTAGGATTGCATCGTCAGGTGAAGATGGAAGAAATGAAGGAAGGGTTTCCTCTAATCGGTCTCTAACGGATTTCATAATTTGTGTGTAAAGTTAACTTTTAATTATATTTCAATCTAAACATTAACACTAATATATAAAAAATATTTTTTAAAATTTATATATTCATAGATATAATAGATTATTATATAGATTAATTTAAAATTTAAATAACTAGTTATTCTTTACACTTGTAGCTTTAAACTTACCAGTTATCATTAAGCCAATTATTGTGAGGCAAGCATTAATAAGCAATAATTCAAAGCTGAATTTATAAGCAAAGTGCGATTCAATCAAATATACGAATCCATAAGTAAGTAAAGGTGCTGTAATGCACACATAAGGAGATAAACTATCCTTTATTTTATACTTGCTTAAAATACCTAGTGTAAATAAACCCAAAAGTGGGCCATAGGTGTAACTTGCCATTTTTAGCACAGAATCTATCACAGTGCTATTGTTTAAAACTCTAAATATTAAAATCGAAACCAGTAAGATCAATGAAAACCCAATATGCACCAAGAATTTCTGCCTTTGCTTGGTTTGTTCATCTTTATCCTTAAAATTTAAAAAATCTATACAAAAGGAAGTTGTAAGAGACGCCAAAGCAGAATCAGCACTGGCATAAGAAGAGGCTATAATACCCAATAAAAAAGCCACACCAGCTATTACTCCAAAGTTGTTTAATGCTAACAAAGGATATAAATCATCAGACCGAGAGGGGAGCGAAAGGTTTTTTATATCACAATATATGTACAATAAGGCACCTAAAGTTAAAAACAGTAGATTTACTCCGACCAAAATAGCTGAAAACCAAAACATATTTTTTTGTGCCTCTTTAATATTTCTACAGGTTAGATTCTTTTGCATTAAATCTTGATCCAATCCAGTCATAACAATGGTGATAAACATGCCACCTATAAACTGCTTGATGAAAAATTTTGAATCATTAGGGTCGTTTAAGAAAAATATTTGAGAATATTTACTCGATTGGATGGTTTCAATTAATCCAAAAGGAGATAATTCAAGTTCTTGGGCTATTACTACAATACTTGTAATTAGAGCAGTAATTAGAAATAAGGTTTGAATACTGTCAGTCCAAATAATAGTTTTTATTCCACCCTTAAATGTGTAGACCCATATTAAAAGTATAGTAATAAATACTGTAACCCAAAATTCTATTTTTAATGCATCAAAGATAAAAAGTTGCAATACTGCTGCAGCTAAATACAACCTTAAAGATGAACCAATCGTTCGAGAAAGTAAAAAAAAGAAAGATCCTGTTTGATATGTTTTTTTGCCAAATCTTTCCCCTAAATACGAATAAATTGAAATTAAATTTAACCTATAATAAAGTGGCATCAATACCGTAGCTACCACTATGTAACCCGCTAAATAGCCAATTACCAATTGAAAGTAGGAAAAAGAAGCTACACCTACTTTTCCTGGAACTGAAATAAAGGTAGCACCAGAAATGGATGTACCAATCATTCCAAAAGCCACAAGATACCAAGGAGATTGCTTTTGTGCAGTAAAAAAATCCGTTGAACTTGCATTTCTGCTTGTAAACCATGCTATTGTGAGTAACATTACAAAATATAAAATAATTATGATTGCAATTAGCGTTGTAGACATTGGCAAATAATTAAATATTCAAATTTTAGTTTTCATAATATAGAACAAATGTGTCTATTTTTTTTTATTTTTGCTATATAAGTCATCCCTCATCATGAATACCAATCCTTTTTATGAAGAAGATGTGCTCCTTGAAGAAGAAGTAAAGGACACAGAACTGCGCGATTTGATTGTTTTTAATGACGATATCAATACTTTTGACCACGTTATTGAAACCTTAATTGATGTTTGTGGGCATTCACCGCATCAGGCTGAGCAATGCACCATTTTAATTCATTATAAGGGTAAATGTAGTGTAAAAAACGGTGATTTTGAGACCTTAGCCCCTATGCGAAATGACATATGCAGAAGAGGTATTTCTGCTGAAATTTTGTAATAAGTGCTTTGTTCAAAAGCATATAATAAACCATGAATTACCCATCTAAATTAATAGAGGAAGCAGTAAATGAATTAAGTAAATTACCTGGGGTGGGTAAAAAATCAGCAATGAGATTTGCTTTGTTTTTGTTGAAAAAAGACGAAAATACAAGCATAGCACTTGCTGATGCTGTTCGTAACTTACGTACCAAAACTACCTATTGCAAGATTTGTCATAATATAGCTGACGACTCCCTTTGTAATATTTGTAATAATTCTAAAAGAAACAAGACACTTATTTGCGTTGTAGAAGACACACGAGATGTGTTGGCTATAGAAAATACGCATCAATATGATGGTACTTATCATGTGCTAGGTGGTATTATATCACCAATTGATGGTATTGGGCCAAGTGAACTTAAAATAGAATCCTTACTTGAAAGAGTTAGGTCTGGTGATATTGTGGAGATAATTTTAGCGTTAAGTTCAACTATGGAGGGCGATACCACTTCTTTCTATATAACCAAAAAATTAAAGGATTCACCGATTAAAATATCCTCAATAGCGAGAGGTATTCCCGTTGGGGGGGAACTAGAATTTGCCGATGAGATTACGTTAGGCAGAAGTATTTTAAAACGAGTAGACTATAATAATTAAAAATCCCAAATTGTACTTCTTCTGCGTCTTAAGTAAGTGCCTAAGTTCATCAAAAATATTAAGGCCACATACAATATTATTGGTGAACCAAACGTAAAAAAACATAAGTAAATAAATGTCATTCTAACAGCACCAGATGCTATCCCTAAAATCTCACCCAGCCAAGAACACACCCCAAAAAGATTAAATTCAAAAATGGCTTGTAATTTTTTCATAATTCATGAATACCTATTAAACCTAATACAGTTTTTTGGTAACATATAAGGTTTAAAAATTTTAACAAAAATACTCTTTTTTTTGTTAAAAGGAACTTATTTTCTTAAATTTTTTGCATGAATCAAATCTTTAACATACATTCGCAACAGCAACTAATTTTTAATTGTAATATGAAATTCACTAAACAATCTTTTTCAGTGTTGTTAGCTTTGGGAGCCTTTACTTTTTCAGGCTGTTCTTTAAAGCAGATGATCAAGTTATCTAAACAACAGCAATTAACCGTAACTCCATCTCCTTTGGAGGTTCACGCGGATACTGTAAGCACAGAGGTTTCTGTTTTGCTTCCTATCAAAATGTTAAAGAAAAACAAAATTTACACTGTTAAAACTTGGTATCAAGCAGCTGATACAAAAGTAGAACTAGGGGAGGTTGAATTTAAACAAAATCCTGATTTCCCTAATGCAAAAACGGAGCAGCCAAAGCTTTCAAAGAAGTTTATTTTCCCTTACAGTGATAACTTGAAAAAAGGAGATTTAAACATCCAAGGTACTGCATATAATTTTTCTAAGTCTAAATTTAAATCTACCGAAGTATTACCTATAGCAAAAGGAGCTATTACCACTTCTAGATTGGTTAAAGACATTTATTTTACTGCATTTGCTGATCATGGTTACAATAATAAAGAAGAGCTTGAGCCAACGAACGTTGGATTTTTCTTCGAAAAAGGTAAGTCGGTGTTGAGAAAAACTGAAATTAAAAGTAAAAATGGAATGTTTTTTGAAGCTTTTGTTGCTAAAAAGAATGTGACTAGGGTAGTAACTATCACTGGTTCTCACTCGCCTGAAGGTACCGAAACTATCAATACTAAACTTTCAGATGATAGAGCAAAGTCAATTTCTGACTTTTATAAGGAAACGATGAAGAAATTTAAATATAATCAAGGTGCAGCGGATTCTATTCAATTTGTATTAAAGGCAGTAGTAAAAGATTGGACTTCTTTTAAAGATACTCTTTCCAATGATAAAAAACTAACCCAAGCTGAAAAAGACGAAGTTTTAGCTATAGTAAATGGTGGTTCAGGTGATTTTATAGAGAAAGAAAAACAACTTCAAAAGCTGAAATCTTATAAATACATTGCTAAAACTATTTATCCAAATTTGAGAACAGCCAAAACTGAAATTTTAACTGTTAAACCAAAGAAAACAGATGCACAAATTTCTATATTAGCTAAAGGAGTTTCTGAGGGGTCTATCAAGGCTGATACATTAACAAATGAAGAATTGTTATATGCAGCTACACTTACTCCTGATGCATCTGAAAAAGAAAAAATTTACAACGCAGCATCTAAAAAAGCTGATACTTGGCAAGCATATAATAATTTGGGTGCCATTTATGTGGAATTAGCAAAAAAACAATTAAACTCTAATGATAAATTGTCTTACGCAGATAAAGCAGTAGTTCAATTAGAATTAGCTAATAAAAAGGAAGAAAACGCACTTTCACTCGTAAATCTTGGTACAGCTTATGCAATTAAAGGCGATTGGTCTAAAGCAATAATTGCCCTTGATAAAGCTTACAGCTTATCTAAAGATGAGGCTATTAAAAAAGGAGCAAATAGTGTTAAATCTGTTTATTTCATTAAAAGAGCAAAATATGATGAAGCAATTGCAGCTTTGCAAAATGGTGTGTCAGAAGACCCTACTGTTAAATATAATTTAGCATTATCTTATTTATTAAAGAAAGATTTTGAAAAAGCTAAAGTTTCATTTGACGAAGCTACTACCGCAGATTCTAAAAATGCTTGGGCTTACTACGCTGGCGCAATTACAGCGGCTCGTCAAAATAATTTAGAAATTTTAACTTCTCGTTTACAAAAAGCAATTCAATTGGACGATACTTTACGTGCAAAAGCACTTGAAGATCTAGAATTCGTTAATTTTTGGAATAACGATGCGTTCAAGAATGCTATCAAATAATTAAAATTAGTTGTTATTTTTAAAAAGCCCGATAAATAATTCGGGCTTTTTTTATGTTAATACATCAAAAACAGCTATTTTTGAGCGTTTTATATTCGTAATATTCAGCCTTTTTGTTGTTATAAATATATTTCAAATCAATAACTTACTGCTTATAAAAATTCTTTAATAGTAATACATTCGTAATGAGAGAAATACAATTTAGGGAAGCATTGCGTGAGGCAATGCAAGAAGAAATGCGACGTGATTCTTCCATCTTTTTAATGGGTGAAGAGGTTGCAGAATACAATGGTGCTTACAAAGTAAGCCAAGGAATGCTGGAGGAGTTTGGTGCGAAAAGAATAATTGACACACCTATAGCTGAACTAGGTTTTACCGGAATTGGTATAGGCGCAGCTATGAATGGCCTTAGACCAATTATTGAATTTATGACTTTTAACTTTTCCCTAGTTGCAATAGACCAAATAATCAATAGTGCCGCCAAAATGATGTCCATGTCTGGAGGGCAATATTCTGTGCCGATTGTTTTTAGAGGCCCAACTGGTAACGCGGGGATGTTAAGCTCCCAACATTCACAAAATTTCGAAAACTGGTATGCCAATACTCCAGGTTTAAAAGTAGTAATACCGTCCAATCCAGCCGACGCTAAAGGATTGCTTAAATCTTCAATTAGAGATAACGATCCTGTTATTTTTTGTGAATCTGAGTTAATGTATGGAGATAAAGGTGAAGTGCCAGAAGGTGAATATACTTTACCAATAGGAATAGCGCATACCGTGCAAGAAGGCTCAGATGTTACCTTGGTGTCGTTTGGAAAAATGATGAAAGTGGCTTATGCTGCGGCTGCAGAAGTGGCCAAAGACGGTATATCAGTGGAAGTTATAGATTTACGCACAGTAAGGCCTATTGATTATGACACAATTGTGAAATCTGTGAAAAAAACAAATAGATTGGTGGTAATAGAAGAGGCATGGCCTCTAGGAGCAATATCTTCGGAAATTACATATCATATACAAAGATTTGCTTTTGATTATTTAGATGCACCTATTTTAAGGGTAAATAATGCAGATTTACCTTTGCCATATGCACCTACTTTGATTGAAGAGATTTTACCAACAGTACCTAAAGCGGTAAAAGCTATTAAAAAGGTGTTATATAAAGACTAATTTGAATATGAACAATCTAAAAAGGTATTAAATTTTAGTACCTTTTTAGATTATAATAAAACCTAATCCTTACATGTTCGTATATTTAGAAGTATTAAATATTAGTCTGCTATGAATTTATTGTTTGTATTGTTAAATGTTTTTAATCTCACGCAGATTGCCAATACGGAACAGTTAATTACTGAAATGAACAGCAGGTATGCGGGAAAGTTTAATAAAAATATAACCTTCATACAATTAAATACACACTTTAATGAAGATGGCTCTACTGAATCAAGTACTTGGTACGAGGCATTTCATTTTCCAGGAAAATATAGAATTGATTACGGATATACACCTAATGTTGACGGAATAATATTTGCAGATGATTCCGTGTATCATTTTAAAGATAAAATGTTAACAAAAAAGGGTCAATCAATTAATGACATTTTGTTACTTTGTGGTGATATTTATTTCTTAACCCCAAAACAAAGTTTAGACAAAATTAAAAAACTAGGTTACAACACCTCAGAATTCCGAGAAGACGTGTGGGAAGGGAGACCTGTGTTTGTAGTAGGGGCTAAGAAGGGTGACGAAGTTACAGCACAGTTTTGGATTGACAAAGAAAATTTGTATCTGGTAAGAAATATTAACGTTTCGAAAGAAACGGCAGAATTGGAAGATGCCCATTTTGTAGAACATGAAATTGTAGGAAAGGCTTGGGTAGAGAATAAGGTAATCGTATTTAGCAAAGGCAGAAAAATCAGAATGGAAAAATATGCCGAAGTTATGCCGGACAGAAAGTTGAATGCTGAAGTGTTTGATCATAAAAAATGGGGTCAACTACATTGGCACGACAAAAAAAAATAATGTTTTCATAGTTTTAAATGTTTATGTTTATGAAAACCCTTGGTATTTTATCAAGGGTTTTTCTTTTTAGTATAATAAAATATTCATTAATACTGGTTTTTGTTAATACCTTAGATTCATTATTTTTGAACTGGATTTATAGTACTTATAATATTATCTTAAGAGGTTCAATTAACTTATGGTATTTAATAACACGCTTTCATGGTTGGAATATTCTCTGATTGGCGCATTTATTTTATTTTATTTTATATTCGTTTTTAAAATAATTTATGTCTCAATTCGTCTAAAAACCGGGTTTCGACACATTTTTTTGAAAGTGGTCTTAAGGACAATATATTTTTCATTGTTTGTGATTTCCTTATTAGCTCCGTCTTTTGGGGACATTAAGAAGGAAATAAAGGCAGTAGGGAAGGATATATATATAGCGGTGGATTTATCACAATCTATGAATGCAGTTGATATTCAACCAAATAGGTTAGAGAGATTAAAGTTTGAACTAAAAAAACTTGCTAATGCATTACAATCAGATAGGCTAGGTATTATTATTTTTTCTTCACAAGCGTACATGCAATGTCCGATTACTTATGACCAAAGTGCGTTAGGATTATTTATTGAAACATTAACTTCTGGTCTGGTACCAGCTTCAAGCACTGATTTTTATTATCCTTTAAAGATGGCTCTTGAAAGGCATCTTGATCCAGAAAATTCTACCGCCTCTAAAAAAGCAAAGATTGTAATATTGATAAGTGATGGTGAAGATTTTAGTGAAGAAACTGACGATATTATTAGTGAATTCAAAGCCAATCGTATCAAACTTTTTACGCTTGGTATTGGAACTGCTGAAGGTGGTAAAATACCCGTAAATGGCTCTTATAAACGCGATAGCGAAGGTAAGTTTGTTGTTACCAAATTGGCGTCAAATACTATGAAAAATTATGCGCAAAAAACTGGAGGAAAATATTTTGAAATTAGTAATTCAATTAATGAAATGCCCAAGTTGATTGATACTATATCAAAAATAGAGGGAGAGGTAAAGGCAACAAAAACAATTGATATAAGTGCTAATAAATATTACTATTTCTTGTTTATAGCTTTTATTTTAATGGCCTTGGATATGCTTATTACAGTGAGGGTTATTCGTCTTTAAGATATTTATGCATGAGCCTAAGAATTTTACACACCGCGGACTGGCATATTGGGCAAACTTTTTATGGGTATGATAGGTCTGTTGAACATGAACATTTTTTAGCTTGGTTGATTTCTGCTTTAATAGATCATTCTATTGATGTTTTGTTGGTTTCTGGGGATGTTTTTGATATTGCTAATCCGTCTGCGGCTTCACAAAAAATGTTTTTCAATTTTATAAAAAAGGCTAAATCTAAAATGCCGAATCTGCAAATTATCATTACTGCTGGTAATCATGATTCTGCCTCAAGATTGGAAGCACCAAAACCGTTATTAGAAGATTTGGATATTACTGTTATTGGTACTATTCCACGTAATAATGAGTTAAGTATCGATTACAAATCATTATTAATACCCTTGTATAATAGTGGTAGAGAAATAAGTGCATGGTGTCTAGCTGTTCCATTTTTGAGAATGGGTGATTATCCTCCAGGGGAAACGTCAACTACTACTTATTACGATGGTATTCTAAGGTTGTATGATGAACTGTATTCGTTCGCAAAGACAAAAATTAGCCCAGATCTTGCAGTCATTGTTATGGGTCATTTGCACGTACAAGGTGCCAAAACTTCAGATAATGACAAAAGTGAAAGAACTATTATTGGTGGCATGGAATTTTTACCTGCTGAATTTTTTAATCCAAATATTAGTTATTTGGCTCTAGGTCATATACATAAGGCACAAATAGTAGCAAATAAAAATCACTATCGATATTGTGGTAGTCCAATTCCTATGTCATTCAGTGAAATTGAGTATAACCATCAAGTGGTAGTATTTGATATTGTTAATAATTCTGTTGTTAATATAGAAGAAATTAAAATACCTATTAAAGTTGGATTAAAGTGCATTCCTGATTTTCATGAACCATTACCCAACGTATTACAAAAGTTGGAAGCTTTGCCCACAAAGGGTAGTTATATAGGTGATGCTCCTTATCTTGAGGTACGTATTTTGATTAGTGAAATAGAACCCTCTCTAAAACATAAGGTAGAGGCTGTTTTAGCATCTAAGCATGTAAAATTCGCAAGAATAGATGTAAAATATGTTCAAGAAGAAATTCCTATAAAAAGTCAAAAAACACTCAGTTTTGATGATTTTAAGAAATTAGATCCAATAGAAATTGCCAATAAAAGTTATGCAGCTAAGTATAAATCCGACATGCCTTATGAACTTAGTAATCTATTTATAGAAATAATAGAGGAAGCAAAATTATTAGAGGATTGAGACGTTTAATATTTTTAATCCCTTTAAAAACTTAAAGTCATTTTTATGACAATAACCTTAACTTTAAAGGGATATTAGTGAAATAGTTTATAGAACACCGTTAAAACCACCCATTTTTAAATTATTAGTTTATTTCAACACTAATACTTTGAAAAAACAATGATTTGTTATGGTGATTTGATGCTACTTCAAGTTATGATTGTTTTAAAATCTTATATCCTCTTATTCCAAAAAATAAGATATAGATATAACAAATAAAAGGAACAAAGAAGGATTTTTGATAACCAATAACATCAGCACTTAAGCCCATTAAAGGAGGAATAATGGCTCCGCCGACAATCATCATAACCAGCATGGAGGATGCCTTACTTGTATAATTACCTAATCCTTCAATAGACAAAGCAAAAATGGTAGGAAACATAATTGAGTTGAATAACCCAATAGATAAAATTGACCACATTGCTAAATCGCCATCTGTATTCATTCCTATTATGAGTAATGTACATACAGTAGCAGCACAAATTGCTAAAATCCTAGACGGTTTTATATAATATAAAATAACAGCACCTAAGAACCGACCTACCATAGCGCCTCCCCAATAATACGATAAATATCCTCCAGCTTCATTTTCTAAAAAACCTTTAATATTGCTTTGTCCTAAAAAGTTAATTATAAAGGTACCTATAGCTACTTCTCCGCCTACATACATGAAGATACCTCCCATTCCGAATAGCAGATGTCTGTATTTTTTCCATATAAGGCTAAATGTAAAATCCTCGGTCTCAGTATTACTTTCAGAAGTATTGTTACCAGTTATTTTAGGCAATTTAAATATGTAGATGAGCGCAGAAAGAGCTAGTAACGTTATTGCAAGGCCTATGTAAGGAAGTTGAACGCTTTTTGCTTCGTTAATTAGGTATGCTGACAGTTCGTTTGGAGTAAATTCATTTAATTCTTCTGGTGATGGATGATGAGCGGTTAGTATTAACATAATACCAAACTGAGGAGCTATAGTCGTTCCTAAAGAATTAAAAGCTTGAGTCATAGTTAATCTACTTGATGCAGATTCAGCCTTGCCAAGAATACTAACGTATGGGTTTGCAGCTATTTGTAATATAGTCACACCTGCTCCTAACACGAAAAGAGCTAACAAGAAAAACCAGTATTGTTTTATTTCTGCTGCTGGATAGAAAAGTACACATCCAAAAGCTAAAATAATGAGGCCTAGGATTATACCGTTTTTATACCCAATTTTATTTAATAGGTCACCATAAACTTGAGATGTTACAAAATAGGTAAGTGCAACTACGAAGTATGCAAAGAAGAAAAACGTTTGAATAAGTGATGATTGCCAGTTTTGTAATTGAAAAGCAATTTTTAAATGTGGTACCAGAATGTCGTTGAGACAAGTGATGAAACCCCACATGAAAAACAGGGAAGTTAGTACAATAAGTGGGCCAATATAATTATTATTACCAACAGTACTTTCAGAAGTTTGGGTTTGGTCACTTACCGGGGCAAATCCAGCCATAGATATAAGTTTAAAGTAAAATTGTTGTTATTTAAAAGATAATTTTGACAAATATACATAGAAAGTTCTTGTAGATTAGAAGATTTCATGAAAAAATGTTAATTAAGAAAGTATAATTTTTTAATTAATTGATTTTTAAGCCAATTGGCGTAAATAGAGTTGAACTGTGTTTTCAAGTCCAAGGTAAAGGGCATCACATATAAGTGCATGTCCTATTGATACTTCAAGCAAATTAGGGATGTTTTTTTTGAAGTATCTCAAATTTTCTAAGTTCAAATCATGTCCGGCATTTAAGCCCAGTTGCAAGGTTTCTGCCATTTTTGCAGCTTGAATAAATGGGTAAATTGCTTCTTCTTTGTTTAAATAATTGATTGCATAAGGTTCTGTAAATAATTCTACTCTGTCACTTCCTATATTTGCAGATCCTTCCACCATTTTTACATCGGCATTTACAAATATTGAAGTTCTTACTCCTAATGATTTAATTTCATCAATAATATCTTTTAAAAAATGATAATGTGAAATTGTGTCCCATCCTGAATTTGAGGTAATTGCATTTGGAGGATCAGGCACAAGAGTCGCTTGTGTCGGTAAGGTTTCACGTATTAATTGAAGATATTTTTGGTCAGGATAACCCTCAATATTGAGTTCTGTGCTTATGGATTGTTTTAGGTTTACAACATCATCGTACCTAATATGACGTTGATCTGGTCTTGGATGAACCGTAATTCCTTGAGCACCAAATCTTTCACAATCTAATGCTACTTGTTGCAAATTGGGATTATTTCCACCCCTAGCGTTGCGAAGGGTGGCAACTTTGTTAATATTTACACTTAGTTTTGTCACTTATTTTGATTGTTAAGCTTTGTTTTTATACTTTCGCAAAATTCATTAATGATTCACAAAAATAAAACTTTTATTTTATGAGCTTAAAATTACTTATTGAGGCGGATATTAAAAAAGCAATGCTGGCGAAGGATAAAGAAACACTTCAGGCCTTACGTAGCATTAAATCATTGATATTATTAGCTGAAACTGAGAAAGGCGCATCTGAAGCCATTAGTGAGGAGGCAGAAATTAAATTACTTACAAAGGCTGCCAAACAAAGACGAGAGTCTGCAGAAATATTTGCTTCACAAGGTAGAGAGGATTTGAAATTAGTAGAAGAAAGGGAACTAGAAATAATAGAAAGGTATTTACCTAAACAACTTACTCAGGAAGAATTAGAGTTTAAAATTAAGTCTTTTATCCAACAACTAGGTGCTACATCTATTGCAGATTTAGGTAAAGTAATGGGGTTGGCATCCAAAGAGCTGGCAGGTATGGCAGATGGCAAATTGATCGCATCTACAGTAAAGTCATTATTAAGTTAGATTTAATGAAAGTACTTGATTATTTCATACTTATTCCTACAATTACTGCCGCTTGGTTTGGATACCAGAAAGGGTTTCTTATGGCCATTTTACAATTGTTAGGCTTAATAATTGGTCTTTTTTTGGGGTTTAAGATGATAGATGTGGGTGTTGAGTTTATTAAACTTAAGCTGGGATACGAAGGGTTGCTTTCTCCTATTCTTGGTTACCTAACCATGTTTTTGTTCATTTATATATCCTTCATTGTAATAAGTAAAGTGTTTAAATGGGTTTTACATAAAACTATTTTAGGGTCATTTGACAAATTGGCAGGATTATTGCTGGGAATACTTAAGGTGTTTTTGGTAGTTTTGATGTTTATATGGACTGCTCAAAAATACAGTTTTTTTGTCAAGGTTAATTGGATTAAACAGAATAGTGTTTTTTGCGAATATTTTATTGATAAAGTTCAATTATTTGCAACAAACTAGTATTATAATCTTACCAAAACTTTTTATTAAAAATTAATTTTCATTGGTAAACATGAACCTCAGGAAACTTTATTTCTAGGGACACGTAGTAATTTTAAACGAAATGCACAATAATATGGACTTAAACTTGAGAGAAGAGCGGGGATTCAAATTTATTGATGTTGGACACGGTGATGTGTTACTCTTGTTGCATGGGTTGTTTGGCGCATTAAGCAATTGGTCTGATG
This sequence comes from Cytophagaceae bacterium, assembly GCA_027488865.1. GTDB lineage: Bacteria > Bacteroidota > Bacteroidia > Cytophagales > UBA9547 > JAIYAU01. The sequence continues at coordinate 31,343 of JAIYAU010000036.1, forward strand.
TAATTAGAACTTTTTCAGCTACCCATCGGGTTGTAATTCCAATTATGCCGATTTATGAAATGCCCTTAAAGTCAGCCAGTGTGGATGGTTTGGTAGAATACGTTGAAGATTTTCTCCAGTTTCGTGAAATTGAAGAAATGACCATACTTGGAAATTCTCTAGGAGGGCATGTAGGGCTCATTTATACGCTAAGAAATCCTACCAAGGTTAAAAATTTGGTGCTAACAGGTAGTTCTGGTCTGTTTGAAAATTCAACTGGTGGCTCGTATCCTAAACGTGGCAACTATGACTTTGTTAAAGAGAAGGTACAATATACATTTTACGATCCAGCGGTAGCTACTAAGGATCTTGTTGATGAAGTTTTTGAGATTACCAATAGTGTACCAAAGTGTATGCGAATTGTTGCAATTGCTAAATCAGCTCAAAGGCACAATATGGCCAAGGATATAAGAAAAATAAAAATTCCTACATTGTTAGTGTGGGGATTAAATGATACCATAACCCCACCAGAAGTGGCACATGAGTTTAATAGATTAATTCCTAACTCGGAGATCAGATTTATCGATAAATGTGGTCATGCACCAATGATGGAACACTCTGAAATTTTTAATCAATATGTCAGTCAATTTTTGCAAGTTAAAGTGGCTGTATGATTGCAGAGGAGCTAATAGATGCATCGTATCCGGTTCTTAAATCTACTGATTTAGCAGAAAAAGCTTTGGACTTAATGGAAGAAACTGGATTTGTATGTCTTCCAGTTGTAAATGAAGGGGTCTTTTTGGGTTTTTTGTTTGAAGATACAATTCACACATTGTTTGAAACCAACGTGGCCATACTTAACTTAAAGCTATCGAATATAGACTGTTTGGTAAAAAATACCGATCATTGGTACGAAGTATTAAGAAAGGCCTCAGTTTTTAATAGCAATATTGTTTCTGTCGTTAATCATGCAAAACAATTGGTAGGTATCATAAGAATGGAGTCTATTTTCAATAGATTCTACGGCATGACTGCCTTTAAAAATCCTGGAGGTATTATTGTATTGCAACTTGAGCATAGGGAATATTCATTAGCAGATATAAGTAGAGTAGTAGAAAGTAATGGTGCTAAAATTTTAAGTGCAATACTTTCCGAGGACGATAATACTAATAATTTTGTTTTCCTTACATTAAAACTTAACCTTGATGAGTTAACCAGGGTAATTGCTGGGTTAGAACGATATCATTATAACATAGTAGGTCAGTTTCATCAAGCTGAGTTTGAAAATATTGATAAACAACGCTTAGATAATTTTTTTAAGTTTATAAATATTTAAAGATGAAAGTCGCAATACACGGAAGAGCTTTTAAGGATGAAAATATAGCATTGATTCAGAGTGTATTGCAACAACTTGTAGATGCCAAAGTGGAGGTTTTTTTATTTGAGGCATTTTCAGATTGTGTGGCAAAAAAAAATGTTTTTCCCAATCATTTTCAAGTTTTTACGAGTCATTTAGATTTTCCAATTGCTGATTTTGCAATAAGCATAGGTGGAGATGGTACCTTGTTAGAATCAGTCACTTTTATAGGGGAAAAGGAAATACCTATTTTAGGAATAAATACTGGGAGGTTAGGTTATTTAGCCAATGTATCTAAATCCGATATTACGTTAGCATTAAAAAGTATTTTAGATCAGGTATATGAAATTGATGAAAGAACATTAATTAAGTTAGAATCTGACAAGGATTTATTTCAAGGGGTTAATTTTGGAGTAAATGAGCTCGCAATCTTAAAAAGAGATACCTCTTCTATGATTATAGTGCATACCTATATTAATGATGAGTTTTTAAATTCTTATTGGGCCGATGGATTGTTGGTATCAACCCCCACCGGCTCTACAGGATATTCGCTAAGTTGTGGAGGGCCAGTGGTAATGCCTAGGTCAAATAGTTTAATTATTACTCCTGTAAGCCCACATAATTTAAATGTAAGGCCTTTAGTGGTGCCAGATGATGTACATATTAAGTTTCAAATAGAAGGAAGAGGGAAGAACTTCTTAGTAGCGCTAGATTCTAGGTCTAGAACCGTCGATGCTAATGTGCAGTTAGCCGCCAAAAAAGAAAAGTTCAAAGCTAAATTAATAACTGTACAAGGGGTAAATTATTTAAATACACTTAGAACAAAATTAAATTGGGGTTTAGACGTAAGAAATTAATAGTTTTTTTGGGATATTCAAAGAATATATATTAATTTTGCAATAGAAATATACACCAATTTTGAATTTTCAAATTTCATCCATGAACAGACCAATACAACTGATAGTAATTTTAGTAGTAGGTTTTTGTACGATTTCTGAGTCTACTTATGCTCAGAGATTCATAAAAAAGAAAAAATATTTAAGTGTTGGTGGTACACTTAATGCTATGAACTATGTAGGTGACCTAGATCCAGGTTCTAGTTTTGTGAGTCCATCATTGAGATACACAAGGCCAAATCTAGGTTTTACTGTTACTTATAGAATGGCTCCAAGAATTTCTGCGAGGGGAACGTTTGCATGGGGAAGAATAAAGGGAAATGATGCCGTAAGTAGTTCTGGTGGAGGGGATGATGTTACAAGAAAAATTCGGAATTTTAATTTTAGAAGCACTATTTGGGAACTTAAAGGTGATGTAATAATCGATTTATTTGAAAATAGAAGTTATTCAGAAAAGCGTCCTGATTATACACCTTATGCGTTTATAGGTCTGGCATTTTTTCATCACAATCCTAAAACCAATACTGGTGTTGATGGTACTGGTGGAAGTTGGGTTAAAACACAAGGTTTAAATGCTGGAGAAACATTTAGTTTAAACCAAATATCAATACCTTTAGGTTTAGGGTTTAGATACAAGCTAGCAAAACATTTAGATTTGGCCTTTGAAATTGGATGGAGAAAAACCTTTACCGATTATTTAGATGGTATGGCGGAGAATTATGGAGACCCTAGAGCAATGACTCCAGAACAAAGAGCTTTAATCTTTAGATCGTCTACTCAACAACAATTTGCAGCTGAAAATGGTAATCCAGGTTACGAAACTATAGCTGATCCATCAAATCCTACAGGCCCACCGTTAGCAAGTTTTGTTTTAGGTCATGGTGGTGATTTTGTAAACAAGGATGTTGTAAACGGTGCTTGGGTAAGTAATAAAAGAGGAGATCCAGGAAAAGACTGGTACATAGTTTCTGGGTTTCATTTAACATATATATTTCCTCGTCAGGTAGTATGTCCTAAATTTAGATATTAGCATAAATAATATTTTGAAAACTTTTACGTTTAAACAACAGATATGAAAAATTTATTTGTTGTTTTTTTATTTTTAGTCGTGTTTGTCCAATTTGGAGTTGCACAAAGTCTAGAATTTGGTGGTAGTATTGGCGCATTAATTTATAAGGGAGATCTCGCTCCTAGAATTGATCCAAGAAATGCAGGGCTAGGTGGGATGTTTTTTTTTAGACATAACGTAAGCCCTATTGTTGATTTAAGATATCAAATTCAAGCTGGCCAAATTTCTGGTAAGGATTCCAGATTTAATAGCGCACAAGCAGCAATTAGAAATGCCTCTTTTAAAAACACGATTTTGGAGTTAGATGCTATAATGGAATATAACTTTTTAAACTATAGAGAAACTCCAAAAACTTTTAAAAGAAGTGAAAAATGGTCTCCATATTTGGCCTTGGGTCTAGGAGTTATGTTATTCAATCGACTTTCTGATGATGGCGGTATAGTAACCCCTACCATACCAATGGGATTTGGAGTAAAATGGGCAACATCAAAACAGTGGAATTTAGGAGCGGAGTTTATGGCAAGAAAGACCTTTACAGATGCTTTAGATGGTTTTGCCACAAATGACAAATTAACCGTTCAGCGTACTTTTACGAATGATCAAGATTGGTTTACTTTTTTTGGTATAATGGCAAGTTATACCATCTATGGAGTACATTGTCCAGAAAATAACTCTGGATATTCTCATCCTTCGCATTGATTTTTAAATTTTTATAAGCAAATTTGCAAGCTAAATTTGAACAAGACTATTGCAAACTGTTGATTATTCAATTATTTTAAGAGATCAAGTAAACAAAGATAAGCTACCAAACCACATAGCCATAATAATGGATGGCAATGGTCGCTGGGCCAAAAAAAAGGGTGGTATGCGTATTTTTGGTCATAATCACGCTTTGGAATCAGTGAGACAGACGGTTGAAGGCTGTGCGGAACTGGGTATTGGTTATCTTACCTTATACGCATTTTCAACGGAAAATTGGAGCAGACCTCAAGAGGAGGTAAAAGGATTAATGGAATTATTAGTTCGTGCAATAAAAGAGGAAGTACCTACGTTAAATAAAAATAATATAAAATTAAATGCCATTGGGGATATTGCAAGCTTGCCTGCTAATTGTCAAAAGCAATTAGAAGAGGCAATTGCGGCAACCGCTCATAATTCACATATGACCTTAACTTTGGCCTTAAGTTATAGTGGAAGGTGGGAAATAACAAGAGCTGTGAAGCTTATTGCTCAAGCAATTGCAAACCATGAGATTGAAATAGACGAAATTAATGAGGATTTAGTATCAAATTATTTACATACTAAAAACCTACCAGATCCAGAATTAATGATTAGGACAAGTGGAGAATTAAGAATTAGTAATTTTTTATTATGGCAGCTTGCCTACACAGAATTATATATCACTGAAGTTTTGTGGCCAGATTTTAGAAAAGAGCACTTATACCAGGCCTTAATAGATTACCAAAAAAGGGAACGCAGATTTGGCAAAACAAGTGACCAATTAAGTAAATAGCATAATGCAAATAGCAACAAGAATATTTTTAATAATCTGTATTTCCTTTATTGTAGGTGCGGCTCAAGATTTTGACCAAAATAATGCACTTGGTTTTAGGTTTAACTATTCTGATCCTGATAAATATGAAATAGCTAATATTACCACTTCTGGAACTAAATTTTTGGATCCTAACGCAATAGTGTCAATATCAGGTCTTAAAATAGGTGATGTAATAAAAGTGCCAGGTGATGACATTAGTAACGCCATAAAGAAACTTTGGGATCAAGGTATATTAGGAGATATTAAGATACAGATTACGAAGATAGAAGGAAAGAAAATTTATTTAAATTTTGAATTAACAGAACGGCCAAGGTTGTCTAGATTTCAATTTAAGGGTGTTAAAAAATCAGATGAAGATGATATTAAAGGAAAAATTAGACTTATTAAAGGAAAGGTTGTAACTGATGCACTTTTAAAAAATACTCAAAATACAATTAAAAAGTATTATGCAGAGAAAGGTTACCAAAATGCTTTGGTAAAAGTGCAACAAATAAAAGATACCACTTATTCTAATAGTGTAGTATTGGTTATAAATATTACTAAAAATAGTAAAGTAAAGGTGAGAGCATTGATGTTTGAAGGCAATGAAGCATTTGATGACAAAAAACTCGCTAAAAAAATGAAAAAAACCAAAGGTCGCTCTCCTGGTAAGTTTTGGGTGTCACATAAATATAATCAAAAGTTGTATGATGAGGATAAAAAGAAACTCATAGAATTTTATAACACCCAAGGTTATAGAGATGCGAAAATTTCAATAGACTCATCCTGGTATTTTTCTGCGAAAAAGCCAAAACATAAAAATAAATATTTGGGGCTTAAGTTGAAAATAGACGAAGGAAGAAAGTATTATTTCAGAAATGTAAATTGGACAGGAAACTTTGTTTACAGCGATAATTACTTAGCTAGTGTTCTTAACATAAAAAAGGGTGATGTTTATGACAAAGATGCCCTTGATAAAAAACTAAACTATAATCCAAACGGACAAGATATTAGTTCATTGTACTTGGATGATGGATATTTGTTTTTTACTGTTGATCCTGTTGAATTGGTAGTGGATAACGATTCTATTGATATTGAGATGAGAATACATGAAGGCACTCAAGCCACAATCGATAAGATCAATGTTTCAGGGAATACAAAAACCAATGATCATGTGGTTTTACGTGAGATTAGAACAATTCCTGGAAGAAAGTTTAGTAGGTCAGATTTAATTCGTTCACAACGTGAAATAGCTCAGTTGGGATATTTTGATCCAGAAAAAATTGATATTCAGCCTGTTCCTAATCCTCAAAAGGGAACAGTAGATATCAACTATAATGTTACTGAAAAACCAAGTGACCAAATACAATTGTCAGGTGGGTGGGGTGGTTTTTTTTTTTTTTTTTTCACATTAGGGCTTGTATTTAATAATTTTTCATTAAAAAATGTTAAACATTTTGACAAATGGGATCCGCTTCCGGCTGGTGATGGACAAAGATTATCTGTCAATTTTCAAGCGAATGGACCAAATTTTCAAAGTTATAGTACTTCTTTTACCGAGCCTTGGTTAGGAGGTAGGAAACCTCACGCTTTTACAGTAAGTTTTAGTAGATCAGTCCAAAGGCTTGGTGCAGGTCGTTTAGGTTTTCAGTCTGGTTTTGGTTCAACAGGATTTTTAAGGCTGAATAGTGTAAGTGTGAGTTTAGGAAAAAGACTAAGATGGCCTGATGATTATTTTACCTTAAGCCATTCTGTATCTTATTTAATTTACGAATTAGGAAATTATAATACAGGTTTGCTAGGCGTGAATAATGGAATATTTAACAACTTTACAGTTGCTAATACTCTTTCTCGCAACAGCATCGATAATCCAACTTATCCAAGGCGAGGTTCTTCGATAACCTTGGGAATAACGTTAACACCACCATATTCTATTTTTAATAGATCTAGAGATTTCGCCAAAGAAACAAATGCAGAAAAATATAAATGGGTGGAATATCATAAATGGATGTTGGATTATTCACTTTTTACCAAATTGGCAGGAAATTTGGTATTAAGCACTAGAGCACATTTTGGCTATCTTGGGGCTTATAACAAGCAACTTGGGCCTGGACCTTTTGAACGATTTGTGATAGGAGGTAGTGGTCTTACAGGATTTAATTTCTTATTGGGATCTGATGTAATTGGTTTGAGAGGATATCAGGATCGGTTTTTACTAAATAGTTCGGGCAATACCACTGGTGGTGTGGTTTATAATAAATATGTAATGGAGTTAAGGTATCCTATTTCTTTAAATCCGATGGCGACGTTATATGGGTTGATTTTTGCTGAAGGTGGAAACAGCTTTACAGCGTACAAGGAGTATGATCCATTTTCATTATACAGAGTAGCTGGGGTGGGTGCGCGTATATTTATGCCAGCGTTTGGTATGATTGGTTTAGATTATGGTTTGGGATTTGATGAAGTACCTGGAGCACCTAGTGCAAACAACAACAGATTTACCTTTACTATAGGTCAGCAAATTCGTTAAAATGTATATAAGATTTTTAGTTTTAGGATTTTTATTTCTAATATCAAATGTCACATTTGGTCAGAAAATAGGTTATATAGATTCCGAATTTATACTTTCTAAAATGCCGGAATATAAGAAGGCTCAAGAAGACCTCAATAAAATTTCAGGTAAATGGCAAAAAGAGGTTGATGATAAGTATAAGGAGATTGTCAAATTAAAAGATGATTTTAATGCCGCTGAAGTTTTACTAACAGAAGATATTAGAAAAGAAAGATTAGACACGATTACTAAAAAGGAAAAGAATGCCAAAGAACTTCAAAACAAATATTTTGGATATGAGGGAATGTTGTTTTTAAAACGACAAGAATTGGCAAAGCCTGTACAAGATAAATTATTTTTGGCAGTACAAAAGGTTTCTAGGGCAAAACAGGTACAAATAATGTTTGATAAATCTGGTGATATTGTCATGATATATACTGATCCTAAACACGATTATACTGATTATGTGTTGGAAGAATTAGGTTTAGGTGACAAGAACGATAATCCAGATAATAAAAAGGATCAAAAATAAATTCAATAATTCTATATTTACAAATAAATAACACACAAAATGAAAAATGTTTTTAAGATTGCCGTTGTAGCAGTAATTTTTTCTTGGGGCTTAGGAGCTAATGCGCAACAGAAGCACCTAAAGATAGGTTATACTAATGTGGAGGATATTTTAATAGAAATGCCTGAAAGTAAACAAGTGGAGTCAGAGTTAAAATCGTATAAAACACAATTGGATAATCAAATTCAAACTAAAATGAAGGATTTTCAAGATAAATATGAAAATTATCAAAGAGGAGAGAGTATGATGTCAGAAGTGATTAAGGCAGACAAACAAAGAGAACTAAGAGGTATGCAAGAGCAAATAGAGGCTTTTCAGAAGGATGCTGAGCAGGCTATGCAAAAAAAGCAAATTGACCTTTTAGATCCAGTTTTGAAAAAGATTCAAAAAGCCATAGATGATGTGGCCGCAGAAAATAGTTATACCTATATCTTTAATAAGGAGGCAGGTTATGGTACTTCAATTATGTTACATATGCCAAAAGAAGACGATATTACTAATTTGGTAAAAAAGAAACTTAATATCGGTGTTGCCACTCCTACACCAGCACAAAAAACACCTTCAACAGTAACACCTAAATAATAGGTAGACTTGGGGTTGCAATTATTTTAAGATGGAGCTACTTATTTAAGTAGCTCCTTTTTTGTATAATTAATGGGGTAAGGTAGTTTTAACTTGATTCCGCAAAGGAATCATACTTACCAATTCTATTTTATAATAGAAGCAAACCTATTTAAGTTGTTTAATCTAAAATTCTTGTGGCCTTTAAAAAAATATCTCTATAATATCCAGTAAGAAGTTCATTTTCCATTACACCTTTTTTAGTAGAGGCATGAATGAAAGTAACACTTTTATTAGAGTTTACTACTGTTACAATTCCTACATGAGTAATTTTTGTGTTTCCTTTTTTGTCGGTAAAAAACACTAAATCACCTTTTTTCAACTCACCAATATATACTCTTTTCCCTATTTTGGACTGATCTCCAGCTACTCGTGGTAAGGTAATATCAATGGCTTTGTAAGATGCACAAGCTAGACCTGAACAATCTATGCCATTTCTATCATTTCCACCGTACTTATACTTTACCCCCGTGTATGTTCTCGCTGTGGTAATTATTTTATCAATCTTAGCTTCATCTTTTTTAGGACTTTTGCTAACTTGCTGGTTGTCATCATTAAAGTTACTTCTACTGTTGGGTTTGGTGCTTTTACAAGCATAAAAACCAAGGATAATAATGTACAGTATTAGTAACTTATGTTTGATGAAAGGCATGATTTAATCGCATCAAATTTTATACCAATTGCGGTTTATTATTAGTGCATTGCCTTAACTTTTAAAGCTTATTGGTTGCCCAGTAGCTTCTAGAACCGATTGCCAGAGTTGCGATTTTAAATCAATTTTTTTACGTTTGGAGGTAGCAACTTCCATTGGTAAATGGGTAAATTGACCGTTAATATAGCCCACAACCATGTTTGTACGTCCAGACATGCCAGCATGAACTGCCATTTGAGCTAGTTGAAAACAGAAAATGGAGTCATTTGGCGTGGGTGCACAGCTTCTAATGTTATAACTTGGATCAATGTATCTTAATGCAATGGGAATATTGCGTTCTTTGAAATAACGTGTTACTTGATCCTTCAAAAACAATCCAATATCGCCAAGTTTGTGATTACCTGAGGCATCAAATTCTGGTTTTTCAGGGTTAGTTACATATTTTTGTCCAGCACCTTCTGCCACCACAATAACCGCATGGTTTTTTCTTAATAATCTATTTTCCAATTGCTTGAGTAAACCTTTGTCCCCATCAAGTTCAAATTCAAGTTCAGGAATCAAACAGAAATTAGCTTCACCTGTAGCAAGAACTGCATTAGCAGCAACAAATCCTGATTCTCTTCCCATTAGTTTTACTAATCCTATTCCATTATAGGCGGCTTCGGCTTCAGTATGTCCGGAATGAATGGACTCACATGCTTCGGAAAAGGCAGTTTCTACACCGAAAGATTTGTCTATGAAATTAATATCATTATCAATCGTTTTTGGTATGCCGATCACAGCAATATCCAAATTTCTTTTTTCTATCTCTTTTATTATGGCCATAGCACCCTTTTGGGTACCATCTCCACCAACTGTATATAAGATATTGATTCCAAGTTCTTGCAGCCTATCTACCATCTTAATAGGGTCTTGATTGCCTCTAGAAGATCCTAATATTGTACCTCCTTGTGTGTGTATAGGTGATACATCATCCACCGTGAGAAGTTCAATTTCATGACCAATTTCTTTTACAAGTCCCGCATAACCAAAGCGAGCTCCATAAGTAATTTGTTTTTCGTAGCGATAATAATTCATCATTACTATAGCTCTAATTACTGAATTTAATCCAGGACATAACCCTCCACATGTAATTACTGCAGAAACCGCTTTACCTGGCTTAAAATATAATTTTTTACGAGGTCCTGCTTTTTCAAATGCTGGTACGGGTTGCCCTTGTTTATTTAATTCTTCTATAATACTTGTATCTATTACTGAAAGTACCTTTTCATTATCAGGTACAAAAATGCTATCATCATTATCCTCAGAAAGACGGATTGGAGAGTCGAATAGAGGTTCTCCAATTTTACGGATATCTAAATTAAGAGAAATTAATTGTTCCACTTTTTTTTCTAAGGCCATATTAATAATAGTATTATTTGTGAATGTGCTTGCTTGTATTGCTTAAATTAAAAGTAACTTAAGTCTGAAATTAATTGTGAATACTCATTTTATGCTCAAACAATAATACGTTTTTATTCCGAAATAAAAAACACCCAAGAAGACTATAAAATGTACTTTTGAAAAGAATTGTGTTAAATATTTGATTAACAATATAAAATAAGTAATATATTTTTTGAAAACATGGTATTTTTAGCAATCAATTTACAATTGCTTAAGGCTCTTTAATTTTGCTTGATTTCTTTCATTAATATATTCTTTACAGCTTTTTGTGTATAATTAATGCCTAAATGTTACATTTGACACAAATTTTGAACAAGAATAAACTATTAAACATGGATAAATTTGTTTTTGAAGCATTGGCAACCATTCGCACTAATACTTTGAAATATATTGCATCACTTTCTGAAAAGCAACTTTTTACAATCCCTTCGGGCTTTAACAATAACATCGTATGGCAATTAGGTCACATGGTTACAACACAACAACTTTTATGTTACCACTTATCAAATAATAGCCTTTTAATTCCACAAGAGTATGTAAGCCTTTTTAGAAAGGGAACATCTCCTAATGACCGTATGACTCAAATTAATGTAGAAGAAATACGACATTATTTTTTTGAAACAACCTTGCAGTTCATGCCAGATTATAATGCTGGTAAGTTAAATGAGTTTACAAAGTATCCCACCTCCATGGGGGTTGAATTAACTACCATTGAAGATGCCATTACTTTTAACTTTGGGCATGAAAACTTGCACTTTGGTGTTATTATGGCCATGACAAAAGTTGTTTAATTTTATTTTCCAAAAATATGGAAACACACATACTTTTAATTGATTGTACTGATGAAAAGGGCTTAATTTCTAAAATAAGTACCACAATCTTTCACCATGGACTGAATATCTTGATAATGAAAGAATATGTGGAAGAGGAAACAAATCATTTTTTCATGAGAATGGAATTGTCGGGTGAGCTTCAAATTGAAAGATTAGAGGGAGCCTTAAAAAATATGTTGCCGAATGATGCTATTATTTCCATTAACCCAAAAAGGAAAAAGGACATTGTGCTTTTGGTTACTAAAGAGTACCATTGTTTAAGTGATTTACTTATTAGACATAATTTTGAAGAGATAAATGCTACCATTAAAGCTGTGATTGGCAATCATGAATTTTTACGTACCTTGGTTGAGAAATTTGGATTACCTTACCATTTTATAACTCATGAAAATAAAACTAAAGAACAATTTGAAGATGAATTGTATAGTCAAGTAGCTTATTATCAGCCTGATTATTTGGTTCTAGCCAAGTTTATGCGAATCCTTTCTCCAGATTTTGTTGGTAAGTTTGAAAATAAAATTATCAATATCCACCATTCATTTTTACCTGCTTTTGTGGGGGCTAATCCTTATAAACAAGCCTATGAAAGAGGTGTGAAACTAATTGGTGCTACTGCACACATTGTAAATAATCATTTGGATGAAGGGCCAATTATAACCCAACAGGTTATACAAGTAGATCATTCGCAGACTATTAAAAAGTTGGTACTTGCTGGTCATGAAGTAGAAAAAAATGTGCTTGCTGAAGCATGTAAAATGGTATTTGAGGATCGTGTTTTTGTAAGCAGAAACAAAACTATTGTTTTTAGCTAGAATCATTTGTGACCTTTAGCTATATTTTCTCTTAGTTATAATGGTTAAAGTGATAAATTAAATTAATTCTAAAAGAACTACATTTTCGACATGATGTGTTTGTGGAAACATATCTACGGGTTGTACTTTTTTTATACTATAATTTTGGTTCAATAAGGCCAAATCTCTCGCTTGAGTTGCAGGGTTACAACTCACATACACTATCTTTTTTGGCAATATTTCAAGTATTTTGTTAATCACTTGAATTTCCATCCCAGCTCTTGGAGGATCGGTGATAATTACGTCAGGTTTGCCGTGTGTTAAGATAAATTCATCATTTAAAATGTTTTTCATATCACCTGCAAAAAAAGCGGTGTTGTTAATATTGTTTATTTTAGAATTTATTTTTGCATCTTCTATAGCTTGCGGAACATATTCAATACCAATTACCTTTTTTGTATTTTTGGCAACAAAATTTGCTATAGTTCCTGCACCCGTGTAAAGGTCATAAACTAGTTCGCTACCCGTTAAGCCTGCAAACTCTCTTGTTATTTTATATAATTCATAAGCCTGTGTGGAATTTGTTTGATAAAAGGTTTTTGGCCCAATTTGGAACTGAAGCTCTTCCATATTTTCAATAATGAACGGTTGCCCTTTAAAACAAGTTATATCCAGATCGTTGAAGGTTTCATTTCCTTTATTGTTAATCACGTACATTAAGGAAGTAATTTGTGAAAATTGATTGGCGAGATATTGCAAAAGGTGGTTTATTTGTTCAGGAATATTTTCATAAAATTGAACTATTACCATAAGCTCACCAATGGAACTTGATCTAATAATTAGATTACGCATAAGGCCATTTTGCGCTATTAAATCAAAAAAGGTATAGGAATTTTTTAAACAAAACTCCCTTACTGCCAACCTTATAGCATTACTTGGATCAGCTTGTAGAAAACAATGATTGATTTCAAGAACTTTGTCAAATCTACCCGGAACATGAAAACCCAATGTATTTCTTTCTAAGATACCTTGTGCATCAATTTCTGTCTTTGTGAGCCAGCGCTTATTTGAAAATGTAAAATCTAATTTATTCCTATAGTAAGTTGTATTTTGTGAGCCTACAATTGGTAGGAGCGGCGGAAATGAAACTTTGCCAATTCTTTCTAAGGCATCTTGAACTAGTTTTTGCTTATAATGTAATTGTGTATCGTAGGCAATATGCTGCCATTTACACCCACCACATAACCCAAAATGTTCACAAAATGGTGTAGTTCTAAAAATTGATTTTTTATGAAAGTTTGTTATTGTTCCTTCTGCAAAGTTCTTCTTTTTAGATGTTACTTTAATATCAACAATATCTCCTGGAGCCCCAAATTCTACAAAAATCACCAAATCATTGTGTTTAACAACACATTTGCCTTCGGCGGCCATATCTCCAATTTCCACATTCTCAAGAAATATTTCCTTAAATTTTGCTTTTTTCATATCAACTTTTGAGCTTTTAAACTAGTAGTTTCTGGTTGGTTAGCTATTAATCCACAATATTAAGCTTTTGTCTTTTAATATACCCCATAGGTTTGAATGGTATTGTAACAAAATGTTATTTGTTTTGAAGAGACCAGTTTATAATAGAAATACCTTTTACATTCGAAACTGTAATAGACTCAAAATACCTCTACACCGTATCAGTAAAAACTACACTATAACTCAAATAAAAATAATGCTATATTTGCTATTATTTCTATTGAAATGCAAAAAAGGAATATAATCAACAATGAATTGCTGCAAATAATAATTAATCGTTTATGTCAGCAACTTATTGAAAACCATGATGATTTTACCAATTCTGTTATTTTAGGACTACAACCTAGAGGTGTTTTTTTGGCAGACAGAATTCAAAAAACCCTTGCAGTAAGCATAGGTAGACTAATTCCAATTGGTCAGCTTGATATTACTTTTCACCGTGATGATTATAAAAGACGTGAAATTACACCAGCACATACAATGCACGTTCCATTTATAATTGAAGGTAAAAACGTAATCCTAGTAGATGATGTGTTATGGACAGGCCGTACGGTAAGAGCGGCTATGGAAGCTATGATGGCCTTTGGACGACCACAAAAAGTAGAACTTTTAGTATTAATCGATAGAAAATATAGCAGAGAACTACCTATAGAACCTGATTATACCGGTAAAAAGGTTAATTCTCTTCATTCCGAAAAGGTGCTCGTAGAACTAAAAGAACAAGGAGCAAAAGATGATAATGTGTGGTTAATAAAAAAGAAGGAATAATAGTTCATGCAAAAACAACTAAGTGTAAATCATTTATTGGGTATTAAAGAACTCCAAAAAGACGATATTCAACTAATTTTTGAAACAGCTGATAATTTTAAAGAAGTTATTAACAGACCTATTAAAAAGGTTCCTTCTTTGCGTGATGTTACCATTGCAAATGTATTTTTTGAAAATTCAACAAGAACTAGACTTTCATTTGAGCTTGCACAGAAACGCTTATCTGCCGATGTTATTAACTTTTCATCTTCATCCAGTTCTGTAAAAAAAGGCGAAACTTTGTTAGATACCGTTAACAATATATTAGCCATGAAGGTTGATATGATTGTGATGCGTCATTCAAGCGTAGGTGCGCCTCATTTTCTATCTAAACATATTAGTGCACAAATTGTAAACGCCGGTGATGGAACTCACGAACATCCCACCCAAGCACTTTTAGATTGCTTTTCAATACGGGAAAAACTTGGAGAAGTAGCAGGAAAAAAAGTTTGTATTTTTGGAGATATTTTGCACTCAAGAGTGGCTTTATCTAACTTTTTTTTTTTTTTTTTACTGGGTGCAGAAGTGATGGTTTGTGGGCCAATTACTTTAATTCCAAAATATATAAAAGAACTTGGTATTAAGGTTGAACTTGACGTTAAGAAAGCACTAGAATGGTGCGATGTTGCTAATATTCTTAGGATTCAACTTGAAAGACAACAACTTAAGTATTTTCCATCCTTACGTGAATATGCATTATACTATGGTATTAACAAGCCGCTTTTGGACAGTATTAACAAAGAAATCGTAATTATGCACCCTGGGCCAATTAATAGGGGTGTGGAAATAACTAGCGATGTTGCAGATTCTCACCATTCAATTATCCTAGACCAAGTGCAAAATGGCGTAGCAATAAGAATGGCAGTTATGTTTCTTTTGGCAGGGAGAATTAATTAGTAGTGAAATGCAGGTCTATTCTGCTTTGGAGATAAAAAAACGTACGATTAAAAAACCAAACCAAATAGACAGAACACCAAACCATACATATTGAATCCAATAAAAGGAACCCACTTCATAGCGCAAATCAAATTGTTCTAGGTTAAACTGGGTAATCATAAACAACCAAAACGTAATAAACACATTCAAAACTGCCGCAAAGGTATTAACCCAATTTACCAAAATATTTTTGGCATATTCACTATGGTCTTTTGACGATTTCCAAAAATCATGGTTAGGTAATTTTATTAACTCAATTGGAAGTTGAGGAATATATGAAACCAGCATCAGTATTATAACATTGAAAGAAATAATGCCTGTCACTGAAAAATAAAATAATTGCGACTTACCAAGTGCGTAAGTACCCTCTCCATTTTGATCAAAGTATACTGCCACTTCTTGAGGCCAAGAAAAATAACAGAAAAAAATTACTGCAAAAAATACAATTAATGATAAAAACCAAACAAATTTTGCAATGCGAAAAAGGGCAATCATTATTAATAGAGGTTATTGAATTAATGATAAATATTGTAGTAGGTTAACTGCGACAAAAGTAACGTTTGTTTAACACAAATTGTTAATATTAATTTAAAATTGTCATATTTTTCTGAATTATAGCATTGCTAAAGCACTCTAAGGTTGGTTAAATGTTATAAAGGCAACTCAGTCGGATTGGTATCATTGCCTAAGTATAACTATCTTTGTTCACAAATAATACAAAATGAAATTTGAGGATTATAATATTTCTTATGAAGTAAAGAAAGGCCTAGATGCATTAGGTTTTAAAAAGCCCACCGATATTCAATTTAAATCAATCCCACCTATACTTAAAGGTGAAGACGTGTTAGCAATAGCCCAAACAGGTACAGGTAAAACAGCTGCATTTGCCATTCCAATTCTTAGTATATTACAAGAATATAAAAAAAATCAATCCCGTGATGATGGGGTTAAATGCTTGGTAATGGTGCCCACACATGAGTTGGCTATTCAAATTTCGGAGGTATTTAATAAATTAGGAAAATACACTCGAGTAACTACCTACGCGTTATTTGGTGGAGTGGAGCAAGATCCACAAATAAAGGAGCTAAACGAAGGTGTTGATATATTAGTAGCTACCCCAGGTAGAATGTTTGATTTAGTAAGTCAAGGCTATCTTAGGCTACACCGTATTAACACCCTTATCTTAGATGAGGCAGATCACATGCTTGATCTTGGGTTTATTAAAGATATAGAAGATTTAGTAAAAAAATTACCTAAAAGCCGTCAAACATTGTTTTTTTCGGCTACTATTAATGATTATATAAAAAGTTTGGCCTATTCTTTGGTTAAAAATGCCATAAGAATTCAAATTTCACCAAAAGACCCTGTTTCTAAAAATGTGACACATTCAGTGATGTTCATAGAAATGGATGATAAAAGATTTTTTTTGGAGAGAATTGTAAATGAACATCCTGAAAGTAAAATATTGGTTTTTGTGCGTACCAAGGTACGTGCGGAAAGGGTAAAAGCTGCCATGGCACGCGTGGCAATTGAATCGGAGACCATTCATGGAGATAAAGAACAAGCCTCCAGACTTGAGGTAATGAAAAAATTTGCAAATGGTGAAATTAAACTTCTAATTGCCACTGATGTTAGTGCAAGAGGTATCGATATACCTGGTGTAGAATATGTGGTAAATTATGATTTGCCCGATGTTTCAGAAAATTATGTGCACAGGGTTGGTCGTACAGGTAGAGGATTTAATAAAGGTGTTGCCATATCATTTTGCAGCGAGGAGGAGAAGCCAATACTTGAAGAAATTGAAACATTTCTTGCAAAACCAATCCAAGTAATAGGGATGGATAAAAGAGATTATAATTCAACCATTGAATTTACTGCCGACGTAGATAATGATTGGAAAAAATTGTTAAAAGATGCTGAGAAAGAAGAATACAAACCTAAAAAGAGGAAATAATGGCTTAGCTGAAATACGGCACGCCTAATTAAAATGAAAATTTTGGTTAAAAAATGAAATATTTAATAGCTGGACTTGGAAATATAGGTTCAGAATACGATAAAACACGCCATAATATTGGCTTTATGATACTTGACCATTTGGTTAAAATGGAAAATGGTAAATTTGAATTGGCTAAGTTGGCTTTCAATAGCGAAATCAAACACAAAGGAAGAAGCATCCATTTAATCAAGCCTACCACTTACATGAATTTAAGTGGTAAATCCCTCAATTATTGGATGCAAGAGCTTAAGATTCCTGTAGAAAATGTTTTAGCTATTACTGATGATGTAGCATTACCTTTTGGGCAAATAAGGATGAGACCTTCTGGATCTAATGGAGGCCATAACGGTTTGGGTAATATTCAAGAAATTCTTGGTACTGTTAATTACCCTCGAATGCGAATAGGTGTCGGCAACGATTATCCCAAAGGCAAACAAGTGGAATACGTTTTAGGTGAATTTAATTCGTTTGAAAAATCCGAATTACCTTTACTATTGGACAAAGCAGTAGAAGCCACCCTGTCCTTTTGTACCATAGGACTCGAAAGAACAATGAATATATATAATAAAAAATAAAACATAAAGAATAATTTAAAATGGAGCTTTTACATGCCAAAGTTTAAAATCACTTTAGAGTATAACGGATCTAAGTATGCAGGGTGGCAAATTCAAAAAAATGCTCAAACCATACAAGGTGAATTATTAAAGGCAGGTGAGGCTATTTTTGGTACCAAAACCTTCGAATTTTATGGATCAAGTCGTACCGATGCTGGAGTACATGCACTTGGACAAGTGGCACATTTACAGGTAGAAACACTAATTCCATTGGAAAATTTGCTTAACAAATTTAATGATAAATTACCACCCGACATTTCAATAGTTGCCATTGAAAAAACTCATCCTAAATTTCACGCAAGGTTTGATGCTACTGCAAGAAGTTACATTTATCTTATTTCAAAAAGAAAAACCGCTTTTGCCAAACCATATGTCTGGTGGGTCAATGAGGACTTTGATGCAAATATAATGCAGGAGGCTGCAAGATATTTAGAAGGATTTCATGATTTTAGGTCTTTTACCAATGATAGTCCTGAGGAAAAGTCGACCGATACAGAGCTTAAGTTTATTGATCTGTATCAGATAAATGATTTATTAGTAGTGCATATTGTAGGCTCGCATTTTTTATGGAAAATGGTTCGTAAAATAATTGCAGCATTGGTAGAAGTAGGTAAAGGGAAAATTGCTCCCTCGTCCATTGCTTCTATTCTTAATGGACACGACAATCAACTTCATTTAACTGCGCCTCCAATGGGACTTTTTCTGGAAAGGGTATATTACAAAGAGGATATTTGGAGGGGGCCTGAAGCCTTCAAACTTCCAATATTAATAGAAGGGTAGGAGGGGGATGCTTATAAATACTCTAGTTTTTTTTAAATAATTCAGAGGCTGAAAAATTATCTTCTTGTTTAGTAAGATAATTAGAACCGCCCAGCAGGGCCAAAACAAATATTATTGCCACTACTACACTCATAATTAATAATACATATATTAATTCCATCGCTATTTTATTCTATTCAAGTTAGATGGTTTTACGGATTGCGTCCTATTCTGTTATACACATACAACGAATAAAAAATAGAGTACGTAATGTTTTCTGTATTAATTGAATATTAAGTTAATTTGCACCTGATTAAAAAGGATGCGGGTCGATATGATCAATTTAGGATCATTGGTGCTTAGATCAAGTAGGTAATTCCTTCATTCATCGACAAAGTGAATATTTAAAACAATAAAACTTATAATGAGTAACAAACTTTATTTTACGCCAGGGCCATCAGGACTTTATCCAACAGTTCCATTTCATATTCAAAATGCCTTAAATGAGGATGTATGCGCAATTTCTCACAGAAGTAAGAAATATGAAGCAATCCACGAAAATACAGTTCAAAATTTAAAGGAACTATTAAATATTCCAGACAATTTTCATTTATTTTTCACGGGTTCTGCTACTGAAGTTTGGGATAGGGTAATCGAAAATTGTGTAGAGCAACATAGTTATCATTGTGTAAATGGATCATTTTCTAAACGCTTTTATGAAACGGCGAAGGAGTTAAATAAAAATGCAACCAAAATAGAAGTTGAATTTGGTAAAGGGTTTAATGCTGATGATTTAAATGCGCCAATAGAAACCGAATTAATTTGCCTTACACATAACGAAACCAGTGCCGGCGTGTCGATGCCTGTGAGTGAAATAAATAAGGTAAAAGACAAATATCCGAATGCGCTTATAGTTGTAGATGCAGTGTCATCGATGCCTTACCCAAATTTTGATTATTCTAAAATAGATAGCGTTTTATTTTCTGTACAAAAGGGCTTTGGAATGCCTGCGGGACTTGGTGTTTGGATTGTTAATGAAAGGTGTATAGAAAAGTCAAAATTATTGCAAACCAAAGGGATTTCAATAGGGACTTATCATAATTTACCCTCATTACTTTCAAAGGGAATTAATAATCAAACTCCTGAAACGCCCAATGTATTAGGAATATATGTATTGGGAAAAGTAGCAGGAGATATGTTATCGATTGGAATAGATAACATTAGAAAGGACACAGAAACTAAAGCAAAATTACTTTATGAATTCATTCAAAATAGTACAAATTTTGAAATATTTGTGAATGAACCAGCGCATCGTTCTCAAACAGTAATAGTTGCGAATACTGTAATACCTTCTCCACAAATCAACAAAATATTAGAACCACATAACATGGCCATCGGTACTGGATATGCCAAGTATAAAGAACAACAAGTAAGAATTGCTAATTTTCCAGCATTTAGCATTGATGATGTTGAAAAACTAATTGAAAAGTTGAAATTGTAAATATTTACAGTTGACATGAATTTACATTTTATGCTTTCATCCTATTAAATTTCATCATGGAATTATTCTCTGAAGACTTTATTGAGCATTCTAATTTACTGTGTTCGTCTTATAGGAAAGTTACTGGTCAAAATTTGGTAAATAATGAATTAGGCGTCAATATTGAAGAAGCATTATATGAAGCACCTTTTGTGGTAGTTTCGCATGGTGTTCAATTAGATCCAATTTTTTCCTATGCGAATCTCACAGCTCAAAGTCTTTGGGGATATTCTTGGGGAAATTTTATTACTTTGCCTTCTCGATTGTCAGCAGAACCTAGCACGCAACAAGAAAGAGAAGTATTGTTGAAGAAGGTGCTATTGTGTGGGTATATTGATGATTATGAGGGAGTAAGGATTACTAATTCTGGGCATAAATTTAGAATCAAGAATGTTTTTATTTGGAATATTATGGATCAAAATCGACAATATCACGGACAAGCTGCCATGTTTAAGTCATGGCAGCATTTATGATTTATCAGAAAATTTCATTTTTTGAACAAAATACAGATTTAACCTAATTATATCAAACTCCTCATTAGATAAATTTTGAAATAATTAAACGTTTTCGTCAGTTACAAAAGTTAAGTTGTGGTTAATTTTCAACCCATATCTTTCTAGCTATCCACTTACCTTGATGACTAAATTTAATAATATAAATTCCGGATTTTAAATGAGGTACAATAATCAAATCAGATGTATTTTTATTCCTTTCAATAAATTTTCCTCTTGAGTCAAACCATTCTAGTTCAAGCTCATTTTCGTCCTCATTTTTGAAAGAAAAGGTTTGGCCAGATCTCAATGGTTGTATGAAATCCTTAAAAATATCATCAGAACTATCCAAAACGTTATCTTTATTGTCATCATTGGAGAGGCTTAGAGGTTGAAAAATATCAGAAGCATTAGCACTTATTTTAATATCATCGAACCAAATGTGTACATCCGACCCTGGCGACCAAGCTGCTGAACTGCCACCGTGAAATGTAGAAAAGTACAAATTATCTACTTTGTCGCCATTTGTAACAAATTGAATACCAGTTCTTAATAGTGCAGATTGACCATTTATCCATAATTCAACCTCGCCATCGTGATTGTTTCCACTATTTACCTTAACGCGTTGGGTTACTTGAAACCATTGACCTTTAGTTATATAATAATCAGCACCTCCCACCACGAGGGTATTGTTGTCACCACAAGGTGGGTTTGATTTATCTAGATGATATAAATAAAGTACCAATCTTCCGCCTGTTCGCCACATTAATCGAGCGGTAAAGCCATTAGTGCCATCACACGTGGTGCATCCACTACATCTGCCTCCTCCTCCAAGACCTGGTAGTTTACCTCCCTCGCTCGTGCCACCATAATCAAAATTATTGCTAAAGCGAACCCAGTAAGACATATACAATTGATTTGCTGGAGTTACCATTAAAGGTGCTTGTGCTCCACTGTTACCAGGTCCAAAGTTGTTGGCAGGAAATGTAACTCTAAGGGATTTAGTTCCAGATTTGGCAAAGGCATCGTCAATATATGCACGGTTTTGATTAAATCCGTTTACCCAAGGCACTGTAAAACCTTGTGCTGTCCAACTAGCCTGTGTAAAAACTGACTCATCAGCTAAATTTTCGAATCCAGTAGAAGATAATTGGGCATTGCTCTGAAGCAAGCTAAGCAGAAAAACTGCCGCAATTGAAGTAATAATTTTATTCATAAATATAGGAATGATAGAAGTAGTAATAATTGTACAAATATAAGATATTATATTATTTATAAAATATATTACAACAAAAAAGCCCCATTAACAAGTAGTTAACGGGGCTTATCACTTTTATATTATTAATAAAAATCTAGTCGCAGTATTTCTTTGTTAGTGTCTCTAACTCCGTCGGATTTGCAGCGTCTGTATATCCTAATTCTTTGGCCTTTTTAAGGTCAGGACATATTTGATCCTTATTTTTTAACTTTTGATTTACCTTTGCTCTTTGATAAAACATTTCTGGATCTTTGTCATAAAGTTTAATGCCTTCGTCAAGATCTTGCTTGGCCTTAGCATACTCCTCAGTATTTAGAAAGAATATTGAACGATGATAATAAACCTCGTAGTCTTCTTTAAATTTGTTAACAACCTCATTATAAGTATTATTGGCAGTGGTAATATCTCCAAGAGCATACTTCATAGTTGCTTTTTCATAATATGCTTCTTTAAGATCTGGTTTTATTTTAATGGCTTGGTCAAAGTCTTTAGTTGCATTAATAAAGTCCGTGATGGCAGAGTAGGCTTGTCCTCTATGTAAATGAGCTTCAGCATCTTCTGGCTCTATTTCAATAGCTTTTGTATATGAGGTGATACTTTCTTTGTATTTGCCCATTTCAAAATAGGTTGCACCTTTATTAAAATGACCTTCCGATACATTGGGAGATAGTTCCAACATTTTGTCATAATCTTTTAGAGCATCTTCATACCTTCTTAAATGGTTTTTAGCCACTCCACGATAAAAATAAGGATAATTGTAAGAAGGATATAATTCTATCACTTTGTCTAAATCTTCAATGGCACTTAAATATTCTCCTATTTCATTTTTAACTATGGCTCTTTTGTAAAAAGCTGGAATGTCATTAGGTGAAAAAGTAAGCACATGGGTATAGTTTTCTAAAGCAGCCTCATAATCACCAAGAAAATCTTTACAATCACCTAAGTGCATGTAAGCGTCGGTATAATCTGGTTTTAACTCTACTACCTTATTAAAATCTTCTGTGGCACTAGAATATTCTCCC
The DNA here is from genome assembly GCA_027488865.1 of Cytophagaceae bacterium. Lineage (GTDB taxonomy): Bacteria > Bacteroidota > Bacteroidia > Cytophagales > UBA9547 > JAIYAU01. The sequence goes on from JAIYAU010000036.1 coordinate 54,587, forward strand.
ATCTCCATTTTCATAATTCCTCTTTGGTAAAAAAGCAGTGCATCGTTATTGTTAGTGTTAATTTGCTCATTCACACTTTCAATTTTCTTCACATTTTCTACTTTATTTACAGAAGTAGTCTTTAATGGCTTAGCTAACATTTCTTCGATTGCCTTTTCTTGAACTACCGCAGGTGCCTTTTCCTCAATTTTAATTGGTTTTTTATAAGATACCTTAGTTTTTGGGGTTTTAGGCGCTACCACAATGTGGTAATAAGCCTTGGGAAGTTTGGAAAACTCAAATAGACCGTGTTCATCTGTTAATATTTCTTTTATTACCAAACCTGCCTTATTTACTAAATGAATTTTTCGTAATGGTAATTGCTGATTGGTTGTAGCATCTTCTAATTGGCCAATAAATGTACCATCTTGAAGTGTATCACTTTTAAAAGCATATATACTCAATTCCTTTAATTTAAGTGGGCTAAGTTGGTCAAAAGTCTTTAATACTTCTAACTGAGGTTTTATCTTGGTTTTATCATAAACATAATCAATTGATGCCTTAATATTTTGATCGGGCACCTTTTGAATAATTTTATAATCATAAGCCTTAAGAGCAGTAAGTTTAAACTTCTTATCAGAGGTAAGGTCTATCTTTTTAAGTATTTTGTTGGCACTATTAACTAAGAATACCGTGAGGATTTCAGCATTTTTAGTTTTGCCTACTATGGTTATTTTGCCATTTACTACATTACTTTTAAGTGTAGTTAATGAATCTTTTGAAATAGAGTTTAGGAGTCTTTCGTTTACCTCTTTTTGGGTTAAAACTGTTCCTATTTGAAATTTATCAACGATTTCTTCCTTAATTAATACGTCTACCTCCTTTTCAATTTTTGGTACGTTTGCGCTAATGTTTACATTAATTGAGTCAAGGGCGATATTATAATTGCCCGATTCTAATTTTCTGAACGCATAAGACCCATCCTTTTTGGCTTTTATTTGTTTTATAATAACACCATTCGTGTCAAGAATTAACACTTGGTAGATGCTAAAGTCTTCATTCGCAAGACTTGATATTAGTTTTCCACTTATTTTGTAACTTTTAGCGCCTTTAAAATCTTTTTGTGGAAGCGGTGATAAAATTTGAAATGAATCCTTTTTAGGAATGACCACGTTGGCATAGCTGTTGAGGGAATCTATAATAACGTTTTCTTTAGGTCGAGGCTCTTTACAAGCTAAAAGACAAATTATGGAAAGAAGTGTTATGAGTAATAGTTTTTTCATAATTTTAAAAATCTGAGTCTAAGAAAAAGAATATCGATAATAATACGAGCTATATTTTTTGGATATTTTCTAAAAAAGGTTTTGAATATTTCAAAACAATGCAAAAATTAAAAAAAAATTCGACTAATTAAAACTTTTGCTCAAAATTTATATCAATCATACATTTAAAATGTGTTTTAGGGCATTTGTTAAACCCTATTTTGGAGCAGGGTCTACAACCTATATTGACATTTTCTATGTTTTCATATTCTGTTTTGTAAGGATACATTCCAAAATCAGGAACTGTATTTCCCCAGATAGCAAAAATCTTCTTCTTGAGTGCAGAGGCAATATGCATCATCCCCGTGTCATGGCTAATTACAAATGCTGATTTGTTAATAACACTAGCAGATTGATGAATGGAAAGTTTCCCTGTTAAGTTTATTAAGTCGGTTTTAGGACAAAATTTGATAACATCCTCAGCCGCTTTATAGTCTTCTTTTCCTCCAATTATTACTATAGGTAGTACAATTTTAGCACAGGCTTCTGCGATTTTAAAAGGCGGAAGCTTCTTTGTAAAATGTTGACCTCCAATAGCAAATACCACATATTTAGAATAGATAGATAATAACGACGACTCAGTAGTTACACTGGGGGCAATAAAAAAGTCGAGTCCTTGATGGTCATTAAAAACTCCTAACGAAGCAACAGTGGCCATGTATCTATCTACGATGTGAACCTTGGGCAAAAGGTTAATTTTAAAATTTACATAAAGCCATTTTTCAATATTTAACTTGTTGTAGCTATAAGATTTTACGCCAAGCTTCCATTTTATTATCTTAGTTCTTACATTGTTATGTAGATCAATTACATAATCATACCTTTCTTTTTTAAGTGTATCGATCAGTTTATTTAGGTCATTTTGTAAATAAATGTATTTATCAATGTAATGATTGGTGTTAATAATATTTTCAAAAGATTGTTTTGTACAATAGTGCAATACAACTGATGGAAGCTGTTGTTTAAGACAACGTATTACTGGTGTGGTTAACACGATGTCTCCTATTGATGAGAAACGAATAATAAGTATTTTCAAGTTTATAGTATTGTATATAACTATTCTTCAACAACTCTAAATTGATTTTCCTTCAAGCCGTTAAAAATTTTGAATTTGCCAATTCCCCATTTTTGAAGTCTGTATGTTACAGATACTCTTAAAACACCCAAGCCATATTTAACACTACGTTTAAAATTAATACTGCTAGCGTCTTTAAAATATTTAGTTGGACAAGTAACTTCTCCTATTAAAAAGCCTGCATAGGTAATTTGTCCCAGCATTTCGTTGTCAAATACAAAATCGTCAGAATTGTTATCTAAAGGCAAATTTTCTAATACTTTTTTGCTAAAGGCACGATATCCTGTGTGATACTCTGCTAGTTTTTGCCTCATCATTACATTTTGAAAAAAGGTCAGAAATCTATTGGCAATGTATTTGTACATGGGCATCCCGCCGATAAGTGCTCCTTTGCCTAATATTCTTGATCCAAGCATTACATCAAACAAACCCCGTGCAATAGGATAAATCATTGCTTCTAACAACAACGGAGTATATTGATAATCAGGATGTAACATTACTACTATATCTGCTCCCGATGCTAATGCGCTTTTGTAACAAGTTTTTTGATTGCCACCATAACCTGTATTTTTTTCATGACGAATGACAGTGTTAATTCCCAAGTTTTTGGCTTTTTCAAAGGTATGGTCTCTGGAATGATCATCTACCAAAATAACCTCATCTACAATATTAAAAGGAATTTCATTATACGTTTTTTCTAGGGTTATTTCTGCGTTGTAGGCAGGCATTACTACCACTATTTTTTTGCCGTCAATCATTTAATTTATGATAATTTTCGAATAATTATTTTAAAACCCTTTAGAATGTCTTTTTGTAAAGGTTCAATGTAAATAAGTTTAATATGCTTGTGCAAATAATACTCTTTTGGATGATGGTGCCCCTGAATACACACAATTTCCTACTTCTGCCACAGCATCAAGGGGAATACATCTAATAGTGGCTTTTGTTAATTCTTTTATCTTGTCTTCGGTTTTGTTGGTACCATCCCAATGCGCTGAAATAAAGCCTCCTTTTTCAGCCAATACTTTTTTGAAGTCTTCAAAATTGTCAACTTTGGTGATATTAGAATTCCTAAATTCTAAGGCTTTTTGAAATATGTTATTTTGAATATCATTTAAGAGTTGTTCAATATGTGGTACCACATCTGCTACTGGAAGCGTTTCTTTAGTTTTTGTATCTCTGCGTGCCACTTCAATTGTGCCGTTTTCTAAATCTCTTTGTCCCATGGCAAGTCTTACAGGTACACCCTTAAGTTCGTATTCTGCAAATTTCCAACCTGGCTTATGCGTATCTCTGTTATCATATTTTACAGAAATGCCCTTTCGTTTTAGTTCTTCGACAATTTGCTGTACCTTTTCCGAAATTAATTTTAATCCATCATCACCTTTATATATAGGCACAATCACCACTTGTATCGGTGCTAGGACAGGGGGTAAAACTAAGCCATCATCATCGGAGTGAGCCATGATTAAAGCGCCCATTAATCGTGTTGAAACACCCCAAGAAGTTCCCCAAACGTGTTCAAGTTTGCCTTCCTTCGATTGATATTTGACATCAAATGCATGTGCAAAATTTTGACCCAAGAAGTGTGATGTCCCCGCTTGAAGGGCCTTGCCGTCTTGCATTAAGGCTTCAATACAATACGTATCATCAGCACCAGCAAAACGTTCGTTTTCGGTTTTAACACCCTTAACAACTGGCAAAGCCATGTATTGCTCGGCAAAAGTAGCATAAATGTCAAGCATTTGGGTAGTTTCAAAAAGTGCTTCTTCTTTAGTAGCATGAGCGGTATGCCCTTCTTGCCACAAGAACTCGGCAGTCCTTAAAAACAATCTTGTTCTCATTTCCCACCTCACCACGTTGGCCCATTGGTTTATCAAAATTGGTAAATCACGGTAAGATTGAACCCAATTTTTATAAGTCTTCCAAATAATGGCTTCCGAAGTAGGTCTTACAATTAGTTCCTCTTCAAGCTTTGCCTCTGGGTCTACAATAAGTTTACCCTTATTATTGGGGTCGGTTTTTAGCCTATAATGCGTTACTACTGCACATTCTTTAGCAAAACCTTCTGCGTTTTTTTCTTCTGCTTCAAATAAGCTTTTTGGAACAAATAGTGGAAAATAGGCATTGGTATGTCCAGTTTCTTTAAACATTTTGTCCAAAGCTTGTTGCATTTTTTCCCAAATCGAATAGCCATACGGTTTGATAACCATACAACCTCTTACTTCAGAATTTTCTGCCAAATCGGCTCTTTTAACTAGTTCATTATACCAACCAGAATAATCTTCTGACCTTTTTGGCAAAGCTTCACTCATAAAAATGTAAAAATTAAGCTGCAAATATAGGTTTTATGGTTAATACTTAAAACTTCTAGGCCTATTTAAGTGGCAATGGCGGTTTTAAATTGATAATTATTAATATTGTTTGGATGTTATAAAGCTAAGGTTTGGAAGAGTAGGATACTAAATAATGGATATTACAAATCCAAATTTTCAATTATTGTTGGGATATTTAAATTTTGGTTCTACCTACTGATAAACAAACAGGGTCTCTTATAATATACAAATGATTATTTTCAATAAAACTCTTGAGTTCGGTTCTCAAATTTAAAGTCTACTAGTATCCCTCAACTTATAAAAATAAAGATAATATCAAAAACACCATTGCGTATTTAATATGTAACTCATTCATCATTATTTGCCACTCTCAGGAAATTTCTAATTTCGCTCAAGTTGATTGGTCTTTGTTTAAGTTATAGAATTATTTATTAAGTTCATGAAACTCAAACAAACCAAACAAATTTTAAGCTTTGGAGCTTACTTAAGATGTCTCTTTTTGGACAGCCAAATGAAACTACTAAAATACTTTGTAGGTATGGCAACCTTTATGACTTATTTAATATCAAAGGAGAAAAATAGTTATGTATAAAAAATATTTGCTTTTAGTCTTTTTATTGCAAGCTTGGTGGGTCCAAGCTCAGACTGATTTTAATGCAACCTTAATTACTAGTTTTTCAAGTTTAGAAAACTCAAAGATGGTGGTAGAAAATACCCTAGGAGAGGTATTGGTTAACAACTTTACTAATGTAAATGTGTATTTTACAAATGGTAACAATGGTTTTAATTTTGATAATGTTTCTTCCGTGGAAGAATATACTGATTTTAAATTGACTGAATATCTCTATCCTAACCCAGCCGTAGATAAGGTATATTTTACTAATACACCCCATATGAGTTTTGTAACGGACCTGATTGATCCACTTGGAAGAAATTACTATATTCAATTTAACAATGGTGAAGCAATTTTAAATAATTTAGACAAAGGTTTATATCAAGTTAAAAACCCAATAACTAATAATTTTCATAAACTAATAATTAAATAAACATGAAATCAATAGGCCTAATAATATTCACGTTATTTGTTAACTTACTTTTTGCTCAGGTACCAAAAACAATTAGTTATCAAGGACTTGCGAGGGATTCTTCCGGAAATGCTCTGGCAAACAAAACCATTGGAATAAAAATATCAATTTTAGAAAATGCCTCAAACCAAGTTGTTTATTCGGAACTACAAACGCCTTCTACCAATAAATTTGGGAACTTCTCTTTACAAATTGGAAATGGCACTTCTAAAACAGGCATTTTTGGAGAGGTGAATTGGGCAAATGCAAAAAATGTTAAGTTAGAAATAGATCCTAATGGAGGCAGTAATTATGAATTGAATGGAATAAGCCCCTTGAATAGTGTTCCTTTTGCCCTTTATGCTGAAAAAGTAAATTTAAAACTTGGTAAGGGTTTAGTTTTTAAAGGAGATTCTCTTTTGCTTACAGTTTCCAGTTCTATCAATCAGTTGTGGGGTGAGAATGTGAATGACAAAAGTATTTATTACAATGATGGGGTAATAATCGGTTCAAATAAGGCATCTAATTCCAATTCTTTATTATCCGTGGCAGGAAATAAACCTTATGGAATATTTCCAGATGATCCTAGAGAAATGGTTGTTATCCACAATACTTCAACTGATAATTCGTCACTAAGTATGTTAAATTTATATTCAGGAAGTAGTAAAACAAGTGGCAAGCTAACCTTATTACATGCGGGTCCAGAATACACCCTTTCAGGATCTGAGGGATCTAATCAAAGTATAATTGCTGGATCAGGAACCAACGGATTGGTAATTGCTGCTGATAATACGCCAGGTAAAATTGTTTTTAAAACGGGAGGCCAATTATCATCTAATAATAGAGGAGTTATTACAAATACAGGCAATTGGGGGATTGGAACACAAACTCCAACAGCCAAGCTACACACGTTAGGTACAGTTAGGTTTGAATCCTTGAATAATATTGATACTTTATCTAGAATTCTAGTGTCTGATATTAATGGAAATATTAGTTACAGAAATGCTTTAACCTTAACCTCCTCTAACAATACTTGGAACAATAGCGATAATTTGGTTTATTTAAATAGCTCTAAGAATGTTGCTATAGGTACCAGTTCTCCAAATAATAGCAATGCAGTATTGTCTGTTGAAAGCAGTAGAGCCTATGGCATATTCCCTAATGATCCAAGAGAAATGGTAAGAATTCATAATACCTCTACAGATAATGCCTCCTTAGCTGGTTTGTCTTTATTTGCAGGGAATATTCAAAATGGTGGAATCGCAATCGTACATCATGGATCAACCTATGCCTTAAGTGGAGCCGCTTATCAAAATTTAAGTGCAATTGGTGCTAGTGGATCAAATGGTTTGTTGTTGCACGCAACTAATACAACTGGTAAAATTGAATTAATGACCGCTGGTCAATCTAGAGGAGTTATTACAAATACAGGCAATTGGGGGATTGGAACTCAATCTCCAACGGCTAAACTACACACCTTAGGCTCCATTAGGTTTGAATCCTTAAATAACATGGATACTTTATCAAGAGTTCTTGTGTCTGATATAAATGGAAATATTAGCTATAGAAAGGCTTCAACCTTAACCGCCTCTAACAATACTTGGAACAATATTGGTAATTTGGTTTATTTAAATAGCTCTAAAAATGTGGCTATTGGTACCAGTTCTCCCAACAATAGCAATGCAGTATTGTCTGTTGAAAGCAGTAGAGCCTATGGAATATTCCCAAATGATCCTAGAGAAATGGTTGTTATCCACAATACTTCAACTGATAATTCATCATTAAGTATGTTAAATTTATACTCAGGAAGTAGTAAGACAAGTGGCAAGCTAACTTTATTACATGCGGGTCCAGAATACACCCTTTCAGGATCTGAGGGATCTAATCAAAGTATAATTGCTGGATCAGGAACCAACGGATTGGTAATTGCTGCTGATAACACGCCAGGTAAAATCGTTTTTAAAACTGGAGGCCAACTATTATCAAATAACAGAGGAGTTATTACAAGTACGGGCAATTGGGGGATTGGAACTCAATCTCCAACGGCTAAACTACATGTAAGTACGGGTGACGTTTATATCGATGATCCTACCAAAGGAATTGTTATGAAAGCATCAAACGATCAATGCTTTAGAATAAAAGTGGCGAATGACGGAACCTTAAACTCAACTCTAATCCCTTGTCCATAAGTAACAAATAAAAATAATTTCAACTTTAATTGGATAGTTCTTTTTACTTATTTCATATATTCGTGTTCTGTTTTTCTGGGCACGATATATGAAACTAGTATTAGGCTTTGTACTAATCCACATAAATATTAGTCTTTTTTCTCAAGTTGTCACCAACCTAAGTTCTGGTCAGATTTTTAATTCTAAGAATGATCTTTTCATTGAAAATTATATTGGAACATTTGCTATCTCTTATTATAGTAACACTATACACAATCTCCAAGAAGGATTGTTCCATTATCCAGTAAGAAAGCTACCTACACCAACAGAACCTAATAATCAAACCCAACTATTCGAGGTTGTTACTCCAAACAATGACAATAAAAATGATTTTTTAGTATTTGAAAATCCCAAAAAACTAACGCATAAGCTTGAAATATATAACGCCTTTGGCAACCTTATTTTCACCTCGGAAGATTATAAAAATAATTGGTGTGGAGAATCAGTAGATGCTGGCCAATATTACTATTTACTTCAATTGCCTGACCAGTCCATTCAAGGAACACTGATTTTAGTTAAATGAGGCTGTTTTTACTAATCATTGTTGGTTGTTTCGGAACAAATACTTTGAAATCTCAAGACTTGTTTCTAAACAATTTATACCAAGTGAATTACCTCCAGTTAAATCCAGCTTACACTGGCAACCAATCATTAATAAGAATTAATTTATTATTGAATAGGCCTATAACCAACCAAAAAAGCCTTTATTCACATAATTACGTTTCATTTGATATGCCTATTAATCAAGAAAGGGTGGGTATTGGTGCATATGTTAAACAAGAAAAAATGGCGGGTTATTCTAACATCGATGGTTTGGTATCTTATTCGTATAAAATAAAAATAGCAAAAGGACTTTTGGCCTTTGGTTTAAATGCCGGGTTTTCTCAGTTTAAGGTTGACTTCGATATGTGGAAAAGAAAAGACCAAGACGATGAGCTGTTGAAAGAAAGGCAAATTCAAACAACAAAACCAAATTTTAATTTTGGATTATTATATAATAAAAAGAACTTGAATATTGGATTAGGCATCAATCACCTTCAAAATAATTACTTGATATCAAATCGAATTTTTAGAATTAAAAGGATATATAATTTTAATCTGGAGTATAAGAGTTCCATTTCGGCACGGTGGAGCTTCAATCAACTCTATTTAATTCGATCCACTCTTTCAACTACAAACTATTTAGTTCAATACACCTTAAGTTATTCAAATGAAATTTGGTTAGGGATAGGATATAGAAATAATGGATTTGTTAATTTTTCATGTGGGTTACAACTAAATAAAATTAACCAAGCCTTAGAAAAGAGTAAATTGTTTTATGCCTATGAGACTAGACTAAATAATTCCCTTTTTGGTGTTAATACACATAACATTGGATTAGAATTTCTTTTTGAAAAACCAAAAAATGCCAAAAATGTGCTTAAAAATGGTAAATTAATTTCGCCGACTGATTTGTAAAAATGAATGGTTTTCTTCTTTCGTTGGCAGCAGTAATAATTTTGCTCTTAAATAGTTGTGTTATGTTTAAACAAAACTACCATAAGGATTTAGGCTTGGCATATTACGAAACAAATCAGCACTTTTTGGCAATTCCTCATTTGAAAAAAGCCATTAGAAAGGACCCTGCCAATTCACAATTAATAAAAAAGCTCACTCTTTCTTATTATAAGACTAATCGTAATGATGCAGCCTTAAAGGCTTTTTTATACCTCGATCAACATAATTTGCTTAATGATACCCTTTCGTGGTACTATATAAAAACTTTAAAAAAGTGTGACAAAAAAAATATTCTAAACCAACTAAAAGCAAAGCTGAAGGTAAAAAATGAACTTATTGCTGGGTTTATCAAAACCGAACTCGAATTTTATGATTCAACTTTAACCTGGATAGGCAAAAAGCATAATTATTTTTTTATTAAATCTAATAATCTAAACACTCCTTTTTCTGAACTTAATCCAAGCTATAGGCATAAAGATCAACTTGTGTTTTTATCTAATCGCGAGTCTGTTATTATCAAAAAAAAATCAGGAGATACAGGAATGCCTGCTTACAATATTTTTGTTACACGAATTGATAGCATAAAACTTGTAAATTCAAAAAAAGTATATTTTGGGGTGAATACGCCTTTCTCCTCACTTATAAATTCGCCTAACCATGAAGGAGCCGCAAGTTTTTCTAGTGACGGCAAATACGTATTCTATTCAAGATTATCTAAGGACGAAGACAATCAGTATCGTTTTAAGTTATATCAAGCAACTAAAGGAAATGTAGGTTGGGAGAATGAATTGACCTTTAGTTTTAACAAAAAAAGGTGCTCTTTTATTCAACCATTTATCGATTCAACTGGATTGTTATTTTTTTTCACATCTGATATGGAAGGAGGTTATGGAGGAACAGATATTTATGTTTGTATTAAAAAAAATGAATTATGGTCTAATCCCATTAATCTTGGACCTTCCATCAACACTGTACACAATGAAATAAACCCTTACTTCTCTGCTGACAGTACCTTATATTTTGCTTCAAATAGACCAAATTCAATGGGAGGCTACGACCTTTTTTCTTCGAAAATAAAAGATGACGAATGGGGTACTGCGCAAAATCTTAAACATCCTTTAAATTCGATTCAAGATGACCTTTCATTTTTAAAAATTTACAATAATATATTGGCCATTGTTAGTAATAGAACAGAAAGCAAAGGGGAAACAGATATTTTATTTTTTAGGAATAAATAAAAGCAACCTTTTTGTGGTATATTGTATCTAAGATTTAAATAACCCTAAAATGACCTTTTTAGAGGCTAAAAATAAAGAAATTAGTAATAAGGAAATAAAGAAACTGTATTTGGAAATTGCACCAAAATTAAAAGGTGTGGCTTACAGGTATTGTAAAGATGAGTCAAAAGCGGAGGATTATGTGCACGATGCTTTTATTATTATTATTTCTAAGTTGCATACGTTCAGAGCAGAAAGTAATATTAAAACTTGGGCTACAAGAATTTTAATAAATGTAATTCTTGGAGATAAGCAAAAAGCCAAGTTTTTTGATGATATAGATACATTAGAATCGGAATTTGAAGATAACGCAGATTCCACACTAACAATTATCGCAAACAATGAAATTCTTTCCTCGGTCATGAAACTTCCTGAAGGAAAACGAATTATATTTAATCTATATGTGGTAGAAGGTTATTCTCATGAAGAAATTGCCCAAATGCTAAATATTTCTGAGGGTACCTCAAAGTCACAACTGGCTAAGGCAAAGCAAATTTTACGGTCAATCTATCAAAACAATCGCTATGAATAACAACAAACTAGATGATGATTTTGAAGCTTTTGCCAAAGATGAATTGGAAAAGTTCGAAATGCCAGTTTCTGATGAACTTTGGAATAGAATAGATCATCATTACCAAAATTCAAAGGAAAGCAGCAATTTAGCCTCCTTCCTTAAAAAATATAAATTTTTTATCGGAGGAACTGTGATCTTAATTGGATTATGTTGGTTTTTGTTAAATGAAACCTCTCAGGAATCCGCTAAAAATGGTTTAGAATTAAATGGTCACAAGGTGTTGGTACCTACTTCAGCTATTAAAGAAAACAGTATTACAACGCCGTCTCCTAACAAAAAAGCGATTAAAGTAGTATCAAATTTTCCTCATTCTACATCTTCCAATGGACAAAGCTTAAAAGAAAATGCCACCCCTAATCCTATTATTGAAGATAAAGTAACTAGCCAACCTGAAGAAATAGTTACTTCACCTGAAATTACGAAAAAGGATACATCAGTCACAAAACTTGTTGATAAGTTGGAACTACCAGTGGTTCGAAAATCCCTTTTTGAGAAACTTAATTCTACTAATGATTCTGTTAATGAATTGTTTATAAAGAAAGTAAAGAAGTAATTAAGATAACGCTAGCATTAAGTAGTTTTAAAAAAGTTTTAGGTTTTGTTATTACCATTCTAAAAAGGTTGTATGAAATTGGTAATGAGATCCTTATTCGTATGCCACCAAATAGGTACTTTATTGTCGAAAAATTAACTTAAATACTCCAAAAATTTTATTCAAACTTTTCGCCTATTGGTAACTTTGTAAGTTATATTTGTGTTCATAAAAACGAAGGATTTTTGGATTATATTGGTTATATCAAAGCCCTGCATATTATTTTTGTGGTAACTTGGTTTGCAGGTTTGTTTTATATCGTAAGATTATTCATTTATTATCGAGAGTCTTTTGATTTACCTCAACCAAATAAGCAGATCCTTACAAGTCAATTTGCGATCATGCAAAAGCGTCTTTGGTATGGAATCACTTGGCCATCAGCTATATTAACAATTTTTTTTGGGGTATGGACGGTTATCTCTTATAACAAACTGGCATCAACATGGTGGTTACAGACGTTTATGTTGGTAAAATACACCTTAGTTATAGGTCTTTTGGTTTATCATGGTTGGTGCCAACACGTAATGAATATCATCAAAAGTGGAAATCTTAAGTACAGTCCAACGTTTTTAAGAATAATGAATGAGGTAGCTACTGTATTCTTGGTAGCTATTATTTTTGTAATTGTATTAAAAGACGCATTAAGTTGGGTATTTGGCCTACTGGGAATTGTTGTTTTTTCAATTCTACTATTACTTGCAATTAGGATTTACAAATACGTTAGAAAGGACGGAAATTAAGGCAATCTTGGAATAACCACACCACAATAGTCTACCTTGCCGTCCATGCCAAATGTGTGCTCTACTTGGCAAGAGGGCATTTGGTTTTATGCCTAGTCTAATCTTTTGTCTTCTTCTAAATGTGCTTGGCAAAACAGGCTGCATCTGGTGTATTTCTTGTAAAATGGCCTCCCAACTAGCATATTTTGACGCTAAGGGTCTCACCGGCAACGGAATATGAATACCTTTTAAGAAGTATTGTGTAGCCAACAAATGGACGTTTATCTTCTTTCATTTCTTAGCGATAGCTGCATATTCTGCCTTTATCTTAGGTACTAACATTGCTTGATTGGCATAGTGAACCGCTTCGCGGAACTTGCTGCGACTTTTCTGCTGATTGGGCGTGTTTGATATCGGACCTGAGTACTTTAGATAGTGTACGATGTGCCCGCCCTTTTGCCGACGAAACACCCATTTCCCAAAAGTGCCAACCACTCCATTTAATACACCAGCCTTGATAAGATACTCCAATCGATCGCGTTCCATGCCACAAATTTAAAATCGCACAGTGCAACCAGTGTGCATGGTGGAAAAAAGTTTAAGGTTGGTTGAAAGGTAAAGGGAGCATACTCGAAGAATGCTTGGAAGATGACCGTAGGATAAGGACAAGAAGCATTATTATGGTGATAGCTTTTATGGTACGTACACAAAACGCCTCTATCCTCAAATACCACTCAAAGAGTTTCTGTCGGAACTTAATAAATAGTTATAATATAAAGTTATGAAAACAAATTTTATATTTTTTGTTACCGTTTTAAATTTCTATTTATCCACCTCCTTGAATGCTCAAGGTGTGACTTGGGTAAAAACCCATAACAATTGGGTAATCAAGTCATCCTGCACTGTTTTATTGATTATTCTTATTGGTAGTCCAGTTTGTAATTCCTGAATTCATATTTTACGTTTATTAAAATATCTAGCAGGTGATGGCCGAATTGGACTACAACTTTCGGTACTAAGGTCTTCCTATTTTTTAAAGACGTAATTAAACTTCCATGCTTGATAGATCTAGCAAAAGCAAATATAAGTTTGGGGATGATGAACATTTTCATTTTGTTATGCAGCTAGAGAACTCCAACGGATATTAACACCATCAAGCGAAACCAAAGAAATTATACATTTTTTAATTTTAAGTAAGAAAAAAATGGATGATTCAACAACTTTTTGTATATTCATTCAAATTTTTTAAATAATAGTATCTACTTTTTTAAAAATTATCCTATTACAATAATTTGGATGTATGATTAATTCAGAACTTGCTAAAACTAAATTTATAAAAAACCGTAATAAATTGAAGTAAAACTGCCTTTAATGAAAAAACTATTAAAATATTTTATTGTTGTAGCTTGGTTTTTCGCAACAGCACACGCCTACTCCCAAGATAGTGACCAATCATTAAAAATTGATTATAGTGTAAAAAATACGAGTACACAAGAAGCAAAAGATGGGGCTATTCAGCTGAGTGTGCAAGGAGGAGACGGAAAATATACCTTTCAATGGTTTGGCAAAGGTATTTCGAATATAAATACACGAGATTTGAATAGTCTTGTTAAAGGAGACTATTTGGTGGTGGTGAAAGATGGAAATGGCAAAATAGCTGCTTTAAAGATACCCGTAAAATGTTGTAACTAATTTATGAAGAAACTATTATATCTATTTATAAGTCTGGCATTTACGGCAGTCTCGTTTGCACAAGTACAAATTGTTTCTGTTGATACCACTGGAGAATCATGTGAAGGTGCGGATGACGGTAGGATTTTTATTACCACTACCTCTGGAGCTTTACCAATTACTTACTTTGTAAGTGGTGGCTCTTTTAATGCAACAATAATCCAAAATTTTGATACGCTCACTGTTAAGAATTTGCCAGCTCAAAATTATGTGGTGGTAGCGCAAGATATAAATGGTGATTTTGATTTTAAATCATTTGATATTTCAGCAGGCAGGGCAATTTCTACCCCAATCATTACGTCAAATGCTCCTTTGTGTCTTAATAATATTTTAACTTTTTCAGCAGCCTCTGATGCAGGTGCGAGCTACCAGTGGACAGGTCCAAATAGTTTTACTTCCACAAATCAATCCTTTTTTATAACAAATGTTACCGCGGCCAACGCAGGTAATTATGATGTTTATGCGACTGGTCTAGGAAAACAATCTAAAGTATGTTCCAGTGCTGTTGCAACAAAAAATGTAGTCATAAGCCCTGTCCCTAATTCTTCTTTTACTATTTCCAAGGCTTCTCCTTGTGTTAATGAGAACATCACTTTAACTTTTACTGGATCAGCCCAATCTGGAGCACTTTACGATTGGAATCCAGCTGGTGGTAATATTAGTGGACCTGATAACTTGAAAACAGTAAGATGGTCTACTAGTGGCCCTAAAAATGTTACCTTACAAGTGAGTAATAATGGATGTTTATCAACCACTACTACACGTTTAGTAAATGTAGTAAATCAACCTCAAGCAGTAATTTCTGGCATTGATACCATTTGTATTGGTCAATCCTCCAACTTAACAATTACCTTCACAGGTACAGCGCCTTGGATATATACTTACAACAATGCAGGGACTCCAGCAACAATTAATACCTCCAACAATCCTGCAACAATTGTAGTTAGCCCATCAGTTACCACCAATTATTTTGGCACTTCCATTAATGATGCACAATGTGCAGGTGTTCCTACTGGGTTGGCAACAATTAATGTTAACTCGGCACCAAGTGCAAGCATAAAGGATACAACTATTGCAGTTTGTAATGGATCAAGTACAACTATTCCAATTTCTTTTAGCGGTACAGCACCTTTTAACTATCAATATACCGATGGAACCACTACCTTTTCAGGTACCTCTAACACAATTTCATCTTCTATAACTGTAAATCCTAGTGTAAGTACAACATATTCATTAGTTTCAGTAACAGATGGAATTTGTTCTGGCACAGTAAGTGGAACATCAGTCATTAATGTTTCACCTTCACCTACCAGTACATTTACGATTCCAAGCACAAGTTGTTTAAATTCAGATGTTACAGTAACCTATACAGGATCAGCAAGTCCCACAGCTTCTTATAATTGGAATTTTGGAGGAGGAGTAGTTGTATCTGGTTCAGGTCAAGGTCCTCACCAAATAAGATGGTTAACCACAGGGCCGAAAACTGTTAGACTTACAGTTTCGGAAAACGGTTGTACCTCTTCCCAAACAACCAACAATATAACCATACTAACAAGACCAGATGTAAGATTAATTACTTCCAATCAAAGTATTTGTGCGGGCAATAGCGTTACCTTATCATTTTTAAGTTCTGGTACAGCTCCGTATACTTATCAATTTACCGATGGTACTACCACTTTTTCAAGAACTACAAGTAGTGTATTATCTACCTCCTTATTATCTCCCAGTACCACTTCTACATATTCAATTGTTTCTGTAGGGGATGCTAATTGTACAAATGGCACCTTTTCAGGAACTACCGTTGTTACCGTTAGACCTGTACCAACTTCAACCTTTAGTGTATCACCCGCTGGCTTATGTACCAATCAAGCTGCAACTATTACTTACACCGGTACTGGTAATGCAGGAGCTACTTACAACTGGACATTTGCTGGAGGCACTCCTGCGAGTGCTACAGGCCAAGGTCCTCATAATGTTTCATGGTCAGCTCCAGGCACCAATAATGTTTCATTGTCGGTAGTGCAATCTAGTTGCCCATCAACCGTAACTACAACACCTGTTACCGTTATTAATCAACCAACCGCCACCATAAGCGGTGCAAATACAATTTGTAGTGGTAATTCTACGAATCTTTCAGTGTCGTTTACGGGAACAGCCCCATACAACTTCACCTATAGTGATGGCTCTACTTCAACCTCGGTTACAACTAGTTCTAACCCACATGTAATTGCAGTTTCTCCTGCTACAACAAGAACCTATACCTTAACCGCATTTAATGATAACAATTGTAATGGTACTTTTGGAGGCAGTGCAGCCATTACCGTAAACCCAACTCCGACATTAACTACATCTACAACCCAGAATGTTTGTTCTGGATTAACATCCAATATCGCCTTGATTAGTAATCCTACTGGGGCAAGTTTCAGTTGGATTATCGGTACAATTACTGGGTCAGTAACTGGAGGAATTGCAGGTAGTGGAAATACAATTGCTCAAACTTTAACTGGAACAGGGACTATCCAATATATCGTAACACCCACTTCTGGTAGTTGTGTTGGTAATCCTACCACCATTACTGTAACTGTTTCACCAATTCCTACTTTAACCACCGCTACCACGGCTAATGTTTGCAGTGGTAACAATGCAAATATTTCGTTAACGAGTAGCCCTTCTGGTGCAACTTTTGCTTGGACATTAGGTGCTATAACTGGCTCAGTGAGTGGCGCAAGCAATGGAAGTGGATCGACAATTTCACAAGTATTAACTGGAAATGGCACCGTAGATTATTTAGTAACACCAACATTAGGCTCATGTGTAGGCAGTACAAGTACTATTACTGTAACCGTTTCACCCACACCTACTGTAACCACCAGCACAACAAGTTCAATATGTTCTGGGGATGTAACGAGCATCTCACTTACAAGCAACCCCTCAGGGGCTACCTTTAATTGGACCATTGGGGCCATAACAGGAGTGGTAAGTGGAGCTACGTCAGGGAGTGGTAACTCGATAGCTCAAACGTTAACTGGTAATGGAACAGTTGCATACCAAGTAACACCTACCATCGGTTCTTGTGCAGGTACCACAACAAATATCATTGTAACAGTAAATCCAAGCCCAGTTTTGACAACTTCAACCAGCCAAACTGCCTGTTCTGGAAATGTTACCAATATTGCCTTAACTAGTAATCCTTTAGGAGCAATTTTTACTTGGACTATTGGTACAATTACAGGCACAGCCTCTGGAGCCATTGCAGGTAGTGGAAGTACTATAGCCCAAACATTAAATGGAGTTGGTACAATAGAATATATAGTAACCCCAACAATTGGAACATGTGTTGGTATTCCAACGATTATTACAGTTTCAGTAAGTAACAGTTCCACAGTAACCACACCTAATACTGCTATTGTTTGTTCTGGAAACACGAGCAACATTGCATTAACTAGCAGTCCCTCGGGTGCTAGCTTTTCTTGGGTCATAGGTACAGTAACTGGTTCTGCTTCTGGGGCATCTTCTGGTAGCGGTTCTGTTATTGCTCAAACATTAACAGGAAGTGGTACAATTCAATATATAGTAACACCTTCATTTGGGAGTTGTACTGGTACACCACTGACAATAACCGTAACTGTGAGTCCATTACCAAACATGACCGTGGCTACAACTGGTTCTTTATGTAGTGGTGCAACTACTAATATTCCTTTATCTAGCTCTCCTTCAGGCTCAACATTTGCTTGGACGATAGGTACGATTACTGGTATAGTTACTGGTGGAAGTGCAGGAGGTGGAAATAATATTTCTCAAACATTAACAGGAAATGGAACAGTAGAATATATTGTTACACCTACCAGAAATGGTTGTGCAGGAAATTCAAGAACCATTACAATAACTGTTTTACCTACGCCAGCAGTAACTACCTCTAGTACCTTTTCCATTTGTTCAGGCAATAGCACTAATATTCCTTTAACAAGTAATCCAGTTGGCGCCACCTTTGCTTGGACTATCGGAACAATCACAGGAACTGCCTCTGGAGCGATTGCAGGAAGCGGAACTAACATAAATCAAGTTTTAACAGGCACTGGAAGCATTGCGTATTTAGTTACACCTACATTAGGTACTTGTGTAGGAACAACAACGACCATAACAGTTAATGTATCTGGACCTCCTGTACTTTCCTCAAGTACTACAAATACAATCTGCTCAGGTGGAACAACAAGTATTAATTTAACAAGTGTACCTAGTGGTGCTAGCTTTAATTGGACAACAGGTTTAATAACAGGAACAGTAAGTGGGTTTAGTAGTGGCTCAGGTACTGCAATTAATCAAACCCTTAATGGACTAGGCACTGTAGATTATTTGGTTACGCCATCTTTTGGAAGTTGTGTAGGAAGTACTTCTACCATTACTGTAACAGTTACAAATCCTCCTGTATTAACTTCACCTACGACATATTCAATTTGTGAAGGAAATACAACTGCTATTTCTTTGACAAGTAATCCTACTGGAGCATCATTTAGTTGGACAGTTGGTGTAGTAACGGGTACAGCTAGCGGAGCTGCCAATGGTACGGGAAGTTCTATAAACCAAACGTTAACTGGTTCTGGTACAGTTGAGTATTTAGTTACTCCTAGTATTACAGGTTGCAGTGGTGCAGCTACCTCCATCATTGTTACTGTAAATCCTGGCCCTACTGTTTCAACGGCTTCATCTACAAATATATGTAGTGGTAGTCAAACAAATTTACTTTTAGTTAGTAATCCAATTGGGGCTTCCTTTACTTATACCACTTCTTTATCTGGTGGTACTGTGACAGGATTTAGCAATGGCTCAGGATCACCAATTCAACAAACACTTACAGGTAATGGAACAGTTGATTATCTTGTCACCCCCACACTTGCTGGTTGTATAGGAACACCAAGTACTATTTCTGTTAATGTGAATGATGGAGTAATAGCATCTACATCTTCCTCAACTAACATTTGTAGTGGTGGTCAAACTAATTTGGTCCTAACAAGTACGCCTGCTGGGGCCACCTATAGTTATACTACTTCAAGCACAGGAACTGTTGCGGGATTTAGCAATGGAATTGGTTCTCCTATACAACAAACTTTAGTTGGCAATGGCACAGTTACTTATTTGGTGACGCCAAGTTTAGGTGCTTGTTTAGGCACACCTTTGTCTATTACGGTAACAGTAGACCCACCAAGCACCGTAAGTACGGTTTCACCAACGTCAATTTGTACTGGTGCTCAAACAAATTTGGTATTAACAAGCTCTCCAGTTGGTGCAACATTTAACTATACAACCTCCTCAACTGGAACTGTTTCTGGCTTTAGCGATGGATCGGGTTCGCCAATTCAACAGACATTGACTGGAACTGGAACAGTTACTTACGCCGTAACTCCTTCTTTTGGTGGTTGTTTAGGAACTACTTCGAATATAGTGGTAAATGTTAATCCTCCACCAGATGCTAGCTTTATTGTACCACCTGCCTGTGTAAACACCAATACTTCTATACAATATTTTGGCTCAGCACCTCCTTCTGCTACCTACAATTGGAACTTCGGAGGAGCAACGGTAGTGCCACCTGGTACTGGCATTGGGCCACATAGCGTTTCCTGGAGTACCCCTGGCAATAAAACGGTTACCCTTCAAGTAACTGAAAACGGTTGTACCTCTTCTTTGAATTCTGTAGTTGTGGCCGTAAATAGTGCACCTGATGTTACGATAAGTGGAGACACTACCTTATGCCAAGGAGGTAGCCCTATTTTATATTTTAACTTTAACGGGATAGCCCCTTATGATTTTACTTATTCAAATGGAAGCAATAACTTTCCAACTAATTCCCCATCGGACAGCTATGCAGACCTAGTGCCTACACCTCCAGGATTAGGCACTACAACCTATCAAGTTACTTCATTAACAGATGCAAGTGGTTGTACAGGAACGTTTACGGGAACAGCAGTAGTAAATGTAGGTAATGCTCCAACCGCTTCAATTATTGGAGATACCAGTGTTTGTACTGGTTCACCTGCCTTTGTTAGAATAAGATTTAATGGAGTTGCGCCATTTAGCTATACTTATGACGATGGCTCAGGACCTATTAGTGCTAGTACCAACAATAATGTAGAGGTAATAAATATTGCTTCAGTAGCAGCAGGTGTAACTTACACTTTATCAAATGTTAAAGATGCCAATTGTGATGCTATTATTTCAAAATCAACAGCAGTAATGAGCATAACCCCAGGACCAGATGCTAGCTTTATTGTACCACCTGCCTGTATTAACACCAATACTTCTATACAATATTTTGGCTCAGCACCTCCTTCTGCTATCTACAATTGGAACTTTGGAGGCGCAACGGTAGTACCGCCTGGCACTGGCATCGGGCCACATAGCGTTTCCTGGAGTACCCCTGGCAATAAAACGGTTACCCTTCAAGTAACTGAAAACGGTTGTACCTCTTCTTTAAATTCGGTAGTTGTGGCCGTAAATAGTGCACCTGATGTTACGATAAGTGGAGACACTACCTTATGCCAAGGAGGTAGTCCTGTTTTATATTTTAACTTTAACGGCATTGCCCCTTATGATTTTACCTATTCAGATGGAAGCAATAACTTTCCAACTAATTCCGCAACTGACAGCTATGCAGATCTAGTGCCTACATCTCCAGGATTAGGTGCTACAACCTATCAGGTTACCTCGTTGACGGATGCAAGTGGTTGCACTGGAACATTTACAGGAGCAGCAGTTGTAAATGTAATTGCCGCTCCTACAGCCTCTATCACCAATGATACCACCATTTGTGAAGGGGCAGATGCTTTTGTAAGATTCAATTTTAGTGGTCTTGCACCTTTTACTTATACCTATAACGATGGTGTAAAAGATAGTACAGTTACCACCAATAATTTAGTTGAAATTGTTAATATTCCAGCAGTATTGGCTAACGTAACTTATACCTTGGTTGCGGTGAGTGATGTCAATTGTGACGCAATTATTACATCAAACACAGCTACCATTAATATTGTGACAAAACCTGTGGCAGCATTTGATGCTACTAATCCAATTGTAGCTTGTTTAAATAATGATGTCACTTTCACCTACACAGGTGCACCAGTTACAAGTTATCAATGGGGATTTGATAATCCTACCACCATCTCAGATCCGGATTTAACTACCGCTGGACCTTATGCAGCAAGCTGGAATACGTTGGGAGTTAAAAATATTTATTTGATTGTTTCAGATGGAAGTTGTGTTTCTGACACAGCTAAACTTGCATTGACCATTCAAAACGCACCAACTGTTGTTGTTACTGGTGATACCACCATTTGTTCAGGAAATTTTGCCATATTAAAAGTAGCATTTACTGGAACACCCATTTGGATACTTGAGTGGATAGACGAACAAGGAACTCCTAAATCAAAGGATTTTACAGTTGCCAACGATACCATTATGGTAAATCCTTTGTCAACATACAATTATGAATTTAGTCAGGTTACAGATGCTGCACTTTGCCCAAATACCATCATTCCAAGTAAGGTTAACGTTAATGTCGAAGATACCCCTACACCAGACTTTTCCGTTTCGCCTCCAGTAAGTTGTGGAAATTCTGATGTTTTGGTTAAATACCAATCTGTTATAGATCCTGAAATGAAATTTGTTTGGGATTTTGACGGTCAATCCAGTCTAAATCCGACAGGTAATTCTCAAGAGTACAATGTACAATGGAATACTTCGGGAATAAAGAACTTACAGGTTACGGTTACAGACACCCTTTCCGGTTGTAGTGCTAGTGTTGGTAATTCAGTAACTATTAATCCTATTGTTAGTGCCACTCTAAGCGGAAATGATACAGTCTGTTCAGGAACATCAGCCTCTAAAATACAGGTTGACTTTACTGGAGTAAAACCTTGGATTTTTACCTATAATGTAAATGGCTCTCCAGTTACCGATACTGCTGATGTAACCCCTTATTTAATACCTACCAATCCTACGGTTAATTCAACCTACAGCTTGGTAAGTGTAATAGACTCAAATAATTGTTCTGGTAATGTTAGCGGTACTTCTGATGTAATTGTAAAATTATTACCAGATGCTACGATTAGAAAAAGTGAGGTGATTTGTTTGGGCGATACGGTTGGTTTGCAAGCATTATTAAAAGTTGGAACACCATCATGGACTTTGGTTTATTCTGACTCATCGTCTTTAGGTATTAACATAGATACGCTAAATTCAAATTCAATAGTAGATTCAATTTTTGTTTCTCCAACGGTATATACCGCATACAAAGTTATAAGTGTTACAGATGCCTCAGGTTGTACAGCCTTATTAAATGATGAACAACCCCCTACTGTAAGTGTTGATAGTTTGCCAATAGCCTCATTTGTTGTAAGTCCAAGTGCCATTTGTTTAGACCAAGATGTAACCATTACATTTACAGGAGATGTTTTATTTAGCCCTAGCTACAGTTGGCATTTTGATAACAATACTTTACCATTAGATTCTACCTTAGTCGGGCCACACATTGCTCAATATAATACAACAGGAAACAAAACAATCAGATTAATTCTAAAAGATAATGCAACAGGCTGTCTTTCTGATACAGCCTTTGGAAATGTGCTGATTCAAGGTGCACCAACGGCGGTTATCAGTGGTGATACCACCATTTGCTCTGGCACACAAGCATTTATCAAAGTTGTTTCTACCGGAACAGCGCCATTTACTGTTAATTTCAACGACGAATCTGGTCCTAGTCAAGTTACGTTATCTAATTTAACAGATTATATAAGTGTAAGTCCAACTAGTCAATTTATCTATGCCCTTGACAGCATTAAAGATAATCTAGGTTGTATAAATAGTAATATTCCAGGTTCTGTTCAAGTGGATGTTAATCCTTCGCCTTTGGCAGTTATTGCAGTTACACAAGATGCGATTTGTATTGGTGATACAATTATTGCGCAGTTTAAAGAAGATCTAACCAACATCAAGTTGGGATGGGACTTTTCAGGGGGCGATAGTATAAGAAATTCAGTAGATATCTATGATGTAAGTTGGACTACAAGTGGTTTAAAACCTATTACTGTAATAGCCACTAATACTATTAATGGCTGCTCAGGAAGTGCAACCAAACTTGTAGAAGTATATCCAAACCCAGTAGCAACAATTACAGGAAATGATACTGTTTGTAATGGGGTGAATGCGTCAAATATTATCATTAATTTCACTTCAGGAACAAAACCTTGGATTTTTTCCTATGATGATGGCTCAATTAAACAAGACACCGCATATAGTTCACCTTATGTATTTAACGTAAGTCCAAGTGACACCACGGTTTACTCATTAATAAGTGTTTCAGACTCTAATTCCTGTACCAACATTGCTACTGGAACAGCCACTTTGGTTGTGAGGCCTACTCCAGAATTTGAGTTTAGCCAAAGTCAATCCATCTGTTTGGGAGATCAAGCACCTTTGGTTGGAAATTTAAAAATTGGCATACCTAATTGGTCTTTGATCTACCAAGATTCTTCCTCAAATGGAATTGTCCAAGACACGGTTTTATTTACCAAAAATATTGACACCTTTTTTGTTAGTCCAATAGTTACTACAAAATATAAAGTTGTGAGAGGTTTTGATGCCTCTGGCTGTGATGCCATTTATGACGACGAACAATCAAGTCCGATCATTATTGTTTCTCCAAAACCAAGTACCACATTTAACATTACCCCTGGTAAATGTTTAGCTGATACCATTATAGCCACTTACACTGGCACATCTCCAAGCGCTAATTTTACTTGGGATTTTGGAGGTGGATCGAGTGCAAAACCAATTAATGATGTGGGGCCGCATAGTTTATTATACCCTAACTCAGGCTTAAAAAAGGTAAAATTAACGGTAGAAGAAAATGGATGTAGCGTAACTGATTCTGCGGTTACCAATATTAATCCTTCTCCTACGGCCACCTTAATAAATAATGGCCTAAGTACCGTTTGTGCTGGCGACAATGTGGTATTAGACCTTACCTTTACTGCTGGCGTGCCGCCATTTAAATATACTTACAAAGAAGGAAATACCACCAAAACTGATTCAACTGTAAATAGTGTGGCAAATATTGCCTCAAATCCAATAGATACCATTGTATTTAGGTTATTAACGATACAGGATGCCACTTGTAGTAATATATCGAACGACAGCGTGGTAGTGAATGTGAAACCATTGCCAACTATTTCATTTACTGGTTTAGCATCAAATTATTGTAGTTCACAAGGCGAAATTACTTTTAGCTCTAACAGACTTGATACATTTAGAATAGCTCCTGCAACTGTTGGTTTCACTAACCTAGTTGGATTGGGCCAGGGTAAATTTAACCCAACTGCTGCAGGAATTGGATTATATACCATAAGTCAAACCCATATAGGTGCCAATGGTTGTACAAATACCCGTAATCAGGATGTATTGGTTGATACGCCTCCTACCTCTGCAGATTTTGATTTTGAACCACTCTACTGTGCTGGAGTTGACACCGTTTTATTTCCAAGTACCAATTTCGGGGTATTTACTATTGTTCCTGCCACTGGTTTAGCATTTAATGATAGCACTGGTTCAATTTTCCCAATACAAAGTACATTGGGCACGTATACCATTACCAACACGGTAGATGGTGGTGCTTGTGCCTCTGTTAGTGCTAGTGATATTGTGGTTATTTATCCTCAAGCGGGGTTACCAATTATAACGAATTTGGCTGATACCTTATCTTGTAGCCAAGATTCTTCCGTTATCACCTATAAATTAACACCAGTTACGGGCAATACTTATGAGTGGAATGTATTTGGTGGTACTATTAAAGGCGATTCTATTTTGGATAGTGTTATTGTGAAATGGAACAAATTGAGTTTTCAAAAGTCAATTTCTGTAGTCGCTTCAAATAAGTTTTGTTTTGATACAAGTAGTTTTGCAGTCTATGTAGATACCATTGTCATTGATGTTCGTTACGTTACAGATTCCATAGGCAATGATAATGTCATCCAACTAAACTGGTTGGCAGCATCCAGTGTTAACCCTAATGATTCGGTGTTTATCTATCGCAGAACGAATTTACCAGACTTAGGCCCATGGGAGACTATTGCAAAAGTGCCTATGAGTGTTTCTTTTGTCAATTACATAGATACGACTAATACCCTGTTAACAGGTTTAATAAGCTACGAATATCGTGTTGGAGCCATTAATGCTTGCGGTGATACCTTATTTTCTGCGGCACATCGTACAATAGTAACTAAGGTAACAGGTAATGAGGATAAAGGTCAGGTGTATTTGGATTATAACTCTTACCAACCATGGACACCCAAAGAGTACCAGATATGGAGACAACTAGATAATGAGACAGAGTTTACCCTTTACCAAACCGTATATAATCTAGACTCTGTGCTTACCTTTAATAATGCCACAGATGATGGGTTTAACCAATGTTATCGTGTTTTGGCTATAAGGGATATTCTAACCAATGTGCGTACAGATAGCTCTTGGTCTAACATCGCTTGTGTTAATTTTAAAAATAAGGTTAAAATTTACAACACCTTTACACCAAATAGTAATGATGTAAACTCCACATTCTACGTTGATAATATTGCTTTGTATCCTGACAATGAAGTGTATATCTTTAACAGATGGGGCGCAAGGGTCTATTATAGACGTGCTTATAATAATGATTGGGATGGTGGCGGTCTGCCGTCCGGTACTTATTTCTACGTGGTGCGTGTAGAAGGAGATGAATATAAAGGGTATGTATTTATAGCGAGATAATTAGCTGTTGATGATGAAAAAACTTTGGTACTTATTTTTGGTAATTAGTTGTTTTGGGGCTTTTGCACAGCAAGATGCAGATCCTCATTACACGCAATACATGTTCAATAGAATGACCATTAATCCGGCAAGTACGGCTGTTAATGACGTGATGAGTGCGGCGGTTTTTTATAGAAATCAATGGATTAATACGCCAGGTGCACCAGTAAATCAATTGGTTACGTTTCAGGCGCCACTAAAAGACAAAAAAATGGGTCTTGGTGGGTCTATATTAAATGATAAAATTGGGTTTGAAAACAGGATTAACATAGCCTTTAATGGTGCTTATCACATTCGGACAGAGAAAGGGGTATATTCGATGGGATTACAAGCTGGCGTAAAACAAAATAGTTTTGATCATTCGCAGTCCACCATTAAAGATCCGAGTTTACCAAACAGTGCCTTACAAGACAATCTTAAAACTGCCATTATGCCTGATTTTGCTTTTGGCTTTAATTATACCCGGCAAAATTTTTATGGTGGTTTCTCGATATTTCATTTAAATCAATCAAGGATTAGATATTCAGGAACAAAAACGGACGCTAGACTTAAAAGACACTATTACCTTAATTTTGGCTATAACTATGCACTTGATCCTTATTTTACCTTAAAACCGTCAGTGCTTTTAAGGATGGTGCCTAATGCACCTTTTCAAGCAGATTTTAGTTTGTTATTAGATTATAACGGTGGTTTTTGGGGAGGACTTAATTATCGCTCCAAAGATGCACTTGGTATAATCATAGGAGTCCAATTAAATAAATTAAATATTCACGTAAATCAGGCCATTCGAATTGGTTATGCCTTTGATTATACTACCTCTCGGTTGCCAAGGTATAACAGTGGCTCTCATGAAATAATGGTGCAATACGACTTTAGAAGAAAAGACAAAGTACATACTCCTAAATTTATGAAGTTGGAGTAATTTTTTATTCTCATGAATTTTAGGGAGGCATTTTTACAATTTGTTTGGAAATTTCAGCTATTTGATAAAACTGAATTACGTACTGTTGAAGGAGATTCAGTTGCCATTTTTCACCTAGGGTACCAAAATACAAATGCCGGTCCAGATTTCTTGGAGGCAAAAATTCTCATTAATCAAATTCAATGGCATGGCAATGTGGAGTTACACGTCAGGTCTTCAGACTGGGTAAATCACCATCATAATCAAGATAAAGCTTATGATAATGTAATTCTTCATGTAGTTTGGAAATGTGATAAGACGATCAACCGAACAGATAAAAGTGCGATTCCCACTTTGGAACTACATAATCTTGTTTCACCAGAGATAGTATTGAGATATCAACAATTGATTAAATCAAAGGATCCGGTAATTGCTTGTGCAAATCAATTTGAAAAGGTGTCGGATATTGTGAAGTTCGACATGATGGATAAAATGCTCACTAGGCGTATTGAACAAAAAGGAAAGAATGCTGCTAGTTTGTTAATCGCGAATAACAACGACTGGGAAGAGACTGCCTACCAGTTACTTGCTTCTAATTTTGGATTTAAAATAAACAGTGAACCATTTTTGATGTTGGCGCGAGCAATTCCCTTTAAGGTTTTGTTAAAACATGGTGACTCTTTGTTTCAAATAGAAGCCTTACTTTTTGGTGGTGCTGGTTTCTTGAATTCAATTGACGGGGATGAATACTATTTGAAACTAAAAAGGGAATATGATTTTTTACAAAAAAAGTATAATATTCAATCGCTAGATGTCTCTAATTGGAAGTTTTTGCGCTTAAGGCCAGCTAATTTTCCAACTATTCGAATTGCCCAATTTGCAAGTTTTATTTATCAGCGTTATTCAATATTTACATTTTTGATAGAATTAAAAGCCAACAGCAACTTCATAAAGGAATTACAACTTAAAGCCTCCGATTACTGGCAAAATCATTATCAATTTAACAAGCCATCCTCCAAAAAAGAGGCTAAAATGGGCTTAGAAGGAGTGGAGAATATTGTAATAAATACAGTGGTGCCATTGATGATAGCTTATAGCAAGGAACGGTCAATGCCAGAACTTATGGAGGAGGCTGTGAAGATTCTTGAACATACTACCGTTGAATCAAATAAAGTTACCAAAATTTGGTCACAATTGGGATTGTCCTTAAAGTCAGCCTACGAATCACAGGCAGCAATAGAATGGTATAATTATTATTGTCAACAGAAGAATTGTTTAAATTGCAACGTTGGAGTTTCTATTATCAGGCAATAATTGACTATTACATATATTTTGGGGTTTATTTCTATTTTGTCAATAATTTTATTGTCAAAAATGCTTTATTCTGTTCTGGGAGGAATAAGTAAACCCATTTTTATTTCGGCATTATTTACCAAAATTTTGGCTGGATTACTGTACGGTCTTATTTACACCTATTACTACGAACAGGCTGGGGATTCTTTTTATATTTTTAACAATTCAGTCAAATTAACACAAATTTTATACGAATCATTTTATAAATACTTTGATTATCTTTTTTTGCACGAATATACCATTCAAGATTCCCCTTGGATTGGGGGTTATACCATGCCTCGAGCATTTATGATGGTAAAATTGACTAGCGTTTTAAACATTTTTACTGGTAGCAACTATTGGATTAATGGGATGTGGCTTTCGTTTTATTCGTTTTTTGGATTTTATTATTTTGTAGTGACACTTATTAAACTTTACCCAAATCTCAAAATATCAATTATAATTTCTTTTTTATTTTATCCTTCGGTGATTTTTTGGTCTTCTGGACTTACAAAAGAGGCAGTTGTAATGCCAGGATTACTTATTACTTTGGCATATTTTGTTGATTTTAATCTTAAATCATTAAAATACCTACCAATGGTTGTAGCAGTTTTAATTTTAAGTCTTTATATAAAATTTTACTATGGTGCTATCTTAATGCCGTTTTTAGGATTCTACCTTTTGTTAAAAAAGTTTGGTACTAAAATAACCGCTGTATTGATTGTGTTTATCTTTTTGTTGATTTCGGTGTGCATTTATTTTTATGTGGATTTCTTTGAATCAAAATTCCTTCCTTATATTCTTTATAGTCATAATCCTAATTATGGAAATATAGGAATTAGAAACATTGATTCTTTAATGTTGATAAGGTATAATTCGCTCACTACCGATATTTTCTCATTTATTATTAACTTGCCAAAGGCGGTAGTTTATATGTCATACGCACCTATTGTTGGGCTTAATAACAACGTAATTCAAACAATAGAAACCATAAGTAATACCTTTCTTCTTTTGTTGACTTTGATCACATTTCAAAATTTGGTGTTAAATAGAAATCACCCTATAAATTTTTTAACCATCCTCTTGTTAGGATATATCTTTATTTTGGGTGTATTCTTGGCTTTTTGTGCACCTAACTTAGGTACACTCGCGCGTTACAAAATTGGTTACCAACCGTTTTTTATATTGTTACTTTTGGTAGGAAGTGGCATTGATAGAATTTCTAGTAGAAAGAATCTTAACAATTAAATGATTATAAAACCTTTAAATAAACAAGATTGACTAGTCTTTAATAATTGTAAACCTTTTAATGAGTGATTTAGGTTTAGAATCTATCCTATTTACTTTGAAAAGGTAAAATGTCTTGGTAATGATTGAATGGGAACAAAATGAAGATTCTCTACTTTTTTTAAAAATAATCAGGATTATTTACGTCAATACCTAACATCTATTTTCAGAAACCGAAATATCCTATACCTTTGCACACCGTAAGTGAAATGTCCTTATGGGTTCTGCAAAATATATATTTGTTACTGGGGGTGTCACCTCTTCATTGGGTAAAGGAATTGTTTCTGCTTCCTTGGGCAAGTTGCTTCAAGCAAGAGGATTTTCCGTTACTATTCAAAAACTCGATCCTTATATTAATATTGATCCAGGTACACTTAATCCTTATGAGCACGGTGAATGTTATGTTACTGAAGATGGCGCAGAAACTGATTTAGACTTAGGACATTACGAAAGATTTTTAAATGTTCCCACCTCGCAGTCTAACAACATTACTACTGGACGAATTTATTACAAAGTAATTCAAAAGGAGCGAGAAGGAGCTTTTTTGGGCAAAACAGTCCAAGTTATTCCACATATAACAGATGAGATCAAAAGAAATATAAAAATATTAGGCGAAACGGGCAAGTATGATATTGTTATTACCGAAGTAGGGGGTAGTGTAGGAGATATTGAGTCTTTGCCATTTATAGAGACAGTTAGGCAAATGATATGGGAGCAAGGGGAAGACAATGCTATTGTAATACATCTCACACTTGTTCCTTATCTGAAGTCTGCCGGGGAGCTCAAAACCAAGCCAACACAACATTCAGTAAAAATGCTCTCGGAATCAGGTGTAAGACCCGATATTTTGGTTTGTCGTACTGAATATCCACTTGGCTATGATATTAGAAGGAAAATGGCCTTGTTTTGTAACGTAGATATTAAATCGGTTATCGAATCCATAGATGCAGAGACAATCTACGACGTGCCATTACTCATGCAAAAAGAAGGACTTGACGAACAAGTGATGAGTAAATTGAAACTTGTGCCCAAGCAAGAGATTAATTTAGATACTTGGATTAATTTTTTGGATAGACATAAGAATCCTAAAGATGAGGTAAATATTGGTTTGGTTGGAAAATATGTTGAACTTAAAGATGCTTACAAGTCCATTGCAGAATCTTTTATACATGCAGGAGCTGCTAATGAATGCAAAGTTAATCTTAAATGGATACAATCAGAAAGCTTAAATAACGACAATGCGGCACACTTGCTTAATAAACTAGATGGAGTGTTGGTAGCACCTGGATTTGGTGAACGTGGTTTTGAAGGTAAGATTGCAGCAATAAAATTTGTAAGAGAAAATAAAATACCATTCTTTGGAATATAGATCGGAAGAGCGTCGTGTAGG
>JAIYAU010000037.1 GCA_027488865.1 Cytophagaceae bacterium
ATAATCTTGTCTTCGTGTAATTCTTCAGAAGTCTTTTTTTGTCATAATACATTTAATTTTTAAATTGCAACAAAGGTAATTTTTTGCGGTGAAAGAGCTACCGAAGGTTTCGTTCAACAGTGTGCTTTTGAAATTTTGGGGCTTTTCTGGTTCGGCTAGTTTACTCGCCTCAGTTCAGTTTCCAGCGGTGGACACTTTCGTCTTCGTTAATCCCCAAATTTCAGAAGCACTCTTCGTTAGCGGCAATTTTACAAAACACCGCCCCAACAGACAAGACGATGAAATTTGATAGACATTTTCCGACTGGACAACTTAAACCCTACATCAAATATTTTGTGGTGTCAGTGAGCGAATTGGAAAATGAGTATAAAGTTTTTCCGTCTTCTGGACTTGTTGTGGGTTTTCAGTATAAAGGACAACTTTCAACAGTAAAAACAATACAGAAAGTAAACTGACAGCGTCAGGAATTACAGGAATTACAGACAGCTACAAAGTCTTTAAGAACTCGGCAGACATCGGAACTATATTAGTTTACTTTACGGAAATTGGCTTTACGCATTTTACTTCGCATCCTGCAAATGAATTGTTCAATTTATGTCTTTCACTTGCCGATATTTTTGACAAAAACAAAGTGAAAGAAGTAGAAGAAAAATTGACAATCGCCAACACAGACAAACAGAGAATAAAAATAGTTGAGCAGTTTTTCCTTTCACAACTCAAAGAAATTGAAACCGACAAATTAGTTGTTGAAGCGGTTAAACTCATTTACCAAAGTAATGGAACTATCCGGATAAAAGAGTTGAACGAAAAACTATTTATCAGCCAAAGTCCATTTGAAAAACGGTTTAGGAAAGTAGTAGGAACAACTGCTAAAAAATTTGCTTCCATTGTTCGTTTCAACACTGTACTTGAAAATTTGAACGAAACGAAAACGCTGATAGAAATTTGTTACGAAAATAATTTCTTTGATCAAGCCCATTTCATCAAAGACTTCAAACAATTTACGGGGGACACACCCGAAAACTTTAAACGCTTCTTGTAGAAAAACGATTTTTTACAATTACAGGGGTTTTCATCATCACATCTTTGCATTGTAATCTTAATGTAAAGACAAATAGTAAAATCAATTCTAGAATCGACAATCATACTATCAAGTTTGAACATTTCGGTTTCGTATAATTTAACAAATCGTTCAACAATTATAAATAAAGAAAAAATGTTTACAATAGAACAAATCAAAGCGGCTCACAGCAAAGTGAAATCAGGTGCAGACTTTCCATCTTACATCAAAGAAATTAAGGCATTAGGCGTTACTTATTACGAAACCTATGTATTTGATGGGCATACAGATTATTATGGTATAAATGACCATAAAACCTCATCCGAAGCAAAGTATGCTGTGATGGCAATCTCAGACACAGTTAAGAATGAGCAATTCAAATTGGATTTGAAAGCTCATCAGCAAGGAAAAACAGATTATCCAACATTTATTAAAATGTGCGCAGCATTTGGCATTGAGAAATGGAATGTTTGTATGGATAAGAGGACCTGCACTTATTTCGGCAAAGCAGGAAATGAAATTTTGGTTGAAGAAATTCCACAAAATTAAAACTATGAAAGCTTTAACTTTAAAGGAATGGTACGTGGCCTTTGGCGTACCATAGCCATCAAGCTAAGAGTATAGTTAAGCCATTCGCAAAACTATTTTTCTCTCCAGATCAGTTGTCTTCAGCTGACACTTTTTCCTTCTGCTAAAAAGTTACCAAACTTAACTAGCAACGCTGGCAAAAACTTACCAATCGAATGAAATTAGCGCCAGCCACCAACAGCAATGGCTGCTCAAACAAATGGAATTGCTAGAAACTACACATATTCCTATGTTAGCTCGGGAAATCAAACTACTGGAAGTGCGCGTGCAGGGCTTGAAGGCGGAATTGGCGGAGTTGGGATGATTTTGAAAGATGATTGGGTGGCTTTTTGATTTGTTTTTGAATAGTTTAGTTTAACTGTTATATTGGGGATGTTTAGGCAATTGGGTAAATAGAAATCGTTACAAGCCATATTATATAGACATGTTAGCAGTTCATTGGACACCAGTAAACGAAACTAAGAAAGTTTTGAAAAACGGAATTCGTAAATCGAAAAAGGGACTTTTTTGCTTTCCTCTGACTGGACACAAGCACTTAGACAAGTGGTGGGTGAATTTCTTTAACCAGTATGGAGTAAGACATAAAAAAAAATATAATGGAATAGTATTTCAAATACAAAAGGAGGATTTGCCAGCATACTTTGGACATTGGATAGGCGCCACAAATAGAGATGACTTTAAGAAAGAAATTAATGATTTAAAATCTTTTGGTAAACAGTACCGTGAGATACTTTTATGGCGCATTGGTGAAGAAATTGCAAGAGCCAATAACCTGAATAATGGAATTTACGACTATAAAATAATTGACAAACTATATTTAGAGTTAGCAGACAGGGAAATGATGAACAATGCAAGTGCTTTGACAGAGCAGTTAAATTCCATTGACTTTATGTCTTACACTTTGGATGACTATCAAATTGTCCTATCAAACTCTATTTCGGCCGACAGAATTATTAAAGTAATGCCACAAGGCAACGAATTTGGACGAGTGTTAAGACAGAAGAAAAAATACGGCTTATAACTCCTTCTTGTGCGGAAGTTCACTTCTGTACCCAAAACGTTTTAGGAGCATATATGTTATATTTCGAATATATAGGCAATTGCGTAAATTTTAAAATGATTGTAGAAGAACAACTCAAAGACTTTTTTAAAACAGGTATTTTGCAAAACATCAGTTATGGTCTAACCCGTGACGAGTTGACTAAAATTCTTGGTGACACCAGCTGGAAACATTTTTCTACGAACAAAGACAAGTTCCCCTCAATATATAAATATGGGCGACTTGAGTTTTATTTTGAGAACAAAACTAAAGACGCAAGACTTTCTGGAATTATGTTCCAACCTATACCTTCTCCAGCAGACATTGGTTTACTAAAATGCAACTATCACAGGTTGACTAAAAATACAGACATTAAAAAAGCAATTGACTTCTTAAAAATTAACAATATTAAATTTGAAGAGAAACCTTATGAATGGGACAAAGAAACCAAACTAATATTAACCGAAGGTAAAGTCAATATATTCTTTGACCGCCAGCAAAGTACTGGAGATTATGTGCTCCATAAGGCAGGCAGGTTCGTTCACAATTGATA
This sequence comes from Cytophagaceae bacterium, assembly GCA_027488865.1. Lineage (GTDB taxonomy): Bacteria > Bacteroidota > Bacteroidia > Cytophagales > UBA9547 > JAIYAU01. Next base: position 3,241 of record JAIYAU010000037.1, read on the forward strand.
TTTAGCAACAAAAAGAACGATTCATGAATATTGACCATATTTTTATTTTTACTGATGATAACGGAAAAGTTGCTGACGATTTAGTGGACTTTGGCTTGACGGAAGGAAGCAATAGAATTCACGTTGGACAAGGGACGGCGAATCGTAAATTCTATTTTGACAACTTCTTTTTGGAAATTCTATGGGTGCATAATGAAATAGAAATAAAAAGTGAGCAAACCAAGCCTACAGGACTTTGGCAACGAGCTGACTTTAAGAACAACAATTTTTCGCCTTTTGGACTATGTATTGTTAACACTGAGGATACAGAAAAACTTTTTGAAAATGCTTTTAAATATCAGCCAGATTATTTTCCTGCTGGAATGGAAATCGACATCATAAAAAACGAAAATCAGTCTGATTTACCTTGGACGTTTAGATTACCTTTTAAAGGACAAAAGAAACATGAAAACGAACCAACTCATCATAAAAATGAGATTTCTGTTTTGACAAAAGCAATTTTTGAGTATAAAATAGTTTCTGAAAATATGTTTTTAGAAAATTTTGAAAGTCAAAACAACATTCAATTTGTTAAGTCTTCAAGACAATGGTTAAACCTTGTTTTTAACAACCGAAAACAGGGGAAAAAGCAAGAATTTGAAAAACTTAACTTGACTATTGAATACTAAAATAAATACCCAGACACTTATTTTTCGTTATTTGTGCCATAGACCGAGGAGTAGGACCTTGCTATTACATG
>JAIYAU010000023.1 GCA_027488865.1 Cytophagaceae bacterium
AGAAAGGAAGTAGAAAGGAAGTAGAAACCTACACCGTAGGATATAGAAAGAAAGTATATAGGCTAATTTTGGGAATAACTACCAAACCATGTTTATAATTGACAATTGACAATTATCAATTCTCAATTATAGACTTTATAGAGACCTAGTAGAGAGGAACATCGGACACACACCGTAGGATATAGAAAGAAAGTATATAGGCTAATTTTGGGAATAACTACCAAACCCTGTTTATAATTGATAATTATCAATTCACAACTATCAATTCACAACTATCAATTCACAATTATCAATTTACCATTCTCAATTATAGACGTCAGGTTGGTTTCCCAAAATTTTTCACCAAGGCAGCAAACAAAAAAATCACAAACGCAACACTTCAAATAATAATCTTTAGTCAGTAATTTACTTATTTTAAAAATTAAGTCTATTTTAGTGGTTGATAATAACAAATATTGCATGAAACCTATTAAATTTATTCTTGAAGGAGTGCCTATTGAGGGAGCGTTGCAATCTAAAGTAGCTAAAAAGGACCTGTATGGTTACGCCAAAAAGCTGGTGCTCAAAGGGGATGTTCCACTCGAAAAGGGTTATATCTCATCTGAAGGAAAATTGATTCCTAGAAAAGCGCTATCCTTAGAAAAATGTGATCCTTTGGGTTCGCCTATTGAAGCCATTCAAATAGAACTTAACGGCGAAGTGGCAGAAAAAAAACCAAGTACCTTGGAGGAGCCAGCGCAATTAGTTCAAGCAAAAATAACTGATTTGGTTGGTTTTAATGTTACCGATGTATACCCACTTCAACTAAAATTGAACCCAGGTTTGTATGCTACCCAATTTTCGTACTACGCCAATATTTTACGTAAAGAAGCTTTTTTATTGGTAAAGGAAGATGATCAGGCATTTCTGTTGGTGGGTGAAGCTAAATCAACCGCGTGGATAGGTAATGTAGTCCTTTACGATTTTTTTAATACTACCGAAGAGGAAGAAGAAAGTGACGAATTGGACTTTGACATGATTTAAATAATTTTTTTAATGGATTTACTACACTTAGAATACAATGGAAAATCGGCCAAACTACCGATAAGGAGTTTGCCGGCCAAAATAAAACCACAACTGAGCTATAAAACAAGTGTGGGAAAGTTAAGTTCTGTGCTGTTGAGGTCAGGGATAAACCCACTTGTACAAACTGAAAATATTTCATTTCAAGATATAATTGATAAAGATGATGAAATTATTTTAGACGGGATAGGTGAGGCAGTTGATCGAGACACATTGTCTACAGCCTATTATGACCCAGCCAATCCCCAACCCGAAACCGGATTTGAGTTTGTGGATGTTATATTTGGGCCGGATGGAGCAGAAAAACAACGCAGGCCACATTTGATTCGATCGGCCAATATAAACACTTTAAATCCAATTAAAATAACCAAACAATTGCCTATCAACGAAGCATTTGCTTCATTTGTTTTTAAACAAACCCATCAAATTGTGCATGAAGATGGCTTAATGCGTGATTTTTTGTTTGGATTGGCACAAGATTTACATCAATCACAAACGATTGCGGTATTGGGCGCAGGCGCTAAAGGAAATCAACCCTTAATAGTGAGGGACAAGGGTAATCCCTACCGCGCATTTTTGTATGGTGAAATAGGCACTGGCGATAATGCTGGTGCGTATAAATTGTTATTATTACTTTCAGATCAAGAACTTAAACTTCCCGAGGCATGATTGATAGCAGCATGTTCACAGTTTCATCAGGATCCTATCGATTTGCTCCAAAAGGGGCCATTACGGATCAAGTGCTTATAGATGTAGCCAACAGATATGAGCAGCAGGTGATGCGTAAAATTGCCTTTGTGTTTCCAGATCAACTCGGACAAAGATTTTCTGGTACAAATCAAGTGCTCGAAACCACCAAATACGATGGAGAGGGTGTTTTTATATATTTTGAAAAAGACAAATACCTATTTTGTTTTAGTCCTTCCAGTGGCAGAACTCGCCTAGGTTTTGCTGCATTAGATAATCTTAAAAGCAAACTAAACGCGGGAGTTAAAAAAGCACTTTTTAGAGCAGAATTATACTTGGCCAATATCAATGGCGTTAGAGAAAACGTGGGCGATGTGATAAGGGTAAGTTTTTCTAATAATCAAGAAGATATTAATCGATTGCATTTGGCGGTGTTTGACATGATAATGCTCGATGGCGAAGATTACCAAGTGCTTCCATTTGATAAAACTTGGGCAAAAATTGGTGACTTATTAGCTGGTAGCACTAATGACCTCGCCCACAGGGCCGAAGGAGGGCTAGTGGGGGAGAATGAAATTGAAAAAATATTTAATACCAAAATTGAAAGTGGACAAGAAGGTATTGTAGTTCGTGTTTTTTCACGAAACGAGATTTATAAGATAAAACCGCGACGTACCATCGATGCGGTTGTAATTGGGTATGTAGAGGGTGAGTTGGAAAACGGACATGGTATTACCTCCTTATTAACAGCACTTAATTATCCCTTGGCCAATCAACTGGTGTTTCAAACTTTGGTGCGAATAGGCTCTGGTTTTACTGATGAGCAAAGAATTTCTTTACTTTCTGTGCTGGAAAGCAGTAAAATAAACCCACCCATCATCATGACAGATTCCGACGGGCGAAGTGTTCATTTTATTAAACCAGAACTAATAGTTGAGGTCTCTTGTGAAGACCTTATTGAAACCAGTGCTTCGAACAAAACTAACTTAACACAAGTATTTAAATACGAGGCAGGTAGTTATACTTTTGAAGGAATGAGTGTGTGTCCAAGACCTACATTCGCCACTTTTGTAAAACTCAGGGAAGATAAAACGTTAGCAGCTGGTGGGGCAAGGTTTTCGCAAATTTCTTCAGCTACTGCCCCAACCATAAAAAAATCAAGCACTTCAAAGCCGCAGATTTTACGTAGAGAGGTTTATTTAAAAGGTGAAATGGTAAGAAAGCTGCTATTGATAAAAAATGAAAATGACACCGTGCCGTTTCCTTATTTGATTTATTGGACAGACTATTCTTCTAAAAGAAAAGATCCGTTAAAAGTTGATTTTGAAAGTGCAGCTACTATCGAACGCGCGGAGCTGTTGTGTAAAAAATTGATTGATGAAAATATTGTTAAGGGTTGGGCACCAATGTAATTTACCAATTTCTGCTACTCAGTACCAAATGGGTAGCAGAAAGTGTAACCATTATAACACTCCCAAAATACAATAAATCTCTGCTGTCAACAAGCCCTTTGCTAATAGATTGATAGTGGTAATCGATGCCAAATTGAGAAATAATATCTGACCACGTGCCCCATACATTTACAGAGGCAAGTGCTGTAAAGCCTGAATGGAATAAATAACATAAAAATACAGCAATTATAAATGCAGTAATTTGATTTTCATTTAAGGAAGAGGTAAAAATGCCGATGGCTGTAAAAACTGCTCCCAATAGAAAGAGTCCTAGGTACGAACCAATTACCCCAGCAGTATCAATGTTGTTTTCAGGATTGCCCAAGGCCCTAATGCTATAATAGTATATAAAAGTGGGAAGTATGGATAAGACCACGAGGGTTAAACCTGCCAAGTATTTACCCAAAATTATGTCCCAATCGGTTAAAGGTTTGGTAAATAAAAGCTCCATGGTGCCTCCTTTTTTTTCTTCAGCAAATGTGCGCATGGTGATGGCAGGAATTAAAAACATAAAAATAAATGGGGCAATAGAAAAAAGCGTGTCCATGTCAGCAAAACCATATTCCAAAACACTAGTATCTGGAAAAACCCACATAAACAAACCCATACCTGTCAAAAACAACCCAATAACAATGTAGGCTATCATTGAATTGAGAAAGGAATTGATTTCTTTTAAAAGAATACTTATCATGAGTTATTTTGTTAAATCACCAAAAATTTGTTCTAAAGAGCCTTCTTCTTGCTTAAGTTCAATTAAAGGCCAGCGATTTTCTGCAGCTAGTTTAAATATGATTGATCTTATGTCTTTGTCCTTGTTAGTTTTTAACTGATATTTTCCATTAGCAACACGACTCACCGCTAGGGCACCTTCCAGTTGCTCTAGTTGACTCATGTCTATATCTTGCTCAAACTCAATATTTATAAGCATAATAGTCTGATGGCCCGATTTAAGTGCTCCGATGGTTTCGTTGGCCACAATTTTACCTTTGTTTATAATCACCACCTGGTCACACAGTTGCTGCACTTCTTGCATAATGTGTGTTGAGAAAATAACTGTTTTTTCCTTGCCTATTTCTCTTATTACCTCCCTTATTTCAATGATTTGGTTAGGGTCCAGTCCAGTGGTTGGCTCATCCAATATCAATACTTCTGGATCATGTAATATAGCTTGTGCCAACCCTACACGTTGTCTGTAGCCTTTAGACAATGAACCTATTTTTTTATTTTTTTCTACTAAAAGGCCAGTGAGGGATATCATTTCTTTGATTCTCTTTGCCAATTTTTCTCCTTTAATACCATGAATACCACCTATAAAACTTAGATATTCATACACGTACATATCTAGATACAAGGGATTGTGCTCTGGTAAATAACCTATGCGCTTTTTTGATTCTATAGGTGACAAGGTTACATCGATGCCACACACAATTATTTTGCCTTCGGTAGGAGGGAGGTAGCTGGTAGCAATTTTCATGGTCGTGGATTTGCCTGCTCCATTAGGACCCAAAAATCCCAAAATCTTGCCTTTTTCGGCGGTAAAGCTAATATTGTCTACTGCTGTCTGAGTGCCAAAAGTTTTTGTTAAATTAATTACCTGTACCGACACGTGCTTATGTTATAATGGCTTACTAGTTTGATAATTTCTGTATTAAAAATCAAAGTTATGAAATCTAAACAATTCTTGCCAATTCTATTTGAATAGTGAATAATTATCAATTTTCAATTTACAATTTTCCATTAACGTACATTTAGAAAAACCGATATGTATTCTTAAACAATAATTATTAAATTGTGGCTAATTATGAGAATCAAACTTTCATTCGGCTGTTATTGCACACTCAACTTTGTTAAATTTTGGTTATTGTTTGTTTCTTTGATTTGTTTTTCTTCGGGTAATGTGTTTTCTACTAACCTTGATACACTTTTTTTATCTGCCGAACCACTCGAATTAGTTTTAGAAAATAGTAAAGTAACAGTATTAGAAGATACAACGGGAAAATTAGATTTAGCCCAAATTAATACCTTAAAGCCAATCCAAACACCTTTTACCCGTAAAGCTGGCGCTGTATACTGGGTTAAATTTATTCTTAAAAATAACGATTATTCAGGCAAACGTTGGCATTTAGAAGCTATCGATCCACGATTTCTTAACGTTTCTTTATTTGAGTTGTCCAACGAAGGATATAAAGAGAGCCAAACCATGGGTTCAAATCTTCAGTTTGCCAATCGACCTTTTTTTCACAAAAATTTTATTTTTAACATCAACATCAAAAGTGAAAAATCTAAAACGTTCTATTTTAGGGTACAATCGCATATCCGTAGTCCGCTCATTTTTAAAGTAAGGTCCGGCGAATATTTGTTGAGCTATTCGGTAGTGGAGTATTTTTTATTGGGGTTGTTTTATGGCATTTTGGCCATCATAATACTTTATAATTTTTTTCTTTTTATTTCAACAAAAGAAAAGGTTTACATTTTCTATGTGTTTTATGTAATAGCCTGTGGTTTTTCGGCTTTTAATGAAGACGGCACTGGCTTTCAATTTATTTGGCCATATTTCCCGCTTTTTAATACTTTTCTTATCAATTATTCACAAAGTTTGCTTTTGCTGGCGTTTGTGGTGTATGCCATTCATTTTCTTGAAATAAACAGAACCAATAGTAAATTTTATCTATTTATTATCGGTTCTACCCTCGTCTATGTATTATATAAAGCTTTTATACTAACCCTAGGCTCTAATTACGAAGAGGTTTTAATTATCTATTTTCTTCCATTTATTCTAGTGTATTGTGCCGCCATAGAACAAACATTTAAAAAAAGCAGGTCTGCATCGCTTTTTTTGGCTGGCTATTCAATTATTGTGCTAAGTGTATTGTTGTCAATATTGCGCATAAGTGGTTTGGTAGAAGGCAATGCGTGGAGCGTATATGGCCTAAATATTGGTTTTGTAATTGAGGTATTAATTTTGTCTTATGCCCTTGGCGACAAAATGAAATTAGCCATAAGAGAAAAGGATAAATACCAACAAGGACTTATTACACAACTTGTTGAAAATGAAAAATTAAAAGATGAGATTAACCAAGGTCTTGAGCATAAAGTAGCCCAAAGAACTACCGAGCTCAATTACAAAAACCAATTGTTAGAAGATACGAATTTAAAACTTGAAGACGCTTTTGAGCAGTTGAAGCACCAAGCTGAAGAAATTAAAACCATGAACGAATTGTTACATGAAGATAATAGAATGTTAAAACTTGACCTTGAGCAGCAGTCTAAAGCCAAGCTCATGTTTGAGGACACTAGTTATGAGGAGTTCAATAAAATTTATCCAGACGAAGAACACTGCTTGAGTTATTTAGCTGAAATTAAATGGAAGAACGGTTATAGCTGCAAAAAATGTTCAAATGTAACCTTTTTTGAAGGTAGAACGCCTTTTTCGCGAAGGTGTACCAAGTGTGGTTATGAAGAATCTGCTACTGCATACACAATTTTACATAGAAGCAAGGTCCCTATCAACAAGGCCTTTTACATTGTGTATTTGGTAAGCACTCAAAAGCAGGAAATCACTTCTGAGGAACTGTCAAAAATACTAGACCTGCGGCAAAAAACCTGTTGGAGTTTTAAACAAAAGGTAGTTATCGCCATCAATAGATTTGCGATTACCAACAAACGGCCTTACAAAAAGTGGGGAGAGCTTTTACTTGAGGACCTTACAGACGAAAATTAGAAGAAGATAGAACAAAAAAATTGCTTAAATTTTTTGTAATTATTTCATGATTTTTCGCTAATAACTAAAGTTTTTCTACCAATTTCTTAACTCATTTCGCATAATGATGCACTTTTTTATATAAAACAATTATATTTTGTTGTAAATTAGTTAAAGCCAGCAATTAATATTTTTTCAACTTTACTAGTACTTTGCCACATTCTTATGTAGATTTGGATGATTCATATACCCTATTTGATAAGTGCGGCTTCTAACCTTTATTTATCTACTTTTTTTGGTTTGTTCGAGCTTTTGCGCCTACTCGCAAGAAGCAGAGGAGTTGTTGTTAAAAGTCGAAAAGACCACAGATTTACAAGAACGTGCCCAGTTATACAAACAATTGGCAGTACAATATCAACAAAAGGGTATCCACATCAAGGCTATAGAATCTTTAGAAAAGTATTATGACTTACTTAAAGGAAAACTTACCAACAGCGAAGAGATTGAATATAATCAAAAGTTAAGTATTTCTCTCTTTTCAATCAGGGCTTATAAACCTTGTAAAGTGGCCTTAAAAAGGGTTCTTGACTTAACCAATGCTAAAGATTCTCAAAGTGCGAAACAAATTTTGGTCCAGTTAATCAATGTTAGCAAGTTAGACACAAGTTACAACGAGGCTATTTTATACAGCGAAAGGCTATTGGAGATAAACAAAAGCCAAAATGATTATAAAGGTATGTTTATCAATTACAACAATATAGGTATTCTATATAAAAAAGTTGATAATACTGATGAATCTAAAAGGTATTTAAACAAGGCCTTGGAAATATTAAATAAAATCGAATCTTCTTCTAAAAATGATGAAGCCAATGCTACCCTATTTTTAAATCTCGCCGCGGATTATACACAAAATAAGGATTATGAATCTGCACGAAGGTATTATCAAAGAGCCCTTGATATTTACACCAACAATAACAAAAAAAAGGAGATCACTATAGTACAAAATTATTGCTCACTTAATGAATTTCTTTCGGGAAACATCGCTGAAGCTTATTTATTTGTGAATAATGCCATCGAGATGGGAGAAAAGGAGAATTATGAAGACGTGTTGGTTAATTCTTATAAAATCATTTCAGATATCACACTTTCTGAAAGGAAGTTGAAAGATTTTGTACAATGGAACGCAAAATATACCGAGCTAAAAGAAAAGATTGACCGTAATTATCTAAAACTTGAACAAGATTTACTACAAAAGCAGCTAGAAGCAGAAAAACGAGAAAGCAAACTTAGACTTTTGGAGGTAGAACAAGAAAAACAGCAATTATCGTTGAAACAAATAAAACTAGAGAAGGAGAAGCAGGAGAAAGAAATTGAGCTCTTGAAGCACCTCCAAGAGCTGCAAGAAGCCAAAATAAATAAGGAATCTCTTGAAAGACAAAAAATTGAGCAATTGCTTAAGTTGGCGGAGCAAAAAAACCTAACTGCTCGCCAGCAAGCTGAAATAGTTGAGCTTCAAAAAAACCAACATTTACAAGAGGTTGAACTATTACAACGAGCCCTTATAGAAAAGGAGAATTTAAAGAAAGTTGAGTTACTCAAAAAAGACACAAGGCTAAAAGCTTCTGAGCTAATGGCCTCTAAAAATGAACGCAACCAATTGGTTATTGTAATATTATCCACACTTGGGTTAGCGTTAATGCTCGTAGTTTTTTTATATCATAATAGGGTTGTTAATAAAAAGTTAACGGCCAAAAATAAAGAAATACAAATTAAGGGGGAGGAAATTGCCGCTCAAATGGAGGAACTACATCAAAGGCAAGAGGAGATTTTGGCACAAAGAGATTTAATTGAGCAAAAAAATGACATTCTTGTTTTTAAAAATAGTGAAATTGAGCAACAATCAGAGGAGCTTAAATTAATGAATGATAAAATATCTGAAATTAACTTGTATCTCGAACAATTGGTAGAAGAAAAAACCATCAAACTACAAAATACAAATAAAGAACTGGATACCCTTCTGTATCGTACCTCACATGATTTTAGAAGACCACTTACTTCTATCATGGGCCTTGTTGAGTTGGCCAAGATATCCATGAAGGAAAAAGAAAACATGTGGATAATCGACAAGCTTAACCAAGTATGTATAGAGCAAGATAAAATGCTTGAAAAAATTAAAATTTTAAGCGAAATTGAAAGATTTGTAGATGAGCATCATAAAGTTAATCTTTCTGAAATTGTCGATAGAATTTTGTTTGAATTTAAAAGTCAAATAAATTCACAAAATATTGCTGTAGAAGTCAATAATGATATTGATGAACAAATCTATATTTCGGGGGTGCTCATAGGTACGATCATTAAGTATCTCGTAGAAAATTCCATTGCATTTTGCAGCCCAAGAAAACCTCGTATTGGCATCGAGTTTAATGCGGTTAAACAAGTTTTGCACATTATTATTAGTGATAACGGACAAGGCATACCAGAGACTTACCAGCCAAGGGTATTTGATATGTACTACCGTGCTAATGAAAACTCCAAAGGTAATGGCCTAGGGTTATACGTTGTAAAGAAAGCAGTTGAAAAACTAGATGGTCATATAATTTTTACTAGTACCGTGGCATTAGGTTCTACTTTTAGAGTTGCTATACCACTTAAAGAATCATAATTACCTCTCTCCAATAAGCAGATTACGCATTATTTTTTCTTGGTCAAATACCTCTCTTAAAATAGCTCTATCAAAATTGTCCAAGGTTTTATGTCTCCTAGCCATGGCTCTTTCGGCCACTTCAAAAGCCTGCTCTAATTTAAATGTTTCTATGCCTTCCGAACCACCCCAAGAATAGGAAGGTATAAATTTTGGAGGAAATCCGCCCCCAAAGATGTTACAACTCACACCTACCACAGTACCCGTATTAAACATAGTGTTAATTCCCACTTTGCTGTGGTCGCCAAGCATTAAGCCACAAAATAATTTTTGGGTATCAATATATTCTTTGGCTTGGTAGTTCCAAACTTTAACAGTACCATAGTTATTTTTGAGGTTGGAGGTATTTGTGTCTGCGCCAATATTGCACCATTCTCCAATAACAGAGTTACCCAAAAAACCATCATGTACCTTACTGCTAAAGCCAAGGAATACGCAGTTACTCACTTCGCCACCTACTTTACAATATGGTCCTAAAGAACTATCGCCGTGCATTTTGGTGCCAAGATTTAACATGGAATGGTCACCCATGGCAAACGGCCCCCTAATCATAGATCCCTCTTTTATTTCAGCATTTTTACCTATGTAAATTGGACCATCCTCGGCATTTAATATAGATGCTTTTATAATCACCCCTTCTTCCAGAAATACCTGTGAAGGATTATACACAATTGTATGTTTATCAGTAATTTCGGCAGATTTTCGTCCTTTGGTTATCAGATTATAATCGTGCCTAATTTCTTGGCTGTTCATTCCAAAAATATTCCAAGGAGCTTTAATTACCGTAATTTCACCATTAAACATTTTTTTGTTTGGCACTTCAAACGTCTTTAAAAATTCTTCGGCATGCACATGATCACATCTATATGCTACAAGTGTGTCACTTGCAAACAATGCTTCACCTGGACCCAAGCTTTCAATTTCGTTAATGATGATGGAGGAGGGGCAGATTGCTCCATTTATAAGTAAATTATCATTTTTGATGCTAAGGTTATATTTTGAAGATAAATACCATTGTGTAGAATAAGATACTGGTGCTGATAATCTTAAGCTCCATTTTTCAGCTATTGTTAGTATACCAACACGTATTTCACTGATTGGCCTTATAAATGTAAAAGGTAGTAGCGATGCCCTAAGTGAAGGTTCATCAAAAAGAATGTAATTTTTATAATTCATATTTCTATGTATACTAAAGCTACAATTTATATTAAAAATGGTGGTTGACTATAACAAAAAAAGCCCCAAGATATTATTCTGGGGCTATAGTTGCTTCTTATTTGTAGAAAATTATTTCTTTGTGTAACGTTTGTTGAACTTCTCAACACGTCCAGCAGTATCTAAGAACATTTTCTTACCAGTATAAAAGGGATGAGAAGCGGAGCTCACCTCAATTTTCAACACTGGATACGTATTGCCATCTTCCCATACTATGGTGTCTTTAGAAGACATAGTGGACTTAGTAAGAAATTTAAAATCAGACGACTGATCCCAAAATACTACGTAATCATATTTAGGGTGTATTCCTTCTCTCATTGTGAATATATATTTTAATTTTGTATTTTCTGTAAAAGGATTGCAAAGTTAAGTATTTTTCTGGTGGTTCAAAATTTTTGCACCAATTTTTCCATTTATTTTTCGCTCTTTCTGTTTTATCTATTTACATAAATTTGCCTAGAATGAATTTTCTAGTCAAATATTGTATAATTTTGGGCGTATTAATATAAGGTCTATGCTGTTTGCAACTATTCCAGGTTTAGAAGATGTTAAAAAAGTATTGATAGCTGCCGTAGCTAATAATCATGTGGCACATGCGCAACTTTTTTTGGGTCATTTGGGCAGTGCCAACTTGTCCATGGCCTTGGCGTTGGCCACTTATCTTAATTGTGAAAACAAACTGGAGCATGATGCCTGTGGTACCTGTTCTTCTTGCATCAAGATGAACAAATTTATACATCCTGATCTTCATTTTTTGTTTCCAACCGTTTCCAAAGAAGGTAAGGATAAGGATGCTCTTAAAGCTAAATTACTCGTGGACTGGCGATTATTTTTACATGAGAAGATCTATGGCAGTGCCAACGATTGGCTTGGATATTTAAACGCTGAAAACAAACAGTTGGCAATTAATGTAGATGATGCTCGATCACTGGCAAGTGTTTTATCCTTAAAGCCCTATGAAGGTGAGTATAAAATTGTAATATTATGGCTACCGGAGTACATGAATGCGGCTTCCGCTAATATGCTCTTAAAGACCCTTGAAGAACCACCTGATAAAACTGTATTTCTGCTGGTTTCACAAGATATTGAGAAGATAATTCTAACCATTTTATCAAGAACTCAACTTATTTATTTCCCAGATTTTGAGGATAGCGATATCAATAAGTATTTGCAATCTAGATTTGACTTCGACAGTAAAAAATCAAGTCAACTATCATTGTTGGCGAATGGTAGCATTTATGAAGCTGAGCGACTAGCAAATGAGGTAGAAGATGATAATCAAATTCTTTTTAGAGATTGGATGCGTCTTTGTTTTAAGAGAGATCACAAAGGATTAATGGATTTCTCTGAAGATTTTCAAAAGTTGGGCAGAGAAGCTCAAAAGGGTTTACTTTCATTTGGCTTAAATGTGATACGGGAATCACTCATTTTTACACAAACAGGAGTCTCGTTTTTAAGATTAAAAGACGAAGGACTAGAGTTTATAAAAGGATTTTCCAAAGTTATTAATGATGATAACATCGAAGGTCTTGTTAAAGAATTATCTGAGGCACACTATCACATAGAACGTAACGCTAATCCTAAAATACTATTTTTAGATGTCTCCTTGAGAATATCGAGTTTTTTTAGAAAATAGTTTGAAAGGGTATCAATAAGCTATTTCCATTTTTTTGTTTTCTGCATTGTAACACCTTAATTGTTTTTATCGTACAAAGTGATGGTATTAAAAAGGGATATTTTCGGGTCATATTGATATACCTTATAACGCATTTGTAGCTTATTTTTGAAATATCCTTATATGTTATTGTACCTTTCTCATAATTTTACATTCGTAATTCTATTAAATATAAGTTAATTAATATTTAATCGTTTTTAAAACTCCCAATAGTTTAATATGTCGATTTTCAGATTATCTACCCTGTTTATTGTATTAATGACCATCACACAAATGATGGCACAGCAACCTCAAGAAAAGGAAAGAAATTACCAACTTCAAGGTGTTACTATACGTCCAGAATGTAAACAAATCATTGGTTATTATCCTTCATGGGAACAATATAAAAGGAACGGCGTTTTTGTGCCTGATAATGTAAACTTCAAAAATTACACAGTAATTAACTACGCTTTTTTTGCGCCAGATACCAATGGAAATATTGCAGGCACCGATGCTTGGGGCGATAGCATCTTATTAAGAGGTCGTTTTGATTTTGGAGCTGCTGAACAACCAGCATATTATCCAAATACTTCCCTTATAGATAATGCACACGCATGGGGAGTAAAAGTAATGGTGTCTATTGGGGGCTGGACATTATCAGAAAATTTTCCAAGAATAGCCGCTGATCCTGTAAAACGAGCTCATTTTGCATCAGAGTGTGTTACCGCATTAAGACGTTATAAATTTGATGGCATTGACATCGATTGGGAATATCCAGGATATGCTGAACATAAAGGCACACCTGATGACAAATACAATTACAGTCTTTTTATGGGAGCGATTAGAGATTCCATTGATGCTTACGGCGAAAAAATAAAAAAATACTTTTGGCTTAGTGCCGCCTTTGGAGCCAATAAAGCCCAAATGGATAACATTGAATGGGATAAAATTAGTGCCACTTTGGACATGATTAACATGATGACTTATGACTATAACGGTACTTGGTCAGAAACTGCCAATCATAATTCGCCATTGTACAATCCGGCTGAAGGTGGTGTAGGTAGCATGGATGAGGCCTACAGACTAATGACCCAAACTTATAAAGTACCAGCAGAAAAGTTAAACATGGGTGTTGCTTTTTATGGTCGTACATTACTAGGAAAAAAGGATTCTAAAATTTCGCTTTATGGAAAAAGTCACCTGGCACTTACCGATTCCATAAATTTTGTTCCAGATGATGGAGGGGCTCTTTACTATAACATCCTTCTTCAAAAGGATAAATTTGACCAATTCTGGGACAGTACTGCTCAAGTACCCTATCTTATTGGTAAAAAGAATAACACTTTTGTCTCTTACGACGATGAAAAATCAATAAAACTTAAGGCAGAATATATCAAAGATAAAAAGTGTGCTGGGGCTATCATTTGGGAAATTTCTGGCGATTTTGTAGAGAAAAAGCCTGGGACCGGATTTATTAAAGGAAATCCTTTAGCTGAGGTTTTGAGAGAAACCCTTGATCCTTGTAGTTTAAGGCCAATTAGAAAAAGGTTTAAATAAGGTACTGTTGTCAAAGTTAAAATTATATAAAATCGTGAAAATCAGAATATTCATAACATACTTGATGGTACTATCTACCTTAATTATTCAAGCTAAAGATGACACTTCGATAGGTAAATCTGACAGTGTAGTTAATCAAAACAATACTAAAACTTGGCATAAGAGTATTTTGCTTTCTGATTTTTTCAATTTGAAAGGGCAAAAACGCAAACCAGTGGCTAGCTTTATTTTAGATGAAGAAAAGCCTAAAGAAAGTATTTTTAAGAAAAATCTACAAATAAGCGGTATAGCAAGAATTATATCAATCTATAGAAATATGGATACTTATTATGAGGACATGATTACAAGTGAAAAGAATTTTTCTTTCACTGATTACCCAGTTGCATTATCAGGAGCCAGCTTTTTGGGTGGTTATCCTAATCTTGAGCTTAATGTACAGTCAAAAATCACAAATGATGCCACTGTTAACGTAGGTTATTCCATGTCACATGGCTTTAGTGGACAAACGACCAACGATGCAGGTAAAAGTTTATCCTCTTTACAGAACTTAAGATTTGGTGGTAAACTTAATACTAGTGTGGCTAAATTCAATTTAAATGTTGGAAGTGTGTTATGGACGAAATTAAGTAGATTTACACTAGGGCAAACTGAATATCGCGATGATTATTTTGATAGATTGCCCTGGGATTGGTACAGGAAATCATTTTTAAGATATGAAGAATACCATGGTTTGGGTGCTAATGTGGGCGCACAAGGAGGCGCAAGATCACCAATTATGGGTTTTGTAGGTAATATTGATATATTTCCAAGAAGCATCAACATAACTATGGTGCTAGGTAGAACAAACCTTACTTCCACCGATTCAAGAAAAACATTAGGATTTCCAGAGATGGTTTATGGTGCGAGAGTTGAAAAGAACTTTTTTGTAAAGTCTATTGATGCTAGGGTAGGTGCAAACTTTTACACGCGACGTGCAGATACTGATAAAAGCAGAGGAATTCAAGATAACAACGAGTTGTACACAGTTGATGGAAATATAAGAATTAGAAAAACCAAATTTTTTACGGAACTGGCATATGGTAAAATCAATACACCACACTTAAGAGGGGGCGAAGGCTTCGGGGGTGCGTTTAGGGTTGATTTTGACAAACGTGCTTCACCTGTACCATTTTCCATTGAGGTTTATAGAATTGATAAAAATATTGTGAGTATTGATGGTAGCATCATTAATTCTAATTCAGCTGTTCGTGGAGGTGGTTATGCTACCGAGTTTATCTATGACGTTACAAG
This sequence comes from Cytophagaceae bacterium, assembly GCA_027488865.1. Lineage (GTDB taxonomy): Bacteria > Bacteroidota > Bacteroidia > Cytophagales > UBA9547 > JAIYAU01. Next base: position 15,318 of record JAIYAU010000023.1, read on the forward strand.
AATTATCAATGCTGCGCAAGAAGTAGGGCAATATGCTAACAATAGGATGGGCATTAGTTTAAATGCAGAAAAGAAATTTGGAAAATTGGCTTTCCAATTTGGTACGAATATGAGTCAGGAAATTGAAAATCTCTCTGATACCATAAGCATGCAGCACCGTATGGTTTCTTTTACAAGATCAAGATTTAGGCCTTGGTATCAAGCAGGAGGCAATTATGGTAGAATCCGAAGCCTCTGGAGAAGAACTTACGAAACAATGATAATCTCAGATGATGGAAGTGATTATAAAAAAGGATATAACGGCGTAGAATTATTAACTAAGTATAGGGTTAAATTTTTAACTAAAGATTTCGTTTTGATGAATTTGACCACATTTAATTCAATTCAAAAGAACTTTTCAGGAGTTCCAGTTGTGACTGATAGAGCTTTTGCAAGAACTCTTTTTACAGAGATAACAGTGGCTTGTAAACTTACCAACAAATATACTATCGTTGTAAATGGTGGCATTGAACGACTTAAGGGAAATAATAAAACCCTTGCCAATCCTGATAACGGAAATCCTACTGCGGATGCTATTGGCGTAGCAGCAGATCAACATGGGGAAACTTATGGGATTGGAGTCGATTATGATTTCTCTTCTACGGCAGGCCTCCATATAAGACATCGTTGGTTTAATCACCAAGATTTTAATCTGGTCTTAGATAAGTTTAAGGGATCAGAAACCATGTTTGAATTAAAATTATTCTTCTAAATAAGCAATTAGTATTACAATGAACATAATGAGAATTTCCAAATATTACCTTTTCATTTTCTTGCTTTCTACAAATGTGATATTGAAAGCACAAACTGAGTTTTCACTTGACGCTCTTGGAAGATCTATTTTTACGAATAACAAGTTGGAAGGTGATTCAGTAGTTAACACTTCTTCATCCGATAAAAAGGGTGTGAGTGGCTATGTATTGTTCGACCTTGGAACCAATTTAAAATACAAGGATTTACTTCAAGCAAATGCCATTTTGCGTGCTAAAAGTCCATTTGGGGCGGCGTTTGGTCAACCAACTGTGTTTCAATTTAGACAATTCCAATTAATAGGTAAAATAAACAAGAATATCAACTATGAAATAGGTGATATAAATGTAGAACTTACTCCTTATACAGTTTTTAATGCGAATGAAACATTCAGCACTTATGAATCGGATATTTTCAAAAACAGACGTAACGTAGTAGAGTACGAAAATTTTATCTTTGGAAATGTTTGGCGTTTGCAAGGAGCACAATCAAGAGCAAAGTTTGATTTTGAAAAAGGCATTAAATCAATTAAGGTGTATGGATTTGGAACAAGGACTAACGCTACTAATAATACTAACGTCGCAGACAGAATTCTTGCTGGTGGGCGAGTAGGTATAGTACAAAGCGATTTGTTACAAGTAGGTGCTAATTATACTGGTTTGCTGGATGTTACAGTTGATCGTGTAGATGTTGAATATAAAAGTAATGTATTAACAGGTGATATTAAGTTTAATCTTGATAAAGAAAATTTTGGGTTGGTAGCTAAATATGAAGGAGGTTTGTCATCCTACAATTTTACCCAAAAATCGTTAAAAGTTGATAGTAGTTTTAACGACTATTTTTATGATGGTAACGTAACAGTTACTATCAAACCAGCAAAAATCAAATTACTAGGAGGTTATAAAGAAGTTGGGCCTCAATTTTATAGCCCAGCTGCACAAACCGTTCGTTTAGATCCTTCCTTGAATTCTGGATTGTTCCCTACCATAGGTACACAAAGAACACAAACACTTTACGATCGTACGACGCAAGAGAACTTGTACAATAGATCAATCAATCCTGTATTTTACAACTTTAACCCTGTATTTGGTAATATTGATCCATACGGCGTTGCTACACCAAATAGACGAGGTTTTAGCGCTGGTTTGGCCTCAGATACTTCATTTAAATTTGCAAATTTCACAATTAACTACACCTCACAATCCGAAATAATTGGAGAAGGAACTACCGAAAAAAGGAAATTTGTTGGCATAAATGGAGGAGTTGTGTTGGATATAGCAAAATTAGTTACCGCTAAACGAGTTATAAGTTTAACAATAGGAGGGAGGCAAGAGAAAACTACAAGAGGTGGTTATTCAAGTATAGATTTTACTACGAATTCTATTGATGCAGGACTTACCGTAGAGGCTTTTAAAAAGTTTGACATAATGGTTGGTTATAAAGCCATTAAAGCTGAAGGAAATGAGTACCTAGGGTCACGGAATGTCTTCAATCAATTAGAAAATTTCCAGTCAATTAAATACGACCTTAATCAAAACAACTACGCTTTTGGTGCTAGAGTAAGATTTGCAGATAAATCATATTTGATTCTTAACTATAATTTAAGTAAGGCTGCGTTTAACAATATAGAAGGTAATAATTATGCGATTAAGCAATTGTTCATTAATTATACTATAATATTTTAAGAGATTAATTATGAAAGTATTAACTGCAATATCCGTCTTCTTCTTTTGTCTAGGTATTATTAGTTGCAAAAGAACTGCTAAGGATTTAGATATTCTTGGCAAAGAATATCAAGCGGCCTCGGCTGACTTTAAAGTTCTTTCAGTGGTGAGAAATAGAATAAATGATGGTTATAGACTTGCAAACAGTAACTCTCCTTTGGTTTATAATATGAAGTTTTCTCAGGAGGTAACTTGGAAAATTACTATTACAAGCAAGGCCACTGGTGCATACCAAGAATTTAACGGCTTTTCTGATACTATTGCTGATTACAATTTTAAATGGCGTGGTTCATCGGCTGGTTACAGGTTTTTTAGTGTTGCTGATACGGCAATCATTAATTTAACCGTGTTAGGACGTGAAATTCCAGTATTTAGAGACACTATTAATATTATTAATTTGCCTAATTTAAGTAATAACAATATTAAAGGAGTATTTCATTACCTAGTGGGAGATTTTGAATCTGGAGGTAATTCATTTGGAACACCTTACAATGATGTTAGCGATGATGGTTCAAAATTCATTGCAGTTTTGGATGAAATAAGCGATAAGGTCCAAGGTTTATCATCTTTTTATTTCGCAGGAAGTGACGCCCTCAATCCTAATACCTACGTGGGAGGCTGCGATACACGAAATTTATATGATTTGGCACAAAAATTCTCAAAAATTTCACCCGATAGCACCTATATAAATTTATACATAAAAGGAACAGAGAAAAAGGGTACTTCTCTACTTTTAATTGTTTATGAGCAAGATGGAGAAACAGGAAGTTCGTTTAATTTAAATATTAATGATAAGTATCAGAATAGAGTTGTAGTTGATTGGGTTGGTTGGAAACTAGTAAGTATACCATATAGTAAATTTACCAAAGCAACTTCTGGCGGAGGTCTAGGAAATAATGAGCTGGAATCAGATAAAATTAGCGGGTTTTCAATTCAATTGGAATCCTATCCAGATGGAGGTAAAGATGTAGAGGCTTACATAGATTATGTGATTTTTACTCAAGGTAAGCCATTTGATATAAGTATTATTGACAAAATTTAATTGATTATGAGATCATTATATTTATTATTATTTTCTTTAGTAGTTGTGGGGTTTTATACTTCATGTATAAGAACCGAGGACAGTAGTTTTGTAGGACCTAGCTTATGTCCTACTTCAAATTTTAAAATTTTGGAGGATTTTAAGCTAAGTAAGAGCAAAATTGATTTTAACGTGGACGGAACCTTGGGCTTGTCTGCAAAATTTAATGAGAAAGTAAGTTGGGCGATCTCTATTAAGGGCAGTTCTGGTGCTAAAAAAACTTTTGAGGGTTTTTCAGATTCAATCCAAGTTGAATGGTACGGTAATCAAGATTCTTTAATTTTCTTTCAGGCAGAAAATTGTGTTGTTTCTTTAACTGTAGCCTGTCAAAATCCTATTGTTGAAAACGTAAAGATTACCACAAAAAACAAGTTTTTAAATACGAAAGGGTACGCTTATTTGCTTTCAGATATGGAAAACGATACCAGGGTGGGAAGTTATCCTGGTGGTCCAACTAATCTACCTGGGGATACAATAACGTTTGTATCTTACGGCATTGACTCTTCTAGTATATCTAAATCCCCTGCTGGAGGTGGTTTTTATAGGATGGAAGTAGCTAAAAAACAAAATGCTTGGTTTTTTGGAGGCATTACTTTTACAAAAAATGCAGCTTTTAATGTAAATTCATTAAAGGCATTATCTACTGATCCGTCAAAGATTTATTTTAATTGTTTCATACACGGAGATGATAATTTTACCAATAATCAGGCACAGATTTATATGTCGTTTGGTAAAATAGTTAAACAAGATTTAAATTTTAGTGGATGGAAATATGTAAGTTTTAAATTGTCTGATTTAAGGATTACAAATTTAAATAATGTTGCTCCCGAAATTCAACTCGGAGCTTCACCTGTACAAACGCGAAAAGGTAAAATATATGTAGATTTTGTTGTTTTTACCAAAGATGTACCATTTATTGATCTTAATAAGAATCAACAGAAGTAAAAGATAACCTTAATTCTAGATTTCCGTTCTGATAAGAATTGTTAATATTATTTGTATTATGGCAAAACCTTTTAATGTTTTTATACAAGAAGACGACGAAAAACAACGGGTAATTATACTTGATGAATTAAAACATTTCAATTATCTAATTACTTTTTTTCCAAAAGAAGAATCGTTGTTTGACTTGATAGATTTAAAACCTGATATGGTTATTCCCGATTATCAAAAAATGGAGGTTATTGATTGTCATCAGTTGGGGTTGGCTTAGTTCACCATTGTCGTGCGAAGAATAGATGTTTTAATTGCTTTATTTTTACTTGTTTTAATTAATATTTCTTGGGCGGTTAAGCCTATAAATATTAGTGACAATACCAAAGATTTCGCTCTGGTAAATGATTATTATGAAATATTTGAAGACCCTACTGGTAATCTAAATATTTATGATGTTATTACAGATTCTATTGATCGCAAGTTTGTACTTAATCAAGATTATTACAATTATAACAGAAATACGTCTTCTGCTTACTGGATTAAATTTAAGGTAAATAAGCAGTCGGGTACTCAATCAAGTTTTGTATTTGAATCGTATTCCTCTCACACAAAAAACCTGCAGCTTTTTGTACCCTCAGTTAATGGGCATTTTAATATACACAAGGCTGGGCTAGATTTCGCATTTAAGGATCGGGATTACATACATCAAAATCTTGTTTTTGACCTAAATGTTGCGGATGGTAAAGAAACCATTTGTTATGTTAGAGTATATTCCGATAATCACAGCGCCTTCGAGTTTAGGATTAAAAGCAATAACTATTTTTCATTTTATTCTACCAACGAGTATTATTATTTAGGTATATTTTATGGCATTTTGTTAATAATGGCCATTTACAACCTATTACTTTTTCTTTCAATTAAAGACAAGGTTTATCTTTTTTATGTTTTCTATGTTTTAAGTTGTATGCTTTCTACTTTGGCCGATGATGGTTTAGGTCTTAGATACATTTGGCCATCAGCCCAAAATTTAGACAACTTTATCGGTCATGTAATAGCGCCAAATCTGCTCCTATTTAGTTTTCTTTTTTATGCCAATGAGTTTTTAAGTATAAAGTCGAAGCACTCTACTTATTACAATTATGTGCGATATGCTACTATAATTTATGTAGTTTATTTTATAATTGAAAAGATTTTTCTACCTGATAACATTCAAATAAGGATTTTTTATTTGTTACCTTTTTTGACAGTTTACACCATATCCATATTTTGTTTTTATAAAGGACAAACAACAGCCCGTTACTTTATCATTGGTTATACTTTTATTTTTTTAAGTATTATTTTAATTCAATTACGCGCTTCTGGTACAATAGAAGGTAATATTTTTACTGTTTATAGCCTTAATTATGGGCTTATTTTTGAAGTAGTGGTGTTTTCATTTGGTTTGTCCGAACGAATTAAGCACATTTTAAAAGAGAAGCAAGAAGCACAATCTGGAATAATAGATCAACTAGAAAAAAACAATAAACTTCAAGAAGAGATTAACATTCAACTTGAACATAATAATTTGCTTCAAGAAAAGGTGAATCGTGAACTTGAAGCAAAAGTAACTGAGCGTACTGAGGAAATAAATCAAAAGAATGTAGAACTTGAAGAAACCAACAAAAAGCTAAAAGAGATGACCGAAAGAGCCAACTCTATGGCTGCAAAGCTGGATCTTGATAATTGGAATTTACAAAAGTATGTTAAAGAAGAAATAAAAGCTCGCATAAGTGACCAAGAGGTGCCCTATGAGGAATTTATTAAAATTTTTCCAAATGAACACGCCTGTTTTAAATTTTTGGATGACTTAAAATGGAAGGACAATTCCTTTTCATGTCGCAAATGTAAAAATGTAAAATATATAAAAGGGATTAAACCATTTTCTAGAAAATGTACACGATGTGGATATGTTGAATCCGTAACAGCCTATACATTGTTTCATGGTGTACGATTTGAGGTAGATAAAGCATTTTACATGACCTATATTGTACATAGAAGGGGCACCAAGATCACGTTAGATCAATTATCAGACCTTCTACAACTAAGACGTAACACTTGCTGGAATTTCAAGAAAAAGATTCTAAGCACAATTGATCTATATAAAACTACACATCCCAAAGGACCAGAACATTGGGAAGACATTATTTTGGAAAATTAATTGTATCGGTATTAAAACGATACTACTTCTATATTTTTTAGTCAGATATAAAACAGCTCTTGTTTTTTTTAATATTAATCAGCAAATCTTATGTCGTTTTAATGGATTAAACGCAACCAAAAATTGTGTTTTTCTTATTTAGTTTAGAAACATTTTAACACTTTGGTTGTAATTTCGTTGAATAGTGCATCATTAACTGGTTTAAATTATACTGAGGATATTAAATTGTTGGTTTATTAATTATAATAGTATGAGAAAAAATTTTATCGGCTTTGGGGTTATTTTATTATTTTTTTCATTCACTAGTTTTTCACAAATTGTAAAAGGATATTTTCCGTATTATAGATCGGTTGCTCAAGCGAATGCAGTACAATACAACTATTTAACGGATGTAATTTATGCATTTGCACAACTTAATACCGACGGTAGTTTAACCATTATGACACCTACAGTTTTTAATGCGGTTAAGGCTAATTGTACTACAAATAATGTTAAACTTTGGATAGCTATTGGTGGATGGGGACTTTCAGGTAATTTCTCTGGCGTAGCAAGTGATCTTACCAAACGCACTACCCTTGCAAATGCCTGTTTAAATCTATGTACTACGCATAACTTAGAGGGTATAGATATTGATTGGGAGTTTCCCGCAGCTTCTGATAAATCTAATTTTACCGCGATGTTGGCCGCTATCAAAGGAACGCTTGGTAGCTCTTACAAATTAAGTGCGGCCTTAGGAGGTGAGTCATATAGCGAAGGTTGTATTAATAAAGGTCACGTCCCGGGTGTTGAGTCTGCTGCATTTGCTTATTTAGATTATTTCAACATTATGTCTTATGATGCGCCCTCTTGTGTAAGCAATCATGCCTCAGTCGACTTTACCAAAAAGGCGATGGACGGTTATAATGCCCTAGGATGTCCCTATAGTAAAATGCTACCAGGCTTAGCTTATTATGGTAGGTGTGCAGGTGAGGAAACCTTTGCTAATTTTTCTAATTCCAATCCAAGTGGTTTTTTTAATGATGCTGATGGGGTTTTTAATAATTGGTGTTATGATTCCAAACCCACCATTGAAGCAAAAGTGAATTATGCCATGTGCACTAAAGGTGGGCCAGGCGTCATGATTTGGGAGTTGTCACAAGACAGAACAGATCAATATAGTTTGTTAAAGGCAACTAGGGAAGCAGTAGATGCTTGTGCTTGTCCTTTTAGCTCTCCAAATTTAGGTTCGGATAAGTCTTTGTGTGGTGTTTCTTCAATTAATTTAAATTCAAGCATTGCCACTACGTCAGGAAGAACTTTTACTTGGCAAAAAGATGGGGTAAATGTAACTGGTTTTATAAATTCTACCACAGCTAGTTCATTTACAGCAACTTCTGCCGGTTCTTACAAAGTCATTGTTACTCAAGGTACATGTACCAAAGAGGATGTTATAGTAATCACCAATACGCTTCCAACTCCTGCACTTGGCACGGATAAATCAATTTGTACACCAGCATTTTATGATTTATCACCTGCTAATATTGCTTCGTTTCCTGTAGGTGTAACATATCAATGGAAGAAAGATGGTAATAACCTAACAGGCGAAACAAATGGTACTTTGGCCAACGTCCGATCTTCCGGCTTATATCGACTAGTGGCTAGTATATCAGGTTGTTCAGATGTATTTGATGAAATAGTAATCAGTTCTTCTTTACCGTCCCCTGTTGATGGTTGTCGTGGGAATGCAGGTTCTGTTACGCTGGGGTTGAGCGGTGCCACTGGTGGTCCATACAATTGGTATCAAACGGCAACGTCCACATCGGTTTTGGGTACAGGTACTTCATTTAATACTCCTTCTATTAGTGCTAACACTACGTTTTTTGTGGCTGAAGGGGCTGGCACATCTGGATCTATAGGGGGCAATGGAGCATTTGGGGCTGCTGCTTGGGGTAATTATGCTTCTCCAGCCATGGAGCTTAATTTTACCACAAGTGTTGCAGGTGTCAAAATCAATTCGGTGGATTTATATGTTCATGATTGGGCCAAAATTACGGATGTTCTTGTGCGCATAGCCAAGTCTGATGGTACTGTGATTGGTTCTACCGCACCTTTCAATTATGACAATTCTGGTTCAGGTAGCCCTTATAAATTAACTGTCAACACTTCCAGCATTCCAGCGCTTGGGGCAGCTGGGAATTACAAAATTTATTTAATTGATAATACGACAGCTGATTTGGGTACATCTGCGCTAAGATATCTTCAATTGACAGCTGATGTTACAGAAATCACCAATACTTTAACACTAAAATTTGGTAGTTATCAAACTTTTAATAATGTCCAATTTGTCGCTGGTTCAGGTTGTGATCGACTGCCTGTTTTGGCTAAAATTGATGCCAGCTGCAATCCATTACCTGTAACTTGGAGCGAATTTGAAGTATATTTGCATAATAATTATGTAATTTCTACCTGGGAAACTTTATCTGAGCTTAATAATTCACATTTTGAGGTTCAACGTTCAGAGGATGGTTTAAATTTTATCACATTACAGAAAGTGGATGCTAAAGGAAAACCATCCACTTACACCTATACAGATAAAAGTTTGCCATATTCTTCAACTGTTTTTTATCGGATTGCACAAATTGATTATGATGGTAAGATTACCTATACACAAAAGAAACAACTGGTATTAGCAGAATATAGTTTTAACGTTAGCCCAAACCCTTTTAACGATTTCGCATCGTTAGTAGTATTGGGAGATTTTACGGGAATAATTAATTATAAAATAGCCGATGTTTATGGTAACTTATTAGAATCTAAGGAAGTATTAATTAATGATAGTGGTCTTAATTTTGGTGGTAATTTGGCGGTAGGCTTCTATTTATTAACAATTGATGCCAATAATCGATTGTATCACTTTAAGATAATTAAAAAATAGCTATTTAGTAGTTACAGCTCCTCAGATTAATTATCAATAAAAATATTATTTAAGAGAATCCAAAAAAGGGTTCTCTTTGATCTATTGTTCAATTCTCAAATGAGGTTTTAAGGTTAGTGATGTTCTAAACCTATTCAAAGTTAGTTTTGTACATTTTTAGTAATATTTAGTAAATTATTTCTATATCAAAAACAGTTTATTACAAACATTTGTCAAATTAGTTTTGAAAATTTAATTTGTTTATATTGTTTTAATAAGGAATTGGCTTTTGGTTTTTAATAATATTACTTTGCAACGTGACAATTGTACTTAATTATTCTAGGGCATTTAATATATTATTTTCTGATATTGTCGGTAATGTTGATCCAATCGGCAATGAAGAGGAAGTGCGATTAGTTACGAATGCACAACAGAATCCAGCATTTTTCAATAAAATTTATGATATTTATTTTGAAAGAATTTTTTTATACGTGCATAAACGCGTTCAAAATGAGTTCATAACTGATGATATTACTTCCCAAACATTCTATTTAGCTTTAAAAAACATTAATAACTTTAAGTTTAATGGTTATCGTTTTTCATCCTGGTTGTTTAAGATTGCTACCAATGAACTTAATTTATATTATCGAAAAAATAAAAACGCAGAGTTTAACGTTAGCTTAGATCTAATTGGTGTTGAAAGAATAATAGTTGCAACTGAAAACGACAACACTGACGGTCAACTAGATAAATTAGCTAAGATTATGGTTGGTTTAGATACATTTGAGATTCAATTACTAGAATGGCGCTTTTTCGAGGATCGCACGTTTAAAGAAATAGGATTCTTTTTACAAATTTCTGAAGACAGTGCAAAAACCAAAACTTATCGTTTGTTGAAAAAGGTAAAAAATTTGATGTTAAAATAAGTCAATGGCGAAAATACGTGTACATAAAGAACCATTGCCGCCACCCTCAACCGAGGTTATAAAAAAGTATAAAAACTATGGTAAAATTGAAGGTAGACTTACAAGGTTCACGACTTTAAAGGGAGTTCAACGTTTATTTAAAAAAAATAAAATGCTCTTTACCTTGCTTTTTTTGGCTTGGCTTACCTTATTTTTACTACTGTTTTGGGATTCTCTCGATTAAAACATATCAAATACTATGGCAATAATTAAAGCAGTAAATGGAAAAAGTCCACAATTTGGCAACAATGTTTTTATTGCAGACAATGCTACTATAGTAGGAGAAGTGACCTGTGGTGAGGACTGCTCATTCTGGTTTAATGCAGTTATAAGGGGAGATGTTCATTACATTAAAATGGGAAATAAAGTGAATGTGCAAGATAATGCAACTATTCATTGTACGTATTTAAAACATCCTACTACGATTGGAAACAATGTATCTATCGGGCATAATGCAATAGTACATGGCTGCACCTTAGAGGACAATGTATTGATTGGCATGGGAGCGATTGTGATGGATAATGTTTATGTGGAAAAAAATTCAATTGTGGCAGCAGGAGCTGTTGTACTTGAAAACACAAGAATTGAAAGTGGATCGATTTATGCCGGGGTACCGGCTAAAAAGGTTAAAGAACTTAGCCAAGAACATATAGAGCAACTTATAAACAGGATATCAAATAATTACGTGATGTATGCTACTTGGTTTAAATAGGTTAGGGGAAACACGGTTTTAAATTTTACTTTGAACCTAGTTCCCCATGAACAACTTTTTACCAAATATTTATATTTATGACATACCTGCTAATGTTTTAAATACTTATTATGATTTATAAATAATTACCTTATATTGTAGTTTTTGAGTTCTAGTTTTTAATTATTTTTTGAATTCTTGAATCAGTTTCAGAGGAAATTTTAACCAAATAAGTTCCTTTTTTAAAATTTTCTCCAAATTTTTCACTTAATTTTTCCTGTTCTAGCTCCTTAAAATACACCAACTCACCTAGTAAGTTATAGACAGATAGTTGCTCGTTTTTAAAACCAGATGGTTGTACTTCAAACACATCATTACTTGGGTTTGGGAATGCTAATGAATTGGTATTTTCTGAAATTATTGCTTTTGTAGAGGAAGTTGTTTTTTGTCCATTTTTCTCATTCTGTACAATTTTATAGTATTTAGTGCCTATGGAAGAGGAAGGATCAACAAATGAATAGGTTTGAACTATGTTTTGGACACTTTTTGGATTTATGATACCAATCGTTTTGAATTCAAACCCGTCTTCAGAGCTTTGAACTTCATAATTTTCATTGTTATTATCTTCAATTACCGTCCATTCAATGAGTGCATTATCGTGGTTATTCTTAACTGAAAAATCTATCCAAGTCACAGGTGTCACACAACTAATATTTACGCTTTTAGTAGCTGACCAATTGTGGCCACAGGTGGCATCTTTAAAGGATAGGGTTACATTGTATGTACCATTGGCAGTATATGTATGCGTCGGTGCTAAACTCGTTGAGGTTTGTGAATCACCAAAATTCCAAGTAAACGTACCAGAATTTACGCCAACATTTGATAAGAAGTAGTTTTTAAAATCATGGGCAAAATTAACATCACAAGCGTTTATGGTGTTGTTAATTTTAGGGATTTCAGGGCTAAGCCATGCCAAATTTATTAACCCTCTATAAGTATTACCACCGCCAGGAAGAGAAATAGTGCTATAAGTGCCAGTACCGCCATTTGGATTGGATATTACACCAATTGTGAAGCCTGGTGGCGAGGCATAAATTTTACCATCAGGTCCCAATTGCATGCTCCAAGATGATGAACCAGCAACAGTGCCTGTTGCACCTGAGGCAATATTTACATAGCTTATTATATTCCCCTGCCCTGAATAATATACTGTACCTCCATCTGGACTAAACTCTAATCCTACACCATAATCTGCGGGCGATATTAATATCCTTCGTAGTTCTGATCCTACAACTCCAGTTTTACGATTAAATTGATGAACTACAATAGAGCCTCCTGAGTGATACGCTATCTTATCTTGACATGGGCTTATTTTTAAGTAAGATTGACTGCCAGAAACGTCAGTTACGGCGGCGCCTACTGTATAATCTGTTGGTCCTGTTATGCCTAATGCAGTATATCTCCACACTCTGAAGGTATTGGATGTGCTTTTGTCATGTGCAACTACAAAATATCCTCCTGATGTATCTGTACCAACGGTGAGCGCTTCGCCTGCAAAACTAGTGGGTGCTATGGTGGTTGGCCCAGCATTATAAGCCACGCTTGTTCCAGTACCTGTGAATCTATACCTTGAAATCCCTTGATTGGCACAACCACCACCAGTAAGGTCATTTCCTATAATTACATAAAATGCATTACTAGGGCTGGTAGGGTCAGGAAAAGCCACAGCTCCTCCAGTAGAAGAACCAGCACATTTACCATCTAATGTAAAATTTCTAATGAAATCATTCCAAGTCGTGTTTGTTGGATTGTTGTTATAGGCCTGCATTGTATTGGTATATAAGGCTACATTTCCATTACTAAACGAAATACTGGTTGAGTTTTCAACTCCTGTCGAAGTGTTCGTTCCTTTAAAGCCTGCGGTGGGTGATCCACTATTTGGGAAACTTCCAGTAGGAAAGGTAAGTCTTCCGCCTTGACCAAAATACCAGTCAGGGGTAATCGAATAAGGGGAAACTTGAGCATGGCCTGATGTTCCTAATAACACCAACAAATTTATAAAATAATAATATTTAGAAAATGAGCCCCAGCTAAATCTTTCTGCTTCTAAATTGATGTTCATATATAAATGTGTTTAATTGTAATAATGAAATTTCTCTATACAAGTTAAACGAGATTCTATATGTTATGATACACAATTTCTATAAATTATCTTTAAATTATTACTCTATACTCCAAATAAATGATATTTTATCCCACTATGATATTAAATAATTGCCATATATTGTAAAAATTATAGTAAAATGTAAAATTAGGTATCGTTTTAGTATATAGTTGGCCAATATGGTGTATTTTAGACAAATGCTTTCTAAAATAAGGTAATACTCGTGGCTCAAATAGTTTTTAAGAATTTTTCACGAATCTTTTACAGTTATTTATTCTTATTGAAATTTTTTTTAAATATGCGACCCTAATTGATTTTGGTCATAGAAATTAACTGCGAGAAAATCCAATTGGATTTACATCACTGACTTGAACTTATCGCCAAACAAAGATTAAGCTTATATGCGGTAATTGTTGAGTCGCTATGAGGAGGTGCGAGATAGAGAAACACGTTCCAAACTAGGAGCTGTAATAAATACCATCCACATAAAATGTTATTTTGAAAAAGTGATAATATCTAATAAAAAATCTATCAAACTCAATTTTGCAAATGCTTGGGTAAAAAATTAAAAACTTGAATTGATCAAAACCCATCGTTACACGTTTATTAAGAGTTGATGTTGTTGTGCTAGTAAGGGAACAAAGTGAATTTGTCTTTAAATTAGTAGGTTTTTTTGATTATTTATAAAATTAACTTGTACTTTGCAAACTGTACAAGGTGCAAGCAAATAAATGGAGACGAAAGAAAAAAATCAGGTAGAAAATGCCACACTTAAAAAGGTAATCTCACATGCCAAAGAATATGGTTTTGTGTTTCCTAGCAGTGAAATATATGATGGATTGCAAGCTGTGTATGACTACGGGCAATATGGGGTGGAGCTTAAGAACAACTTAAAATCGTTATGGTGGAAAACCATGACCCAAGTTTATGGCAACATAACAGGTATAGATGCTTCCATTTTTATGCACCCACTTACTTGGAAGGCTTCAGGCCATGTGGATGGCTTTAACGACCCCATGATCGACAATAAAGATAGTAAAAAGAGATACAGAGTAGATCATCTTATTGAGGCGCACATTGAAGCATTGAGGGAACTAACACAATTGGACAAAGCACAACAGGTGGAAGATGCCATGAATGCAGCCATCCGCAACGATGATTTTGAAGGTTTACGTAATTTGATTATCGCAGAAAACATTAAATGTGCCATTTCCAATACGTGCAACTGGACGGAAGTAAGGCAATTTAACTTAATGTTTAGCACCCAAATTGGCTCCATTGCAGAAGAATCAGATAAAATTTATTTAAGACCAGAGACAGCACAAGGTATATTTGTAAACTTTTTAAATGTGCAAAAAACCGGAAGGATGAAAATTCCTTTTGGAATAGCACAAATAGGAAAAGCATTTAGAAATGAGATTGTTGCAAGACAGTTCATTTTTAGAATGCGGGAGTTTGAACAAATGGAAATGCAGTTTTTTGTTCGCCCAGGTACAGAATTAACGTGGTATAATCACTGGAAAGAAACAAGGTTGAAATGGCACATTGCTTTGGGCATACCTTCTGCGAAACTAAAACATCATGACCACGAAAAATTGGCACATTATGCCAATGCTGCTGTAGATATAGAATATGAATTTCCCTTTGGCTTTAAAGAAATAGAAGGCATCCATTCCAGAACAGATTTTGACCTTAAAAATCATCAAGAATTGTCAGGCAAAAAAATGCAATATTTTGATGCTGATCCAGAAGTTAATAAAAACTACATCCCTTATGTGGTAGAAACATCCGCAGGGGCTGATAGATTATTTTTGGTACACCTTTGTAATGCTTATACCGAAGAGGTAGTTATAGCAGATGATGGTACTAAAAAAGAAAGAATTTTCATGAAATTTCATCCATCACTTGCACCAATTAAAGCTGCCATTTTTCCTATTACCAAAAAAGATGGCCTGCCAGAGAAAGCACTTGAAATATTTGAAGACTTAAAACTAGAGTTTAATTGTCTTTACGAAGAAAAAGATTCGATTGGCAGGAGATATACACGCCAAGACCTTATTGGTACTCCATTTTGTATAGCAGTGGATTATCAAAGTCTAGAGGATAATACTGTAACCATTAGGCATAGAGATGACGCCACTCAAGTGCGTGTGCAAATAGCGGATTTAAAGGGCATCATTACTGAGGCAGTGAGTTTTAGAAAAATATTTGAAAAATTGACATAAATGCCCACTTTAATAACTTTAAAGTGAAATGGTTTATCATGCACATGCAAAAAAGGATTCTAGTTTGTTTTATTTTTTGGTGTTCATTAGCTTTTGCTGATGTACGTGAAGACATCAACCAAAAAAGACAAGGAATTTGGTTTTTTGATAAAAAGGCATTTGCACTTTCTCAAGAGTTTTTAAAACTAGACAGTACGTATTATGTAGGGTGGTTGTACGAGGCAGGTGCCAAATACGACCGCGCACAAGACGAAATAGGCTATTTTAATGCCATCAAGCCATTAGAAAAAGCCCTAAAATATATTGAGAAAGATTTTAACAATCTTTTAAAAGTACGAACGGACGATGTTACCCTGTACATACCAGCCTATCAAGCACAGCAAGATTACTGCATGGTGATGTATTTGTTGTATTCGTGTTACATGAATATCGAAAAACAAGAGATAGCCTTTAACTACCTCAAAAAATTTAAAAAGAAAAACCTGCAAAAAACATTTTTCTTAGAACCCAATAACTCCATGTCATGGATTTTGCATCGTTGTCGGGTTTTTACCAATTCTAAATACGACTTTTGCCAAAATACTATTGAAGACAATGAGCTCGCTGCATTGAGGCATATCGATACGTCGATGTATCAAGCCAGAAAATATTATAATTGGAACGCAAAAATCTTTCCACCAGACTATATCAACGAAGATTTTTATTACAATTATCATAATAAAGCCCTCATATATACCTACTTGGGGGTGTTAGATTCCGCTGAATACTATTATAATTATTTAAAACCAACACGATACTTCTCTAATAACAACTATGCCTATTTAAAAATGGTCACGGCGGATTTTAGTGAATGTGAACGTTATTTTACTATTGAAAAAAACCAAGATAACCTTGCAGAAAAGCAAACCAAGGAATACAATTATATGCTTGGCATACTAAATGTTTATAAGGGAAATTCCAATAAAAATTTACAAGAACTTGATGAATTTACCAAATCCATGGGTAGCACACCTGGATATGGATGGAATAATATTGCCTTAGCCCGAGCATCTTATTATTCCGGACTACTCTCAGAAAGCGAAAAATACAGGGAGAAAGCGGAAAAATTTAGAGAATTACACATTAATACATCCTGGGGGCCTGAGCAATATGAATATGCTTTAAGTTTGTTTAAATACCTAAATAGCCAAAGACGCGTAGCTAGTTTATTGTTTCAAGATAGGTATTGGTATTTAAGTCTCGACACTTGGTTGAAATTACCCAAATATCTAATTCAGAAATATACCGATATGTTTATCCTAACCAATCGATTTGGCACCAACCCAGAAAGAGAATTGGCATTTTACAAATTGTTTAATAGTGAAAGTGTGATGTCTTTTGATGAGGTATGGCTCACAATTGAAGGGTTTAACACGAATTTTTTTCTTAATAAATACAATCAATATTTGAAGCTTGAAAAAAGAGAGAACGTCAAACGGTATTATAAATATGTTATTGGTCGGTTGTTGTTAAAAAAGGGTGAGAATGACCTAGCTATTAGGCGCTTAAACGAAGTTATTGCTGACAAACAGCTCGATCCAGCGTTTGAAAAACTTCTAATTGCACGTTGTTATGAAGGGCTGGCTTTAGCCTATAAAGCTAAAGAAGATTATACTCAAAGTGATAAATTTGTTAATCTGCTCTTTCAAACGTACCCTTCCTTGCTTCCATTTAGTGAATTAAAAATGAAAATGCGCTTGGAGACCAATGAAAACAATATTGATTCACCTGAATTAAAAACAATACTAAAAGATCTCAAAAACACGCAAATTGAGTGGATAGATGAATCAACTCCTGGCTCATTTCCAAAAGTGGTGGTAGGATTAACTAAGAATGATTCTATTAAAACTGCGCAGTTTGAATATAAAGCGGTGCAAGGAGAATCTTATAAGGGTTTTGTTCAACTTGAACCTGGTGTGAGTACAGGTAAAAAACTTGCCTATGCCTTATTCAATATTCCTATTACCGAAATAGAAGAAGTTGAAAAAAATGATTATTGGAAAATTGCCATTGTAGTGGGAGGAATATTTATACTATGGTTAGCATGGTATATCAAAAAGACAGTTTCTTAGAAGAATTGTTCACTGTCGAACTGAACATTATTTAATTCTTTGAAACCCTTCAAAGTAAAATGTGAATGTAATTATAAGCAGACTGTTAATCTGGCTTGATAGTTCAAAAAAATAGGTTGCCTTTTATGGGGCAACCTATTTAGAGGTGTGAATAGCAAATATTATCCGATGGTATTTACGTTATTAAGATCAGTAAATGCTTGTTTTAAGCGAGCAATAAACTCTTCTTCTCCTTTGCGCAACCATACTCTTGGGTCATAATACTTCTTGTTTGGCTTATCTTCTCCTTCTGGATTACCGATTTGGCCTTGAAGATACCCTTCGTTTTTCTTGTAAAAATTCTTAATTCCATCCCAATATGCCCATTGCATATCCGTATCGATGTTCATTTTAATAACACCATAAGATATGGCTTCAGTAATTTCTTCATGCGTAGAGCCTGAGCCACCGTGAAATACAAAATACAACGGTTTATCTTCTGTGGTTTTATATTTATCTTTAATAAAATCCTGAGATTGTTTTAATATTTTTGGTTCTAACTTCACGTTACCTGGTTTATAAACACCATGTACGTTACCAAAAGCAGCTGCAATTGTAAATCTATCGCTTACTTTTGAAAGCTCTTCATAAGCATATGCTACATCTTCTGGCTTGGTATATAATTCACTTTGGTGTACTCCTGAGTTATCAACACCGTCTTCTTCACCACCAGTTACTCCAAGTTCAATTTCCAAATACATACCTAGTTTACTCATTCTTTCTAGGTATCTTTTACATGTTTCTATATTTTCATGGATTGGCTCCTCAGACAAATCAAGCATGTGTGAGCTATACAATGGTTTGCCATGGGTTTTATAGAATTTTTCACCCGCATCTAACAAGCCATCAATCCATGGTAATAATTTTTTTGCTGCGTGGTCTGTATGTAAAATAATAGTAGCACCATACAATTCAGCAATTTGGTGCACGTGCATAGCGCCAGAAATACCACCAGCTATAGTTGCTCTTTGTGCATCGTTGTTCAACGATTTACCAGCATAAAACTGAGCACCACCGTTAGAAAACTGAATAATGGCAGGAGCATTCATTGCTTTTGCGGTTTCTATAACAGCATTTACAGTACTAGTGCTAATCACGTTAACTGCAGGAAGTGCGAATTGCTTTTCTTTCGCGTATTTGAAAATATCCTGTACAGCATCTCCTGTTGCCACACCTGGTTTAAATGCAGTAGTTGTAGTCATTATTCGAAATTTTAGTTTAAAGTTAAAAGAGGAAGCAAGTTAATAAAATTATTCATATTTGGCCAAAAATAGGTATACAAAAGAATACTAATTGGAAATATTTTATATTAATAATCAACTTTTGATGCATTACTTTTGAATAATACAGATTACGGAAAGGCCAATTTTTCTTCCTAATAGCCAATCTATTGCTTTTACTATAGGTACAAGTTTATTATAAACCTTCATTTGGCCTACAGGAATAGTTTTGTTTTTCATGAGTTTTCCACTTACATACCAGCCTAAAATGCCTACAGAATTAAAGTAAAATCGTTTTATCAACCTTCCTTTGTCAAGCATAATTGTTGATAATGTATTTATTGTATAC
>JAIYAU010000003.1 GCA_027488865.1 Cytophagaceae bacterium
AAACTCATTGTCTGGAACATACTATTTTGGCTAGATATACGCACTATGGAATGGGTTCGTTGTAAAGAAATATATCTTGTCATGAATCACAACAAGATATATAATAAAATCCTTAATTTTTTAAGGATTAGACAAACTACTTCAACTCTTAAATATTAATATATTCTCTAGTAACAATCTAAATTCAAGATTCACAAACAGATCAAATTTTATAATTAACAGAAAGCATATTACACTTTTCAAGTATCATTTAATGCTTTTAGGAATCCAAAGTTAAGAAATACAATCCATTTGTACATGCAAAAAACAAACAAAATTAATCATATCTATTTGTAATTCAATTAATTAACAACTATTAATTACATTTAGATGACATTTTTGTTGATAAAATTTATTATAATAAATTGAATTATAGTAATTTGAACTTAATCGAGAAATATTGTTTACAATTTAATAACATCTGATTATTTAATACATATCAACCTACTCGATCATTAAAAACTAACTATTTAAGTTAATTAAGCAGAAGTGACCAAAAATGCTGCAACAAATGCTCGGACGGTTGCACTGTTCGACCTGTCATAATACATGTTCAATCCATTTTAACACGCGAAGTAATCAAAAATTTCAAAATCATTTATTCAATCAAAGTGGTGATTTTATTACATATTCATTTTTAAAATGGGTAATATTTTTATATTTGTTTTATGGAATTATTGGTGGACACAGAAGAAGAGAAAAAAGAAATAATCCGTCGCTACCGTAGGCTATTGCGCATGGCCAAACCAGTATTAAAGGATGGAGATGCTAAAATCATTAAAAAAGCATTTTATACCTCCATGAATGCCCATAAGGATATGCGCAGAAAATCTGGGGAACCATACATTTATCACCCATTGGCCGTAGCACAAATAGCGGTTGAAGAAATTGGGCTGGGCACTACCTCCATCGTATCAGCATTATTACATGATGTAGTTGAGGATACAGATTTAGAAATTTCTGACATTAATAGAGAGTTTGGTCCAAAAGTGGCCAAAATAATTGATGGACTAACTAAAATATCTAATGTTTCGGGTATTGGCACCTCAGCACAAGCAGAGAATTTTCGCAAAATGTTGCTTTCTTTGTCTGAGGATGTGCGTGTTATATTGATCAAGTTAGCAGATAGATTACATAATATGCGTACACTTGACAGCATGTCAAGGGACAAACAACTCAAAATATCTTCTGAAACTATTTATCTATATGCACCTCTTGCTCATAGACTAGGGCTATATGTTATTAAATCAGAACTTGAAGACTTATACTTAAAATATACTAATCCAGATACTTATAGAATGATTGCACAGAAGTTGCGTCAAACTAAGGCGGTTAGGAATAAATTTATAAAAGACTTTATCACACCAATTGATTCAGAGCTTAATAAAATCGGCCATGCTTTTGACATATTTGGTCGGCCAAAATCAATTTATTCTATCTGGAATAAACTTAAAAAGAATAATGTTTCTTTTGAGGAAATTTACGATCTTTTTGCCATAAGGATAGTAATCGACACACCTTCAGAGCTCGAGAAAGCAGCTTGCTGGCAGGTTTATTCTGTGGTTACTGATCATTATAAACCTAATCCCGATCGATTAAAAGATTGGATAAGTACACCTAAATCAAATGGTTACGAATCACTTCATACCACTGTAATGAGTGCTTCTGGCCAATGGGTTGAGGTACAAATTCGAACCAAAAGAATGGATGACATAGCCGAAAAAGGTTATGCCGCACATTGGAAGTATAAAGAAAGTAGTTTGTCCAATGCGGAAACAGGGCTAGAGATTTGGCTTACCAAAGTTCGCGATATGCTTAAAAGCTACGATGCCTCTGCCATTGAATTTGTCAATGATTTTAGGTCAAACTTGTTTACCGACGAGGTTTTTGTATTTACACCTAAAGGTGATCTCAAAACACTTCCTAACGGCTCTACTGCTTTGGATTTTGCCTTTGATATTCACTCCCAAATAGGTATGCATTGCTTAGGCGTGAAGGTAAATCAAAAATTAGTACCCTTAAGTTACAAATTAAAAAATGGTGACCAAGTAGAAATTATTACTTCAAGTAAACAACATCCCAGCGAAGATTGGCTGAAGTTTGTTTCTACTTCTAAGGCTAAATCTAAAATAAAAGATAGTTTAAAAGAAGAGGTTAAAAATGTAGCCTCAGATGGAAAAGAAATTCTTGAAAGAAAGCTCAAAAATGCTAAAATCGAGCTTACCTCTGAAGTAATCAATCAACTATTGCTTATATATGATGAAAAAAGTGCGATAGATTTATATTACAAAATTGCCAAAGGTATTATCGATCCAAAAGACATTAAAAGTGCTTTAAATCCAGATTCTCCCAATGAAGATGACATTAAACCTAAGCTAATTGATAAAAAATCCTTTGAAAAGGAACTTACACGTGTCAGAGGAGTTAGCACCGATACCTTGTTAATTGGTGAAGATTTGGATAGAATAGATTATACATTTGCAAAATGCTGTAATCCTATTCCCGGAGACGATGTATTTGGCTTTGTAACAGTGAGTGAAGGAATAAAAATACACCGAACCTCTTGTCCCAATGCCATCGAGCTCATGTCAAACTATGGCTACAGGATTGTAAAAGCTAAATGGACGGCACAACAAGAACTTGCTTTTTTGGCTGGACTAAGGATTAAAGGTGCCGACAGGGTTGGAATGGTTAATAATATTACCAAGGTGATTTCTAATGATCTTAAAGTAAATATAAGAACCCTAACAGTAGACACAAAAGACGGAATGTTTGAAGGAAACATAGTACTATATGTGCATGATACAGATCAACTTAATAAACTTATTAAAAAACTTACGTTGGTAGCGGGAGTACTAAGTGTGAGTCGCTATGACACCGTTGCCTAAGGTGAAACTAAGTTAATCTTCAAGTGCATTACTTAAAAATGAACTTTTAAGAAACAGCCAAATTAAGAAAAATATAATGCCCCAAGTGAGATAGATTTGGTAGTAGTCAATGGTATCTTTATACCTAGTTTCCTTGATTTCTGCCTTTTCAAATTTATCTATATTTTTGAAAATTTGAGCCAAGGTTTTGTTACCTGTTGCTCTAAAAAATTTACCCTCCCCTATTTGCGCAATTTTACGAAGTGTGGTTTCATTTAATGTATTCTCAACATATTGTTCTCTTCCAAATTGATCTACGCCATAAAGCACCTTCCCATCTTGACCTACGGCAATGGTGTAGATTTTAAGATTATGTGCATAAGCGAGTTCAGCGGCTGTAATAGGATCTATTTGGCCCGCATTGCTTTCTCCATCCGAAATCAAAATAATAACTTTAGATTTTGAATCCGACTCCTTCATTCGGTTGATTGCCACTGCTAAGGCACTGCCAATAGCAGTACCTGGCTTTTCTATTCGCTTGAAATTAATGTCTTTAATGAATGATTTAAGTAACTGATAATCCGTAGTTAATGGCGACAAAGAATAAGCTTCTCCAGAAAATATAACGATGCCTATCCTATCTTGAAACCTACCTTCAATAAATTGTGTGGCTACTTTTTTGGCAGCTTCCAATCTATTAGGCTTTAAATCTTTCAAATCCATCGACTCTGAAATATCTAAAACCAACATAATATCAATGCCTTCGGACCACTGCTCTACGCTTTCATTGGTACGTTGGGGTCTGGCCAACGCCATCACGATCATAGTCATGGATAAAATGAAAAAAATGATGGGTAAAAACCTTAAGTATGCCACCCAATCACGGTTGTACTTTTTTTCAGGAAAGGCAAAATCCAATTTTTGTTGAAGTCTGGTATAAAACAACCACTTTAGTATAAAAACAAGTGGAATAACTGCCAACGAATAAAAATACCACTCATTAACCCAAGTAAAGGTTTTGAGTGTACTTAAGTAAAACCAATCTAAAGACCACCACTTCATAAATCTATTTTAAGGTTTCTAGCTTTTTGATATACTGTTCTTTGGCTTTTTCTTCAAGTATATACATATATGTTCGAAGTTCAGGAACCACTACACCACCATATATAGCTCTATCTATGTTGTTTAAAGTTTGTAACAACCTTGTATCATTATATAAACCAAATATTTCTTTAGAGGTAAAAGTATCAATTTTAAGTTCAGACAAAAGTCCTAAATATTGCTTCCAAATTTTTAATAGGCTTTCCACATTGGAAAGCTCTTTATCCCGATCATATTTTTCCATTTGTAGTGAAAAATCCTTCACAAACTGTTGGTAAGCACGTTTTAAAAAATAAACTTTAATTCTTTGTCTTATTTTATTACCAAACACCACCAATAGCAAAACAAGAATAATAACAATAATCACTAAACCAACAATAAGATAAGGATAGTTAAATTGGCTTAAAAGTATTTGCAAGTTTGTATTTTCTTTCAATTTAACTTCAGCATTGGTAGTTGGCAACACCGATTTGATATAGACAGTATCAATGTTAGAATACAATTCCACACTATCCTTGTTTTGATAAATAAATACAGGTAATGAGAAACTTAGAAAATTGTCTATTTCAAACGTACTTAAATAAAAAACCACACTATCTTTACTGATATTGCCAGTGGACTTAGAGGTAAAATATTCTTTTGAAACCAATTCAAAAGGCGCATAGTTGTAGTTTGAATCCGGAAAAATTAATTCATAATCAACAGGATGTTCTAGCGACATAGAAAATGCAACTGTTTCGCCAATTTTGATGGTATCAGCTAAAAAATAACCTTGAAGGTTGAGCTGTTTTGATTGTGCGTGAAGTATATTAGTTGCTAAGCCTGTTAAGACTAAAAGTAAAGCAGTTATGTTAAAAAATTTAATTTTCAATCGCCTCATTAACAATATCATATAAAATAAATATAGGTATGAAGAAATTTTAGTAACTAATAAATTCTTAAAAATGGTCTTAGTTTCTTTTATTCAATTCATCCCTGATTACTGCTGCTTTTTCATAATCTTCAGCATGAAGGGCATCGTCAAGCATCTTTTTAAGCTGTTCGTTGTTCATATCCTTAATGGAATCCAGCGGATTTTTGACTACATTTTTTGTTTTTAAAACCTCCTTTTCTATTTCTAGCTCCTTACCTGTCATATCTTCAGGCATTTCATTAAGTACAATTCCTGCTTCTGACATGATATTTTCAAAGGTAAAAATAGGAACATCAAAGCGTAAACCGATGGCAATGGCATCAGACGGTCGAGAATCTATTTCAATATTTTTTATACCATCACTACAAACTATTTTGGCATAAAACACTCCTTCTTTTAAATCTGAGATAATAATTTCCTCAACTCCAAAATTAAAAGAATCGGCAAAATATTTGAATAGGTCATGTGTCATTGGCCTATTTGGAATAATTTTTTCTATTTCAATGGCAATTGCTTGCGCTTCAAACATACCGATAATAATGGGTAATCTTCTGTTACCTTTTTCCTCTCCTAAAATTAAGGCAAAGGAACCTGTTTGTGATTGGCTAGACGAGAGCCCGAGTATCTCTAATTTGATCTTATCCACGTTAAAAAAATAAAAACGGCATTAGTGATGCAAAACTAACAACTAATGCCGAATATGCAAAATAATGATTAATTCAAGGCCTTTTTGAACGCCTCATTAAGTTTTGGTAAAATTTCAAAGGCATCCCCTACTATGCCATAATCTGCTGCTTTAAAAAAAGGAGCTTCGGCATCTTTATTAATTACTACAATTACCTTGCTCGAATTGACCCCAGCCAAATGTTGAATGGCACCAGAAATACCCACAGCAATGTATAAATTCGGACTCACTTTTACACCTGTTTGACCAACGTGTTCATGATGTGGCCTCCAATCCATATCAGACACTGGCTTGGAACAGCCCGTAGCCGCGCCCAATGTTTTGGCCAAATCCTCAATTATACCCCAATTTTCAGGGCCTTTTAATCCTCTGCCACCAGATACTACTATTTCAGCTTCAGGCAAAAGAACTTGACCTGTTGCCTTATTTACCTCTTTTTGAACCACTTGCAAATCGTGATCCGATACATTGGCACTAAATGTTTCTACGCTTGCCATGCCACCATCTTCTTTGATACTGGCCGCATTTTTTTTGATTACCAATATTTTTTTAGTACTTTTAATTTCTACCTCGGCAAAGGCTTTACCAGTATATATGGCACGTTTTACTTTAAATCCGTTTGTAGTATCGGGCACTTCCGTAACATTGCTTACTACAGCAGCCTTCAATTTAATGCCTAACCTTGCTGCTACAGGATCGGTCAAACTTGATTTTGGCAAAACAATGATATCCGCTTGTTCTTTTTCGGTTACCTGTTGTAATGCACTGGCATAGGCTTGTATATTGGCTATTTGCAGGTTGTTATTGTTTACATGAATTACCTTAGTTGCGCCATATTTGCCCAAACTTGTCAAATCTTCACTAGGCGAGGAACCTATTAACACCGCTACTATGGTGGTATTCAACTTTACACCTATTTGCGCACCATAGCTAATAGCTTCTAAAGATGATTTTTTAATATGTCCTTCTGATGTTTCAACAAATACTAATATTGCCATATGTATAATTCTTTAAAGTAATGAAATATGATTTTTTAAAATAGTTAGATGACCTTTGCTTCATTTTTAAGCAATTCTACCAGTTTTTCTGGTGTGGAGGCATCTACCATCTTGCAGCCTGATTTTGCTGTAGGCAATTCAAAAGATAAATAAATAGATTCTTCCTCAACCGCTACAGGCTCAACAACTACCAATGGTTTGGTTCTTGCAGACATGATTCCTTTCATGTTAGGTATTTTCCATTCGGCTATAGGTTCTTGACAACCAGCCACAAAAGGTAAAGACAACTCTAACACCTCTTTACCTCCTTCAATTTCTCTATACACTACTGCTTTGGTTCCATTTAAATCCAATTTCATTACGGGCGACACAGAAGGAATGTTTAACATCTCACCTACCAAGCTATGCACTACACCACTATTAAAATCTATAGATTCACGTCCCATTAAAATTAAATCAAACGTAGTGGACTTTGCATATGAAGCTATTTGTGAGGCCACAAAAAACGCATCTTTTGGAAAAGCATTCACACGAACTGCATTATCAGCACCTATAGCGAGAGCTTTTCTTATAGTTGGTTCTGTATCAATCTCGCCTACATTAATCACGGTAATTTCTGCCCCAACACTCTCTTTTATTTCCACCGCACGAGCAAGTGCATACTCATCATAAGGCCCAATAATAAATTGAACACCTGTGGTATTAAGCTTGGTATTATTGTCGGTAAAAGAAATTTTAGAGGTGGTGTCTGGTACATGGCTGATACAAACGAGTATTTTCATAGTTCAATTATCATTTAAAATTTAATCCATTTTACTCAAATTGCGTAAGATGGTTACAAATTGAATAAAATTGTTTTTAACAATTATTTTTTAGTAAAAAATTAATAATAATTACAAAATTAAGCATTTTTATCTCGATAAATGTAATAAAACAAGTTTATAAGCTTTAAACAAAATCAATATGAATAACACACGAATAGACCTATTGTTAAGTTATATTAAGGAAAATCCAAACGACCCATTTAATCACTACGCCCTGGCTATGGAGTATGTTCTTATTGAACCCGCCAAAGCCTTGGAATTGTTGAACATGCTTATAAAAGAACATGAAGATTATGTACCCACCTATTACCAATTAGCCAAACTTCACGAGGCAGAACAAAATTTCTCGATTGCATTAAAAACTTACGAAAAAGGGCTAGGCGTAGCTATGTATTTAAAAGATCACAAAGCATATAGTGAATTACAACGCGCTTATCATACTTTGGCTGAAAGTTTGGAGGATTAAATTTAAGTTTTTGGATTTATAAAGCTTAAGCACTCAAGGTGTGTTTGACCAAGTCAGTGTCTTCATGGGTAGACATTGTCTTGATAAGCTTTTCTTTCTTTCTTTTTAGCATAAAAATAAAGAACCACACCATTTTTTCTTATTTATTTGATACTTTTGTGATCAGAAAGTGCTTTATTGTTCACAAAAGGCCAATTATCTCTGAAAGTTTGAATCTTTGTGTAAAGTATATTTAATAAACCATTTTTAGTGAATTCATTTTATCAAACCTAACTTACATTTATGAATATTTTTAAAGGTATTTTATTTTTTCTTTCACTTTTTGTATCCCCATTTTTGTTTGCTCAGTCTGGACAATTAAAAGGCATAGTGGTAGATGAACAAAACGTGCCAGTTGAATTTGCAAATGTTATATTATTTCAGCTGCCCGATTCGGTTAAAGTTTTGTCAGACGTGACCGATGTGCAAGGAAAGTTTCTTTTTGTCAAAGTGCCTTATGGGGAGTATTATCTGTACACTGCTCAATTTGGTTTACAAAGTTTATACTCTCAAAAAATAGTTGTAAGCAATCCATCCACCCTAAATTTTGAATTTCAATTAAAACCTGCTGTTGTAGAAGGAAAAGAAGTTACCATCCTAGCACAACGCTCATTGGTAAGGGTCGAGGAGGGAAAAATTATTGTGGATGTACAAAACTCACTTGGTAATTCTGGTCAAAGTGTGGTTGATGTATTACGAAAGTCACCAGGTATAGCTGTTGATCAAGATGGTAAAATTCAGTTGAAAGGTAAAGATGGAGTACAAGTGATGTTAGATGACAAGGTAATGTATTTGAGTCCCGAGCAACTAGGTAATTTACTAAAGTCCATCCCTGCCGAACTTATTAAAGAAATTGAAATTATTTCAAGTCCATCTGCTAAATATGACGCTGCGGGGAACGGTGGCATTATAAATATCCGTTTAAAAAAGGGTGCTTATGAAGGCTTAAATGGTACCGCCAATGCCTCTTATGGTTCTGGTATTTATCACAAAGCCAATGTGGGTACTAATATCTCCTATAAAAAGAACAAACTTTCTTTAAACGCCGGTTATCAGTTTAATCATAAAACCAATCTTTCTGATTTATACGACGACAGGATGAATAAGGATCCTTCCGCGATTGGCAAAAGAATTTATACTTCAACCTATTACAAAATCCCAGCAAGAACGCACAATTTAACAGTTAATGGTCAATACCAGCTTTCAGAAAAAACCAATCTTTCTTTTGATTTTTCAGACAGTTATTCAAAATACACTTGGGACGGCACGGCCAATACGCAGTTATTTAATCAAGAAAATAGCGTCAAAAATATTTATCAGTCACGTGATATTGGCTCTGAAAATTATTTAAACGCATATTCTAGCATTGGATTTAAGCATAGAGCTGATACCAATGGTACTATTTTCTCTGGCTACGCTTCGCTAAATCTCAATAGGTTAGATGAAGATAAAGATCAAAATATTCAATATTATGACTCAATAAGCACAAACCTTAATACTCCATTTATATTTTTATACAGTAATAAGAATAACACTATCCAACATAATGCACAATTGGATTTTGAAAAAAACATTTTCAATAAAATTAAATTTGAAACAGGAATCAAATATGTGAGCTTGGATGATGATAAACCTGTGAAGGTAGACATCATAGATAATGGTGTTTACCAGAATGCGAACAATCATTTTCAATATAAGGAA
Organism: Cytophagaceae bacterium; assembly: GCA_027488865.1. Taxonomy (GTDB): domain Bacteria; phylum Bacteroidota; class Bacteroidia; order Cytophagales; family UBA9547; genus JAIYAU01. Next base: position 9,634 of record JAIYAU010000003.1, read on the forward strand.
AACGTATATGCGGCATATACCATGTTTAGTAAGACTTTAGGAAAATGGAGTTTACAAGGAGGGCTGCGTTTGGAGCGAACACAAGTGACAGGCGAGCTTTCATTAATTGACAGTACCTTCAAAAGAGATTATACCAATCTTTTTCCATCAGGAAATATTACTTATAAACATTCCGATAACACATCGTACACATTTTTGTACTCAAGACGTATCACCAGGCCAACAGCCGATCAATTAAATCCTGTGTTGAATATCAATGATCCATTTTCTGCCTGGGGTGGCGATCCGTATCTTTTGCCACAGTTTGCAAACAATGCAGAAATAACACAAAGTTTGTTTAACGGCGTATTTTTGACAACCTTAAACTATACCTACATTACAAACCCTATTGTTTGGACGTACAAACTTGACAAGGCCAGCAATAAATTTATTTCTGGTCAGCGTAATCTTAGTTATCAAGAAAGTTATGGCCTATCATTTGTATTTAATAAAGCACTTACCAAATGGTGGACTACCAACAACTCATTTTTATTAAACAACAATATATTTTTGGGAAATACAGATTTCGGGTCAATTAAAAATCAATCCTATTCGTGGGGGCTAAAATTAAGTCAGTCTTTGAACTTACCTAAAAAATTTAAATTGGAGTTATCTGGTTTATATGATTCACCTTCAGCGTATGCTTTTTCGTATGCTTATGATCGCTGGCAGGCTAATTTTGCCTTGCAAAGAGTATTTCATAAAGAGAAAATAAATATAAAACTGGCTTATAATGACATGTTTAGAACTTTCCGTTATGCGGGAACCAATGTAATGGGAACAACCTCACAAATTTCAAGTTACAGATGGGATAACAGAACCTTAATATTAAGTGTAACTTATAAGTTTGGAAACCAGTTGATGAACGCCAACTAATTTCTGTTTTGTTTGTGGTTTGTATTTTTAGGCAATAGATCCCTTTGGCAGCGTTGCGGAGGTCTAAGATGCCGTTTTCGGTGATGTTTTGGGTATGTATGATGGAGCCTGTGGTAAATTGTTTATTATTGTTTACATCTGTATAAATTCGCCTAAAAGTATTTGCTTAATAGGTACATTGGTTGCTCTTATTATAGGCTTCCGTACAAAGGATTGTTGGGAGGGAATTTCCATTCTCATCACCTACATTAAATGTTGCATTAGGCAGATTAGGCAGACATAAAGTAGCTTCTTTTTTTATCTCAATTATTGATTTTGGTAAAAGTGAAAGACATTTTAAGGGATTTTTAGCAATATATAGGTACTCTAATTTTGTATTTTTGCTGACATCTAAAGTGCTTAATTGGTTATTATAGCAATTAAGATCGGTCAAATCAGAATTTTTACTGACATCTAAAGTTATTAGTTGGTTTTCAGAGCATTCTAAATTAACCAAAGCAGTATTTTTACTGACATTTAAAGTGCTTATTTGGTTTTCGGAGCAAATTAAACTAGCCAAAGCAGTATTTTGACTGACATCTAAAGATGTTAGTTGGTGGTCAGAGCAAGCTAACCTAATCAAAACAGTATTTTTACTGACATCTAAAATATCTAATTGATTAATACCGCACCCTAACCTAGTCAAAGTAGTATTTTTACTGACATC
>JAIYAU010000022.1 GCA_027488865.1 Cytophagaceae bacterium
ATGTGCATCTGTGAGCTACACAATACTACCTCAAGGGCATCCACATCCCCTTGCCAGTACCACCAAGAGAGACCAAATATGCCAGCTGGGAAGAGGTTTTGAGGGAAATACACCAGATGCAGCCTTTGGCACCGAACAAGCGCAGAAAAAGGTCAAGAATTCCATTAGACAGGAAACCAATCGCTTCTTCATTGCCGAGAGAAGTAAATGTTGATGATAGGCGGCAAGGGAAGTGGACAAGTAACCTTGGCTACTATAACACTACTTAATGGGTGGATGGTAAGTTGCGTAAATCGCTCCACATAGAGATATTTACGCAACCCATGTGATAATAAAACAGGAAGGCTAAAATCTGAAAACATTGCCACAGCAGTTCCCCTCCTTCTAAAAGAAGGGAAATTCTAGTACACCTTAAAATCAATTTTGAATAATTATCAAAAGTATTTGAATGATTAGTTCATCCATTTATGTAAAAATGAAACTAATTTTGTAATTACTATATTGCAGAAAATAATTGCGTTTGTACCAAAACTAATATTTACCTCATGATTAAGGGAAGGTTTGAAAGAACCTACGGTGTAAGGCATGTTTTCTAAGGTATATGGGGTTCGGCAGCATTTAATCAAACATTGAATAAACAAAACAACCTTGGGATAGAGCGCCGACTTCTTGTTCTCAACAACAAATAATTATTAATCGTTTAACCACTACTTTACAATTATTCCTATGTCAAAAAAATTATTTATGCTGCTTCACATCGCAGTGTTACAAGCATTTGCTCAGGCTCCAAACAACAAAATTGACCAACTCATTTCAAAAATGAGTATTGAGGAAAAGGTTGGACAAATGACTAATCTCACCTTAGCCACCATAGCCGACGAGAAAGATGGTACAGTTATTCTTAACCAAGCCAAATTAAACGAAGCCATCCAAAAATACCATATTGGATCTTTCCAAAATGTGCTTACCCATGCGTATTCGGTGCAAGAATGGCATGGTTTCCTCGATACCATCCAAAAAACCACCTTATCACTTGAAAAGCATAAAATCCCATCTTTATATTGTATAGATGCCGTACATGGCGCCAACTATACAAAAGGCTCTACCTTGTTTCCGCATAATATTGCGATGGCCGCTACAAGAAATATTAATTTGGCAACCATCGGCGGTCAAGTAACGGCTGCTGAGGTGCGTGCTACGGGCATTCGATATAATTTCTCTCCTGTTTTAGATGTGGGTCGTCAGCCACTTTGGCCAAGATTTGCCGAAACATTTGGTGAAGATGTCCATCTGGTGAAAGAAATGGGATTGGCCACCATCAAAGGCTATGAGGGCAATAACCTTAAAAACACCAACTCGGTAGCAGCTTGCATGAAGCATTTTGTAGGTTATTCAGCTCCCAATGTGGGGAAAGATCGTGCCACTGCTAACATTTCAGACTTACAGCTGCGAGAATTGTATTTACCTCCATTTCAAGAAGCTGTGAAACTAGGCACCCAAACATTAATGGTAAATTCAGCAGAAATTAATGGCATTCCCGTTCACGCTAATAAATTTTTGCTCACAGACGTATTAAGAAAAGAATTGGGTTTTAAAGGTGTAGTCATTTCTGATTGGGAGGACATAAAAAAGCTAGTCGAACGCCATAAAACTGCGGAAAATTACAAGGACGCCGTGTTCCAAGCTGTAAATGCGGGAATAGATTTGTGCATCGTTCCTTTCGACTACCAGTTTACAACTAATTTGATTCAATTGGTAAAAGAAGGCAAAATTTCAATAGAAAGGATCAATCAATCCGTAAAAAGGGTGTTAATTTTAAAACAAACTTTAGGTCTATTTGACCAACCATTTGTAGAAAAATCCGCCTACCCTCAATTATTTAGGCCTGAATATAAAACCAATACATTGGACGCAGCGCGAGAAGCCATTACTTTATTGAAAAATGAAAATAATGTTTTACCAATCTCCAAAACCAAAAACCTAGTTGTACTGGGGCCAACCGCGCACTCAAAAACCAGTATGTTTGGCTGTTGGTCATATACTTGGCAAGGTCAGGATTCATCCTATTTTGATAAAAAGGACTTAACGGTGTTTGATGCTATAAAAGAAAAGTCAAATGCATCAAAATATATAAAGAACGATGAACTTGAGCAGCAGAAAGAAAAAATTCAAAATGCAGATTATATTGTCGTGTGTCTTGGAGAAGATGCCTACGCTGAGACTCCAGGCAATATTCATGATTTAGAATTGCCCATAGAACAAAAAAATCTCGTAAAACAGCTTCAGCAATTTAATAAACCGATTATTTTGGTTTTACAAGAAGGTCGCCCAAGAATAGTACGTGAGATTGAGCCTTTGTGCAAGGCTGTTGTAATGGGTTATTGGTCAGGACCTCAAGCGGGTAGAGCTATAGCAGAAGTCATATTTGGCGATATCAACCCAAGCGGAAAGTTGCCTTTTACTTATCCAAGATTCACGGGAGATTTACTTACCTACGATCACAAATTTTTGGATGCTGCGGTAGAAGTAGCAAGTCCTTATAGTTATAACTATCAGTTTAATCCACAATGGCCGTTTGGTCATGGGCTAAGTTATACCAGCTTTAAATATGACAGCCTAACCCTTTCTTCGGATACTTTGGTGAAGGCAAATAAGCTTAAAATTACCATATCTATAAAAAATACTGGAAACCTTGAAGGCAAAGAGGTGATTGAATTATACAGCAAAGACCTCGTGGCATCAATCACCCCATCGGTAAAAAGACTGAGAAAATTTACTAAGATTAACCTAAAACCAGGTGAATCCAAACGGGTGGCTTTTGAAATCAATTCCTCCGAATTGGCATTTATCAATAAAGATTTGAAATGGGTAACGGAGAAAGGTCAATTTGAAATATTGATTGGTGATTTAAAAAAGACTTTTTATTATAAAAATTAATAACTAGTTTGAGTCAATTTTAAATTTAAACACAATTTACTTTAATTATGGTAATCGGAATCGATGTTGGTGGTACTACAATAAAATTTGGATTAATTAAACTTAACGGTGAAATCGTTTCTACCAAAAGAATCGACACCAAACAAGCAGAAAAGATAGGATTAACAGAATCTATGATAGCTGAAGTAAAATCCATCCTGCAAGAATTTCCTGAAATTGAAGGTATTGGAATTGGTTTTCCAGGGTTAGTATCTAAAGATAGAAAGAATGTAATTTTGCTACCTAACATTCAATCCGTTGTTAATGAAAATGTAATTGACAAGTTTAAAGCAGCCTTTCCCACTTTAAAAGTTAAAATTGAAAATGATGCCAAATGCGCTGCCTTGGGCGAAATTCAATTTGGAGAAGCAAAAGATTTTACTGATTTTCTTTTAATTACCTTGGGTACTGGTGTAGGGGGAGGATATGTAGTAGATAAAAAGATTTTTCTTGGTTCTCGCGGTAATGCCACCGAAATTGGACACATGTATACCCCTATAGACGGCAAAACGCTAGAACAACATCTTGGCCTTAATCAAATCATTGAATACGCAAATATTCTTCGTAAAAAACAAGAATTTTCTAATTCTGCCCTGTTGAATGAAGAAATTACACCTAAACTATTATCGGTTTACGCAGAAAAACATGATCCTTTAGCATTGGCTGTGTGGCAACACGTAGGTGAAATACTTGGCTACGGAATAATATCGATTATGCGCTTTGCAGACGTAAACAAATTTGTAATTGGTGGAGGTGTAGCAGGAGCTTTTGATCATTTTATAAAACATACTGAAAACACCATTAAAGCCAATTTGCCAGCATATTATCATGAAGGGCTTGAATTACGAAAAGCTTCGGATGGCGAAAATGGTGGTGTGCTTGGCGCTGCAAGCTTAATATATCACAGTTACGGACTTGAAGATTAGTATATTAAAATTTTTGTATTTATAATTAACCTGTCAGGCTGTTGTTGTGAAAGCAACACAAATCTGACAGGTTTTTTGTTATTCCATCACCTCATTTTAGCCCTTTTTGTTAAAAAATCCATCATTACTTTATCCCAACCCAGTTGTATATCAGCTTCAACAAGGGTTATTTTATATTGTTCACATTTTAATTGAAGATTGATTTTTTCGTTATGCAGACTTTCTAAATAAGCATCACGCACCTGTGTGGGGTTAAGTTTCACCTTTTGGCCACTTTCTAGATCAATAAATTGATATGGACGATCTTCAAAATCGAACTCCAGCTCGCTTTTTTTATCTACTACATTAAAAATCACCACCTCATGTTTGTTATGTTTGAGGTGCTGAAGCGCACTCATGATTTGATCCATTTCTGACAGGTTGTCAAACATATCACTAAAAATTACAATCAAAGATCGTTTATGTTGCCTATCAGCAATGTGGCTCAATGCTGTACTTAATGAAGTATTGGCTTCTTTAGGTATAAAATCTAATAGTTGACTAAGTTTAACAAAAAGCTGGTGTAAATGTGTGTTTGTTGATTTTGTTTCAGATTGGTATTGAACAGCATCAGAAAAAAATGTAAGGCTTACTGCATCTCTTTGTTTTTGTAAAAGTTGTAACAGACATGCAGCAGCCATAAGGCTAAAAGTTATTTTACCATTATTTTCTTTTGGATAGTACATACTTGATGAAACATCAAGCACAATATTACACCTTAGATTAGTTTCTTCTTCAAAACGCTTGGTAAACAGCTTGTCGGTTTTAGCAAAAACCTTCCAATCAATGTATTTTGTACTATCACCATTATTATAAAGTCTGTGTTCTGCAAATTCAACCGAAAATCCATGAAAAGGAGATTTGTGAAGGCCAGTAATAAAACCTTCCACCACCTGTTTGGCCAAAAGTTCCAAATTTCCGATTTTCTTTACATCTGCAAGGGTGATATTCATGTTGAAATCTTAACTGGGTTGGAGAAAATTTATTACCATTTGACCAAGCAAATTTATAAAATTTTAAGCAATAGTTTATCCCAGTTTAACTAACAGAACATTAAAACACAATCATTCTTAAATGATGAGTAAATGATGCCGAAATGCCTGAAAACGTTAAATTTTTGAACTATAATTAGGAGTAAATTTCTTAAGACATTACAAGCCTCTTTTGGTAAAATCAAAGAACAAAAAGTGAAAATGTTTGATTTAAACGATGAAGATTGTTAAGTCAATCTTAGTCTGTTCGCTAGATTTATACCACGAAACAATCATCAATTTTCTTTGTTCAAAGAATTTTTTATGTCCTTTAACTCTTGGGTAATTTGGTCAAGTTTTGTGCTTAAATCCGATATTTTATTTTCCATGCCCACATTAGAATCGCTCACCATAGAATCTACAAAAATGGAGTTAACTAAAGATAAGCCAAGAATCCCCCCTACTATTAACAACACCGAGAAAAAAAATCTTGTCAAAAATGAGCCAATTTCGTTGGTATGGGCGGATATACTATCGGGTATCTCGTACCACCCTTCAACTGTAAATATTTTAAAAATCGAATACAAAGAAATCAATGGATTACCAAAATATTCGGGTGATAAATGCTTAAACAGGTAACATGTAAGAATAGAAAGCACCAAAATCATTATAAAAAAGCTCAATAAAACCAAAACCGATGATTTAATGGCCCTTTGTACACCAGATATAAGATGCTCAATACCAGGTATAAATCTAATGAATCTAAAAAATTTAAATACCCTGCATAACCTTAACACTAAAAAGAAGCCAAAATCTAACTCGTTCTGATTGCTAAAGGCCATAAACAAAGAAGGCAAAGAAAGTATCACTAAAATAAGGTCCAGCTTATTCCATCCAGATTTTATGTATTGTGTCCAACCATAATGATTAAGCTCCACGACGAGTTCAATGCAAAAAATTATAGTAAAAAAATGATCCAGAAATGATATGATCGAAACCAGTAAAGGTGGTAGATTGTCGAACCCTTCTATAAAGACAGTGATTGAATTAAGTAAAATGATGATGATTACATTTCGCTCATTTAAAAAAAATCTTTTTAATACTGAATTCATAAATGGGAATTTTAAAATAAAAAAACTAACACAAGCTAATAAAGTTATAAATAAAAGCTACAAAAATTTAATATGGAAATTTTGATAAAAAAATAATAAATTTTCAGTTCAAACTAGGCAGTTTAAAACCAAAAATAACCCAATTATTAAGAAATTATCAGCCTTGGTGCTAGAAATAACTTATAGCTGTATTAAAAATTAAAAAAGTGTTAAAAACAAAAATAAATGAGTAATGGGTAATAGATAATGAACAATGTATAATGAATAATTGATAATGGAAATATCCTTATTTTTAAATTCTTACTGTAAATAAGAAAAAACCTTAAAACGTTATAATTTTTTAACGTTAATGGCATTAACACCTTTTTTGCCTTGGGTTACTTCAAACGATACCTTGTCGTTTTCTTTTACCTTTTCTGACAAGCCAGTTGCGTGAACAAAAATATCTTGTTTAGTGGCGTCATCTTTAATGAATCCAAATCCTTTCTCTTCATTAAAAAATTTAATGATTCCAGTTTGCATAAAATGATTTATTTAAAATTTTATAACTAAATTTCAGAATAAAATAATTTTTTTCCAAATACTAACAAATAATATTTACTTGGAAAATTTGAAGGTCACTTATATTCAAACTGCTTTACATTGGATGTCTCCATCGGCAAATTGGGCAATGTTAGAGGAGAAAATATTTTTAATTGGTCCCACCACAGACATAATTGTGCTTCCAGAGCTTTTTACTACAGGTTTTGCCCCTGAGGCCGCAAATTTTGCTGAACCAATGAATCTAACCACATTTAAGTGGATGAAACAAATGGCAGAATACACTCAAGCAATGGTCATCGGCAGCTACCCAGTGATAGAGAAAGAGAAGATTTTTAATAGATTAATTGCCATGAAACCAGGGGGAAGCTATCAATGGTATGATAAACGGCATTTGTTTTCGTTGGGAAATGAACAGCAAAATTTTTCAAGTGGAAATAACAAAATAATAGTTGAGTGGAAGTCCTGGAAAATATGCCCATTTATATGTTACGACCTCAGGTTTCCCGTTTGGAGTAGGCAAGGCTCACAAGACCATTACGATCTCCTATTGTATATTGCTAATTGGCCTCAAACTAGAATTAACGCATGGACGACTTTGTTAAAAGCGAGGGCCATCGAAAATGTATCTTATGTATTGGGCTGTAACATCATAGGTGCAGATAACCAAGGAAATACCTATAATGGACATTCAGCGATTTACAATTACAAGGGGGAAGAACTATTTAACAGTTTCGAATCCGAAACTATTAATACCGTTACCTTGTTAAAAGGAGAATTGAATAGTTTTAGAGCTAAGTTTCCTGTTTTAGCAGACGCAGATTTATTTTCAATAACATGAAAAATCACGATATAGTACTTTTTGATGGGGTTTGTAATTTTTGCAATAGCAGTATTAACTTAGTGATTGACAACGACCCAAATGTTTATTTTAAATTTGTATCCTTACAATCAACGTTGGGTCAAACCCTCACAGAAAAGTATCAACTCAAAAATATAGATACGGTTATCCTAATTAGTAATAATAAAGCTTACACAAAATCTACTGCAGCACTTAAAATAGCCAAAAAATTAAAGGGTCTTTGGCCATTAACAAATATCTTTATAATTATACCCACTTTTGTTCGTGATATAGTGTACGATATAATAGCTAAAAACAGATACAAATGGTTTGGTAAGTCAGATTCTTGTCGAATGCCCACTCCAGAACTCAAGGAAAGATTTTTATCCTAGTTTTTGAACAAATTAGAAAGGTATTTTAAATATGCGCCAGATGTACAAAATATTGAAGTCCCTTACCCATTTTGAAATCATTCATCCACTTTTTAACTGTGGTGGTATTTGCCAATAACAAATTGGTTTGATTTAATTTTTTAATCACTTTTATCTCCCTTGCGCTTAAGGAACCATCAATTATTAAGCCCAATACCAGCAATTTTACTACTAACACTGCTTGAGGTTTTGGTAAGGTAGCGAGTTGTACAATAAAATCCTCATAATGTGTGGTAATAATGCTTTTGTCAAGATCAAAAGCATTGAACACTTGATTAATAAGCAGAAAATGGTTGTGATGAAAATCTCTTTTTGTAACAGCCATAAATTGAAGACTATCAAATAATATTCGTTCATAGTCTTTGTCATTTTTATACTTACTTAATTCATTCACCAGATTCTTAATAATATTGGGAGCCATAATGCGCAAAACGGCTTCATTAATTATCTTGTTGGTCGCAAAAATATTCCAAAACGCAAAAATGGGTATGCCAATGTAGTCGATATATGTTTTGAGGTATAATCTGCCCAACACCCGTCCCAATACAAATTTTACAAAAAGATTGCTTAAAGTTGCTTTTAGAGAGTACAAGCTAGTAAACATAAACAAACCAAACTTTGGTAATCCAGCTAAGGGATTAATACCAAACTCCAAAATCCTTTTGGCTGGTTTCTCTAAGCTTACGTCTGTAAGTGCTTGTATATGTGTTGAAAAATCGCTTTCTAAAGGAGGAAAACCACAAATAGCTGCCATCCTTTTTACAAGATGCACATGCAAAATAGTAAGGGCGCCTATCTCAACCCAGGCTAAAATGAATCCATATAATGTAAAACTAAGGGAAATTTCTACTATCCCTATCCAAGGCATATCAAGTCTATTGGTTTCAAATAATGAAGGATACAATTGTCTTGGCAAATACAAAAGTAAAACCCCAGCTAATCCCAAAAATCCGGATGTAAATAAAGTTCCAAATTTAAGCACCTTCAGTTCCTTGGTTTCTTGAGCAGAGAGTTGATGTATTTGGTCAATCAAAGGTGGTTTTATAACCCGATTAAGGGTATACAAATACCTAAAAACCCAAGCCTCGTGTAGTGTTTTCTTTTTTCTTTTTAGAAAAGGATTCATAGCTATGACACAATCAGCATTAAAATCGTAAGACCAAAATAATACAATTTCAAATCATAAAAATAGGCTATTCAGCCAAATTAAGTATGGGTTTTAAAAAATAATTACAATTATTTAATTTTATTTCCTATTTTTACAAGGTTTAGACTAAGTAATGTTCCACTAAAACAACACTTTGTCCATTTATTTAGGCAATGAGAAATTTAAAATTGTTAAATTTTATTATTTTATTAATATTTTCAGTTGGTCTATTTACACTGAGTGCTCAAACACCAACTAAGCCATCCAAAACCGCTGGTATAGAGCAAGGTAGCTTTCAATGGATAGTAGAACCCAAATACCAATCAATAGGACAATTTGATGAAGGCCTTGCCCCTTTTGGCTTAAATGGGAAATTTGGTTATTTGGATAGAAAAGGTAGTGTGGTAATTCCTCCAAGCTATGCTGGATATCTAAAGTTTAGTGAAGGCGTGGCAGGTGTAGAAAAAATAGGAGATGCAAAAGTAGCCTTAGCCAATGACAATAAATGGGGATACATTAACACGGGAGGAAGCTATGCCATTAAACCACAATTTGATTACGCAGCTCCATTTTCAAATGGAGTAGCTGGGGTAAAAGTTGGTGATAAGTATGGTTTTATTGACAAATCTGGCAACATAGTGGTAGAGCCTCAATATAAATATGTTTACAATACTTTTAATGAAGGGTTACTAGCACTTACCACACTTAATTCGAAGTTTGGATATATTGATGTAGATGGCAATATGGTTATACCAGCCGTTTATGCTGGTGCAAACACCTTTTCCGATGGGCTTGGCGCAGTAAAAGAAAAATACGATTGGGGCTTTGTGGATCATGGAGGTGAATTAATCATTCCTATGCTCTATTCTCAAGTTGGTAATTTTAAGAATGGTATTTGTAAAGTTCAACAGAAAACCAAATGGGGATACATAAACAAAGACGGAATAGAAAAGGTAAAAATTCAATATGAAGAAATAAACAATATTTCAGAAGATGCTGTAGGCTGTAAACTAGGAGGTAAATGGGGTTTTGTAGATCTTGAAGGCAATACTTTTATAACCCATCGTTTTGACGAAGCAGGTAATTTTTCTAATGGAATAGCCCCAATACGGCAAGCAGGAAAATGGGGTTATATTGACAGAACTGGTGATTTTGTGATACCAGCCGTATACGAATCAGCCTCAGACTTTTTAGATGGTTATGCCAAAATAAAAAAAAATGGAAAATGGGGTTATATTGATAAAAATGGAAATACCATTCTGGAACCTCAATTTGATGAAGCCTCAGAAATAAAAGACCTTTACGCTCGTGTTAAAAAAGCAGGCAAATGGGGTCTAATTTTATTTAAAAGAATGGCAAACACAAATTACCTGCTTATCAAAGGTAAAATAACAAATAGTAAAACTAACACTTCCATCAATGGCGTAACTGTGTTGATAGAAGAGCTGGCTACAGGTAAAATAATAGAAAAACTTACCACCAACACCAATGGAGAGTATAAAAGTCAAAAACTTGATTTGGGTAAAAAGTACGGTATCTATGCTACCGTAAAGGATTATATAGCTGAAAATCAAAGATATACAAACTCTGATACACTCACCACTAAATCAGCCACGATAGACTTAAAGATGCACCCAATCGAACTAGGGGAAAAAGTAACTTTGAACAACATATTTTTTGAATTTGGAAAAGCCGCTATTCTTTCTAGTTCTTATCCTGACTTAGATTTATTGGCCAACATATTAAAAGAGCACCCTAATATGAAAATCGAAATTGCTGGACATACTGATAATAGGGGGAGTAAAGAAAAAAACTTACAAGTATCCAAAGACAGAGCAAAAACACTTAAAAGTTATTTAGTAAAAAAGGGCGTTCCCGATACCAGAATAGACATCATTGGCTTTGGTGCTAGTGTGCCTATTGCGCCAAACGATACAGAAGAAGGCCGTACTAAAAACAGAAGGGTTGAGTACAAAATAACCAGCAAATAGTTATTGTTAATTATGCACAAAAGGGTTATTCTTTCGGTAATTAACGACCTCACCATCGACCAAAGATTGCATAAAGTTTGTACCACGCTTTTAAATGCAGGATACGAAGTCGAACTAGTAGGAAGGAAAAAAAGAAATTCCTTACCGCTCACAAACCAGTCTTACAAAACCACTCGGCTCAATCTTATTTTTGAAAAAGGAAAACTGTTCTATTTGGAATACAACTTGAAACTATTTTTTTATCTTTTGTTTAAAAAGGTAGATATTCTAACTGCTAATGATTTGGATACGCTTTTACCTAACTTTTTGGTGGCTAAAATGCGTAAAAAAGACCTAATATTTGACACCCATGAGTATTTTACAGAAATGCCTGAGCTTGTCACCAGACCACAAACACAAAAAATTTGGCTTATTCTAGAGAAGTTCTTATTCCCTAGACTTGATAAAATCTCCACGGTAAATAATAGCCTTGCCGCTATTTATAAATCATTATACAAAAAGGAATTGACTGTAGTAAAAAATGTTCCCTATAGAACTCCGATAATTCCTAAAGAAAAAATACAGCCTATTATAATCTATCAGGGCAACATAAACTTAAGTCGTAATATTGATAAAATGTTAAAAGCTGTTGTTCAGCTACCTGAGGTGATTTTTTGGTGCGTTGGACCAGGTGACTTGCTAGAAGAAATGAAAAGTTTAACAATCAAATTGGGAATACAAAATAGAGTTAAATTTTGGGGCCAAGTACCTTTTAATCAATTGCCTCCTATCACACAACAAGCCAAAATTGGGATAAGCATTGAAGCACCTTTAGGGCAAAACTCTGCACTTTGTTTACCTAATAAATTAATGGATTATATACAGGCCGGTTTGCCGGTAATTGTTACTCCACTTCCAGAAATGAAAAACCTAGTTGAGACCTACAAAAACGGTATAATTCTCAATGATGACCAACCTGAAACTATAACTAAAGCCATTAATTTATTATTAAAGGATAAGGAGTTATATAATACCTTGTCTATCAATTCACTGCGTGCTGCAGAAGAATTGTGTTGGGAAAATGAAAGCTCAAAATTGTTAGCCCTTTACAACTAGGTTATGATATTCGATGTTGTAATTCCTACCTACAATAACTTGAGTGAACTGAAGTTATGTATTAAAGGGTTTGAGCAACAAACGTTTAAAGATTTTCGTCTGATAATTTGTATTAATGGATACGAAGATGGTACGGTAGAATATTTATCTGACACCGCATTTTCACTTCAAACCGTCATTTGCCAACATCCTAATCGGAAAAATAACGGAAGACCTGCTAATCGCAATCTAGCACTTGGTCAGGTTCAAGCAAAATTCATTTGTTTTTTTGATTCTGACCTTGTACCAGCGGTTGATTTACTAAAAAAGCACTATGACCTTCTAAGCAAACAAGAAGATTGTGTTTCAGTAGGTTCAGTAACTTATTTGGATAAAAATAATATTTGGGCCAATTATCTTTCTACTAGAGGAGCAAATAAATATAAGGATAAGCAAACGATCCCATTTCAGTATTTTAATACACAGAACGCTGCACTTAAATCTGAGTATTTTGTTAATTTACAAGGATTTGACCCACTTATAACAGCTTATGGTGGAGATGATACTGAGTTTTCTTATAGATTAAATAAAATGTTTAATTTGCCTACCATAGTAAATAAAGCTGCAAATGGTACAGGCTTAATGCACAAATCCATCGAGAATGCTCTTAAGCAAATGAGGGAATTTGGTGAATTTAGCCTATTTTACATCACTAACCGTCATCCTGATTTTAAACAAATCTTTAATGTTAATTTATTCAATCACCCTTTCATAAAAGCCTGTTCTAAAATACTAGAATCAAAATTAGTCGATGATTTTTTTTTTTTTTTTATAAAATATTTCCCACCTTTCTTAAAGCTTAAGATTATTCACTGGTTGGTTTTTAAAAATATTTATGCCGGGTATAATAAAGCGATAGAAAAAAAAACTGTTTCGCCTACAGGTGAAAGAAGATAAAAATTCTATTAGGCAAATTTTTAAAAGGTTTGTTAATAAAAATATTCCTTCTAAATTTCGAAAACTCAATATATCTTTTTAAACAGAAAAGCCCAAAAAAATGGGCTTTCGTACAATATCAATTTGTAAAAACTATTTTTTGAATCCTAACACACTCACTCCGCATTTATCAGAAGCATCTTTTGTATTAAATGTCATGTAATAAATTCCTGTTGCTGTGCATTTGTACCCAATTCCTGGCAAAAAACGATTATTTTTTCGGTCAAAATTGCTTGCTAATTCCTTTCTACTTCCATCATACAAGGTTACAAGCACTTTAGCCGTTTCATCGGTAGCATCGCCATACATCAATAGGTATTGAGTATCTTTACTAAATACATATGAAAATTCAACAGAACCAGATTTATTGCCATCAACTTTATAAGTCTTTAAAAATGTAAAGTCTCCAAGTTTTGAGGCCATTTTTTCTGCAATCGGATCAGTATTACATTGAGCGTTTGCCAAAGTGTTCGCAAGTGCGATAAACACCAATGTAAAAATAAAAGTTAATATTCTTTTCATGACTGTTATAGATTTTTATTAAAAATTAGCCAATTATCTTATTTCTTATTGATTTTGCTTTATTCGAGATATCAATAATTTGTTCTGGAGTAACGTTAATGGTAGTGGTACTATTATCTGTAACCATCATTATGCCATTTACTTCGGTAATAGTTGGCTCTTTATATTCATGTGTAATTTGAATTTTGTCATAAATTGATTTTAATTCTTTAAATTCTTTACCTAGGTCAGCAGCTGAAGGATCTGATTTATAAAAATCTAATAACAACAATATCTGATCCAACACGACCTTTTGCTCCCCAATCTTAGTTACTAGTTCTTGACTTTTATTATTCTTTACAACTTCAGTTGCAATGTATAGAGCCTCTATCCAACCGCCAGATAACATAAAAGTACTAAGATTTCCTCTTTTCTGATCTTGAAGATATCCGTTCATTTTTTCAAAATTATTGGTACTAATGTAAAGCAATGAATCTAGGTTACTGCTATTGGTAGCCATTCTTTTTAAAGTTGCAATATCAAAAAACTGCCCAATCTTTAAATCTTCAGCAAGACCTGTTATAGAATTTAAGTAAGAAATTGCGTCTTGCTTTTGATTGTAAATATTGATATATCCTAGATCAGCTCCATAAATACCCATGTTTAATGCCCTTTTAGCATTGGTAGTATAGTTGGTGCTATTTGTTGTGGCATTCAACATAGACGATTGATATTTGGCCCCCACTTCTTTTATCAAAACAGACATCTCAAGAGGAGAAGGAATTGATTTAATTACTTCCAAGGCTAATTCTGATGAAACTTCCGATGAAGTTTGCTCATTTTTTGAAACCATTAAACTATCAAAAGCATCATCACCGCTTTTGTCTCCGCCATCACATGCACTAAGCATAATTAGGCCTGTAGTTAGTATTAGAAAAATTTTTTTCATGCGTTTAAAAAAGATTTACTTGTAATACGGTCAAATATATAAATAAGTTTAAGTTTTGTATCTAATCTTGATTAAAATTAATTATTAGATAATTTGTCAAATTTTATAGCCCCAAAACTCTCAATTACTTTTCTGAAAAGATTAAAGTACAGACTAAAATATAGTATCACAAACATGATCCATATCACAATTACGTTAAAATAAAACGTATTGAATAATTTGCCTAAATAATGTTTGGTGGGGGCATACAGGTGAGCACTGCAATTAAGAGCAAATACATTAGTTTTAGAATCCCTAAAAATAGGATCAATTTTTTGAATCAATACCCCATTATCCTCGAGTATCTTATTTTTGGAAGTGGTATTTTTAGCTAAATCAGCAAGTGATTCATTATAGTAATCTCTTTTTAGGGCATTAAATTTTTCTTTGTTTTCAGGATTGGCCAAGAAAGTAGCTATTTTTTGATCCTTTTCATCATTAACCAAAATAAATTTAGAGGAATATAAATCTTTTAGCTGAGTTATGTCTGCCTTAATTTTTTGTACTGCAACAAAGTTGTATTTTTTGGCCAATTCCAAATTGTTTTTATCCAACTTGAAGTCTTTGTTTACCAAAGCCTCATTTGTAAGTTCGGTCTCTAATAAACTCAAATTTTTCTTTACCTCCTTTTCAAACCCATTGTCCTTTTTAGTTATCAATTCTTGTACATTCTCAATTTTTTGGAGTAGAAATGGAGTCCAGTACACATTTTTATAGCTTGCTTCACTTTCAGCTTTTTCCATGGCGTAAAACAATTTCTCAAACTTGTTATCTCTAAATTGGGTAACAGTTAGTGCCTCAAAAGCCCACCTAGAGGCCATTAAATCGGCAATAAATGGTACATTATCTTTACTTGAAATGGCTTTGTTCAATTTATCAAAACTAAAAATCGCCCCACTTAATATCATTTGTGGAATTAATAACAAGGGTATAAGGATATAGATGGTCACTGCAGAATTAAAAGTGGCTGAAATGTTAAGGCCAAGTATGTTTGCAAAAGATGAGCAGGAAAACAAAACTAACCAATATGCAAAGGTCATTCCCTTTATACCCAATATCAGGTTACCAAACACTACAAAACTAATGGTTTGCACCGCCGATAAAACCAAAAGAATCATAACCTTCGAATTAATGTAGCTAAATCGACTTAGGTTTAGAAATGATTCCCTTTTAAGAATTTTCGCATCCTTTATTATTTCTTCAGCACTTACGGTAAGACCCATAAATATTGCCACAATTATGCTCATAAATAAATAAGCAGGAATGTTCTCATTTTGGGAAAAATGATAATCCTCATTTGGATTTTCTACATACCTAATGATAAATGCTAATATACAAGCCAACAGTGGTGCTTCTAATAGATTAATCATTAAGTACTGAGTATTGGCCAATTTAGAAAGTATATCTCTGGTAATAAAAACTTTGAGCTGATTAAATTTAGTCGGAAGCAATAAAAGCTTTTCAGGAATATCCTTAATATCTTGTATTTGATCTTTTTTGAGATCTTTAAAATATCCATTCCAAATTTTGGGCGAAATCTTCCTTTTGTCAGTAAAATTACCGTATTCGTCTACCACTTTGGCTTCAATCGCATTAAATATAGATTCAGGATTAACATTCCCACATTCTGGACACTGGCCTACCTCAGCATTTATTTGATTTGTCTTTTGCTTAAAATAAACAACGGCTTCAACAGGATTTCCATAATATATTTGAAAGCCACCTACATCCATAATAATGATTTTGTCAAACATTTTATAGATGTCTGACGAGGGCTGATGAATAACCACAAAAATCAATTTGCCTTTTAAAGTTAGCTCTTTTAAAAGATCCATTACGTTTTCTGAATCTCTAGAAGATAAACCAGAGGTAGGCTCATCCAAAAACATAATAGCTGGTTCTCTTATTAGTTCAAGAGCTATATTAAGCCGTTTTCGTTGTCCACCAGAAATTTTTTTATTAAGTACATTCCCTACTTTGATGTCCTTGATTTCAGCAAGTCCCAGATCTTTGAGTGTTTGAAGTACCCTTTTATTTATTTCAAGGTCACTAATATTTCCAAAACACAACTTGGCATTATAGAAAAGGTTTTGATAAACTGAGAGTTCTTCAAAAAGAATATCATCTTGGGCAACGTAGCCAATCATCCCTTCAATTTTCTCAGATTCCTTATGAATTTCAAGACCATTAATTAAGATTTCTCCTTTTGAGGGCTTTTCAAGTCCTGCAAGCACGTTCAACAAGGTGGTTTTGCCGGCACCTGAGCCACCCATAATACCCAATAACTTTCCTGGTCCTTCAGAAATATTAACATCATTTAATCCAATTTTTCCATTAGGAAATTGATATTCAATATTTTTAGCATTAAAAGATAGCGGTTGTATCTTTAAGTCACGCATGAACTGAGAAACAATGTCGCTGTAATAAATTGGAGTTCCGTGTTGCAACTTTATGGTACTTCCGTAAGCAAATAGGTTTATTTGCCCTGAATTAATCGGTAATCCATTTAGCAAAACCGTAACATGTCCAGTATATTTAAGAAAATACATGTCAACACTCTTTATTTGGATAATACCAATAAGTCCGTGCATGTCATGTTGTGAAATAATTTTTATTTGACTATCTTCCTTTAGAGTTAAGTTCTCTCCAATCAACAGAAGGTGTTGACTTTCAATATATTCGTTTACCTCATTTTGTAGAATAAAGTTTTCGATTAGTTTATATTCATCAGATAAAATATTAAATACCGTAGAAACAGTATCAATAATTTGCATTTTTTGACGCGGAAATGCCCTATCAGCTCCAACTAACTCCAGTAGACGGATTAGAACAATTATCTTTTGTTTTTGAGTAAGTGTTTTGTTAATCTTTTTGCAAATGGCAAGTGTTTTTACGGAGTCTTTTACGGAAGTCAGTCTTTTTTTCTTTTCATCATCTGCAGCTACTTCTCCTTCATTTAAAAACTGATTGTAAAGTTCAAGATATTCTTGCACCAATTCAGGACTTAATTGTTGCTTTAGAAATACATGTACAAAGTTCCTTTCATTGTCAGTAACGCCCTCATCCTGTTTGGTTATGATGGCAAAAAGTTGCATTAAGGCCTTTAATATTTCCTCACTCATATTTCAATATTTTGAAAAATTCCAATTCTCAAATTTATATTCCCTCAGTCTAGGATTTTTAGCTTTAAAAACTAATGTTAATTTTGCATGTTGTAAAAAAGCACCTCCAAACCAAAATGAAATTTTTCTAAGTTAGTTTTCTAAATCTTAGGTACGTTTCGGCTCAATTCTTTGTTACAAATATCCAATTAAAAGATAATGAAAGTTTTAAACAATATTTCCCTTCAAGAGCACAATACATTTGGTATCAAATCTAATGCTTTAAAATTTACTGAAGTTGAAACTTTATACGAATTAACAGAAATTTTGACTAATAAAGAATTTGAAAATGAAAATATACTAATTCTTGGTGGAGGTAGTAACATTTTATTTACGCAAGACTTTGATGGGTTGGTTATTAAAATCAAAATTAGAGGATTTGAAGTGTTGAACCAAGATGATGATGAAGTGTTTGTGAAGGTAGGTGCAGGCGAAATGTGGCACGATTTGGTTCTATTTGCTTTAGACAACAACTGGGGTGGTTTGGAAAATCTTTCCCTAATACCAGGCACTGTTGGTGCAGCACCCATTCAAAATATTGGGGCTTATGGAGTGGAACTAAAAGATAGTTTTGAATATCTGGAAGCAATTGATATTAAAACACTTAGTTTAGTTAAATTTGAGAAAGATCAATGTAAATTTGGCTACAGAGACAGCATTTTTAAAAATGAAGCCAAAGGTAAATTTGTAATTATTTCAGTAGTATTCAAGTTATCAAAAACACCAAAGATTAATACAACCTATGGTGCAATAAATGAAGTATTACAACAAAAAAATATTCTTAATCCTACCATCAGAGATGTTAGCGAGGTTGTATGTGCCATAAGACAATCTAAGTTACCTAATCCAGCTGTAATCGGGAATGCTGGAAGCTTTTTTAAGAATCCTAACATCACTTTTGAACATTACGAGTTACTAAAAAATCTCTACAAAGATATGCCTGTCCATCCAGTAAGTGACACCCATGTTAAAATACCCGCTGGATGGCTTATAGAACAATGTGGATGGAAAGGTAAAACCTTTTCAAATTATGGGGTTCACAAGAATCAAGCTTTGGTGTTAGTAAACTATGGTGGTGCGCTTGGTAAAAATATTGTAGAATTAAGTAAAAATATCCAAAATGATATTTATTTAAAGTACCAAATTGAACTAGAAGTGGAGGTAAATTTTATTTAATAGAAGCTTATCAGATTGGATTCACTCGTCCATAGTTATTGTTTTGTCAAAATTGTTTTTTTAGAAATTAGTCTAACAGTAATTCACCTCCGACAAACCAAAATTCCACCTAGTTTAACAAATTAAGCAGTTATACTTAATCGAATTCATAAAAGGCTTTTTATAAAAACACGTAAAATGAATTATGAAAAGTGAAAAGATGAGGATATTGATTTTATTTATTGTTGCTGTTTTTTCGTGTTATTCTCAAACGTTGAAATCAATAGCATGGAATTCAAAAACTGGCAAATATGTAGATAAGGTGTCTGGTTTAGTTCTTGAAGAAATAGTTGAACATAAGGGCAGGATAAAAAGTCCACTTTTAACTATCAGCTACAGTTCAGTAACTTCATCTGAAGGACTTGATTTTTCAATAAAACATAGATATTTAAAGCCAAATTATACCTTCCTCGAAAGCCATTCTGGCGTTACGTTTGGGTTGCATGAAGGATACGTTTACCTCAAATATTATTATGAAAATGATGCAGGCGATGTTTTCCAAATGGTTCAAAGCCATATTTGGAAAACACCCGTAGACAGTCTTTTTCACCATTATAGATTTGTATTTGATAACAACACAAAAGAGGCAAGGATAATAGTAGATTGCAAAACTATTTGGCGATTTTCAGCTGAAAACCATAGTAAAATATTTTGGCATGAAGACGATAAAATCATCTTGTGTGAAGGTAATATACACCATACCAACCAAACCCATTTTGACCTAATCAATTTCACCATAAGAGAAAAAGACAATGGTTCTGCATTTGTTTTTGATGAATGTTATAACAACTCATTGAATAGTGCTCTTATTGCAAAATAACAAAAAGCCTCTTTGGATGGAGTCATTCGAAATTTCTTAAAATCTTTAAAGTTGATAAATTATTTATTAAAATTTATCAATCCTTCATTTAAAAAATTTAAAAAATTTTGGCTGTTTAAATCAAATGAATAAGGTTCCTTTGTCAATTTGTTACCATTGGTGTCTAAAATAACATAAAATGGTTGGGCATTTACACCAAAATTCATAATTTGATAATCTGCCCATTTTGACCCTAAGGATTTTTTCATCCTTCCATCATATTTAGACTTATACCATTCATTGTCAGGTAGTATTGTTTTATCATCTACATATAATGAGACGAAAACAAATTTATCTCTTAACATTGATCTTACATCCGTTTGGGTAAACACATTTTCCTCCATTAGTCGACAATTAGCACAACCATGACCAGTAAAATCAATAAAAATAGGCTTATTTAATTTTTTTGAACAAGCTAGAGCTTGTTCCATGTCAAAATAAGATGGAATACCCTCAATTGAATGAAGAATATTCCCATATTTGGGTTTCTCACACATTCCATTATCATCATCCAATTCAATATTTCTACCAAATTTGAATTCTTGAGAATGTAAAGGAGGCAAATATCCTGCAAGTGCCTTCAAAGGCGACCCAAACAAGCCAGGCAATAGATAAACTGCAATTATCAAAAATAGAGTTGCGAACAATACACGAGGTACCGAAAGGCCATTTAGCTCGCTGTCGTTTTTCATTTTAAATAATCCAAATAAATAACCGCTTATTATAAATGAAATGGCCACATGAATAGCGATAAATAATTCTCTGGACATGATATCCCAATGATACGCCAAATCTGCTTGAATAAAAAACTTAAAAGCCAACGCCAACTCAATAAAGCCAAGTGACACCTTTACGGTATTCAACCATCCACCACTTTTAGGTAATGAACTCAGCCATGAGGGGAAAATAGCAAACAAACCAAATGGAATTGCAAAAGCTAAAGAATATGCAAACATTCCCAAAATGGGCCTTAAAAATTCACCATTAGCAGCACCCGCTAACAAACTAGCGGCAATTGGGCCAGTACATGAAAATGACACCAAAACCAAAGCGAATGCCATAAAAAAAACACCCAAATAACCTCCTTTGTCGGATTGTGCATCTACAGAATTAATAAACCCATTTGGTAGGGTAATCTCAAATAAACCTAAAAAGGACATACCAAAAACAAAAAACACGACAAAAAATAATAAGTTAAAATACCAACTGGTACTTAAACTATTTAAAGAATCTGTACCAAATAATAGAGCCACTAAAAGCCCTATAAAAGTATAAATAAAAATAATTGATAAAGAATAAAATAAGGCTTGTAATTTAGCCTTACGCTTATTTTCAGAAGCTTTCACGAAAAAGGTGACTGTCATTGGTATTAATGGGTAGACACAAGGTGTCATAAGCGCTAATAATCCTCCACCAAATGCTATTAATAAGAAACTCCAGATAGAACTAGTAGATTTATTAATAACTTTAATGGGTGTAACACCTTTTCTCGTGGCAATTGAATCCTTTTTAATAAAATTGCTATCGTTAGAAATAATATTAATAATACCTTTAACAGTATCCTCCTTAGGTTTAACGGTATTTATCCCATTTTCTCTTTGTTCTGTTTTAGAAACGTTAACAAAAAGCCTAAAATCAAATAATTTCGTAAACAATCTACAATTGCCATCCTTAAGTGTACAAGTTTGACCTGTAATAACTCCAACAATTTTGGGATATTTACTTGTTATTTTTATTCTTTGTTTAAACGTGGCATTACCTACATTAATGGGGATATCGGCATCAAATACATCGTCATGCTTTATTTTGGAAGTTGTGCATTTTAAACTGCCTATTAATTTTACACCATTCAATGTATCAAATTGTAATTCTGTTGGATTAGGTCCAAGATCAATAAAATCACTTCCATATATGTAATACTTATCATCAATAACAGCATTAAAAATTAAATCAACCTCATCACCTAATTTTGGTGTAGTATTAGAACTGGTAAAATTCCACTTAACAGGTTCTAATAATGTATTCTTATCAAATTTTTCTTGTGCGTTTCCGCAGGAATATAGCAGAACTACAAATAGTAGTAATAGAAATTTTTTCATAATGCAAAAATATCAAATCATACTTACTATAATGTCACTTTTAAGACAATTAGTTCAAAATAGACATAAAAAAAGGGCTACCAAAACAGGAAGCCCTCTTAAAACAATTATAATCTAGAAACTTAAACCTCTTTGTCATCCTTTTTAGACGAGTCATCAGTATCATCCATATCATTAGCAGCAGATTCACTTTCATCAGTTGACAATGTTTCATTGTTTTCAACAGTTTCATTTAATTCTTCTGCCAAAGTAGCTGATGTCACCGTTTCTTCAGCCTGCTCCTGCTTATCAACAATATCCTCTTTAGATGTAGCAACTTCTGTAACCTCCGCTTTCTTGGTAGTAGAGGAACCCCTCCTGCTTCTTCTTGTAGTTTTTGTTTTAGATTCAGAATCTTTCAATAGAAGTTCGTTGTAATCAACTAGTTCTATAATACATACGTCAGCATTATCTCCCAACCTGTTTCCTAGCTTGATTATTCTAGTGTATCCTCCTGGTCGACTACTGATCTTTTCAGCTACATTATCAAACAATTCTTTTACAGAGTCTTTATTCTGTAAGTATGAAAACACTACCCTTCTTGAATTAGTAGAATCTTCCTTAGATTTGGTAAGCAAAGGTTCTACATACTTCCTTAACTCCTTTGCTTTGGCGACCGTTGTAGTTATTCTCTTGTGCAATATCAGAGAAGAAGCCATATTTGAAAGCAATGCTCTTCTATGGCTAGTTGTTCTACCTAAATGGTTATCTGTTTTACCGTGTCTCATTTTATTCTTAAATAATGGTGGTAAACCACCAATAAAGTTTATTCAAATTAGTCTTCGTCCAATTTATATTTGGCCAAATCCATTCCAAAAGTTAAATTTTTGTCCGCTATTAATTGCTCTAATTCTGTAAGGGATTTTTTACCAAAATTCCTAAACTTCATCATATCTGAAACCTCAAGCCTTGCCAAGTCTCCTAGTGTTTTGATATCAGCAGCTTTCAAACAATTGTAGGCACGAACCGAAAGATCCAAATCCGCAATATTTGTCTTTAACAATTTACGCATATGCAATATTTCCTCATCTACTACCTCTTCTTCTTCATGTTTAACCTTTTCAAAGGTCATCGTTTGATCAGAGAACAACATAAAATGTTGAATTAAGATGTTTGCAGAACTTTTTAGAGCATCCTCAGGGTGAATAGAACCATCAGTTTTAATGTCTATTACCAATTTCTCATAATCGGTCTTTTGTTCTACACGAGTATTTTCAATATGATACTTTACATTTTTTATTGGTGTAAAAATAGCATCAATAGGAATAACACCAAAAACTTGCTCCGAAGGTTTATTTTCTTCAGCGGGAACATATCCTCTACCCTTCTCAATAGAAAGTTCAATATCAAAGGATACATTTTCATCTAAGTTGCAAATTACCAAATCCGGATTTAAAATAACATATGACGATGTAAAGTCTGAAATATCCGAAGCCTTAAAAACCTTTTTACCCTTTAAAGATACTACTATTCTATTATCAGCCAAATCGGCTACCTTTTTAAATCTTACCTGTTTCAGATTTAATATAATCTCCGTAACATCCTCAACCACACCAGGAACAGTGGAGAATTCATGTAACACACCAGGTATTTTTATGCTAGTGATAGCATAACCCTCTAAAGAAGATAATAAAATTCTTCTTAAAGCATTACCAATAGTGACGCCAAAACCCCTTTCTAATGGTTTGAACTCAAACAGACCTTGAAAATCATCTGCCTTTTCCATCACCACCCTGTCGGGCATTTGAAATGTTAATATTGACATATATCTTAATTTAAGAGAAAAACAATGAATTATTTAGAATACAATTCGACGATTAACTGCTCGTTGATGTTTTCTGTTATTTGTTCCCTTTCAGGGATTGAAATCATTTTACCACTCATTAAAGCATTATCCCACTCTAACCAAGCATATTTTTTTACACCACGTAATGATAGTGATTGAGTAACAACTTCCAGAGATTTAGATCTTTCTCTTACCGCAATCACATCTCCTACTTTAACAGTAAATGAAGGAATATTAACTAATTCACCATTTACAGTTATATGTTTGTGCAAGCACAATTGGCGAGCCGCTCTTCTTGTTTGGGCAATTCCCAATCTATAAACAACATTATCCAATCTTGCTTCAAGAAGTCTTAACAAGTTCAAACCAGTTATCCCTCCTTTCCTTGCAGCAGTATCAAATGTTTTTGCAAATTGACGCTCTAAAACACCATAAATATATTTTGCCTTCTGTTTTTCATTTAACTGAATAGCGTATTCAGACTGCTTTCTCTTACGACCTTTACCATGCTGTCCTGGCGCGTAATTTTTTCTTTGTAAAGCTTTACTGTTCCCTAAAATGGGCTCATTAAACCTTCTTGATATTCTAGATTTTGGACCTGTGTACCTTGCCATTTATACTAAATTTGTCAGTAAATAAATTAAACCCTTCTTCTTTTTGGAGGTCTACAGCCATTATGAGGAAGTGGAGTAATATCTTTTATAATTGTTACCTCTATTCCTGCATTTTGTACAGTCCTTATTGCTGACTCTCTCCCAGAACCAGGACCTTTAACAAAAACCTCTGCTTTTCTAACACCTAAGTCATACGCCGCTTGAGCACAATTTTGTGCTGCAACTTGAGCTGCATAAGGGGTATTCTTCTTTGATCCTTTGAAACCCATTTTACCAGCTGAGGCCCAAGTAATAACCTGTCCAGCTGAATTGGTAATAGAAATAATTATGTTGTTAAATGAAGCTCTTATATGAACTTGACCAACTGGTTCAATTACTACAACACGTTTTTTAGCTTTATCTTTCCTTTTTTGTGCCATCTTATTTTATATGTAAGAAATAACCAAGTTAAATACTATTTGGTAGCTTTCTTTTTGTTAGCAACTGTCTTACGTTTACCTTTACGAGTTCGAGCATTAGTTTTTGTACGCTGCCCTCTTACTGGCAAACCTTTTCTATGCCTAAGACCCCTATAACATCCTATATCCATTAAACGTTTTACGCTTAGTTGAACTTCAGATTTTAAAACACCTTCAGTTTTAAATTCACTTGCAATTATACCCCTAACTTGATTAGATTCTTTATCAGACCATTCTTTTACCTTTTTATCCCAGCTTACGCCTGCTTTTGATAAAATGGACTGAGCCGATCTTCTACCTATACCATAGATATATGTTAAAGAAATCTCACCTCGTTTGTTATCAGGAATATCTACTCCAGCTACCCTTGCCATAGTTTAATAATTAACCTTGTCTTTGTTTATACCTTGGATTCTTCTTATTAATAACGTAAAGCTTACCCTTTCTTCTGATAACTTTACAATCAGCACTTCTTCGCTTGATAGAAGCTTTAACTTTCATTGCTTTGTCTATTTATATCTGTAAACAATTCTACCCTTACTTAAATCATACGGAGACATCTCCAATCTAATCTTATCACCAGGCAATATTTTGATATAGTTCATTCTCATTTTACCTGAAATATGCGCTATAACCTGATGCCCATTTTGTAACTCAACCCTAAACATGGCATTAGACAGTGCCTCAACAATTATTCCATCTTGTTCAATAGATGACTGTTTCGCCATAATTTAATTTAGTACTTCCTCAATGTATTTAAATGTAGTTAATATTTCAGGACCTCCCTTCCTAATAACCACAGTATGTTCATAATGCGCTGATGGTTTTCTATCTATTGTCCTGATTGTCCAACCATCACTTTCTTGCAGTACACTGCGCGAGCCGAAATTTACCATGGGTTCAATAGCAATAACCAAACCCTCTAATAATTTCAACCCTTTCCCACGTTTACCAAAATTCGGAACCTCAGGACTCTCATGTAACTCCTTCCCTACTCCATGTCCAACCAACTCCCTTACTACTGAAAAACCATTTCTTTCGACAAACGACTGAACAGCAAAACCAATATCTCCAATTCTTGCACCACTTTTAGCAGCATCGATACCTTGATATAGTGAATCTTTAGTAACACTCAACAACCTATCTACTTCCGAGGATACCATACCAACTTTGTAGGTATATGCTGAATCACTATGAAAACCATTCAACTTAACACCACAATCAATTGAAACAATGTCACCTTCCTTTAGTACTTGATCACTTGGTATCCCATGAACGACTTGGTCATTTAATGAAATACAAAGAGACGCAGGAAAACCTCTATAACCTTTAAAAGAAGGTTTCCCACTATTATCAGTTATAAATTCAAAGGCCATTTTATCTAGTGTCTTTGTACTGACACCTGGTAAAACTAACTTCGCCACTTCTGCATGAGCCCTACCTAATAGGTCCGCACTTATTTTTATTAAATCTATTTGTTCTTCTGATTTATAGAAAATCATTATTATGAATATACTATTTCCTCAGATCTGCCCTTAACTTTTCCTGATTTCATCATGCCCTCGTAATGTCTTAACAACAAGTAACTTTCAACTTGTTGTAAGGTATCCAAAATAACCCCGACCATAATTAACAAAGAGGTGCCTCCATAAAAATATGCAAATTCTTTATTGATTCCGAATAGCGATGCTATAGCAGGCATTACAGCAATTAAAGCCAGAAAAAAAGCGCCAGGTAAGGTAATTCGTGAAATAACTGCATCAATAAAAGAAGATGTTTCTTCCCCCGGTTTAATACCTGGAACAAATCCATTATTTCTTTTCATATCATCTGCAATTTGAACAGGATTAATAGAAATTGCTGTGTAAAAGAACGTAAATACAACAATTAAAAGGACAAAAGTTAAATTATATTGCCACGATCCTATATCATTAAACACTATATAAACTGTATTTGCAAAATCGTTATTTTCTCTCCATATTGAAGCAACAATGGAAGGTACGAACATTAAAGATTGTGCAAATATTATTGGCATCACACCAGCAGAATTTAACTTTAATGGTATATATTGCCTCTGACCTCCGTAAACTTTATTTCCAACCACTTGTCTTGCATATTGTACTGGAATCCTACGGGTAGCCTGAGTTAACATAACCACCCCCATAACTACAAAAAACAAAACGACTATTTCGATAATAAAAATTAAAATTCCTGTCTCACCTCTATTAGCAGCCTCCTGAATAATAGCAGTTGGAAATCTAGAAATAATTCCAACCATTATTAACATGGAAATACCATTACCAATCCCTTTATCAGTAATTTTTTCACCTAACCACATACAAAACATTGTACCAGTCACCAATATTAAAACAGAGGTTACATTAAAAAAGCCACGATCAATAGAACTGTAAACAGCCTCTTGGGGAATAGTAGCAACGATATAACCATATGATTGTAATAGAGCAACTAATATTGTTCCAACTCTAGTGTACTGATTCAGCTTTTTCCTTCCAGATTCACCTTCCTTCTGCATTTTCTGAACTTGCGGAACTGCCACAGTTAGTAATTGCAAAATTATAGAAGCCGAGATATATGGCATAATACCTAACCCAAATATTGAAGCTTTTGAAAAAGCACCACCTAAAATAGTATCTAACAATCCAAAAATACCTTCTGCATTGTTGTTTAATTGAGAGGAATTTACACCAGGTAATACAATATAAGAACCTAATCTAAAAATCAATAAAAACCCTACTGTGTTAAGGATTCTAACCCTTAAATCTTCAATAGAAAAAATATTCTTAATTGTTTGTATAAACCTTTTCATTTTATAAAATGATTGCTGTACCCCCTACTTTCTCAATAGCCTCTTTAGCTGAAACAGTAAAAGCATGTAACTTAACTTCTACCTTAGATTTTAGCTCGCCACGACCAAGCACTTTAACTAAATCAGATTTAGAAACTAATCCGTTAGACCGTAATAAATCAAAATCTATAATAGCCGAATTAGACTTTTCAACTAATTCCTGTAAAGTGTCTAGATTGATACCTTTATAAGAGACTCTATTTATATTTTTAAATCCAAACTTAGGAATACGACGTTGTAAAGGCATCTGACCACCCTCAAAACCAGCTTTCGACGAATATCCAGAACGAGATTTAGCTCCTTTATGTCCTCTAGTAGATGTTCCGCCATG
Source organism: Cytophagaceae bacterium (assembly GCA_027488865.1). Classification (GTDB taxonomy): domain Bacteria; phylum Bacteroidota; class Bacteroidia; order Cytophagales; family UBA9547; genus JAIYAU01. The sequence continues at coordinate 27,962 of JAIYAU010000022.1, forward strand.
TCCTGAACCAGTACCTCTACCGATACGTTTTCTGTTTTTTGTAGAACCCTCAGCAGGTTTCAATGTATGTAATTTCATCTTATAAATTCGTTAACTCAATTAAGTGTCCAACCTTATTTATCATTCCCGTGATTTGAGGTGTCAACTCAAGTTCAACTTCTCTATTAATTTTACCAAGTCCAAGCGCTTTAATAGTATCCTTTTGTTCTTTTGGTCTATCTATAACTCCCCTTACTTGTTTTATTTTTACTCTGGCCATGATATTAACCGTTAAATACTTTTGTTAAAGAAATACCCCTATCTTTAGATATAGTAAAAGGATCACGCATTTTTGATAAAGCATCAAATGTAGCCTTTACTACATTATGAGGGTTAGACGATCCTTTAGATTTAGCCAAAACATCTTTTATTCCTGCACTTTCAAAAACTGCACGCATTGCACCACCAGCAATAACCCCAGTACCAGCTGCAGCAGGTTTAACTAAGACTAAACCTCCACTATACTTACCTAACATAGGGTGGGGAACCGTACCCTTCAATATAGGGATCTTGATTAAGTTCTTTTTTGCATCGTCAATAGCTTTGGAAATAGCATCTGTTACTTCATTAGCTTTACCCAAACCATAACCAACAACACCCTTACCATCGCCAACCACCACGATTGCTGAAAAACTAAATCTACGTCCGCCTTTAACAACCTTCGTAACTCTGTTTACTGCAACAACCTTATCCTTTAACTCTATTTCAGATGCCTTAACCGACCTAATATTTAACTGTGACATATAATATCTTAAAATTAAAATTTCAATCCTGCTTCTCTAGCACCTTCAGCCAAAGCCTTAACTCTTCCATGGTATAAATACCCGCCTCTATCGAAAACAATATCTGTAATACCCTTAGCGATTGCGAGTTCTGCAATCAATTTGCCAACTAACTTTGATTCTTCTAACTTAGAAGCACTAACATTTAATTTTTGACTAGAAGCGGAAGCTAGAGTTATAGATGATAAATCATCTATAAGTTGTGCATATATATGCTCATTGCTTCTATATACGGATAATCTCGGCTTGTTAGGCAAGCCAAAGATTTTACCTCTAATTCTACGTTTAATTTTGAGCCTTCTGGCTACCTTATCTACAGACATAAGCTTAACTATTTAGCGGATGTTTTACCAGCTTTTCTTCTCACTTGTTCACCAACGAACCTAATACCTTTTCCTTTATAAGGTTCAACTTTACGTAAAGACCTTATTTTCGCAGCAACTTGTCCAATTAACTGCTTGTCAATACCAACTAATGTTACTATAGGATTTTTACCTTTTTCAGTTAATGCAGATATCTCCACCTCTTTTGGTACCTGAAATACAATATTATGAGAGTATCCCAAACTTAACTCCAAAATCTGACCTTGTGTTGTTGCCTTATAACCAACACCAACCAATTCAAGATTTATTTTATATCCATCACTTACTCCAATTATCATATTATTGAGTAACGATCTATATAAACCATGCAGAGCCTTATGCCTCTTTTGTTCAGTAGGTCTTTCAACAGCTACCTGACCATCTTCAATCTTCACTATTATGTCAGGGTTAATAGATTGTGTTAACAATCCTTTTGGTCCTTTTACTGACACCGTGTTTCCCTTATCAATAGTTACTTCTACTTTAGCAGGGATTTTAATTAGTTTATTTCCAATTCTAGACATCGGTTCTAATTTTAATATATGTAGCAGAGTACTTCCCCACCAACATGATTCGTTCTTGCCTCTTTATCAGTGAGAACACCTTTTGAAGTAGATATAATGGCTATTCCTAAACCGTTCAAAATACGTGGTAATTCTTCTGCAGATACATACTTACGTAAACCTGGTTTACTTACTCTTTCCAAACTTGAAATTGAGGATCTTTTGGAAACTTGATCATACTTCAATGCAATCTTAATAGTTCCCTGTGGATCACCCTCTAATTTCTCAAATTTATAATTGAGTATATAACCTTTATCAAAAAGAATTTTTGTTAATTCTTTTTTAAGACTTGAAGCAGGAATAGATACAACTCTGTGGTTAGCCTTCACAGCGTTTCTAATTCTTGTTAAATAATCTGCTATTGGATCAGTCATGTCAGTAGATAATTAATGCAACCAATTTTTAAAACGGGCTGCAAAGTTATTGGATTATTTTTAAAATCCGAAATAAATTTTAATTTATTTTACCAGCTTGCTTTTGTTACACCTGGAATTTTCCCTGCTAAAGCCATATCCCTAAAGGTTACACGATTAATACCGAATTTTCTCATATATCCTTTTGGTCTACCAGTAAGTTTACATCTATTGTGCAACCTTACAGGGGAAGCATCACGCGGAAGTTTATCCAGTGCATCATAATCGCCAGCAGCTTTTAGAGCAGCTCTTTTAGCCGCATATTTAGCTACCAATTTCTCCCTCTTACGTTCTCTAGCTTTAATTGACTCCTTAGCCATAATCTATTTCTTTAAGTTTGCAAACGGCATACCGAATGCTTTTAATAATTCGTAACTTTCCTCATCCGTGCTTGCACTAGTAACGAATGTAATATCCATCCCAGTTATTCTTGAAACCTTATCGATACTAATCTCAGGAAAAATTATCTGCTCTTTCACACCTAATGTATAATTACCCCTTCCATCAAAACCCTTTTCACTTACACCTTTGAAATCACGTACCCTTGGAAGTGCAACCGTTAACAAACGATCAAGAAACTCATACATTTGATCCCCTCTTAAAGTGACGCGAGCTCCAATTGGCATATTTTCCCGCAACTTAAAATTTGAAATCGCTTTCTTAGATTTAGTAGCAACTGCTTTCTGACCTGTAATCTGTGTTAATTCATCAACACCTACATCCACAAGTTTCTTATCGGTAACTGCTATACCTATACCTTTATTTATACAAATTTTTTGTATTTTAGGTACTTGCATGCTAGATTTATATTGGAACTTGTCCTTAAGTTGAACAACAACTTGATTTAGATATATTTCTTTTAACCTCGGCGTTGCCATCGTTAGTCAATTAATTTTTCTGTTGTTTTTGAATATCTTACTAGCTTGCCTTCATTATTAAGCTTTCGACCTATGCGTGTTGCTTCTCCTGTTGCAGGATCAACTAACATAAGATTGCTGATATGAATTGGTGCTTCCTTCTTTATTATACCTCCATTAGGATTTGAAGCGGAAGGTTTCATATGTCTAGAAACAATATTCAACCCTTCAATAATTGCTTTGTCAGTTTTAGTTATAATTGAAACAACCTTACCTGTTTTTCCTTTACTATTACCTGCAAGCACTTTAACAGTATCGCCCGCTTTAATGTGATATTTTTTCTTTTCCTTTTCCATTGTTTATAGTACTTCAGGTGCAAGAGAAATAATTTTCATAAATTGTTTTTCACGCAACTCTCTTGCCACTGGCCCGAATATACGTGAACCCCTTGGTTCGTCACTTGCATTTAAAAGAACAGCTGCATTATCCTCGAAACGGATATAGCTACCATCTTTTCTTTTAATTTCTTTTTTTGTACGAACTACTACTGCTTTGGAGACAGTACCTTTTTTCATGTTACTTGAAGATAAGGCTGACTTCACAGTCACAACTATTTTATCGCCTATAGAAGCATATTTTTTTCTAGTACCACCAAGCACCCTTATGACAAGTACCTCTTTTGCACCACTGTTATCAGCTACTGTAAGCCTTGATTCTTGTTGTATCATAATTATTTCGCTTTTTCTAAGACTTCAACCAATCTCCAACGTTTTAACTTACTTAATGGTCTGGTTTCGGAAATTCTAACTGTATCTCCAATTCCGCACTGATTGGTTTCATCATGTGCCATAAATTTCTTGGTTGTTTTGAGAAACTTACCATACATAGCATGTTTAACTTTTCTTTCTACAACAACAGTAATAGATTTATCCATTTTGTTGCTTACAACCTTTCCTATTTTTTCCTTCCTAAAGTTCCTTGTTTCCATCTTTACCTTATAACTATGCTCTAGAGGATAATTCTGTATTTAGCCTAGCGATTAACACCTTTGTTTGTCTGATTTTCATCGGGTTCTCAATTGGAGCAATGGCATTTGCAAATTTCAATTTGGCCAGTATCTCCTTTTCAGAGGAAAGTTTCGCAACCAATTCTTCCTTTTTTAGCGCTTTTATATCTGTATTTTTCATTCTTAAGCGTTTTCTAAAACTTTATCAACACGAGTTATAAAATTAGTCCGTACAGGCAACTTTTGAGCAGCCAAGCGCAAAGCTTCCTTTGCAAGATTGATATCTATTCCTCCAGCCTCAAACAAAATAGTACCAGGTTTAATAGGAGCAACCCAAAACTCTGGAGCACCTTTACCTTTACCCATCCTTACCTCGGCAGGTTTTCTGGTCACAGGCTTATCTGGGAAAATACGAATCCACATTTGGCCTTCTCTCTTCATACCTCTAGAAAGAGCCACACGAGCTGCTTCTAATTGTCTACTTGTGATAAATCCAGTTTCAAGAGATTTAATACCGTACTCGCCAAAGGAGATTGTGAAACCTCTTGTGGCAATACCCCTGTTTCTCCCTTTTTGTTGTTTTCTGAATTTAGTCTTTTTGGGCTGTAACATTATAACATTACTTTATATCTCTAATCAAAAACTACTATCTTTTTTTCTTTCTATTATTATCTGGCCTTTTACCTCTATCGTTGTTGCTACGATTGTTATCGTTGCTTCCGTTTTGAGCTTCGCTACTCATTACACCAATGTTGGGAGATAAATCACGCTTACCAAATACCTCTCCTTTGAAAATCCAAACTTTTATACCTATTTTACCATATACTGTTTGGGCTTCTGACAAGGCATAATCTATATCTGCTCTTAAAGTGTGCAAAGGTACACGACCCTCTTTATATTGCTCAGTTCGCGCCATTTCAGCGCCCGCTAATCTGCCAGATAGTTTAACCTTAATCCCTAAGGCACCAACCCTCATTGTTCCAGAAATTGCCTGTTTCATTGCACGACGGTAAGATATACGTCCTTCAATTTGCTGTGCAATTGATTCACCCACTAATTTGGCATCCAATTCGGGTCTTTTGATTTCAAATATATTAATTTGAACATCCTTATTAGTAAGCTTTTTAAGCTCCTCTTTAATCTTATCAACTTCTCCGCCACCTTTCCCAATTACAACGCCTGGACGTGCAGTGTTAATTGTAAGGGTTATCCTTTTAAGTGTTCTTTCAATAACCACTTTTGAGATACCACCTTTTGGAATACGAGCATCAATGTATTTTCTGATTTTTTCATCTTCGATAAGCTTGCTAGACAATGTTTTCCCACCATACCAGTTAGAATCCCATCCTCTTACAATACCTAATCTTAAACCTACAGGGTTAGCCTTCTGTCCCATTTATTTAAAATTTATTCCTTTGTTTCTGTTTCAGTTTTACTTACCACTGTATCAACCACTATAGTAACGTGGTTAGATCTTTTGCGAACTCTATAAGCACGACCTTGTGGAGCAGGTTTAAGTCTTTTCAACATCCTACCACCATCAACGAAGATGGATTTAACAATCAATTCGGCTTGTTCTACCTTCTCACCTTCATTTTTTTGTTGCCAATTTGAAATAGCGGATAAGAGAAGTTTTTCTACCCTTGAAGATGCCTCCTTTGAGTCATATTTCAATAATGCAAGGGCATTTACAACTTTTTTGCCTCTTATCATATCGGCCACCAACCTCATTTTACGAGGTGAAGTTGGCACATTGTTTAATTTTGCTACAGCCTCCATGATTTAATTATTTGCCCTTTTTAGCTACGTGTCCTCTAAAATTTCTTGTTGGTGAAAACTCACCTAATTTATGCCCTACCATATTTTCAGTTACAAACACAGGAATAAACTTATTGCCATTGTGTACTGCAAAAGTATGTCCTACAAAGTCTGGAGAAATTAAAGATCTTCTAGACCATGTTTTTACAACAGTTTTTTTGGATGACTCATTTAAAGCCTGAACCTTTTTATCCAGTCTGTAATCTATATATGGGCCTTTTTTTAGAGAACGTGCCATTAGCTTACTTTGGTCTTGATATTATTGAATTATTTGAATATTTTTTTGGTGTTCTTGTCTTTTTACCTTTAGCATAAAGACCTTTGCGTGAACGAGGATGACCTCCAGAGGCTCTACCTTCGCCTCCACCCATTGGGTGATCAACTGGATTCATAGCAACAGCTCTTGTTCTTGGTCTTATTCCTTTCCATCTGTTTCTTCCAGCTTTACCCATACTTTGGTTAATGTGGTCTGAATTGGAAACAGTACCTACTGTAGCCAGACAACGAGAAAGCACTAATCTCATTTCACCAGAAGGCATTTTAAGTGTTGCATATTTTTCATCTCTACCTGCCAATTGAGCTGAGGATCCTGCACTTCTTGCAATTGCACCACCTTTACCTGGTTGTAACTCTATATTGTGTACTACCGTACCAACTGGAATCTCGGCTAATGGTAGGGTATTACCAACTTCAGGAGCAATTCCAGAGCCAGACAAAACTGATTGACCAACCTTTAGGCCATTAGGAGCTATGATATATCTTTTTTCACCATCCACATAAAACAACAGCGCAATTCGTGCAGTTCTATTTGGATCGTATTCTATTGAATGAACAACCGCAGGGATTCCGTGCTTATCCCTTTTAAAATCTATGATTCTGTATTGTTTTTTATGCCCACCACCTATATAGCGCATGGTCATTTTACCGTCCCCATTACGACCACCACTTCTTTTAAGTGTAGTAACTAATGATTTTTCGGGGGAAGATTTAGTGATTTCTTCAAAATCTGGAGCTATCCTAAATCTAGTACCAGGTGTATTTGGTTTTAATTGCTTAATACCCATGTTAGTAAATTAAATGCCACTGTAAATATCTATTACTTCTCCTTCCGCTACTTTCACAATAGCTTTTTTAAAAGCATTGGTTTTTCCGGATAGTACACCTGCTTTGGTGAACCTTGACTTCGTTTTTCCAGCATAGTTCATAGTGCGGATCTTCTCCACATTAACACCGTATGCTTTTTCAACAGCTTTTTTGATTTCTACCTTGTTAGCGTTAGAATCAACGATGAAACCAAATACACCTTTCTCATTTTGAGAGGTTACTTTTTCGGTCACTAATGGCTTTATCAGGATGCTCATGACAATTAACTTAAAATTCCTTCAATTTTTTCTATCGCTCCTACTGTAAACACAACTCTATCTGCGTGCAAAATATCGTAAGTGCTAATATCAGAGGCTGGTTTTACACTAGTTTTTGGAACATTTCTACCAGATAGGTAAACGTTTTCATTTAGTTCCGCTGTTACTACCAAAGTCTTTTTACCTACCAGAGACAAGTTTGTTAATAACTCCAAATATGTTTTGGTCTTAGGTAAGTCGAAGTTAAAATCTTCCAAAACAGCTATATTGTCTTCCTTCAATTTGTATGAAAGAGCAGATTTTCTAGCGAGAGTTTTAGTTTTTTTATTAACTTTAAAAAAGTAATCTCTAGGACGAGGACCAAATACTCTACCTCCACCTACAAATAATGGAGATTTCATACTTCCTGCACGCGCTCCACCTGTTCCTTTTTGTTTTTTAAGCTTCTTTGTAGTACCAGAAACTTCATTTTTTTCTTTTGCTTTATGAGTTCCTTGTCTTTGATTAGCAAGGTATTGTTTAACATCCAAATAAATGGAATGATCATTTGGCTCAATTGCAAAAACCTCTTTAGAAAGTGTTACCTTCTTTCCAGTCTCTTTTCCTTGAATATTATATATTGAAAGTTCCATCTTACTTTTGTAATAAAACGTATGAGTTATTTGAACCTGGAAGAGAACCACTAATTATAAGTAAGTTTTTTTCCGGTATTAGTTTCAACACCTTAAGATTTTGAATCTTTACCCTATCGCTTCCCATACGGCCGGCCATTCTTAAACCTTTAAATACACGCGAAGGAAATGAACAAGATCCTATAGAACCTGGGTGACGTTGTCTATTGTGCTGACCATGCGTCTGCATCCCTACACCACCGAAATTATATCTTTTTACAACACCTTGAAAGCCTTTTCCTTTAGAGGTACCAACAGCGTTTACTATATCTCCTTCTGAAAAAAGGTCTGTTGCAGTAAGTATTTGACCTAAAACAACCTTTTGAGAAAAATCTTTGAATTCAACAACTTTTGCCTTTGGGGTAGTATCAGCCTTTTTGAAGTGACCTATTAAGGAATTATTAGTGTTTTTTTCTTTCTTTTCTCCGAAGCCCAATTGCACAGCAGTATAACCATCTGTTTCAGTTGTTCTGAGTTGCGTTACCACACATGGTCCCGCTTGAATTAATGTACATGGAATTACTTTGCCATCTTCTTCATTGTAGATGCTTGTCATTCCTAATTTTTTGCCTATGATACCGGACATTTTACTAAATGTTTAAAACCAGCTAATTACGATGCGTTAATACGCTTTTCGCGAAACGGATTGCAAAGATATGGAAAAATATATTGTCTGCAAATTTTAATTAAAAAATAGTTTAATATTTTTAGATGTTGGTTTCTACTTGTGTCTATAGAGCTACTTTTGAGACTTTATTGGAAATGTAAATAGGTGGATGCAACTATTTAAAGTCACTTAATATTTCCTAAATAAATAGATTCGTTTCCAGCATTATCTTTTACCACAAACTTTAATTCACCCTTGAAAGGTATTGAATTATCAAGTTTTTCTGAGAAAAAATAATTTCTTTTGTAATCATAATGCAGTAAAACCCATTTGCCCTCTACTGTACAATTAAATTCCTTTATACCGGAAGGATAGTCATACGCCTTAAATTGAAGTGAATGTTTATTTTTCTTTACACATTTAATAACTGGCTTTGTTAAATCAGTAGCAATAGTAAACTTACCTGGATATTTGGATTTAAAATATAAATCATTTCCTTTCCAAATACCTCCTGCATATTTTATTGTTTTTCTTCCTAAATATGTATAAGCAGAGGAGTGTTCTTTATCGTTTATTTCGAATGGTGGCTTTAAAGTGATATCAATCTCAGATTGCAATGGGAGTAGAAAGTCGTTGATTTCATAATCTAAGTCTTTTTGATAAATTTTGAGGAACAGTGTATCAAACAAAGATTTTGCTGAAAAATTTATATCCAATAACTTGCTTTCATATTTGACCTCCTTTTGACAAGGAATAAGTGCATTAAACCAAAAATCTTGAACAAAATCACAGACCTTGATTGAATCTGGTAATGATTTGGTCAGATCCCAAAGATAGACTGTTGTAAAATCGTTTAAAACATAAGCAGGGTGAACTGTGTTCGATTTTCCTTTTGAGAAGACTTCAGCTAGAATATTTACATTAGGAGCTTTATCAACAAAATCAATTTTTAGAGTATTTTCAAATATTTGAGTACTGAATTTGTTCTTTGGTTTAGTTATTCTTTTTAAATTAAATTTGTTAGAAACACTAACTTGATCTGGCTTCTTTGGCTCTCCAAAGATGTTAAAAGTCAATGTTGAATTATTCCCATAGGCATCTGCTACCTTTGCTATTATTTCATGTTTTAAGTTATCATTTATAATTATACTGCCATTGCCGATGTTATTGTAGGATTTTATATTGTTGCCATCAACAACATAACATTTTTGAAACCAATTTCCCTTTTTTTTAAGTGTTTCATAATCTATCATGCGATTGATACACGGGGTTTCTTCGTGTTCAAATTTTTCCAATGCAAAATCGAAAATCATTTTGTTGTTTTGTTTAACACTGATGTAATTGACCCCTTGTAAATTCGTTGGCCCATCCATTAGATCATAAGTAACAATTTCTAGGCCTATTTCACCAATCGCATGTATTACTTCCTCAGAAACATATCTATTCTTTAGCCTTTTTAGTTTAAATTCAAACCGACCAAATTGGCCATTAATGCGACTATTTGGTGACAACGTTCTTAATGCCAATCTAGTTATAATAGGTGGTTTTGTATCTTTTATTTCACCAAAATTAAATTGAAGCGGATTAAGATATCTACCTTTTTCATCCCTAATTTCAAAATGTAGATGAGGGCCTCCTGAAGAACCTGTATTTCCCGAGTAAGCTAAAATATCTCCTTTTTTATAATAAAATTGATTTTCGCTAGGATAAAGCTCAATTTCAAAGGTTTGTTCGGCATACTGCTGTTGTTTTATCCATTCCCATAGAACGGGCTCTGTCTGTTTTAGGTGGGCATATACAGTGCTGTGTCCGTTAGAATGTTTCATGTAAGCTACGTAGCCATAACCCTTAGTGGAAATAACCACCTTATATACATAACCGTCAGCGCTGGCATATACAGGTAAACCTTCTTTAAAATCAGTTTTGATGTCTATTCCAGCATGAAAATGATTTGGTCGCAGTTCTCCCATGGTCCCGGTCAGATAATTTTGTTTTAATGGCTTAATAGGAAACATGTAATAATCATTTTGAGAAAAGCCATTAATCGCTGTAAAAACGATAAAAACTCCTGTTAAACTATACCTCACGAATAACCTGACTACCAATTGCATCATTAACTTATACCAAATGTTAAATATTATTTTATCTCCATATTTATGAATCGTGTACCTTCTAAATACACTTCTAATTGATCACCAATGGATATAGATCCTACTCCCACAGGTGTACCTGTGAATATGAGATCTCCTTTTTTTAAAGTAAAAAATGAGGATAAATAAGAAATAATTTGCCAAAAATTGAAAATCATATCTTTGCTACAGCCTTTTTGCTTAACAATTTGGTTTTGACTTAAGTAAAAAGAGATGTTATTGATATCTGGCAAAGAAGATAGAGGAACAAATTCAGAAACTGGCGCTGCTCCATTAAAGCCTTTGGCAATATCCCACGGCATGCCTTTTGATTTCAATTGCGTTTGTAAATCTCTCGCTGTAAAGTCTATTCCTACACCAATTTCCTCAACATATTTGTAGGCAAACTTAGAATCAATATACTTGCCCTCTTTAGCAATTTTTAAGACCAATTCAGCTTCAAAATGAATATCGTTACTGAAACTTGGGTAATAGAAAGGTGCATCTCCTTTTAACAGTGCGGTATCCGGTTTAGTAAATACTACGGGTTCTAATGGAACTGTCCCCCCAAATTCTTTAATATGATCGTGATAATTAAGTCCTATCCCAAATATTTTCATGTTCGTTAAGTTTTAAGGAGGCAAAAAAGAAATTATTGGAGTAAAATAACCTGATTACAGAAATCGTATTCGTTTTTATCATTAGAGCAGATAACCAACAAATGTTTTTGATTTTTATTTATATTATTAATTTCTTCCAGATACCACGCTATGGTTGCATCATCTAGATTGGTGGTAGGCTCATCAAAAAACATAGCTTGAGAGTGAAAATAAAAACAAAGTCCAAGTTTAAGTCTTTGTTTCATACCTGAAGAGAAAAACTTAATTTGTTTTGTTGTATCCAATTCGAATTTTGTTTTTTTCATAAACTCCGATTTGCTCACTATAGGTTGTTTAAATTTAGCATGAAATTCCCATAATTCGGAGAGGGTAAAATCCTCTATTAATTCTAAATAAGGGGTTGTAACACTTATGTATTTATATACCTGATTTAGATCTACCACTTGATTATTTAAAGAGTATTCAATTTTCCCGATTGTCGGAGGAAAAAAACCTATTAATAATTGAAGTAATGTAGATTTTCCAGAGCCATTAGCTCCTGTAATAGCATATGAATTTGTAGAAGAGAGTTGAAATTGAAGATTTTGAAATAACCATCTTTTCATAAAACGTATTCCAAGCGCTTCCGCAGTGATTATCATAAAGCAAAATTGGAAATTTCTATTGAGTTAAGAAAGATTATTGAGAATTAATCTAGCTGTACAACTCAAAAAATTACAATTACTATGATTTATTAAAACTACGAAATCAAAAAAAATAATATTTCTTGACAAAGCCCGTTATTTAAGCTAAATTTGCAAGCTTATGTCAAAAGGAACTCCCTATATTATACTTTTTTTACTTTTAGTCATATACTCTTGTAGTAAATTCAACCGTGCTCAAAAAAGTAATGATATTGAGTACAAATATAAAACAGCTGCTGAATTTTATGAAAAAAAAGATTACTACAGGGCAGGTGTTTTGTTTGAAGAACTAATTCCTCTCATTAGAGGTACCGAGCAAGCAGAAAAGACCCAATTATCTTATGCCTATTGCCAATATTATCAGGGTCAATTGACAATGAGTTCTTATTATTTCAAAAAATTTTCGGAGACATTCCCTAGAAGTGAGTTTGCAGAAGAAGCATTTTTCATGCATTGTAAATCGTTGTATCTAGATTCTCCAGGCTCAACTTTAGATCAAACAAATACCTTCGAGGCATTGTCATCATTGCAATCATTTTTTAACAAATACCCAAAATCTAAGTATTTAGAGGAATGTAACAACATGGTAGACCAAGGTAGGAGAAAGCTTGAAACAAAGGCCTTTGACAATGCAAGACTTTTTCATAAAATTGGCGATTTTAAAGCAGCAGTGGTTTGTTATAATAATTTTAAAAGAGATTATCCTGATTCCAACTTAAATGAGGAGGCTTCGTTTTATAAAATTCAAGCACAATACAGTTTGTCCAAAATAAGTGTAGAAACTAAAAAGAAAGAAAGGTTTCAAGAAACAATGAGCTTTTACGAATATTTTATTGATACCTATCCCAAAAGTAAATTTCTAAGGCAAGCTGAAATGATATATTCCAATTGCCAAGAGCAAGTAAATCTGTTGAACAAAAGCAAACTTTAATAAATCATGAGTAAAAAAGTTCCAAATAACAGTACTGTATCTCCGTCAATCATAACACGTGATGTGGTAAAACTAGAAGAAGGTACAAATAATTTGTATGAGTCGATATCAATTATTGGAAAAAGATCAAAACAAATTTCTACTAAAACTAAAGAAGAACTTAATGGTAAGCTATCAGAATTCGCTTCTTCAGTTGACAATCTAGAGGAAATATTCGAAAATAGAGAGCAAATTGAGATATCAAAGTTTTACGAAAGGATGCCAAAACCTTCAACCTTGGCTATTGAAGAATATTTGGAAAAAAAGGTGATGTTTCGCAAGCCAACAAATGGATAGTTAATCAAAAGCCGCTAATAACTCAGCGGCTTTTTTGTTTTTATTTTTTCAATTCAAAGCTATTTCCTTCATGTTAGAAATATTAAAAGGGAAAAAAATTCTTTTAGGAGTAGCAGGTAGTATTGCTGCATATAAAGCGGCGTTAATTATCCGAGAGTACAAAAAACTTGGTGCTTTGGTTAAAGTTATAATGACGGATGATGCCAAAGAATTTATTACTCCGTTAACTTTATCCACGTTATCAGAGGAACCAGTATATTCAACTTTTATCAAAAATGAACAAGGTATTTGGAATAGCCATATAGAACTTGGCTTATGGGCAGACCTGTTTATTATTGCACCTGCTACCGCTAACACAATAGCCAAAATGGCGCATGGCATTAGTGATAATCTCATGATTACCACCTATTTGTCTGCAAGATGTCCTACATTTATTTGTCCGGCTATGGATTTGGACATGTATGAACACCCTTCTGTAGCAAACAATATTACTTTATTAAAATCCTATGGTAATTACATAATTGATGCCGAATACGGTGAACTAGCCAGTGGATTAATAGGACATGGCCGATTGGCTGAACCAGAAACAATCGTATTCAAAACAGCTCAATATTTTTTAAAAAATCCTAAATGGGTAGGTAAAAAAGTACTTGTTACGGCAGGTCCTACTAGAGAAGCAATTGATCCAGTTCGGTATATTTCAAATCATTCTACTGGCAAAATGGGTTATGCCATAGCTGAATATGCAGCTGCTCTTGGTGCTCAGGTAACATTGGTAAGTGGCCCTACAAATATTCCGATAAAAAATCTGAATGTTTCACTGTTGTCCGTTAATTCCGCAGCTGAAATGTATCAACAAACTATGAAACACACCTCGGATGCTGATGTTATAATACTATCAGCGGCCGTTGCTGACTATACCCCAAAGCACGTAAGTGAAACGAAAATCAAGAAAAAGGAGGCGGAATTTTCAATAGAACTTACGAAAACGATAGATATAGCGTATGAAATAGGTCAACAAAAACAGACTCATCAGAAAATAGTTGGATTTGCCTTAGAAACAAATAATGAAATTGAAAATGCACATAGAAAATTGATTTCTAAAAACTTTGATTTAATTGTTCTAAATTCTTTACAAGATAAAGGGGCTGGATTTGGCTATGACACTAATAAAATTACACTTATTGATAGAAATAATAAACAATATGAATATCCATTAAAAACTAAAAAGGAAGCGGCAAAGGATATTTTGGATGTTTTAATAAATTTGTAAGATGAAAAATTTATTATATTTATTACTTTACTTTATTGCTTTCATTAAATGTTTTGGACAAGAAATAAAGGGAACAGTTATCATTTCGACAGATCAACTTGGAAGCACAGGCAATAACACTTATGTAGATAAGTCAATTATTAATGATATGCAGTCCTCTTTAGCTAGTTTTCTTAACAATAATAAATGGACTACACAAACCTTTCAGACTGGTGAAAAAATAAATTTAACACTACAAATTAATCTTACCGAAGCAATTTCATTAACACGTTACAGAGCCACAGTTCAAATATTAGCCTCTAGACCGGTATATGGTGTTTCATATGAAACGGTGTGTTTTAGTTTTATTGACAAAGATTGGGAATTTGAATATATCATTGGTCAGCCTATAATTTATAGTGAAAATGCCTATACTAATAATTTAACCTCATTATTATCATTTTATGTATACATGGCGCTTGGATATGACTTTGATAGCTTTTCCAAAAATGGCGGAACAGCATTACTTGACAAAGCATTTCAAATTGGGAATAATGCACAAAGTGCCAATGATAAGGGTTGGAAAAGTGGTGATGGACCTAACTCAAGGTATTTTTTAACAGAAAATCTTCAAAACCCTCAGTTAGCTCCATTTAGGGAAGGTATGTACAAGTATCATCGTGAAGGACTTGATATAATGGCTACTGATCCAGAAGGAGCAAGAAAAAAAATAGTTGAAGTATTAGAGGCTCTTCAAAAAATGAATCAAGTAAAAGTGTCTACACTGGTGATGCGAAATTTTTTCAACAATAAGGACAATGAACTTGTCGGAATTTTTTCACAGGCAAATCCAGAACAAAAACAGAAAGTTTATGATATTTTGCGTGAACTAGACCCAACTAATTCAGATAAGTATCAAAAAATATTTAAAAATTAGTAAAAATGAAAATTAGGATTTGCATGTAAGTTTCAAATCCTAATTTAACACTCATATAATCATTCCAGCACCAACCGTTTCATTGGTAAATTCATCAATGATAATAACACTTCCTGTAGTTCTATTCTTCTTGTAGCTATCAAAAAATAGAGGCAAAGTAGTTCTGATCAAGATTCTTCCTATGTCATTAAGACCAATTGACTTATCCTCCTCGTTTTTATGCAGTGTATTAATATCCACTTTGTAACGAACCTCTTTAATCATGCATCTTACCTCTTTGGTGGTATGTTTAATAACATACTTTCCATTAGGAATCATTTTTTTCTCATTTAACCAACATACCATCAACTCGATATCCTGGCTAATTTCAGGCTGATTATTGGCTTTAACCAACATATCACCCCTACTAATATCTATATTATCTTCCAAAGTTAGTGTTACTGACATTGGAGGAAATGCCTCGTTTAACTGTTCACCAAAAAAATCTATAGACTTAATTTTTGAAGAAAATCCAGAAGGCAAGGCAATTACTTCATCACCTGGTTTAAAGATACCAGCTTCAACTTTTCCAGCAAAACCGCGATAATCATGAAATTCATCATTCATGGGTCTTACCACGTATTGAACAGGAAACCTTGCGTCGATAAGATTATGGTCACTAGCAATGTGTACGTTTTCAAGAGTATAAAGAAGTGTTGCCCCTTTATACCAATCCATATTATCAGATTTATCTACCACATTATCGCCATTTAAGGCTGAGATTGGAATGTAGTGTATATCTGGAACTTCTAATTTTGTAGAAAATCCTTCAAAATCCTTTTTTATTGTTTCAAATACCTCTTGACTGTAATTAACTAAGTCCATTTTGTTAATACAAACAACTAAATGCTTGATTTGAAGCAAAGAAGCTATAAAAGCATGTCTTCTTGATTGTTCAACTACGCCATGTCTAGCATCTATCAATATAATAGTTAAGTTGGCAGTAGAGGCACCTGTAACCATATTACGCGTATATTGAATATGACCAGGAGTATCTGCTATAATAAATTTGCGCTTAGGTGTCGCAAAATAGCGGTAAGCCACATCAATAGTGATCCCTTGTTCACGTTCTGCACGAAGGCCATCCGTGAGTAGAGCAAGATTCACATATCCATACCCTTTATTTTCACTGGTTTTCTCAATCGCCTCTAATTGATCTGCAAAAATCGATTTAGAGTCATACAACAATCTCCCAATCAATGTACTTTTGCCGTCATCTACACTACCTGCCGTAGTAAAACGGAGCAAGTCCATATTGAGATAGTTTTCAGTGATGAATCTTTCTTCTTCTAATATTGTGCTCATTATTTTAAAAATTCTTTACAAATTGAATCTAAATTATGTATTCCTTCACAGGGATAAGGATAAAATTTTTCCTCTTTAGTTTTCTTGGCATTTGTCATACCTCGCTGTAAATTAAAATACTCATTATATTTAGAACTAAACAGCACCTTTACTGTTTTTGGCTTATATTCTGAAGAATAAAATCGGTTGATGGATTTTGTCAAAAACCAAGCAAAAGCCTCACCCGCCTTTAACTGATTTAAATTATTACTTGGAGATTTAGATTTTAAATTAGCAACTATGACAAAATCGACATCTTTAGAATAAAATATCAAATAATCACACATCGCTTCCAAATCTTTATTTCCTTTTGTTTCAAAATAAGGAAAAATTGATCGTCCATTATTTTCATCAAATTTAAAACAAGCAATTGAACAAGTACTATCAAATTCCAAATTAACTTCTTTACAGGTAGCAGTTAAAGCTTCCTCCCTCAATTTTAATTGGCCTTTGGATGTTACACCATGGTGAAACTCCTCTTTAATTATTTTTTTAACATCTTCGGATAATGCCATTATTAATTATCATAAAGTGTTGAAAAAATATGGACCGAAGAGTTGTTTAAGTCATTGATTTCCTTGTCTATGGATTCAACTTCTATCCCTGTTTCACTAACAGTCTGAGATTTAATTGTATTTTCTGCAAAAATATATGTTCCTATTTGACTAGGTTTTATCACTTGATCATTTGTGTAGTCATATTCCTTTCTTAAAGCTTTTGCACTTTCAGAATCTTGAGACAACATCACCATATTATTAATCTCACGAATAATATGGTCACTGTGTGTACTGATAATCACTTTGATACCCGCGTTAGCAGCTTTGACCAGCACACGAGCAAATTTTCGTTGTAAATCAGGGTGAAGATTTAGTTCTGGTTCATCAATAATGATTGTGCTTCCAGATGTAGCTATGTGGCGAAAATAAAAAATAACACTAGCCAATGACTTGACAGAGCTTGAAGAGAACTGCATAGACAAATTCTCGCCTTCTAAATAGCTAGGAGAAAACTGTAATTCTCCTAAGTCTGAAGTTACAATTTTACCTGAAATTTCTTGTTCAAGTGCTTCGGCTAAATATGAAAATTTGCCATTCCTTTTGGATAAATTTGTAAGATCCTGAGCCAATCTAATATTATCGGTCAAAATTCTATTATATCTTTGCTGACTATATTTTAATAATGGATCATCATTTAGTCTATTCAGTGAAATTTCTTTTGAAAAGGTATCAATTGCAAGTCTTTCCGCAGGGAAAAATTTGGTGCTTGTAAAATTTGGCATTAATACTTTGTCCATCACTGCTCTTAAATGAATTTTTGAAAACAGATCGACTTCAAATAAATCATCTTCTAAGAGTTCCTCATCCTCAGAAATTAAATCTTCAACGCTTAAACGTATTTCAATATCAAATGAGTCTTTTAGTTTGTTACAGTACGACATTACATCTCTTCCATCCTCTTTTGACAAACGGCTTGTCCTATCATATTCAAGTTTCTTTAACCTGGATATATAGTAATCACGTTCATCTGGAATAATGTCAAATTCAAAGTTTTTATTACTATAAAAAGGTGTTTTTTTGTCAAAATTAGATTTTATTGATTCTTTAATTTTTGAAGCGACTTCAAAAAGCTTTTCATTATTATCAATATATGACAACGAATTTATGGTAATTTTAACAAAGCCATCCTCCCGACTTTTTTGCGATACCAAATCCTTTGATTCAATGTTAAAAAATCTTCGTTCCTTCCCTATCTCATAAATAAAATAAGAAAAATAGGTCTTTCCTGTATTGTTCTTTCCACAAAAAACAATCAAGTCATGATCAAGGTCTACTTCACCCTGTTTTATATATCCTAAATTTTCTACTTTAATTTTCAATTTTTAAGCTTAAAGCCAATTCAACACTCAACATTAAAAATACCCTTGTTTTTTTCTATCCTCCATCGCAGCTTCAGAGCGCTTGTCATCTGCGCGACCTCCGCGTTCTGTTACACGGGCAGAAGAAACCTCCTGTATGATTTCATCTAAGGTGGAGGCAGTGGATTCTACCACACCAGTACACGTCATATCACCTACAGTACGACAACGCACGATGCGCTTTTCTACCTGTTCTCCTTTGCCTAGGGTAATAAATGGCGAGTTGGCCAATAACATATTATCTCTTTCAACTATTTCTCTTTCATGCGAGAAATAGATGGAAGGAATTGGTATCTGTTCGGCTGCTATGTATTGCCATACGTCCATTTCTGTCCAGTTACTTATTGGGAAAACCCTAAAATGCTCTCCTTTAGCTTTTTTACCATTATATAAATTCCAAAGTTCAGGACGTTGATTTTTTGGATCCCATTGTCCAAATTCGTCCCTATGCGAGAAAAAACGTTCTTTTGCCCTTGCCTTTTCTTCATCACGACGTGCACCACCAAAACATGCGTCAAACTTGTATTTCTCTATGGTTTCCAATAAAGTTATAGTTTGCAATCCATTTCGTGAAGGATTTGGCCCCTTCTCTTCAACTGCGGTACCTTTATCGATAGAATCTTGAACATTTCCTACAATAAGTTTTGCACCTATACGAGCAACCAGCTCATCCCTATACTGAATAGCCTCCGGAAAATTGTGGCCAGTATCAATATGAACTAAAGGAAATGGTATTTTAGATGGCCAAAAGGCCTTTTCTGCCAATTTTACCAAGCAAATCGAATCTTTACCCCCAGAAAATAAGAGAGCTGGATTTTCAAATTGTGCAACTACCTCACGCATGATGTGAATTGCTTCTGCTTCTAATTGCTTAAGATGTGTTAAATTATACATTCGATTTGAAATATCTTGATAGTATTCCTATCAAATAATTTTGAGTATTAATTTTTGTTTATTTTACTGATTACAAAATCAATTAGCCTTGTTTGGCTTTCTTCAAAACTCAAAATATCAGTTTTGAGTTCAAGGGATGGATTTTGTGGCTCTTCGAACGGGGCATCTAATCCTGTAAAATTTCTAATTTCTCCGTTTCTAGCCTTTTTATATAGCCCTTTAACGTCTCTTTGTTCACAAACTTCAAAGGGTGCATTAATATACACCTCCAAAAAGTTTTCTTCACCTACTATGCCCTTCGCAAGCTCTCGGATTTCATAAGTAGGACTGATAAAAGAACATATAGTAACAACCCCACAGTTCAAAAACAGCTTTGCCACCTCTGAAGCCCTTCTTATATTTTCTAATCTGTCTGATTCTGAAAAACCAAGATTATTATTAATTCCTGTTCTTAAATTATCGCCGTCTAATAATTGTGTAAGACGACCTTGCTGGTGCAGTGCCTTTTCTAATGACTTGGCGAGGGTACTTTTACCAGAACCAGATAAACCAACCATCCAAATGACAACAGCTTTTTGTTGAAGCAATTGTTCTTTTGCCTCCCGACTTACAATAGTGTCAAAAATTGGATGTATGTTATTCAAGGTGTTAAAAATTGAAGCGCAAAAGTAGGTAATTTTAACAAAAGAAAAAATTAAAATTATTTTAACTCAATGACCTACAAGCAAGAATTAGTTCCTAAAAACACCAATTATTAAGTTAAAAAGAAATCTACTGTTTGATTTTAAAATTATGAATCCTATCATTGTAACATGGTTAACGTTGATATTAAAGAAATTAATAGTATTGCTATTAAAGCAGGTCAAAAAATTCTAGCGATATACAATCAAAACAATTTTTTGGAAAAAATAGAACTTAAAGGAGATAGTTCACCCATAACTATAGCAGATAAAGCGGCAAATAAAATAATTGTAGATCAACTACAAAACCTATACCCTTCTATTCCGATAATATCTGAGGAAGAAAAAAATACTGAATTTGAGTTAAGAAAAGGTTGGGAAACATTTTGGTTAGTAGATCCCTTAGATGGAACGAAAGAATTTATTAACAAAAATGGAGAATTTACTGTAAATATTTCCTTAATATATAAAGGTAACCCAATTATGGGTGTAATATATGCACCAGTTCTTGATAGGCTATACTATGGAATTTTAATGATGGGTGCTTTTAAAGAAGAAAATGGAAATATCACTAGTATAAAAGTAAATAATAGAATTAACAATCTTATTGCTGTTGGAAGCCGATCGCATGCGTCAGAACAAGATAGTGAATATTTAAAGTCTTATGATGTAAAGGAACTAACATCCATAGGCAGTTCCTTGAAATTCTGTTTGGTTGCAGAAGGCCTTGCAGATTTGTACTATAGAAGCGGGCCAACGATGGAATGGGATACCGCAGCAGGGCATGCTATTGTGATTGCCGCAGGTGGTAAAGTAGAAGGTTTAACGTATAATAAAACAGACTTAAAAAACAGCTCCTTTGTTTGTAAAGGATTTTAAGTTGTGAGCAAAAAGTATTTCTTGAATCCAAGGAACTTATAATTGAAATAATCGATTATATTTGCACTCCTTTTAAAAAAGGAAGTATTGGGGCTGGCCGGTTTTGACGGCTGGAGTGTTCGTGTGTATAAGCATGTCGGGAGTTGGTGGTATCTCCTGTTAAAAATGCCATTCAAACAATAAACGGCGAAGAAAACTACGCCTTGGCTGCTTAATCGGAGATTAACGCAATTGCCAACGTTCCGCTACTACCAAACTCTGCCGTAGTAGCATAGGGGCGTCATCATGCAGAGTCGTCTTATGTTCGACATTAGCATAAGATAGTACTAGTGTCTAAGGTATAGATTTAGCTTGTTGTCGGCTTATTTATGCACGAAAATTAAGAGCAACTAAGCATGTAGAAGGCGCATCGGGTGCCTTGTCCGGACCAGGGTTCGATTCCCTGCAGCTCCACAGTTTCAAAATCTAGTAAAAAAATAAAGCCCTTTAAAGGGCTTTATTTTTTTACTTATATAAATCCAAGACTTTATATAATTTCCTTTTCCAACAACATCTCCTTTTTTAAGTCCTTTGATTTAGGTCCTTCAGGGGTATCCTTTTTGGCCAGCATCACTGCGCCTATCATAGCCGAAAGGAATAACAAAGAGGTAATTTCAAATGGCAACAAGAAATCATTAAATAACACCTTACCAAGGTTTTTAATTAACCCTATTTGAGAATCACCCCCTGTAACTGCAACTTGATTTTCAGCTCCTTTAAATGCCGCAACTAATGTTAAAAATAATAATCCAGCAGCAACACCTGCGGCTACTTTTAAAATTAGAGGTTTTTGAGGCTCAGTTTCAGCATTAAGATTAAGAAACATGATCACAAATAAAAATAGCACCATTATTGCACCCGCATACACAATTATGTGTACAACAGCCAAGAATTGGGCATTTAACAGAATATAGTGACCAGCTATTGCAAAAAATGTCATAATCAAATACAACACACTATGTACGGGATTTTTAGCAACTACTACCATCAAAGAAGTTAATACTGCTAAAAAGGAGAGGAAATAAAAAAACTCTTTCATTTTAAATTTTTTATTGCAAATACACTATTTATACTAATTATGATAGAGTTACTAAACCTTTACCATAAGGATGGTAATTTCTTTGATTTAAAGGTCCGCCTCCTCTAATTTTTCCTATTGGATGGTGTTGTGGTTCTACCAATTTATCTTTACCATAAATAAAGTCTCCACGATCGTAATTAGCTGGGGTTAACTCCTCATTTGTTAAGAAAATTGCCTCTTTGGGACAAGCCTCCTCGCATAACCCACAAAAAATACAACGTAGCATATTTATTTCATAAACAGCTGCATATTTTTCTTCTCTGAAAAGTCCTTCTTCTCCATTTTTTCTTTCTGCAGCAGTCATAGTAATAGCCTCAGCTGGACAAGTTAATGCGCATAAACCACAAGCAGTGCAACGTTCAGCACCATTCTCGTCCTTTTTAAGAACATGAAGCCCTCTATATGATTCTGCAAATTCTCTCTTTACCTCAGGATATTTGATTGTTGTTTTCTTCATAAAGAAATGCTTCAACGTTATCCACATTCCACCTAAAATTGCAGGAAGATAAATTCTTTCTTTGAAGGTCAACTCCTTATTAACAACCTGCTTACTTCTGCCTGATAATGATTCCATGTTTCAGTTCAATTAAGTTCTACTTATCAAAAACAAGTATAAATATACCAGTTAATACTATGTTAATTATTGACAAAGGTATTAATATTTGCCAACCTAATTTCATTAATTGATCATACCTAAAGCGTGGGATAGTCCATCTTACCCACATAAAAAAGAAAATAAAGAATAATATTTTACCAAAAAATGCCAATGTTCCTATAATCGCGACCAAATTCTGATCTAGATGAAGTGCGCTAATAAATGGTACACTATATCCTCCAAAATAAAGCGCAGACATTACAGCAGAAGAAACGAACATATTTGTATACTCGGCAAACAAGTAAAATCCTAACTTCATACTTGAATATTCGGTATGGTACCCTCCTACCAACTCCGCTTCACATTCTGGTAAGTCAAAAGGTGTTCTATTGGTTTCTGCAAATGAACAAATCAAAAATATAAGAAAACCAAGTGGCTGAAGAACAACGTACCAGTAAGAATTTTGTTGTTGTTCTACAATAGTACCAATACTTAAAGTGCCAGACATCATTACCAAAGCAATAATTGACAAACCCATTGCTATTTCATAAGAAATATTTTGGGATGCCGCCCTTATGGCACCAAGCAATGAGAACTTATTGTTTGAGGCCCAGCCGCCGATCATAAGACCATATACTCCTAATGAAACAACACCAAAAACATATAAAATACCAATATTAACGTCAGCAACTTGTAAAGGTATTTTTCTACCTCCGATTTCCAAATAACTTCCCCAAGGCAACACAGCAGTAGTCATACAAGCAGTAAGCATAGAAAGGGAAGGACCTGCAATGAACAAAAATGGATTTGCCCCTGCTGGTATTATTTCCTCTTTCATAACGAGTTTAACACCATCAGCAATCGGTTGCAAAATACCAAAAGGCCCTGCGCGATCTGGACCTATCCTATCTTGGAAGAATCCAGCAAATTTTCTTTCGAAATAGGTAGAATAAGCAGCAATACCTAAACTAATGGCAAAGATAATGGCCACTAGAATCGTTTTATCAATTAAAAAAGTAAAATCCATAATTTTAAATAATGGTGAATCTAATTGTAATTAGTTAATAAATTTACTATCGTCCTTAAATGATGGGTGATCCGCAAACAAACTTATTTTTGGAGGCACTACTGGCTTATCATAAGATAATTCATAGTGATTTTGCCCAATAACTGATTTATTATCAACTTTAGCAGGACCTTCAATTACCCAATCAGTGGTTTCCTTTTTCTCAAAACGGCAAGTATTACAAATAAATTCTTCAACCTCACCCCATTGATCCTTTCTTGCTGTTACTCTTATAACTTCATTTCCTTTGTACCACAACTGTACTTTACCTGAACATTTATCCGTTGTACAATTTCTATGTGCATTAACTGGCTTAGTAAACCAAACTCTATTTTTAAATCTAAATGTTTTATCTGTTAATGCTCCTACAGGACATACATCAATAACATTGCCTGAGAAATCATTTTCGATAGATTTTTCTATATAGGTGGATATTTCAGCCGAATCTCCCCGATTTAATACCCCATGAACTCTGTCATTAGTTATTTGATCACATGTAAAAACGCAACGATAACAAAGGATACAACGTGTCATATGCAATTGCACATATGGCCCTATATCTATTTTATCAAATGTGCGACGTTTAAACTCATATCTTGTTTTTTGTTTTCCATGTGCATAACCCAAATCTTGCAAATGACACTCCCCTGCCTGATCGCAGATAGGACAATCAAGAGGATGATTTATTAATAAAAATTCAACCACGCTTGCTCGCGCTTCCATGATTTCGGGAGATGTTTCGTTTAAAACGACCATCCCATCCATTACTTGCGTTCTACACGATGCAACAGGCTTCGGCATCGGGCGTGGGTCTTTAGTAGAACCTTGAGACACTTTTACAATACAAGTACGGCATTTGCCCCCACTACCTTCTAATTTAGAATAATAGCACATGGCAGGCGGCACATTTTTGCCAATTTTTCTTGCTGCCTCTAAAATAGTAGTCCCTGCTGGTACTTCTATTTCGATTCCGTCGATGGTTACTTTTAGTAAATCCATTTTTATTTTTTAATGAAAACCAAACTTCAAACTTAATATTTACGCCAATACCAATTTATCACCCGTGTAATAAGCACCTGGCTTACAGGCCTCCTCTGGATTAGTTACATACCACTCAAATTCTGGCCTAAAATGTTTGATGGCACTTGCAACAGGCCAAGCAGCGGCATCACCCAAAGGACATATTGTGTTACCTTCTATTTTTTTCGCAACATCAGCCACAAGATCAATATCCTCCATGGTGGCATGTCCATCTAGGAATTTATGTAAAATCTTCTCTACCCAACCTGTACCTTCTCTGCAGGGACTACATTGTCCACAAGATTCATGGTGATAGAAACGTTCAAAATTCCATAAGTTATGAACAATACTTGCTGTTTCATCAAAAACAATAAAACCTCCAGAACCTAACATTGTACCAGTAGCAAAGCCACCATCGGAAAGCGATTCATAAGACATTAGTCTTGGTTCGCCATTGGCCAATTTTAAAATAAGATTAGCGGGTAAAATTGGTACTGAAGAACCGCCAGCAACTACAGCTTTTAATTTTCTTCCTTTCCAAATACCACCACAATATTCTTCAGAATAAATAAATTCTTCGACAGTAACACCCATCTCAATCTCATATACACCTGGCTTATTGATATGACCAGAAGCAGATATTAACTTTGTGCCTGTGCTTTTACCTATTCCAATTTTAGCATATTCCTCGCCACCATTATTGACTATATACGGAACTGCCGCTATAGACTCCACGTTATTAACCACTGTTGGATTAGACCAAACTCCAGAGATTGCAGGAAAGGGTGGTTTAATACGAGGGTTACCTCTTTTACCTTCAAGCGACTCAATAAGTGCTGTTTCTTCACCACAAATATATGCTCCGGCGCCACAAGTCACGTGGAGTTCAAGATCGTAACCAGAACCTAATATATTTTTACCCAAGAAGCCATTTGCATAAGCTTCATCAATGGCCCTTTGAAGGATATTAACTACATACATTAATTCGCCTCTCACGTAGATATAGGACAAGTTAGCACCTAAAGCAAAGCTCGAGGTGATCATACCTTCGATGAGAATATGAGGATTTTTGCTCATGAGATAGCGATCCTTAAAAGTACCTGGCTCTGATTCATCAGCATTACAAACTAAATGCCTTGGTTTTCCAGATTTCTTATCTATAAAGCTCCATTTCATTCCAGTAGGAAAACCTGCACCTCCACGACCTCTTAGTCCAGATTTTTTCACTTCCTCCACTACCTCATCAGGAGTCATTCTTAACGCTTTTTCTACAGAATTATAACCGCCATAACTTCTGTACACTTGGAAATTTTGAATTCCAGGTACATCTATGTCTTTAGTTAATATTTTGATTCCCATTGTTATTGCGTTTTATAGCTTATTCAAATAAATTAATTCATTACTGGATATGGTCTACTTACTTTGTTTTCTTGTCTGCACTTATCCAAGAAAAAATCTACTTTTTCATTATCCATGTTTTCGTAATAATCCATCCCACATTGAAATACAGGAGCGGTGCCGCATGCCGCCAAACATTCTACACCTTTTAGAGTAAACATGCCATCAGGAGTTGTTTGACCTTTTTTGATTCCTAATTTATTCTCAAAATAAGCAATTAATTCATCAGCTCCTCTTAACCAACACGGCCCAGTATGACAAACCTCGATTACGTATTTACCTACAGGTTTCATATAATACTGAGAATAAAAGGTAGCCACCTCGTATACCTCAATTGGCTTTATGTTTAGCAAAGAAGCCACATAATCCATAATTTCTGGCTTCAGCCATCCACCAAGTTCTGCTTGAGCCAAATGCAGTACAGCTATTACAGCAGATTTTTGTTTCCCTTCAGGAAACTTGGCGATATATTTATTGACTAAATTTAATGCCTCCGGAGAAAATTGTATATTATTATCTAGCATACTCTTAAAATTCATTATAACACTAAATCGCTAAGCATCAAGCTCGCCAGCAATTACATTTAAACTGCTCATTGTAACTATCGCATCAGATATCAAGCCGCCAGTCACCATTTCAGGATAAGCTTGATAATATATAAAACATGGACGTCTAAAATGCAATCTATAAGGGGTGCGACCTCCATCACTAATTAGGTAAAAACCTAGTTCTCCATTGGCACCTTCTACTGAATGATAAACTTCTCCAACTGGTGCATCTATTTCACCCATTATAATCTTGAAGTGATAGATTAGGGCTTCCATGTTATTGTAAACCTCTTCTTTCTTTGGCAAATATATACCAGGAGCATCTGCATGATAAACTCCAGCAGGTTCTTTTTTCATTTTAGCCAATGCCTGCTCTATAATACGCAAACTTTGCCAAATCTCTTCATTAAGAACCATAAAGCGATCATAGGTATCACCATGCTGACCTATAGGAATTTCAAAATCGAATTCTTCATAAGAACAATAAGGATTCATTACCCTTACATCATAATCTACACCAGCTGCTCGTAAATTAGGGCCAGTAAAACCATAGTTCAATGCTCTTTCAGCCGAAATAGCACCAACCCCTATCGTACGATCCATAAAAATCCTATTTCTATTGAATAAGGCTTCAAACTCCTTCCATACTGTTGGGAATCTTATCAAGAAAGCCTCAATCTTAGCGATAGACTTTTCATTAAAATCACGTTCAAACCCTCCTATTCTACCTATATTTGTAGTTAACCTTGCCCCGCAAATCTCTTCATAAATTTCATAAATTTTCTCTCTTTCTTGCATTACATACAAAAAGCCTGTAAATGCACCAGTATCAACTCCTAAAATGCTATTGCATATTAGGTGATCAGAGATTCTCGCCAATTCCATGATTATGATTCTCATGTAATCCACTCTTTTAGGAGTTTCGAGTCCAAGCAGTTTTTCTACAGTCATATGCCACCCGATGTTATTAATAGGGGATGAACAGTAGTTAAGCCTGTCTGTAATAGGTGTAATTTGATAAAATGGCCTATGTTCTGCAAGTTTTTCGAAGGCACGGTGGATATATCCTATGGTAGGAGAAGCACTTACTATCCTTTCTCCATCCACCTCCAAAATATTTTGGAAGACACCATGGGTAGCAGGGTGTGTTGGCCCTAGATTAAGGGTTGTGGTTTCTTTTTCAATTTCATTAATCAGCTGAACGTGGCTCATTGGATATCTACTTTTGGTTATATAACCATTTATACATTGTTCATAAAACTCAAATTTTGGAAGTAAACTATCTTCCAAAAAAATAATCCTTCTTATCAACCCTATTAGGATCTTCTAATGGGTATTCCTTTCTTAGAGGAAACACTTCCATCTCATCTACATTTAATATCCTTCTAAGATCTGGATGACCGTCAAAGATAATACCGTAAAAGTCGAATGTTTCTCTTTCCTGCCAATTAGCACTTTCAAAAATTGAGGTAGCAGTAAGAATATGAGGATCACTTACATTTACATAAAACTTTAATCTCAATCTGATATTTTTGACCAAGCTATGTAAATGATAAACCACACACAATTGAGATGTTTCAGGATAGTGAACACCACAAAGGTCGGTCATAAATTTAAATTTTAAATCACTGTCGTTCCAAAGAAATTTTAGAATGTCTATGTTCTTTGATTTATCCGCAGTGATTGTTAAGAAGCCATATGGCTCCTCACATTTGATAATATCACTACCAAAAGTTGCTAGGAGCTTTTCAATAATCTGTGCATTCGAAATTTGCATCATTTTACTCTATATTGTATTTTGCCAATAATTTATCATATTCAGGGGAGTTTCTCCTTCTAATGGACTCATTGGCCACCAAATCTTGTAATCTTAAAACCCCATCAATTATTTGTTCTGGTCTTGGAGGGCAACCTGGAACGTAAACATCCACAGGGATAATTTCATCTATACCTTGCAACACACTATAGGTGTCAAATATCCCACCGCTAGAAGCGCAAGCACCTACAGAGATAACCCATTTAGGCTCTGCCATTTGTTCATAAACCTGACGAAGTACTGGACCCATTTTTTTTGCAATGGTACCCATCACCATTAACATATCTGCTTGTCTTGGCGAAAAACTAGGTCTTTCAGACCCAAAACGTGCAAAGTCATAAGTGGTAGCCATGGTAGCCATAAATTCTATACCACAACAAGAGGTAGCAAATGGCAATGGCCAAAGGGAGTTTTTTCTTGCAAGACCTACGGCTTTGTCAAGAGTGGTCGCAAAAAAGCCAGGCCCCTCAACCCCGCTAGGCATATCAACCACTTTTATTGAGGTATTATTTTCTATAAGATTTGACATAATATTCAAATTTTAAGCATTTTAACAGATCCTTTATTTTCAACGACCTGATTAACTTATTTGTTTATTCCCAATCCAGTGCTTTTCTTTTAATAACATAAAAGAACCCAACCAACAGGAACGTCATAAATATAAGCATTTCTACGAAACCAAAAATGCCTAATTCTCTGAAATTTACCGCCCAAGGATACATAAATATCACCTCTACATCAAACAGCACAAATAAAATGGCGGTAAGAAAATACTTTATAGAAAAAGGATTCCTAGCATTACCAACTGATTCAATTCCGCATTCAAACGACTCTAGTTTATTTTTAGAATCTCGTTTTGGACCTACCAAGTGAGTAAGAACCATGGTTGTAACTACGAAGCCAGCAGCCACAAAAAATTGAATTAAAATCGGCAAATAGTCAACAGGAAGATTGGTTTCCATATTTCAATTGTATTAATCAGCTAGCAAAAGTATAAACCTATCCTATAAAAGCAAACAGTTTTTAAACTTTCACCAAATTCATTTTAGTTATTGTTAAAAACTGTGTGATAATCAGGTAAATGATTGACAATTAAGCTATTTAGAATTATTCTAAATTTTTACTCAGACCCTAACTTTCTGCTCTCAACTTCAAGTGCAAATGTATTATGAATTACAATTTTGGAATCTGGTGGCAAGTCTCCAGAAAGCCTTATTTCAGCATTACTACCATCATTGCTTAGTACATCCACCTTTAACTTCTTGAAATATAAATTGGGATCTTTGTCAGTTTTTGCAGCATGAATAGTGTGAAAGAGATAAGAAATTTTTGATTCTTCATAAATGGCCGTTATTGGAACAGTAGTAACCTTTTCGTCAGAATTTCTACTTTGGATTTTAGCCACCACTGACATATATGGTAATATTGAAGAATTACCTCCGCTGCTAAACCTCACATGTAGAATCACCGACTTGTTCTCATTATCAACAGATCTAGATATTGATTGAATATATCCTTTTACCTTATTCATGCTTTTATTGGCAAATTCCAACTCCAATTCTTGGCCTTCCTTTATCATATTTATATCTCGTTCGTAGCAATATACCTCAGCATGAAAATCAGACGAGCCTACGATTTTTGCAAGTTCTACCCCTGGAGATACCTGCATACCTATATTCACTGGTAATTTTAGCACATAACCATCAATTGGAGATCCTATTGTTACATTTGAAACAATTGAGAAATTCTTTGAATCATCCAAATTATCTGTATTGAGGCCTAAGAGCATTAATTTTGCCTTAATCGATTTTAAATTTCCAAGAGACTGATAATACTTTGCCTCGGCATTTTGCAAATCTGCAAGTGCACCAACATCATTTTTTCTTAGCTCTACTTGACGGTTGTATTCTTGTTCTAAGAATCTTAATTCATTTTTGTTATTGATGTAATCTTGTTGAATTTGAATGATTTCAAAACCTGAAATCGTAAATATTGGCTGTCCTTTACTTACCTTAGCGCCTTCGATTACATATATGCGATCGATTTTTCCAGCAATATTGCTACTTAATGAGGCTTCTGAATTCGGGAGTGGCACAATTTTACCATTAGCATATACAATTGGTGTTATTATTTGCTGATCTACCTCACCCAACTCTATATCCATAAGATCGAGTTGTTTTGTGGTGAGGACAATATACTTTTGGGTGGTACTATTCGTTTTTGCCTCCTCTTTTTTGCCTGAATCTGTACAACTGTATAAGAACAACAAGAAAGTTATGGGAACTAATAAATTGAATTTCATTGTAAAAACGGCTTTAATGGTAAATAGTACTTAAGTATACTAAATATCTCCTTGAAGATAGTTTAAGTTAATAATAGACTGATTATAACTCTTAAGAGCATCTAGATATAATAGCTGAATCTGAAAAGCTTGATCTAGATTATATAAATACACATAATAATTTATACTACCTGCCCTAAAACTCTGCTCTGATGCTCTTAGAATTTCTGCACTTTGTTTGAGACCTGTATTTTCAAAATAGTTTAAACTCTCTCTGAATTGATTGTATTGAGAAAGTGCAGAGGCATATTCTGTGGTAAGTCTATTTTTATTAATAGCAATTTGTGTATTGGCAGATTCTACCCCCCTTTTGGCGGCTGTTATCAATGAATTGTACTTCCAATACCAAAGTGGTAAGGAAACGCCAAATTGTAGTCTATAGTATAAAGCAGGGTCTGGAGTAACTTGAGAAAAATATCCAAACATAATACTTGGAAGGGTTCGATGTTGCTCAGTTCTTAATAATCTGTTTGCATAGTCTCTTTTTCTTTCAAAAAGAGAATTGAATGGGTTTTTGTCAACAAACGACAATTGGAAGTCTTGAGATAGTGAATAGGAGCTTTTTTGTAAGTTTGAAACTGGTAGAAATACCTCACCCTCAGGCTTACCAGAAATTAAATTTGACAACAAGAACTTGACACTGTTTAACTCTGCTCGTGTTTGTAAAAGCTGATTTTGCAAGGTCTTATATTTTGCCTCTCCGTTAATTTTCTCTAGATTAGCTATTTGCCCTACATTATACCTTACTTCGTTAACCTTTAGCAAATTAACCAAAGTAGAGTCAAATTTGGTTAGCATTTTCTCCTTTTCAATTAAAAATTGAACGTTATTATAATTTATTTTGACATTGTATTTAAGGTTATTAATAGAAATAGACCTTTCAATTCCTGCCACATCGACCAATACATTTTGAGCACGGTATTGATTTACGTACACAGTAGGAAAAGCAATGGTTTGTAAAATACTAGGGCGTTGATCCTGTCCTGTTGGGGATTGAAAAAGAACATCTAAGTTATTAACATTTACAGTTGAAGGAAGTAGTGCTTTTTCTTGAGCAATTCTTTGATCTGCAAGCAGTACCGATGGATTGTTTTTTATAGATAACTCTATTGCTTCTTCTATTGTTACTAACTTTTGGGCAACCGAGCCTATTGAAGAAAACAGCACCAAGAGACTTACTAGTAAAAAAAGCTTATTTTTTATTTGATAAATGGCCATGAACAAATTATTAATTTTCAAAAGTATCTTGCTTTTTGCTGTTGGCTAGTACATAAATGATTGGCAAAACTACCAAAGTCAATATAGTAGCAGACAACAATCCTCCCACTACTACTGTAGCTAATGGTTTTTGAACCTCTGCTCCAGCTCCATGAGATAAAGCCATTGGCAAAAATCCAAAGGCTGCTACGGCAGAAGTAAGTAAGATAGGTCTGAATTTCTCCTTTATACCCAGTTTTACTTTATGATAAATGTTATAAACACCTTGTTCTTCAAGTAATTTAAAATGTCCTATAAGCAATATTCCATTTAATACGGCTACTCCAAATAATGCAATAAAGCCAACTCCAGCAGATATACTGAAAACCATCCCTCTTAAAAGTAAGGAGAAAATACCCCCAACTGCAGCTAAAGGCACTGCGGAGAATATAATGACACTGTCTTTAATGGTTCCGAAGGTAGCATATAAAAGGCCAAAGATGACCAATAAAGCTATGGGTAATACAATGGATAACCTTCCTTTAGCTCTTGTCAAATTTTCAAATTGCCCGCCATAATCGATACGATATCCTGTAGATAACTTCACTTCATTTTCAATTAAACCTTTTGCCTCATTTACAAGCGACTCCACATCTCTTCCTCGTACGTTACACCCAATATTAATTCGTCGTTCCCCGTTTTCTCTTGAAATTTCTGCTGGACCCTTTTCTACAGAAATTGAAGCTATTTCCTTTAAGGGTATTACATTTCCATCCTTGTCGACTACACTAAGATTCCTAATATCATCAATTGATTTTCTATCTTCAGAAGCCAACCTTACTGATAAATCGTAGCGTTTTTCACCATCGTAAATTGTGCCCGCTTTTTTACCAGCAAAAGCAGTTTGCAGCACATCATTTACTTGTGTAATACTTATACCAAAATACTGCATGCGCTTTCTATCGTAAACAATGCTTATTTGAGGCAGGCCACCTAACTTCTGCACTTGCACGTCCTTAGCGCCTTGTACTCTCTGCAAAATATTAGCAATCTGATTCCCTTTTGAAATAAGTATATCCAAATCATCCCCAAACACTTTTACAACAATATCGGTTTTAGCTCCACTCAACATATCATTGAATCTATTTTCAATAGGCTGCATTATTGAGTAGGTTATCCCTGGATATTGGTCTAAAATTTCGGCAATTTTTTCTGTAAGTTCCTTTTTCTCGTGCACTTTATTCCATGATTTGATAGGATGTAGTCCAATAATCAAATCCATAGCTTCCATTGGCATTGGATCAGTCGGAATTTCTGATGTTCCTATTTTACAAACAACATTTTTCACTTCTGCAGAATATTCTTCAAGCAAATGAACGGAGATTTTTTTCGCAATTCTTGTACTTTGAGTTAGTGAGGTACCTACTGGTAATCTTATTTCCACCGAATAGTCGCCTTCGTCAATTTTAGGGATAAACTCCCCGCCTATTTTACTAAAGCTATATAAGCCTAAAAACAATAATACCGCAGAAATAGCTATTACCCACCACTTTTTTCTCAAGGCTAAATTTAATAATGGCTCATACGCTGTAAATAAAGTATTAACCAATTTATCTGCAAAGCCTTCTAAAAATCCATGATGGTCGTGAGGTTTAATAAACAATGTGCACATCATTGGCACATAAGTTAAAGACAATAGAAGCGCACCAAAAATGGCAAAACTCACAGTAACGGCCATTGGCATAAACATTTTACCTTCAATGCCTGTAAGGGTCATAATAGGAACATAAACAATTAAAATTATTAATCCCCCATAAACCACAGATTTTTTAACCTTAATGGCGGCGTTAGTAATAATTTCTTCTTTTTGGAAAATTGACAAGAATCTACTGTTATATTCCTTAGAGGCTAAGGTCAGCTCAAGCACTACTGCTTCTACCACAATGATGGCACTGTCTACCAACATACCAAAATCAATAGCACCAAGACTCATCAAGTTACCTAATACTCCAAACTGATTCATTAAGGAAACTGCAATTAGCATGGATAAAGGAATAACAGAGGCCGATAATAATGCGGCTCTCCAATCTCCCAATATTAAGATGAGTACTAATAATACAATAATACATCCTTCTACCAAGTTGGTAACCACAGTTTTAATGGCTCTTGAAACAAATTCTTCTCGATCCAAAAATGGCGCAATTTCAAGGCCTTCAGGTAGTGCCTTTTGAACTTCTTTTAACTTTAGTTTTAATGCCTTGATAACATTGGTTGCATTTTCTCCCTTACGCATGAGAATAATACCTCCTACTACTTCTTCCCCATTTCGCGTCATGGCTCCGTATCTAACAGACGACCCAAAACTCACCTCTGCTACGTCATCTACTGTGACTGGTACATTGCCATTGTTTTTAATTACAATATCTCCTATATCTTCTAAATTTTTTGCTAAACCAACACCTCTAACCACCAAGGCTGTTTCTTCATTTTCAATATATGTACCTCCGGTATTATTAGTTCCATTATTTAATGCTTGAAATAATTCATCCATGGTCACTCCAGTTGCCTTTAGTAGTTCAGGCTTAACCTTGGCTTGATACTCTTTAACAAAACCACCAAAACTACTAATGTCTGCAATACCAGGGGAACTTAATAATCTCTTGCGAACCAGCCAGTCTTGTACCGTTCGAATCTCCATTGGTGAGAATGAAGTATCTTTAAGATCTTCAGTTTTTATTACATATTGATAAATTTCTCCCAACCCAGTAGAAATAGGAGCTAGTGTAGGATTGCCAAACTCAGGTGGCATGTCATTTTTAAGCTGCAAAAGTCTTTCAAAAACCATTTGACGTGCCTTGTACACATCCATATCGTCCTCAAAAATCAAGGTAACATTAGAAAGACTAAATCTTGAAACAGAACGCATCTCCACCAAACCAGGGATATTGGCCATGGCAAGTTCAATAGGAGAAGAAACAAATTTTTCTATTTCATAAGCGGAAAGGTTCGGATTTTGGGTAATAATAAGAACCTGATTATTTGTAATATCTGGGATGGCATCAATGGGAAGTTTATATACGGAATAACTACCCCATCCAATTACTAATAATATAAAAAAGCCAACGACATACTTTTGTCTAATACTGAAAATAATCAGTTTATCAATCATAATTGCAATTTAATAGTAATAAGACTAACAAAATAAACATTTTGTTTAATCTTTTGTGCAAATAAGTTCAAGTTTATTAAACAAACTATCAAATAACTCTATAAAATACAGAATAGCAAGCTGTGTATAATCTAAATAATTAGAATAGTTTGTTTATATTAAACCATAGTGGCAGTAAAACCAGTTTGCAAACAAATTTTGGTTCAATATTGCACAATATTACATTTAAAAATATTTTAAAAATAATCAATGCTAAAAAAAAATGTATTTTAATCTATAAATAAGTAATAATACTTAGTTAGATTAGTATTGCTCCATACCATTATCTACCTCCATCGCCCAGCCATGGATACCACTGCTTAGATTAATTAAATTGGTGAAATTATGTTTACTTTTTAAAAAACTGATGGCCTGAGCACTTCTTAATCCATGATGGCAATAGAATACAACAGGCTTAGTTGTGGAAATTAGTTCAATTTTTGAACCAAGTTGACTGAGAGGAATTAATTGTGAATTGTGAATTTTACAAATTTCAGCCTCCCAATTTTCTCTTACATCGATAAGTTGAAAATCTAAATTATCTTCAATAATAATCGCAAGATCTTTTGGGGAAATGGAATCATTTAAGTTAATTACTTTTTTAGTTCCACAAAAAACTTCATAATCAACAAGTTGTGTTAATTCAAAATTATCAGAATTTTTTTGAAACTTAACCTTGTATTGATTCATGTTGAGTGCATCAAACACCAAAAGCTGACCAGAAAGAACTTGCCCAATACCTAAAACCATTTTGACGACCTCATTAGCTTGATAGGTGCCAATGATACCCGGAAGTACACCGATTACCCCGATTTCCGAGCAATTATCCATTTCTCCTGGCAAGGGTGGTGTTGGATATAAACAACGATAACTGGGGCCGTTATTATAATTAAAAACCGAAACTTGACCCTCAAATTTATAAATTGAGCCAAAAACCCACGGTTTTCCTAGAATAACACAGGCATCATTTATAAGATATCGAGTTTGAAAATTATCTGAACCATCTACGATAATATCAAAATTGCCTAAAATATCTAATGCATTATGATTATCAAGACGCTCCTCAAAAAAATCAAAATTTATTAGCGGATTTAGCGCGGTCAAATGAGTCAAGGCACTTTTGGCTTTGGATTTACCTACATCATTCGTTGAGTACAATATTTGTCTTTGCAAATTGCTTTCATCTACTTGGTCAAAATCTAAAATTCCGATGTGCCCAATCCCAGCAGCTGTAAGATACAATAAAACAGGTGATCCAAGACCACCTGCACCAACCACCAAAACACTTGTGGATTTGAGTTTTTGCTGCCCTTCAATGCCAACTTCTGGCAAAATAATATGCCGACTATATCTCTTTTTCTCCTCGATAGACAATGACTGCATTATAACTTTGTAGTTTCTTTGATATCTTTAAATAATATACCTCCTGACATCCTATGTAGCATCTTCTTCTCAAACATCCAAAAAAACTTAAACTGACCAAAAATCGTTCCGGTGATGATCAATAATATTTGATAAATTGGTACAATTAAAAATATACGTAATGGCCAAAAAAGCCAAGGAGCCATGGTGTATTCTGAAATACCCAATGCCGGTCGAACATACTTACCCACAACCATAGAAGCGGAACCAGTAATAGCAAAAACTACAAAAATTATAGCTAACTGAAAATTAGATTGCACTTCCCACTTAGCCTTGAGTTTCTCTAAATACTTCATATTATTTATTAAATAGTAAAGTACAAACATAAAAATAATATACAGGCTTATGAAATTAACGTTTGTGAAAAATATAGTATAGATTAAAAAAATACAAAAAACTAAAAGTAAACCCTTAAATATTTAATTAGAGCGGATTTGATTTTTGGTCGAAAATGGAAATCAAATGTAAAAATTCACCTACTTCTGAAAATTCGTTTATAGGTATTGTTGTTACAAATTTTAAGCAAATCTAATATGTATTGAACAATTAAAATATGCATTAATCAAGTTAAACCGACACAGTTTTTACGTGTTCAAACAAAATTTTCATATTTCACTGATACTAAAACGCTATATTTAGTATTAAATTTATTCTATATATTCATCAAATAAGACTATATTTTAAAATAAATAAGCTAATTCAAAGAACTAATTGTATTTTTGCGATAATTAATTATTTCTCCTATGAATAAACTTATTTTTCATATTTTAATAACCTTAGTTGTAACCATAGCTTACGGCCAAACTCCGAAATCTACTATGAGGGATTACCGTAAAAATCCTAGATGGATACAAATGATGGAAGATTCTACTGTCAATTACCATCAAGCAGTTATTGCCTTTGATGAGTTTTGGAAAGGTAAACCCGAGCCAGAAGGTGAGCTTGAAGGTAACGAACACGAGGAGCATGAAGAAAGGTCGCTTTTATCAAGGTTATTAAAGAGCGATGATAAACTAAAAGAAGAAGTGATGCAATATGCCAGTGAATTTAAAAGATTTAGGTATTGGAAAAGAAAATATGCGGCTTATGTAAGAAGTGATGGTTCGATTCCCACAGAAGAAGATATTAAAAAATTAATAGAACAAGAAATAATAAATAGGAGATAAAATTATTGTAAAATTCTAATAATTAACACATTATCAATTATTTACACGCCTTATGAAAAAATATTTATATATATTGTCCTTCCTTTTCTGTTCCAATTATTCAAATAGCCAAACAGCCACATGGACAAACATAGGTCCAATCCCGTTTCCACAAAAAACGATTGGCCAAGTGCATGGAATTGGACGGGTTTCTGAAATTAAGTTTCATCCAAGCGATCCTAACAAAATGTATTGTGCATCGGCATCTGGTGGGTTATGGTTTAGTAATAACAAAGGTGTGAGCTGGACTAATCTTGGTACAGATAAAGTGACCAACGTGCAATCAGCCTCATTAGCAATTGACCCGACTAACGACCAAACAATTTATTGGGGTACGGGTGATGCTAATTATTATAGCTCGGGGTTTGGTGTTTACAAAACTAGCAATGGCGGCACAACTTGGTCTGCCTCTAATAGTGGCATGGGTAACCGATTGGTTGTAGAACTTCTTATTGTACCCACGAACAGCCAAATATTAATCGCTGCCACCAACAGTGGTATATACAAAAGCACGAATGGTGGTGCCAATTGGGTTCAGAAGGGATCATCCGGTATCCAATATACGGACCTAGTATTTAAACCAGGCAGTAATGGACAAATAATATATGCGGCAGCTAAAAAAGGTTTTTATAGATCTTTAGATGCTGGTGAATCTTGGTCGCAAATTAGTTCGTCATCTTTTGTGTTTGGAGCTGATGGCAGCAGACTAGCAGTTTCTGCTGCGAATCCCAACATTGTGTATCTTGGCAATGTAGGAACTGGAACCGTATGTGAATTGTATCGCTCCGCAGATGGTGGAACTACTTGGATAAATGCAAGATCAGAATCTACCAAGGCTTTAGCAGGATATGATGCATCAGGTGGTGGACAAGGAAATTATAATTTTGATATTGAAGTTAACCCAGCGAATGCAAATGAATTATATGTATGTGCACACGTAATTTGGAGATCGACAGATGCTGGTTCAACTTGGACTCAACAACAAACTAGTTGGGCCTATAATCTACACACGGACCAGCACCATATTCTATTCGATCCCTATGTAAGTGGACAACTTTGGAATGCTAATGATGGTGGTGTCTGGAGCAACA
Organism: Cytophagaceae bacterium; assembly: GCA_027488865.1. Classification (GTDB taxonomy): domain Bacteria; phylum Bacteroidota; class Bacteroidia; order Cytophagales; family UBA9547; genus JAIYAU01. The sequence continues at coordinate 67,107 of JAIYAU010000022.1, forward strand.
AAACCAACGGTACTGGGGTTTGGACTCCCATGTCTGATGGAATAGCCGCTACAGAAATTTACCGCGCAGCTAGTAGTAATATTAATAAAGGTATCGCTTATATTGGGACACAGGATAATGGAGGATTTTATTATAATTCAGGCACTTGGTATAATGATAGGGGTGGCGATTGGGGACCCGAAGAATTTTTTGATTATTCAAGTAACTACGTTTATTGCGACGAATTAAACACAAGAAAATTATATCCATCTGGATCAAATCAAAACCTCAATTTACCATTTACAGTTTCCAACACTGCAAAAAGTAAGTATGCATTTTGCCCTGCAAATACTTCCATTGGTTATGTAGCAAATTCAGGTAAAATATATCGAAGCTCCAATTTAACAACTAATTCTCCCGCTTGGACATTGATATTTACTTTACCTTCTGGAAGTGTAAAAGACCTTGAAACTGACCCTTCCAATGCAAACGAACTTTACATTATTAGTAACGACCAAAAAATCTATAGGTCAGACAATGCTACCGCTGCAACTCCAACCTTTGCGACTGGAAATATGCCTTCAGCAACTAATAATGCAGGATGGGTAGCTCCAATAAACGGTACCAATGTAGTTTATGCTTCCGCAAACACTAAAATATACCGTTCTGTTGATAAAGGTACTAATTGGGCTGATGTGACTACAGGTTTTCCAAATGCTAATATTAATGGGTTAGTTGCTGACAGATTCAGCCCAAATAACGAAAGTATTTATGCATCTTATGCAAACGGTGTTTATTACAGAGATAATACGAAAACATCCTGGTCAAATTATTCTCAAGGTCTCCCTATTATTTGTGATATTACTGATTTGTTTTATTATAACGATGCTACAAAACAAGGACAATTAAGGGTATCTTTTTATGGTAGAGGAATGTGGGAAACACCTATGGTTGGTCTTAATAACAACATTACTATTTCGCTAACAACACCCACAAACGGTAGTAGTTATACGAGTCCGGCAAATATCAACCTAACAGCTAGTGCCTCAGCAACAATAGGCAGCATTTCAAAAGTAGAATTCTATCAAGGAACAACTTTATTATTTTCTGATAACAACGCTCCGTATGATTTTAATTGGACAAATGTCTCTTTTGGGAAATATGCTATTAATGCTGTTGCTTATGACAATACAGGAAATTCTAAAAGTAGCGCTACCGCCAACATCACTGTAAATCTTGTTTGTAACAAGCTTACAGGGACTGCTTTTGGTACTACTCCAGCTTATGCTGCAGGAAGTGAATTTAATAAGGCCTTTGATGGCAACTTAAACACATTTGTGGATGTAGTACCGGCAAATGCTGGTTTTACAGGCTTAGATTTAGGCACCCCTAAGATCATAAATGCAATTAGATTTTATCCAAGAGATGGCCAAGAAGGTCGTATGGATGGTGGAATTTTTCAAGCCTCTAATAGTTCAAATTTTTCAACAGGAGTAGTTAACCTATATACTGTAAATGGTTCGCCAAGTTTGTCATGGAATGAAACCCCTGTCAATAACACCAATGCGTTTAGATATGTACGTTATTTATCTCCTAATGGAGGCTATTGCAATGTAGCAGAAATAGAATTTTGTGGCTCCAGTACCAATCAAAGCCCAATTGTAACTATTACTTCCCCAACCAACAATTTAGTTGTAGATGAGGGAACTAACCAAACCATAACCGCTACTGCTACTGACAACGACGGAAGCATAACCAGTGTTACTTTTTTTAATGGCACAACAAGCTTAGGCCAAAACACAAGTAGTCCTTACAGTTACTCCTGGAATAACCTTATTGCAGGATCCTATACAATTACTGCAGTTGCAATTGACAACTTAGGACAGCAAACTACCTCTTTGCCTATTACACTTAAGGTAAATAAACTACCGAATATAAATATTACAAATCTAACAAATAACTCAGTTGTAAATGAAGGTGTTAACTTAGTCTTAACGGCTAATGCAAGCGATACGGATGGCTCTATTTCAAAAGTAGAATTTTTTAATGGTAATACTTTAATTGGTTCCAGCACGACTAGTCCATTTAATTATATTTGGAACAGTGTGGCGGCTGGAAATTACATTATTACAGCTAAGGCTACAGATAATAACGGAGGAAGTAAGACTTCTACAGCTATCAATATAAAAGTAAATAAACTACCAACTATTGTAATTGCCTCTCCTATAAATAATTATATAATTAATGAAGGCAATGCTGTTACATTTACGGTTAATACCTCTGACACTGATGGTTCAATTTCAAAAGTAGAATTTTTTAATGGTTCTACATTATTAACGCAATCATCTGTTTCGCCATTTACAGCTACCACAAGTTCTTTAACTGCTGGTAACTACACAATTATCGCAAAAGCAACTGATAACAACAATGGGAGTACGAATTCTGCCATAATAAATTTAATAGTTAATAAACTTCCAACCATTGCAATAACTTCTCCTACAAATAATGGAGTATTCCAAGAAAAAACAACTGTTACGTTGTCAGTAACCTCAGCAGATGCTGATGGTACGATTTCAAAAGTGGAATATTTTAATAATACGACCAAACTAGGAGAATCTACCACATCCCCATTTGGTTACGTATTAAATAATATTGTCGCCGGCAGTTATTCACTTATAGCTAGAGCAACTGATAATAGAGGAGGTGTTGCTACTTCGAACACTATAAACTTATTTGTAAATAAGGCACCAACCATAAGTATTACAAGCCCTGCCAATAATAGTGTTGTAAATGTAGGTTCCAATCTAACTCTTGCTGTTGATGTAAAGGATCTGGATGGATTGGTATCAAAGGTTGAATATTTTAATGGCACCACATTAATTGGTCAATCAACGACTACCCCATTTACGTTGGTAATAAGTTCAATTATAGCAGGAAACTACACATTTTCGGCAAAAGTAACAGACAATAACGGTGGAACTGCTAGTTCAACAGCAATTAACGTAAAGGTGAATAATCCTCCAACTATAAGTATAACCGCCCCTTCAAACAATGCTGTTATTAATGAAGGTAATAACCTCCTTATATCAACCAATGCAATTGACGTAGATGGAACTATAACTAAGGTTGAATTTTATAATGGTAATACCTTAATTGGGCAATCAACTATTGCACCCTTTAATTACAGCATCACTAACCCTTCATCTGGAAATTATACGTTAACGGCAAAAGCGATTGATAATAATGGCGCTCAAAAAATATCAACGGCTGTGAATGTTGTTATAAATAAATTACCTACCGTAAACATTAATTCTCCTTCAAATAACAGCGTATATCAAGAAGGTGTTAACTTGAACATTTCAGTAAATGCTTTAGACATTGATGGAAACATTAGTAAGGTTGAATTTTATAATGGTGCCACTTTAATTGGCCAATCATTAATCTCGCCCTACAATTTTACAATTTCTTCTATACCTGCTGGCGCATACACGCTTACTGCAAAGGCCTTTGATAATAGAGGTGCCGCTGTCACATCACTTCCTGTAAATTTTATTGTTAACACCCCGGTTAACCAATCACCGTTGATTAGCATAACGAATCCTATAATAAATGCTTCATTTATGGAAGGAGATAAAATAACTATAAATGTTAATGCCTCGGATACTGATGGTACAATAAATAAAGTGGAGTTTTATAATGGTTCTACGTTAATTGGGCAAGCAACCAATGCACCCTACAGTTTTACCATTAATAATACTCCAAAAGGATTATACGCTCTTACTGCCAAAGCATTTGACAATAAAAATGCTACTGCTAATAGTAATTTAGTTTCAGTTGTAGTTAAAACAATTCCTACAATTTTAATTAATAACCCAACAAACAATGCTATAGTTGGTACCAATTCCAATTTTAACATTTCTGTTGTAGCTAATGACATAGACAATGCAATTGCAAAAGTTGAGTATTACTTGGGAATATTAAAAATAGGAGAATCGAATAACGCACCCTATAACATTAGTGCTGTAGGACTTTCAAGTGGTAATTACACAATCACCGCCAAGGCAATAAGTTCTGCTGGCACCGTCATTTCTCAAAGTTCAATTAATATCACAGCTAACAGCGCCCCAACTATTTCAATTTCTTCTCCTAGTAATAATTTAGTGATGTATGCAGGAGATTCCATTCTGGTAACTACACAAGTTTCTGATAAGGACGGTTCTATAACAAAAGTTGAATTTTATAATGGTACAACATTACTAGGCACCGTTAATAACAGTCCATATACTTGGAATCTAGAAGGATTAAACACAGGCAACTACGTATTAACAGCAAAGGCTTGGGACAATAATGGAGTAGGTAGCAGTTCAAATCTGGTGAATGTAATTGTAAAAAGTAAAGTAAGCCTGAGTTTTGTTTCTCCTATTAATAATACCATTTTAACGACAGGAACAGAGGCAAATATTAATTTATTAACAAATGATGCTGATGGCGCCATTGATAAAGTAATTTTCTATCGAGGGTTGTCAGAACTTGCACAAGTACGGACAACGCCATTTACCTTTAATTATTCCAATATACTTACTGGTAGTCAGGCAATTACAGCCAAATCATTTGATATTAATGGTAGATTGTTAGATAGTGAAAATCTAACACTTATTGGGAATAATGGACCAGCAGTAAATATTACCAATCCTTTCAACAATACTGTATATAACGAAAATTCGGAGGTTCAAATAAACATTGATGCCAAAGATTTGGATGGAAATATTTCTAAGGTTGAATTATATGTAAACGGAGTTAAAATCAAAGAAATGAGCAGCTTACCATATAGTATTAATCTAAATACTTTGAAATCTGGGAATTATCAACTCACGGCCAGGGCTTATGACAATTTAGGTTGGGATAACACCTCATCTGTGGTGCAGCTTCGTATAAACGCATTGCCTAAAGCAACTATTGATTCTCCTCAAGATAAAAAGAAAATTTTAGCAAATGACACATTAGAGGTAACTGTTACTGCTATAGATAATGACGGAAGTATCTCAAAAGTAGTACTATATAATGGAGGTATGATTGTCGAGGAAAAGCTTTCCGCCCCATATAATTTTAACGTTAGTAATTTATCAATTGGTTCTCATTCCATTAAAGCTGTAGCATTTGATAATAATAATGCATCATCAACAAGCCAAGAGATTGAAGTTATTGTGGAAGATCAAAAAACTGGAATTGCGACCAACTCCTTATCACGGGGACTTGAGTTATTTCCCAATCCTAATAACGGACAATTCACGTTTAGTTTAAACCAATATCAAGGCAAAAACATAACCTATCGAGTTATAGATATGGCTGGTTCTGAGGTAATACCACTAAAAACACTTGGTAATAATAATGAAATTCAATTAATTGAAGAAATTGTATTACCGACAACTGCCTCTGGTAACTACCTTTTACAAATTACTGCTGATAACGAGGTGATTTCTAAAAAATTAGTCGTGGTTAGGTTGCCAAAAACAAAATAAATTAATTGATAAAATTATGTTGTGAGCTGTCCTTGATGGCAGCTCCACTACCTTCCTTATTCCAAGATTAAAATAAACAACCGCTATTTTGATGAAGGCACCTCTACTTCCACCACTTCACTTTTCACCACATTGCCCAACTTGTCATAAATACGAAGTTGGTATTGGTATTTGCCTGGTTTTTTGGCGGTTTTGTCAATCAACTCTGCTTCTGTAATTAATTTTTTACTGAATTGTTGCATGTCCTCGTTTTCGAGGGCACGAAATACCACTACACCATAAAAATTCTTATCAGTTTCCAATAACCAATTTAGTTTTAATTCTGTTGCTTTTTTGTCAAACTTGGCAGTAAATTTTTTCACTTTCAAAATTGTATTTGTGTTTACATTTTTAAAACTATAGGGCGTAGAAGCAATGGAAATGTTACTACTACTGTCTGAAGCATATAGAAAATACATGTAATTCTCATTCGTTTCAGCTGTTTTATCAACAAAAACAGTATCATTTATGGAAATATCTGATTTTAACACTGTTTTTATAGTGTCTTTGCCATATTTCATTCGAATCAGAGCATAATTCTTTAAATCGTTGTCTACATTGGCCATCCATATAATTTCAGGAAAATCATTTTTTATTTGAATAGATTTAATAAATGGTTGCGCAGGTGCTTGCACGTCAGGCAATTGCAAGGCCACCTCAGGGCTAAATTTACTTCTATTAAAATTGCTATCTATGGCACAAACTTTATAGACAAACTTGGTTTTGGAGGCTTTTGAATATGCAATTTCAAAGCGATTTTCTTTAAAAGGTTTTCCATTCAAAATCACATAGTCTGTTGCACCAGCAGGTGCTTTGTACACAAAATAACCCTTCAAATCTTTGTCGGGCGATGCTGTCCAAGTAAGTACAATTTTACCTTTGTCTAAGGTTGCTTTAAAATCCTTGGGTGTTTCTGGTGCTACCACATCGCGCACATCGGCCATGATGGCTTGTGAAAAACCTTCATTTCCAGAAGAATCGACTGAGGTGACAACATAATAATATTCATCCACTTTGGGCACTACATCAATGTAATTGGTAGTTTTCTTAGAAATGGGTTTACTGGTTACTTTTTCAAAACCTTTATCGTATTTCAAACTTCTGTACACATAGTATCCACTCAAATCAGGCGAGTTTGGGGCTTTCCATTTGAGTTTGATGCGTAAGGTATCTACATCAAGCAACACACTATCAGGAGGAAACGGAGGTTCGAAATCTTTTTTGCCAACCGTGAGTTCTGGGCTAAAAAGTGAAGCTTGACCAAAATAATCTACTGCCGCAAATTTGTATTGATAAAGAGTGTCGTTTGATGCAGACACATCGGTATAATAGTACTTTGGATATTTACCATTTTCGCCCATTTGTGGGTAAATAGCTACATCGTTTAGTTTTTTGAAATCTTTACCATTGGCAGCCTTACGAAAAACATCAACCCCAAGGAAAGTTTGAGGCAAATGAAGCCAGCTAAATTTCACGCCTTCTTTTTTTCTTTCAAATTTGATTTCTTGTGGTTCGGAAATAGGTTTCCAATCTTCTACTTTAATAGAAATTGATGTTGCCATCAAAATATCTGTGCCCGTACTTATTCTCCTCAATATATACTGATAACTTTCACCTTTTACAGCGCTGCTATCAATAAAACCATTGCCAATGGCATACGCAAAATCAAAATTTTGGACAGCACGTAGCTTTACCATGGCTTTTCCCAAACCCTGTTTATTGATCGTTTCAGAAGAAAATTTGGACAGATTGGCATAAAATTCGGCATACTCGCCTTCCAATTTCAGAGATGATGGCAAGGATTTCAAAAACGCAATGGGCTGTTTATTGATCTTTACCAAATTGGTGGTGCCTTCTTTTTTTCTATAAATATTGTATCCCTGTTCGTATTTGAGTTGGTCTGAAAAAAACTTTAGCAATACTTTACCAGAACCAATTTGGCGATAATCGTTGGAAACGAATATATAGTTTTTGTTCTTTTTTGGTTTTTGTGCTAGTGTTGCAAAAGCAACAAGTAGCATTAAAAACACTGATAATTTTATTTTCTGCATTTTCTATATTTCCAATTTAGCCTCAAAATCAATATCAAAATCTTCGCCTAAGAATTCAAAACCAGCATACATTTTTCCTTCGAATGATTTTTCATTTCTGGTAAGGATCAGTATCAATTCGCCACCCATGTAGACACCCATGCTCACTTTGCCACCAACACCAAATACCTTGCCCGATATATACGCACTTGCATCGCCTTCTACCTTTATTCGCAGTTTTTCCAATTCTACAAAATTTTCTTCACCACTTTTGGTAATAACCAAAATACCCTCACCCTCAATAAGATAACCAAATTTAACTCCAGCACTAATAGATATAACTGTAACGCCTAAAGCCTCTTCAGAAAAACCACCTTCAAGCGCAAAACGATAACTCTTGGAAATACCAGCCGCATACCTACGTGGACTTACATGAAAATACCCTTTGGTATCAAGTGACATACACAAAGGACGAAGCGAAGCCATTTTATCGGGTTCGGCTACCTTGATGTAAAAATCATCCTTGGAAAATTTGCAACTAAACGTGCCATTGTCAATACACATGAGTGGCTTGGTAGCCGTCACTTGTCCGTTGATATACAATTCACCCGTCTTGGTGCTAAATGATGCGTAAGCAATGGCCTGCAAAATACTGGTGCTGTTGGTGGTGATCTTTCCAATTTTGCTAGGGCCAGACATTTTTATGTTTTGCGTGGCTTGCGGGCCTTTATCGGCCGATTCATTGCCTAAAGCTAAGCCCCACGTATATTTATTTTTGTACAAAGTGCCATATTTGGTGCTTCCATTGCTCAATGTTGCCGACATCGTGCCTTCGCCTTCGCTTGCAATGGCAATGGTAGCCATTTTTTGTTTGGTTTCTATCAGCACGTTGTTGTCATCGGTGGCTTTTACATCAAAATCCATTCCTGCCACATTGAATTTAAATCCATCGCTCCCGCTGCCGTCTTTCATTTCCATGCCGTTGGCATCTTTGAATTTGATAGGTTGATCGCCACCTGCCACTATTTCTTGCGTTCCATTTTTCAAGGTGATAATGCCATCTTCATCGATGGTAACGCCTTTGTCGCCATCTATCATTTTGAGTGAACGGTCTTTCATGAAGGAAACTTCACTCTTTTTATAAAGCACTCCAAAATATTTATCGCCTCCATAGGTAATGCCATAGTCGGTTTTAAATGCACGAAGTGAGCTCAAGCCGCATTCGATATTTAGATCGTCCCAACCGATGCCGAAATACATTTTGCCTCCAATGCTAAACCACTTATTAGGCATGGTAAATTTGATTCCTGTAGGACCTGAATAAGACAAATTGTAGTCTTTGATTTTGAAATAAAAGCTTTTGGTAGGCAGTTTGAGGCCTTTTATTCCCAATTCTAAATCGGCCAATCCTGTTTTAATCAATAAATCGGTGTTGAATTCGAAGCGAGAGAATTTGTCGAAATATATGAGTCCATCAATTTTACCTAAAGACAAATTAAAATCATCGTAAGTAAAATTCAATTTGTCTGTCCAGCCGCCTACATTCAGTTTGTATTTGGGCACATTGAATTGAATATTGGGTGATTTGAAGTTGTACGACATGGCATAGCCATCTATGTCAAGCGAAAGCACATCTTTGAACTTGAAATTGTATTTGCCATCCATGTACCAAAGTCCATCGAGTTTGCCAAATCCCAAATCGTATTTGTCCATTTTCAAGCTGATTTTATCCATAGAAATAGAAAACAAATCGAGCTTGTATTTGAGTGAAAGGTCTTTATCAAAATTGTAGTTCAGATCAAGATCCACATCTTTGAGATTGAGCCCAACATCGCCAATGCTAAACGAACGAATGCCATCGGTAAGGCTGAAATTGCCCACTTTTGGGAAACTCATGCCATATTTTCCCCATTTGCCATCAAAAGCCAAAGGCGATACTTGGAAAAATTTATCGATAGAATAATTGAATTTGAGATTTTTGTTGATGTCGAAAGAAAGCATTTTTCCATTCAAATCTACAGCAAACATTTTAGGGTCGATATTCAACTTGATGGGCAAATAGGCAAAACGAAGCGAATCCATGCTCAAGCCCAAATCCAATTTATCCCACTTGGTAGAAATATTGATTGGGGTGATATTGAAATATTTATCTACATCAAAATTGAAACGCAAGTATTTATCCAACTCAAAAGCCAAAGCCATTTTATTGAATTTGAATTCAATTCCAGTATCGAATAATTTGAATATTTTGGTGTCGTAGGCAAACTGAATGAGTTTGTAAGGCTCAAAATCAAATTTGAAAGCGTCAAAACTCATTTTGAACATCTCGGTATTCAAATTATAAGACGCCCAACGAGGAGCTTCGGGCATTTGAAATTTGATATTGAATAATTTGTCGATGCCGAAAGTATATTTGTTAAATCGCCATTTGAGTTCGTCAAGTGCAAAATCGAAAGCAAAGATGTCGTTAAAGGCCAATGAGAAATCGAATTTGCCTCGAAAATTGGTTTTGAAATCGCCAAAATTCAAATCAATATCGTAGCCAGAGAATTTGAGATCTAAGCCGCTTGGCATTTTAAAACTCAGGCCATCAAGTGTAGGAAATTCTAATTTGAAGCCACCCAAATTGAAATCAAAGCCAAAATCTACACCTTTAAACGACAAATCGTATGTAGGGAATTTGACACTCAAATAAGGAAATTTGCCCAATGAAAAACCGGCATTGAAATCGGGTAAGTTTGGAAATTTGATTTTAAGAAAAGATAAATCTCCATCAATATTATAAGAAAAACTAAAACCTTTGAATTCGTACAGTTTGCCAATTTCCAAAGTCACTTCTTTGCCATCGATAAATAGTCGTGGTTTTGGTTTGTCGTTTTTCAAAATCACTTCATGTTCACCATCATTTACCAGCAATGTTTCTTTATCCACACGAACTCGTTTTTGTCCGTTTACAAAATCGACAAACTGTTCAGTAGCATTGCGAGAGGCTTTGAAATCTTTGTCACCATCTTTCACCCTAACAAAAACATCGTTATTAGCCAATTTAGAAGCTTCGATGAATACATTGTCAATATAATATTTCACCAATTTGCTTTTGTCAGCACCCAAGGCAGCCGAAAGACTATCACCTTTGTATTCGTATCGAACCAGTTTTTTGCCATCAGCAAATGTTTGTCCGTACAAATTGACAGCCTTTATAGATGATTCAAAATAAAGCGTTTTGTCTTTAAATTGGCTGATGAACAACTTGTTATCCGCATCTTTGTATGCAAATACTTTGTCGCCTGTTTTGTTGATATTGAAATTTGTACTTATCTGACCTGCCTTTACCAAACCCACAAAACGTGTTTTTTCGATAACTTGCATACGCACACTGTCTGCACTTAATTTTAATCCCAAGTCGATATTACCTTTGTTTTTATCGGCTAGAATCGAAAAACTATTGGCATTATCAACATAAGTGGCAAAACCGTTGCCTGTTTTATCGCCTTTCACCACCATTTTCCTTTCTTTTTCTTGGTAATATATATCGCCTTTGCCATCCTTGTTTTCTACATTGGCACCCAAAGAAAAATCAGCATAAGATGCCTTGAACTGAGCTATGCCTTTGTTTTTATCTAGCTTGGCGCTTATGCTGTCATTGTCCAATTTAAAATATAAAGTACCTTTGGCATCGGATTTAATTCCTGCCATATCCACTTTCAAATTGGGTTGTGTGAAATTGAGGCTGCTATTGCCTTTGGAGTCCAAATTGGCATCAAGGCTTCGTTCACCCGTTTTTAGTGAGATGTTTGCTTTGCCCGCTTTGTCGAAAGCACCAGAAATGCTATTGCCATCTACAGCAGAATTGATGGAACCATTGCCTTCGTTCAAATCAAATTTGCCCGAAACACTGTCGCTTGCCAACACAAAACTGGCTATCCCAATTTTGGTTTTTTTATCGCCTTGGATATTCAACATCACATTTTCTTTGGGAATATTGAGGAATATTTTTCCAAAACCTTTGCTATCGCCAGCCAAAGCCAGAGCAAATTCGGGCATCGACAAGCTAATGCTTCCTCGTCCAGATCGGTCGATGCTTCCGCCCACGAAGCGATTTCCATACAACCCAGCAAAGCGACCCTTTCCTTCTTTATCGTTCAAATACAAATTGAGTGAATCGTTGTTGGGCAAAGCCAAACTGAAACTGCCCATCCCAATGGTTTTATCGCCTGCGGCTACAATTTTTAAATTATCATTTTGGAAAAACAAATTGCCTCTGCCCTCAGCATCTGCCCCTACTTTTACACCCAAATTGCCTGATTTGAATGAAAGCAGCCCTCTTTTTTCTTTGTATCCTGCCAATTTCAAATTCAAATCAGCATTGTTCATATTCACCACAGCACTATCAGGATTTACGGCTAAAATATATTGGTCATTGTCTTTTTTAAAATCGAACAAACCAGATGCTTCATTCAAATTGGCTTTTGTATTGAGTTTGTAGCTGGCAGCATCTAAAGTGAAAAATGCTGAACCCTCTTTTTTGTCTGCCCCCAGACTAAATTCTTTTCCGCTTGTGGCAATCAAAATTTTTCCCGATTGGTTTTTGGTATCTAAATCGAAACTGTATTTGTCGTTTTCTTTTTGATAAGTCATCCAGCCTTTGCCGTTGTTGGTTTCTACACCAGCATCGAGCAATATTCCCGAAGTATTAAGTTTCATGCTTGATTTTTCGGTACTTCCTTCAATATCCACATCCACGCCATTGGTATTCACTTTTACTTTGCCTTGGCTATTTTCCTTGTCAAATTCAACAGCAAGATTGTCGTCAATTTGCAATTTGCCATAGCCTGATTTTTTGCCTTCCAACCCAATCGAATGTCCATCGGCTTTGATTTTGATGGCTGCCGAACCCAAAGATTTATCAATCGAAGTATACAAATTAAAATCGCTACTAGGCACAAAACTCAACGTGGCCGATTGTTTGATGAGGTCACTACTTACGAACATGCTTTTGCCATCGTAATTCATGCCAAAGCTGCCCCTCCGATTCTTTTCTAAATAGCTGCCTTTTAAGCCAAAACTAGTGCCAACATTAAAATTGAGACTTGCCGAATCGCCAGGGAAATAAGCCAAACCCATGCCATAGGTATTGCCCGATTTTTTTGCTATGTTGAAAGCCAAGGCTTTGGTAGAGCTACTTCCGGAAATATCTAATTTCCAATCTTGGTCTTCAAAATTGAAATACCCAAATTTCTTTATCACATTAGCGCCAAAAGCAATGCTTGTGTTTCCATTTTTACCTTTCAGACCACCTTCTGACAAATCGGGTTTGATGTTGGGGTTGAATGTCCAGTCGCCTACTTTTATCGATTGGTTATTAACTTGATTCACCACTTCACCTGCCGCCTTTTCTGCCAATGGTTGCAATGCGGCACTGGCAGCCTCACCAGGTACAACTGACCTTCCCGTTAAATTCACAAAAGTACCTTCGGCTTGCATCGCCAATTGGAAATCGCCTTCCAAATACTTCATTTCCAAGCCCACATCTGCTTTTACATTTACACCATTGGAAGAAGCATCTATCAATTGCATGTACAAAGCACCACCGAAACGCACCTTTCTGTCTACTTTCATGGTGATAGCCTTGGTCTTTTTATCGACTTCAGACGACATATTGCCATAAATATTTCCTTCTATTCCCACAGCATTAATTACCCCTGGCACAATGGGAAAACCGATGCCATCGTCTTTGGCAAATGCTTCGAAATACCAAAATTTAGTTCCTGAAGGATCTTTGCCCACAATCATGGTAGAACCTGCTTTGATTTTAGTAGGTGCATAAATAAACCCAGACAAAGTACCTGTAAATACATTTCCCCACTGCGGATCGTCCTTTTTGATTTCCAAAGTACCTGACATAAATGCTACAGGTGTATTAAGCTCAACTTCTAATTTATCTACTGATTTTATACTCTCAGGCTTTGTATTTAACACTGCCGAAGAAATAGGCACTTTAGGCTTGTTTTCATAATCGTTTGGAATATTGAGGCTGGTATTTAGTTCTATCGAGCCATAGAAATTGTTGGAAAGCGGTTCACCTCCAGGGCCAGAAAAGTCATCTGACAAATTCATCGCCCCTTTCATATAATACAAATATTTGCCATTCAAATATGCTGCTCCAATCCCAGCAATATTTACTTCAACTATGCCATTGGCATAGCCCACCATTTCTTTCTCGAAAATACATTCGCCATTTGGCCTATCGAAACCAATTTGATGAGTGCCAAATATTTTGAAACCACTTTGGTTGTTTACCGCCATTTTCAATCCCTTCACTTCTACATCAACGGTTGCATCCAGACAGTTAGCTTCACTAAATTTGATGCGTTTTATGGTAAAATCTCCTCTCGATTCTGGGGCTTTTTCACTGAAGGTTATTTTTTTGCCTTCGAGTTTTTCCTCCAATATGCCATCAATAAAACCATCATTGTTGATATTTGCCGACACCCTAAATTTTTTAGCTTCATCAATAATGGGTATATCGATAGATGCTTTGAAAATACCAGATTTGACAACTCCATTTTCAACCAGTACTTCAAACAAGCCAGGTTTTGCGGAAAATGCGTTGAATTTGATTTTGGTTGTTGGGTCAATTTCTTTGCTATAATTGAAAAATAAACCTGTGGCTTTGAAATAGTTTTTGATCGTTTTTGTTTTTGAAAGGTCGATAGCCTCCACTACTTCTTCATCGAAAGTAATGCGCTTCTTCTCGTCAAATTTTTGTTTGAATTGTAGATCGAATCGAGGGATATAAGCTCCTTTCCAATCGCTTGGAAAGTCAGCTGGTGATTTTTTGTCAGAAAAATCGATTACAAAATTCTTAGGTTGGACTAACAAATTTGCATTAGGAATGGGGCGATATGGCGGTATGCGAATATCGTCTTTCTCGGCATCGAACTCAATATAGGTGAGGTCGCGCAAGTTTACAAATGGCAATGTAATGCGATTACCTTCAGCACTTTGCGAACTTTCTGGCAACCCAATACTTCCGTAATACACCAGATCGTATCCATTTATTCCTATAAAAGCGGTGGTATTGGTATCGAGAAGGATTGTGAAATTCAGCGGCTCCATCAAATCGTATTTGCCAGAAATCTTTACCCCACCCGTAATTTTAAATTTATTGTAATCGACCCAAGTATTTTGTGAGGTAATTTTGGGCTGTTCACCATCGATTACAATATCCAAAGGCACTACCATTTTGCCTCGCAAGCGAAGTGCATTTTTATCTAATTTCACTGCGTTGGGCGTAAAAAATAGACTGGCTCTTTTGCCATCTTTTGATTTTATTTCTTCAGCTTCGCCATTGGTGATTTCTTTAAACAATTCGCCTTGTTCGAGAACATAAACTTCATTGGCTATCTTTTTTATTTTAATGTCCTTGAAATCGACTTCGGCAAATTTTTTGCCTTCCCTGTCTAACTTCACTCTGCCTCTACCTGACAATTTGTTCAAATCATTGTTTTTGGTGCTCAAGACAGCCACTTCATGATCGCCAGCCAAAAATTTCTCTAATGTTGGTCGGCCCTTGAATTTGCTAATGACACTTTCCGCCACTTTTTGTTCGCCTGAATAGCCTTCTATTTTCCACAAAAACCAGACATCTCGTTCAAATTCTTCGTTAACAATTGTTTCCCAAGAAGTAGAACTGGTTGTAGGCCGGGTAGTTTCGTCATATACTGCTGGTTTATTTTTAAACGCATCTTCAATATTGTTTGTATCCGAGGCATCAATTTTCACAATTCTTAATCTATAAGCAACGGGTTGAGATGGAGCCGCTTTATTGTCGGGCGAAAGCCATTTGAAAAGTTGCTGTTTACCAGGTTGGAACTGATGGTTTTTTATAGGAAATTCTAATTCTATCTTACCCCCAGTAGGATAACCATACATAAACCAGTTTGGCTCGCTTAAACCATCGTTTCTAAATAGAGCTTGGTTATTTTTATCTGCTACTTTTACTTGATACACATATCGTTTGCCTATTTCCAATTGAGTGGCCGAAGCATCAAATACAAACTGCAAATTGTTGGTAAACTCACTTTCATATATTTTCAAAGCATTGTCACTTTTAATAGCTACTGCAGGATCCACACCTTCGGTAGTGATTTCGAACACACGCAACTGATACTCAGTATTGGCTGGATTGAGCGGCGGAGCCGTCATAATCCATTGGAAAATAATATTTTGTGGATTTGAAGGAAGAACATAATTAGTTCTAGGAGAAATGACCTGAGGAATACCGCCCAATTGAAAAAAGCCAGAAGCGCACCCTGAATTGGATAATAATTTGCCCGATCTAAAATCTAGAGCTTCAATACAAATGGTATAAAACCCTTCTGGAAGAACCCCTTTCTCTGTTAAAATTTTAGGATCTGTACCAGAAATCGCCACATTTTCAAAAGCCAAATACGGCACCCAATCATCTCCAGCAATTGATAACGGTACCCCTGGATAAATGGTAATGGGCGAGTAACCTGCTGAAGGACTAGATTCAATGGTAACGCCGTTGCTCGATGATATTTTAACTTTCAAGCGAATTTCCCATGAAGGCTCGGAGAAATCTTTGAAAAGCAAAGTAGCCATTAAGGCTTTACTATTCACTTTATAAAAATCAGAATAAAAAGGAGAATAGGGAGGATTGAGCAAGGTATTAATTTGCACGGGTGTTTGTACTTGGCCTATGGTCGAAAAGCAACTGAGTAGGCCCAATAAAAATATCCCAATTCTTATTAATTTGTTCATTTTCATACTTAATAGTATTCAATTACCACTTCTTATACCCTAATTATTGATAACTTTTTAGACATAAGCTATACTTTAAAAAACAAAATCATATCCAATTTTGCCTTGGTATTCGCTAAACGTTTGTCCTTGACCTTCTATGGTGTTTTTTTTGATCAATGACGTTTCCAATTTAATAGCATGGTGCTTGTTTACTTTGTAGGTGGCAGATATTTTATTGGTTAATGTGGTAGATTTAGCAGCAATGTCTGTGTTGTTTAAGTAAGCTGTGGTGTACACCAAATTCAACTTCTTTTCCAGCATTTTTTTATTTAAACTTATAGAAGGACCGATGGAAATTGTTTTAACATTAGGGGCTTCAATTTGATTGTATAGTATAGCGGCCGTGCCACTTGCTTGCCAAGGCTGATTATTAACTGTATAGCTTCCACTTATATTAGAAACCTTATTGGTTTGTAAAACTTGATAATTGATGAATTCTTTGATATCGTTTGATTCTTGAAATGTGACTGCCATCATGGCCGAATGCTTAAATTCTGATTTGCCCCAAGAATAATTTAATGTCCCTCCACGGCTTTGGTTAATCTGAACTAATTTTACCGAATCTTTCTTAGTGATTACAGAAGGCGAGGTTGAGTGATTAAAATTAGTATAATTTAAGTTCAACACTAAGTTATTTATAATAGTGTATGTTACGTTAAACGAGCCAATGTACCTTCTCATGGTCTGAGCGAGATTATTCTGAAGGTTATTTTTTTCTGTACCTACGTTGGCCGCTAATAAAACCTTATTTTGAAACAAACTGGTGTTCGTATTTAAAGTATATGCTTGTATATCGTTTTTGGCAGTAAGTACGCCCAACGAGGCATAAGTCGGATCTACACGTAAATAATTGATGCCTACAGTCCAATATTTTTCTTTGTAATTAGCTATCACATTATAAGCGTTGTTAAAAGTGGTTGAATTTAACGGAGTGAAAAAACCTTTCAAATTGTTAAAATAATTATATCCTCCTGTTTGCTCAAAATTTAAATTTCTTTTATCCAATGTAAGTGCACTAGCCGTATATTCTACCATCAAATCTAATTTCTTAGTAATTTGGTTTTTGGTTTTTAAGCCCAATACCAAATTTTCTTTTGGGCTAATTCCAAATTTTGTATTTATTATATCCCCTGGATAATAATCATCCTCAGCATGAAAAAGGATTAAAGAAACATTGTGCTTCGATTTGCCCAATTCTACTTTAGTACCAAAACCCTTTCGTAAATATGCGGGGGCTATTGGCGTACCATTAATGGTATCCCCTATTGTTCTCCTATTTAATCGACCATAAAACATAGCAAGTTTAACTAATCCATTGGTAGGTGCTAATTCTACTCCCCCACCAAACCAACGAACGCCAGAATATGAATATTTAGAAAAATCTAGAGCTCGATCTCCCACATGTATGGTCACCCATTTGTATTTGGGACTAGCACCAGTTTTATTTAATATTGAATAAAGTACAGCTAACGGGTCACCAGATTTAGTAATACCACTATTAGTATAATTTATAGCAAATGGAACTGAAACCTTGCCAAACAAAGTAACTGTGGCATTTGCATTAAGCGCATAGGCAAATGGTGCTCTTCTTGACGCTATTCCATTTACCCCATAGCCAACCGCAGAAGCATTGAAGCCACCTGTTACCTTTATAGGTTTTACCTTTTTCAAATTCTTGATGTCTTCCAATGCTTTTTCAGCGTCTTGAGCAAAAAGAAATGCGGGGCACCAAAAAATAAACAAGAAAAGTATTTTACTGTTAAGCTTTGAATTCACTTAATCGCTACATTTAAATTTAATAAGTTTTTTCAAGCTATAAAAAGATACTAATTAATATATAATTGGTATAGAACCAATTAGAATATAATTAGTACAGCCAAATGTTACCAAAAATCAAATCGTCTATTTTCTGCTTTTTAATCCTGTTAATTTCTGTTAACGCGTCCCTGTAATTTGTAACCTCTTTTGTAGATACCAAATAATAAGTTTCGTTTCTACTTCTTATAACTGATGTGGTAAGATTAGCTCTTTTTAACAGAATCTTTTGGTACTTTTTAACATCTTCAAATTTGTAGTAGGCCGCAATTATTACGCTAGCTTTACCTTTAGGAAAATCCTTAATAAATCTTTCATCCCCTGCTTTGTTATCAAGACTTGACAAATTTTCAACTGCTACCTCATCCACCATGCCTTGTGACTCTTCCGCATAAATATTTTGGATATCAGCATTGAATGCACTTTTCAGAAAATCTGGGTCTATTCCATCTTTCATGATAAATACATGGTACAAAGTATCTGATCTGCGGTTATTTACAGATTTAATATCTGATTTTGGCACTTCTCGAGTTTCTGATAAGGTGTAGCTATCGGAGGAAACACTTTCATCAGTTATTGGTTTGGATTTAGATTTTGACCCCAAATTATATCCAATACATAATTCATGAATTCCTGACGAAACAGTAGCTAAAGCACTAGTTGGATAGCCATAATTATACCCAACAGTTAAGTTGTCATATATTAAACCCAATGTAGCACCCACAGCAGAGCGAGAATCATAGGTTAACCCACCCCAAAACATTTTTTTGAAATTGAAAATTGCATTTGCCGATACCATGGTTTCAGTACCTTGTGAACTTCTTCCTATTAACAAAGGATTGAAAGTTATATCATTAACAATTGGTAAATCATATTTTACAAACAATTGATAAACTGGATTTTGCAAGTAAGATAAACTACCTGTCTCGATTTTAGATTTGGCGAAATTTATGTTGGTAATTGAAATACCAGTTTGTAATTGTTTTCGAGTATAAGTAAACCCAAAATCTGATGTAAATTTAGCACTAGGGCGTAATCTTGTGAAACTTTGAATCTCATCGGCGCTGGAAGCCACAACGCTGTTAAGGTCAACTCCTGTATTAACATAACCAGCTGACAACCCTAACCTAACGTTTTGGAGAGCACTAATAGGTACTAGATAGCTGTAGCTCAAATTAGCTCCAAAGCGTTTAATAATATTCATTTTATCATTATAAAGCTGAAGCCCCAAACCCATTCTCTCGTGAGGCAGACCTTTGTCCATAGAAATAAGCATACTTTCAGGTGCGCCTTTAAAGCCTACCAATTGATTGCGATAATGAGCGAAAGCCTTCAGATCTGCAGTATTTCCTGCATAAGCTGGACTTAGCAAATATGGATTAACAAAAGTTTGGGTGAAATTGCTAGTTTGTTGCGCCTGAAGCGATAAAACCATATTGACCCCTAAAACGATAAGTAAAATACTTTTTTTCATTTTTGTAAATTGTATAGTGTTTTTGAATAGGATTATCATTTCGTAAGACCAGATTTATCTGCATTTACCAAAATCGTGAGTGTGCCTTTATGCACCACACTTGAATTTTCAAAAGTAACAACAAAATAATAAGTACCATCGGGTAATTGATCACCAGCTTTACTTGTGCCTCCCCAATTGTTTTGGTAATTGCGAGCCTTAAAAACTTCCTGTCCCCATCTATTAAAAATCATTACTGTATTGTCTGGGTAGGAGGTGATATTATCGATTACCCATGTATCATTTTTCCCATTACCATCTGGAGTAATAATATTTGAAAGAGTATTATCTATTCCTACTAAATTAAAATCATCATTTACAGTTACTTTAATGGTGTCAGAAGCCACGCAACCTCTTTTGTCGGTTACTGAAAAAACATAATCCTCCGATTTTTCAGGTTTGATAATCACTGAAGAGGATAATGGATTATTTATCCCATCTAGAGGACTCCAAGTGTAGTTTCCTTCTGAAGCCGAGACATTTAAATAAATAGAAACGCCCTTAGAAACAGTGGTATCACCGATTAAGGATACCTTTGGCAAATCGTAAATGGTAATGGCTTTGGTAGTACTATCGCTACATTGACCACCACTTATCGTTGCCTTTAGAGTGACATAATAAGTACCTGATGACAAATAGACATAGGTTGGATCTTTAATATTATTCTTGTTGCCATCATCAAAGTTCCAGCTATAAGTCAGTACTCCTGCTGTACCCGATGAAATGGTGGTGCGGTTTACAAATGCCGCAGGCGTACCAAGACAGGCATTATCAACTGTAAAATTAGCCACAGGCACATTATTAACTGCTACTGCCTTGGTTAAGCTTTGTTTGCAACCTTTATCTGATTCAGCCAATAATGATACATTGTAATTGCCACCATTTAAGAACTGATGGATAGGATTTTCTTGTAATGAATTGGTAAGATCTCCAAAATCCCATTGATAATATACCAAACTACCTGTTGGAATAGTTGAAGTGTTTTTAAATGTGGTTGGGAATCCATCACAAACAGTGTCATTTGCAAAACCTACAACAGGCAAAGGATACACAGTAATTTGCTTTTCGGTAGTGTCTAAACAATTTCTATTTGATACCGTCAATAACCTCACGTTGTAAGTAGTAGGGTTGGTGTATGTAGTGGTTGGATTTACCAGATTGGAGATTTGGTTATTTCCCAATGTCCAAGTATAGGACATAGTACCTGATTCTATAGAAGAAATATTGCTGAAATTAACCGACTGACCAGCGCACAATTCATTAAATGTAAAATCAGCATTTGGTTTTGGATATACCTCAATGTATTTACTAGTGGCACCTTTGCATCCCTTATCAGAGGTAGCAATTAATTGTACAAAATAAGTTCCAGGACCATTATATGTTTTTAATGGATTGGTACTTGCAGAAGAAGATTGATCACCAAAATTCCAATTGTAGGTAATAGCACCACTATTTATTTGAGAATTGTTAATAAAACTGGTTTGCAAACCATAACATACATCTTGTGCATTGAAAAGTACAATAGGATTAGGATATACATTCAAAGGAATGTTCTTGTTGCTTTGGCAACCTTTATCTGTAGTCACCGTCAATTGTACATTGTAAGTCCCATTGCTACTATATATTACAGCTGGTTCGGTATTACTTGAAACAGTACCATTCCCAAAATTCCACAAATAACTCATCGTACCCGCATTTAGCGTACTTAAGTTGGTAAAAGAAAACACATTGCCTTCACAAGTGTCTTTCTTAGAAAAATTAGCAACTGCAGCATCAAACACGTTAACCAATTTGGAAGTTGAATCTGTACAACCGTTTAAATTTGAAACGGTTAGCACAACTTTATAAGCTCCAGGATTGATATAAGTGTAATTAGGACTTTGGGCTGAAGATGTACCTATAAAATCACCAAAATTCCAAGTAAAGCTCGAATTGCCTGATATTCCTGAACTTTGGTTGGTAAATGACATTTGTGATCCTTTACAAATGTCGTTTTGGATAAAACGAGCTGTTGGCTTTTGGCTTACAGTGATCAATTTAGATGTAGTATCTGTGCATCCTCTATTTGAAGTGACAGTTAAAAACACCCTGTAAGTACCATCTTGGGTAAATGCCCTACTTGGATTCAAAAGATTTGAAGTAGTACCATCACCAAAATCCCAGATCCTACTAGCAATTGTGCCTGTACTTATCGATGAATTGTTAGTAAATGTGGTAGATTGGCCAAAACAAGTGGAAGCGCTATTGGTGAATGAAGCAACTGGATTTGCATAAACTGAAACTGTTTGCACCTTACTATCCGTACAGCCACTATTAGATACACCCACCAAACTTACCGCATAATTGCCAGCAGAAGTATAGGGTTTTAATGGAGATACTAATGATGATGTCGGAGAGCCATCGCCGAAGGTCCAAGTGTAATTGACGGTACCTCCAAAAAATGCAGAAGTATTGTTAAAATTGACTGTATCGTTGGTACAACTATTATTATAAGTAAAATTTACCGTCGGTTTTTGGTAAATAATAACTTCTTTCTCAATGCTTTGTATACAATTACGATCGGAGGTGACAGTTAATTTAGCATAATAACTTCCTGAGGCAGCATAAGTTTTGGTTGGGCTAAGCGCATTTGAATTTGTACCATCTTTATAATCCCAGTTATAGAACATTGTTCCTGAGCTAATTGTGGAAGTATTATTGAAGGTAGTTGATTGCCCTATACAAACATTTGCTACATTGAAATTTGGCAGTGGATTAGGAAACACCTGCACTGACTTGCTTATTGCATTATTACAACCAAATGGTGAAGTTGCAGTAAGGGTAACATTAAATATGGCAGGAGCAGAAAATGTATATTCAGGATTTGTAAGTGTAGAAGTGTTGCTTCCGTCGCTAAAGTTCCAAAGGTAGGTAAGATTGCCAGTGGAAATGTTGGTTGTATTTACGAATTTCATTGCATTGCCATCACACACATTGGTAAAGCTAAAATTAGCTTGAGGTTTTTCGAAAATAGTAACAGTTTTGGTTAATGATTTAGCACAAGTTCCATTGGCAAATACCGTCAAACTAACGTTATAATTTCCTTTGCTCGCATATGTGTGTGTTGGGTCACTTGTGTTAGCCGTAAAACTATCTCCGAATCCCCAAGCATAAGTAAGCGTATAACCAGGCAAACTAGACAAATTGGTAAATGCAACGGGATTTTGGTCACATACATTAATAAAATCAAAGTTGACATCAGGCAAAGGACGCACAACCACTGCTTTGGTAATCGAATCTTTACATAATTTGGCAGAAGTCAATATCAATTTTATATTGTAGCTGCCTGCACTTGAATAGATGTGACTTGGCGCTGTAATAGAAGACCCAGTATTATCGCCAAAATTCCAAACATTAGATAAAATGCTTCCTTCTATAATACTAGAGGTATTGGTGAGTGTAGTAGCAGCATTTAAACAAGCGGTTGAAGCAGAAAAATCTGGTACCGGCAGTGGATTTACATTTACTTGCTGTTCGGCAGAATAAATATCTCCACCATCTTCGGTAATCACTGCTCTGAACTTTGTAGTTTGAGTTAATGAATTAATTGCCAATGATGTAGCCCCGCTTGAAGCAGCAATATCGTTCCAAGAAACACCACTATTAGTAGAACTTTGCCACCTAGATATTGTACCCGTTTGATTGAATAATGACAAGGTTCTAGTAGTTGCATCTCCTGAACAAACTTCAGCAACACCAGTGATGCTACCGCCGTTAGCAACACTAATCAAAATAGTGTTTGAACTTGTTGTTTCTGAACATTCACCATTTTTTACTATGGCTCTGAAATACGTAGTCGCAGCTAAATTTGTATAATTCAATGGACTTGTTGTTATATTGATGGTTTGCCAAGGAGCGGTATTAGTTATAGAAGACTCCCATCTTACAACAGCACCATTATTCCCAACCAAATTAATAGAACCGGTGTTAGCATTTGGACGTACCGTTTTGGCACCTGACAAAGTACCTCCAACCGTTTGGTCATTTACCAAAATTTCTGCTACTGTTGAATACACAGGACTAGCACAAGCTGAATTTATCACTGCTCTATATCTTGTACTAGAAGTTAAATTAGAATAGGTAAAAAAAGTAGCTCCAGCATTTCCGACGTTGGTAAAAGCCCCCCAAGTAGATGTCAAGGTGTTGTAAACGCTTTGCTCCCAATTATTTACTGTTCCTATGTGATTGGTCAATGTCACCGATCTTGAAGTACCATCAAATGCACAAACACTTCGACTTCCGCTCACCGTACCTCCTTGTGCCACAACAATTTGCAATGCTGCTGTACTTATTTGTGTACAAGCCCCATTTTTTACCACCGCACGATAATAAGTAGATTCGCCCAAATTATTAAATGAAAGACTTGAGGTTATGTTAGCAATAGCTATCCACGGTTCACCATTAGTGGTTGAAGATTCCCAACGAACTATTCCACCTGTATGTCCCGTCAAGTTTATGGTGCGAGAAGTGATATCATTCGGACAAACTGTTGAATTGGCTGTGGATAAAGTACCTTGCACTGTGGCAGAGGATACATTGATAAGTAACTCATTAGAAAAAGCCAAGCCGCTATTTACATTTACTCGGTATTTAGTGTTTTGCGTTAAAGCATTAAATGAAATTGTATTAAAATTGGCTGAACCACCTACTGGAGTCCAAGTTGTATATGGACTAACCGAACTTTCCCATAAAAAACTAGTAGACTCAATTCCAGCTACATCCATACTACCTGAAGTTGAAGGCGAACAAAAATCTGTAGCAGAAGCTGAAATCGTTCCTCCTTTGGCAACAGTTATTTTTACTGGAACTGTTGACGCTATTTCATTACAAGCACCATTTTTTGTCACTACCCTGTAATATGTAGATTGTGTCAAATTATTGAAATTATAGGTAGTGCCATTGGCTGACAGTGGTGTCCATTGGCTATTGTCAGCAGAAAGTTCCCAACGCAAAATATTGCCATTGACTGGAGCCGCAGTTATTGACCTTACAGTTGGGTCAGCATTGGTTACTGTATTGTTTCCCGAGGGGTTAGTAATGCCCGTTGGTGTGGCTACTGTTAAGTTTAACTCTTCGGAATAAGCTAATTTGCTCACTGTAGCATTGGTAGCATCACGACAAGTTTGTGTAGCTTTGAGTCTGTAGATATAGTTATTAGCTGCCAAATTAGTAGGTGTAGAATAACTTGCTCCTGTCGATATATCAGTATATGAACCTCCGGTTGACTGTTGCCATGTTAGCAATGTTCCTGAAGTATTACTTGATGTTAAATTAGCGCTAGTCCCAAAACAAATTGAAGATGCTGAAATAGTAACAGCTCCACCATTTGGTACTGGAGCTATATCTAGAAATACCGCATCGGTGGTCAACGTTTGAGGGCATACTCCATTTTTAATAATTGCTTTGTAATAAGTAGGTGTAGCCACATTAGCATAAGCTAACGAATTAGTAGCATTTGATATATCTGTCCAAGGCGCAGCATTGTTGTTGGAGGATGCCCAACCAATTACGCTACCTACAAAACCTGAATTCAAGAAAATCGTACCGGCGTTATCTCCTGAGCAAAGTTGAGCTGCAGTTGAAGTAAAAGTAGCAGAACCTTGACTTGAAGCTGCAAAAACCGTTACTCTAGATTCGTTAGAGTATTGGTAAATTCCTCCCCCGACATTAATTCTTGCACGGTAACGTCGTGTTCCTGTAAAATTGGTGGTTTCATCAAAATAAGTAAGGTTACTAGTTACATTATTCCAACTGGCCCCATCATTGGTAGAATATTCCCATCTATCTACAGCATAACTTGCTTCACCCGCCCAAGTAAGCCTAACGCTTGTTGAAGAATTGAAGCAAAATTCATTAGAAACAGGATATATCCCACCCTGTCCAAATACGTGAACAGCCTGAAAAAATCCTGCTGCTATCAAAAACCATAAACGTTTCATCTTAAGTTTATTTTTAGGGATAATACTAATGCAATTAAAAATCATGAACTAAGTACTTATTTGGAAATTAACACTTTAAAAATTTTAAACTCATCTTTTAAACTTGCTCTTAAAAAATAAATTCCTGATGGTAAGGTTGGAAAATCAAAAATGGTGTGAAACACGTCACTAGGCTCAAGGACCGAATTTTGCAACATATTTCCAGAAATATCATAAAATTCTAAGCTCATTTTTCTAATTTCCGAAAGGGTTACCTCCAAAATAAATCTACCATCTGATGGATTAGGATATACATTGGTTTGTAAAAATGCACTTGATTTATTTGCCGAATCTAATGCAAATCCATTTCTGGCTGTAAGGAAAATTGTTTTATTTTTAACATCAGTACAAATGCCATTAGAAACAGATAGCTTTACATCAATTTTTCCTGAAATGAAATACACATGTAAAGGATCTGTTTCTTGTGAAGCTAACCCATCTCCAAAATCCCATGTTGAAGTATACGGAGCAGGAAAGGAAAGATTGACCATTTTAATAGTATCTCCTGATTTTACTGAACTTACTGCCAAAAATTCAGCGGTTAAATTAAAGTCTGTTTTATTGATTTTTATCGTGTCTTTGGTTAGGCAGTTATTGCCATTCATTACTGTTAAAAAATAACTACCCTCTTTAGTAATCGAAATTTTTTGTTGACTTGATATAAATCCGCCAGAGGAAGTCCATAAATAACTGCTTCCCGTATTTTGTGCATCTAGTTCAACAGGATTGTCGCCACATAATGGGTACTCATCCTTCAAATCTAATATAGGTTTTGGGTTGAAACTTATTAAAATGGCATCTGAAGATTTGCAACCGTTGGCATTGGTACCCTCTAATATATATTCTCCTGGACTATCTATACTCAAATTTGAAACTGTTTGACCGGTATTCCACTTAAACTGATCGGCATTAGTATTAGCAAATAGTACAACTTTTTCTCCTGAGCACGCACCGATATCGGGACCCAAATTCACGATTGGAGCTGTTTTGATAGTTACATCAATTGTATCAGCTGCTATACAGCCATAAGGAGTTGTTACGACTACCCGATAACTACCTGATTGGTTAACATCATTTGTTTGGCGAAACACATTATTGGACCAAACATAATTTGAGCCATCATTTTGCGCATCTAATTCAATTTTGCCACAAACTGTAGTATCATTTCCTAAATTTATAATTGGCAATGGCCGCACATTTACTTCAACTGTATCGCTAAATTGGCAACCTGTATTAAAAGAAGCTTTTAAAGAATAAGTACCTGTAGATGAAACAGAAATAGAATTACTAGTGCTTCCCATTGACCATAAAAATTGTGTGTTAACAGGCAAATTGGTAGTCAAGTTTATTGAAGTTCCTTCACAAATATTTTTATCAGCACCTAAATTAAACTCGGGAACAGGATTTTGATTTATTTTAATAGTATCGTTGGCTGCACATTGAAATTGATTGGTAACAGATACGGTGTAAATCCCGGGCTCTGAAACTGAAATGGTTCTTGAAACCAAATTGAGATTTGACCAAAAATAAGTAGCACCTGCATTGTTGGCATCTAATGTAAGGCTTTGATACTTACATAATGTAGTATCCTTTCCCAGGTTAATTAAAGGCTTAGGATGGATTGTCACCATAATAGAATCTCTAGTCAAGCAATTATTGCCATTGGTAATATTTACTATGTACAAGCCTGAATTTTTGGCACTTATAACTTGGGTATTTGCACCAGTCGACCAAAGATAATTTGCACCTGGATTTCCTGCGTTTAAGGTTATCGAGTTACAAGAAACTACATCTTCGGGCAGACTCTTACCTGGAAGGTTAATAACATCCACTAAAACATTATCAGAAGCCTTGCAATTATAAATATTTGTAACAGTTACACCATATAAACCATTATTTTTGGCAATTATGGTTTGGCTGGTTTCACCTGTCGTCCATAAATAAGTGCTGCCTACATTTAAAGCATCCAAATTAGATGTAGCTCCTAAGCACAAAGTACGATCTGTGCCCAAGTCTACTATTGGCAGTGGATTTGCTTTTACAAAAACTTCATCTGAAGCTTTGCAACCTGCAGCGGTGGTTAGTTCTACCGAAAGTGTACCAGAATTCGTAAGGGTTTTAAATCGTCCCTTAGATCCATCAGACCACAAATAATCAACATTTGCCAAAGAACCAGCATCTAAAGTAACCGAACTCCCAAAACAAAAAGATGTATCAGCACCTAAGTTTACCAATGGGACCTCGTCAATCTTTACTTCAATGGTATCTGTAGCCGCACAACCGTTTAAATCTGTTACTTTTACCGTATAAATACCAGCTAACGAGGTAGTAAGTGACTGAGTTGATACCCCTGTATTCCATAAATATTGAGAATAGCCTCCTGGAGCAATTACGGTCAGCGGTAACTGATTTTTGCATTTGCTATATGTATTGGACAAAGACAATTGCGGCAAGTCACTTTTTGTGATATTTATAGACGCTGTACTGCTGCAACCAAATGCATTGACAACACTAACGTAATATTTACCTGATGTTGTAACTCCAATCTCCTGTGTAGTACTTCCATTTGACCAATTAAAAATTGACCCCGCATTTCCCGCATCTAGTGTCAAAGTATCGCCGTGGCAAAATGTATTTATTGTTCCAAGATTAATTGTGGGGTTCACGTTGTCAATGACAATTACTGTATCCTTTGAAACACAAGTATTTGAACCTGTCGCCGTTACAAAATATGTACCAGCCACATTTACAGAAATAGAATTTGTGCTAGCACCTGTTGACCAAAGATAAACATCGTTCAATGTATTTGTAGAAATAGAAATTGGAAAGTCATTGGTGCATACCGTTTTATCTTCACCTAAATTAACTAGGGGTGCATCATTAATTTGTACTAAAATTTCATCGGATTTTGAGCAAAGATTGGCTGAAGTTACAGTTACGTGATATAAACCTGATTCTGTAATAGCAACCTTTTGCGTATTGGCACCTGATGACCATTGATAACCACCTCCCTCATTTTGTGCATCAAGAATGATATTTTCATTCGAACATTTAATTAAATCAACACCTAAATTTACAATTGGAGTAGGAATAACAGACAAACTAATGGTATCCGAATCGCTACATGTATTTTGATCTGTAAATTGAACCCAGTAATTGCCTGTAGTATTAATATTTATGGAGTTACTTGTTTCACCTGTGGACCAAAGAAATGAACCAGGTTGATTTGCTTTTAGGATGTAGTCACTACAAACAACGGTATCCTTACCTAAGTTAATTTTGACTGGTGAATTTAGTTTCACAAAAACTGATTTGTTTGCCACACATCCATTATTATTTACGACTTGTACATTATAATTTCCTGAAGAAAAAATTGAAATGGATCTAGCGTTTTCATTAGTAGACCATAAATAGGTTGAACCAGCATTTTCTGCGTCAAGTAAATAAACACTGCCACAAGTAAAAATAGAATCACTAAATGAAAAAGTAGGAATTGCACTTACTACTACGGATGCTGAATATTCTGCTTGGCAACCTTGTGGAGATACTGATTTTAATACCACAGGGTACGAACCTACATTGTTATATGTTTTTGTGGGATTCTCAAAACTGGCTTCAGTACCATCGCCATAATACCATGTAAATAAATGATTTAACTTATCTAGAGATGTATTGATTAAATTGGCATTTTGAGCTTGGCAGCTTATGTTACTAGAAAAACTAACTCTTGGCAATGGATAAACTTGAATGGATTTGACTTTTGTAATAGCAATCCCTGATTGTGGTGTCACTGTAAGACTTACTACATAGTTTCCGTCATTTTTAAATATATGACTTGGATTTTTTAATGTTGAAGTAGCCCCATCACCAAAATTCCATAAATAAGTAATATTATTATCCGAAAAAATAGATTGATCTCTAAAATTAAATGCTGATGCTACGCATAAACCACCACTTATTTCAAATTCAACCAGGTTATCGTAAGGCACTTTTACGTTTTTAGAAATGGTTGATTTACAGTTGTTTGCGGAATTGGCTGTTAACGAAACCACGTAATTACCAGTGAAACTATAGTCATGTGATTCATTTTCAACTGTACTGCTTTGTCCGTCTCCAAAATTCCATTGGTAGGCAATGTTTGCTATGCCATTAGTTTTAGTTGAATTGGTAAAATTTAAACCCAAAGCACCTTTAGGGGAAACTTGAAAATCAGCAAATGGAGCATTGTTTACAGTTACAACAGATGCAAACTCTGATTGACAACCAAAATCTGAGGTCGCCGATAAAGATATATTGTAAATGCCTGCCTCACTATAATTTACGGTTGGATTAATTAGTGATGAAGTTTGTCCGTTGCCGAATTGCCAATTTCTAGAAAAGCCCCCTGTACTGATATTTGATAAATCAGTAATTGAAAGTGGACTGCCAACACAAATGCTAGGTTGAAAGAAAAAGTTTAAATTTGGTTTTGGGCGTATATTTAAAGAACGTGAACCAATTGCTTCACAGCCTTGATTTGATATTACTTTCAAATCAACCGTATGAATTTTAGCAATATTGAATGATTTATTTGGAATTGCCAAAGTAGAACTCGTACCATCGTTAAAATTCCAATCATAACTTAAAGTACCCCCTGTTACACTTGAAGTATTGTTAATAGTTACTAGCTTTTCCATACAGGCATCTGATATGGTAAAGGCAACTGTTGGATTTGGATATATCGTGACAGTCTTTGTAATTTTATCTTTACAACCAAATGAAGATGTGGCAATTAGCGAAGCAAGATAGTCATTTGGGGTTACAAAGGTGGCTGAAGGATTTTGAGATGTAGAAGAAATACCATTTCCCAAATTCCACTGATATGATAACCCAGATTCTGAAGGAATTGCTACTATACTTGAGGTATTAACAAATTGTAATGGAATACCTAAACATGCATTTGCCACTGAAAAATCAGCTCTTGGCAATGGTTTTACATCTATATTTTTTGAAATACTTTTACTACAGCCTTTATCCGAAATTGCTGTGAGTATTACGTTATACGTGTTGGCGGTTGGAAAAACTATTACCGGGTTTGTTAGATTTGAATTAGTAACAGAAAAATTCCAATCAAAATTTAAGTTCCCTTCATTGATTGTTGACAAATTTGTAAAAATTGTGCTATCACCTTGGCAGGCAATGGAGGCAGAAAAATTAACTATTGGCACATCATGTACAGTAATTTGTTTTGTTAAAATAGCCGAACAGCCCTTGTCAGAACTTATCGTAAGCACCACATTATAGTTACCTGCCGCAGCATATGTAAGTATGGGGCTAGCTTGAGTGGAAGTGGTGCCATTGCCTAAATTCCAAAAAGACCCAAAATTTCCCGTTGAGATAGTACTATTATTCACAAAACCTGTTGCTTCACCGAGACAAGCCGTATTAAAACTAAAATCAGCTACAGGATTTGCATTTACAAAAACGCTACTTTCAGTTGAATCTGCACAACCATAAATTGAGGTTGTTTTTAATTTAACCGAAAAAGAACCTGTCGTTGAAAATAAATGAGTGGGGGAAGTTTCGGCAGAAACAAAGCCATCGGCCATGGTCCATAGGGAATTAAATGAGCCCGATGATATACTAGTGGTGTTTATAAATGAATTTGCATTGCCAAAACATACGCTATTGGCGGTGTATTGAGCTTTAGGTACTGGTCTTATTATCACGGTTTTACTCGTGGTGGCTGTTAAATTGGAACCACTTGTTACTTGCAAAACTATGGTGTAAGTACCAGGATTTGTATAAATTTTTGATGGATTTAATTGTGTTGAAGTAGTACCATCTCCAAAATCCCAGTTATAAGTCAATACCCCAGCATCTACAGTAGAAATGTTCAAAAATATTAAATTCGTGTTAGCACAAGCATCCAAACTAGATACTGAAAAATTGGCAATGGGCAAACTTGTAATTGTTACAGTTTGTGTTTTAATATCTACACAACTTTTATTTGATTCTACTTGCAACGAAACTGAATAAGTACCCGAAGCTGGATACGTATATGAAGTAGATACATTACTTGAGGTTCCTATTCCATCCCCAAAATTCCAAAGATAACTAAGGGAATAGCCTGATGAAATAGAAGAAGTGTTGGAAAAAGAAGTAGGTGAATTTGTAATAAAATTAGTTGCAGTAAAATTTGCTTTAGGTAGTGGATGAATAAGAACAGATCTTAATGTTGAA
This sequence comes from Cytophagaceae bacterium, assembly GCA_027488865.1. Classification (GTDB taxonomy): domain Bacteria; phylum Bacteroidota; class Bacteroidia; order Cytophagales; family UBA9547; genus JAIYAU01. Next base: position 99,070 of record JAIYAU010000022.1, read on the forward strand.
TCTACACAATTACCACTTGACCTTACTTTCAATTTAATAGAATAGTTGCCAGAGGCATTGTATGCCTTCAGTTCGCCATCTAAAGCATTTATGCCAGAAAGTGTTGACGAAAATCCATCCCCAAATGTCCATATACTTTGGCCAATAGCACCAGAAGATACGCTAGAACCATTATTTAGGCTAATTATTTGCCCAAGACATTGTTCACTTTGACTTACTGAAAAATCAGCCAAAGGTTTGGGTTGAACAATTATACTTTTAGTAATCGAATCTTTACAACCATAAACCGAGGTTGCCACCAATTTAGTAGCGAATGTACCATCACTTACATATATTTTAGCTGCATTGACAGAGGTTGATGTAGTGTTATCAAAAAAAGTCCATAAATAACTCAAACCATGTGGCAAGGAAATAGTGGATGTATTTGTAAATAAAGCTTGATTACCTTCACAAACTGAGGAAATTGTTGTAAAATTTGCAACAGGTTTAGGAAAAACATTTACTTCAATTCCTTTATGACTTATACAACCAGCTGAATTATAAGCAACTACATCCAGCGTGTCTTTTACACCAGATATTTTAGCGGCGTTGATGGTAATGGTTTGGGTTGTAGCTCCATTTGACCATAGGTATTTTTGAGCCCCTGCACCAGCATCAATAACTATAGAGTCACCATTGCAAAACCAAATTGGTTCTGTAGGGATAGCAAACCTAAAATTGGCATCACAGTCGCCATCTGCCACAGTTAGCCTAACTCCTGTATTGTTAAAGGCAAAATCTGTCATCGATACTTGGTTGGTATTGGTATTTACTGTACTCCCTTCTTGGATTGCCCAAGAGGATAATCGACCTTGGAGAACATTTACATCATTAGATTTAAAAAGTTTAAACTTATTCTCTTTAGGTTCATTTGGTAGTGATTGCCATTCCGCATCATAATAATTGAACAGAATTCCTGAATTTCCTACATTGGAAGGATACACATCGTACATACGCTGAATACTTCCTTTCACCAAACTATCTTGTATTTTATTTCTTCTAAAAATTGTTGTGAGCCCTAAGTTATCCGAGGTAGGGTATAATTCCAATTTCAAAGAACTTACATCGCCGTTAAAAGATGGGTTAACCAATCTATTTCGTGCTATAATCCAACCGTCGTTGCTAAATATATAGTTTTGAAACGTTTCTCCTATAATTCTTCCATTATCCAACAAATCTATGTTGGAGGACAATATATCCGCTTTGCCTTTTATTAATTCAAATCGGTTAGCCACTGAAATATTTCTTTGTAGGATAAGGTTATTAAGCGGCTTATTAATAACCAAGTTATGAAAATTGAGAGTGTCTCTGCTGAAATACTGAGGGAAATCATACCTCAGGCTTACAGTTCCTCCAAACAAGAACAAGGGATGTTTAGTAATACTGTTAAGAATATTGCCAGCTACAAAAATTGTATCATTATTGAGTATTTCCCCTTTTGTGGTAGCAGCAAAAGGCGATGTAGTGGAAACGTTGTATAAATTACCGTCTAAATAAAGGCTGGTTCCAGAGTTGATGTAAACTCTGGAACCCTTTATGGTTACTCCCGTGGTGTCCACAATTTGAGAATACAAATTTATAGACACCAAAAACATACAAATAATAAAAAACAAGTAGTTCTTTTGGTACATACAAATGTGTTAGAGTTTCATAATATATGCTAACACATAATATGGAGGCATGTTCATATGAGGTACATCTCCACCTGCACTGGATGTAGTAAAGCTATGTGAGTGAGTACCATCATTTGAGCCATTATTGGTTTCTGTACTTCCATCGGCTCCAACACCAGTATTTTCATGTCTCAACATATTGCCTACAGGGCTTCCTCCTGATGAAAGGTTTGAATAATAAATGGTATGTTTATGACCACCATCAGCATTTGTAGTTCCGGAATGTGAATGGTTAGGAAGTTCTGTAGAACTTAATATAATTTTATCAGCCCCTCCAGTGGCATCTACTGCAAATGTAACGGCAGTACCAAAGGTAATAGTGCCATTTGATTGCCTAGTAGCCTCAGCTCGTCCTCCAGTACCAATCACAAAACGTCCGCTTAAATTTGGCGTGCCGTTAGCGCCATTACAAAGTGCCCATCCAGCCGGTATAGTACCTACAGATCCACTCCACATAATTATGCCTCCCCTTGGCACTGGACCAGCAGAATTACTAGCACCATCACTCCTAAATTGACTAGCACCATAGCCATCTCCCAATAAAATCCCATTGGTTACGATACTTCCGTTAGCACTAATACTCCCTGTATTTACATTAATATCCCCGGTAGAAACCACCAAACTGCCGCTATTTATATTTACTTGATTTTGAACTGAAAGCTGATCCTCAATTCTTACCGTACCATTTACTTGCAACTTATTTCCAGCTGCTGGAGCCATACCTATGCCCACATTTTTTACTATAGTGTTGTCTGTAATTATATCCTCTGTTGAACCAGAACTAACATCAGGCGTAGTGAATGGCTGCATTGCATACCATTGATTAGCGTTTAAAAAGAAAAATGCCTTTTTATTGGTATCAAATACTAATAAACCATCAGGACAAGTTGGGGAGCAGGAGGTTATCATTGCAAACCGCTGTACTGTCGTCATGCGAGGTATCAATAAACCTTTATCGCTGGCTTTTAAATCCAATATTGCATTATTATCTGGAAGAGGATTATCAATTCCTATTTGGGAATATCCTTGTGAAATACTAATAAATACAATAAAGCAAAGTATCAGTGTAGTTTTTTTAAACATAATCTAAGGATAGTTTTGTAAAGGGTAAAGAATCGAATATCGTTAAATTTTAAAAAAATAATTGAAGTAGTTTTTAATACGAGCCCGATAAAGTATTGTTTCAAAAATATTAATTATGTCTGATATCCCAAAATGATAAAAATGAATGAAAATATTTACTAATATGAAAAAATTGACCCAATTATGAATTTATAAGCTGATTAGTTGCTATTCCTTTTTGCACCTATAAGGTTATTTTTTAGTTAAAACATGTTCAATTACCGTTAGGAAAATAAGTTTTAATTGGTTGCCCTCACGTTTTAGTTTTAGAAAATTGAGTTAATTGAGGTAAAAAGAGATTAAACTTTACAAAAAAACAATATTGTTAACAATTTCTTAATACGCTTATTGTAGAATAAAGAATGTCCTCCTTCTACTTGCAACAAAAGATAGAATGGCAAACCCTAATTATACATTATGCGGTAAATAATAAAAGTACGCCTGCCCTCGATAAGGCCACAAAGAGTGTTGTTAAATGGAAGACTAAAGTAAGGTCTCATTGGCCTTTACAATACTTGCAAAGATGTTGTATATTTGTCTGTATATCGCCCCATCATTCACCTTTTAACATAATTAGTTAAACTTTATGACAGAAGTAAGTAAAGAAAATATTGCAATCAAAAGTGAGCTGCAAGCCAATGAAACAAAGATAAGATTTATAGCCTCTTTTGTGTTGGTATTCGCTGTAGCTTACATATTTAACCCAAACGTCGCATTCCCTGTTATTTTGGTAATTGACTTTGGTTTGCGTGGATTCGACTATAGTAAAATTAGTTTGCTGGCACTATTAAGTGAAAGGGTTGTAAAAGGATTGAGTTTACCAGTTAAATTAATCTATTTCCCTCCCAAGAGGTTTGCTGCCAGAATTGGTCTAGTTTTATCCACATTTATATTAGTTAGTCATTTTATATTTGAACCATTAGCTATTTCGCTTTCTATAATTTTAGCTGTCTTTGCAGCTTTAGAATCATTCGTTGGTTATTGTGCGGGTTGTCAAGTGTATAATGTTCTACAAATTATATTGAAAAAAAGTAGGGCTGATTAGAACCATTTACAAACTTTTTCAAAAATGGTATATCAAACCATCCAGAAAATTGCCCATCAATTTATAAAATTAACTTTAAATACTCATGTAATGGTGTTTGCTGCTACACCTTCATGACATGATTATACCTATTTGTCAATAGCTTTGGTCAATTTCTATTTACATTGGTCCTCAATTATCTGACAAAACTACTTTTGACAGTATTTTGAAAAAATATTAAAAAGATATAGAAACTATTTTGAGTGGATAAAATAAAAAAGTCTAAAAAGTAAAATTACTTTTTAGACTCATAATGTATAGTTCACGTCTTATCTACCCTACCGAACCTTCAAGACTTACTGCCAAAAGCTTTTGTGCTTCTACAGCGAACTCCATAGGCAGCTGATTCATTACCTCTTTGCAAAAGCCATTTACAATCATTGCGACCGCTTGCTCTGTATCTAAGCCACGTTGATTACAATAAAATATTTGATCCTCTCCTATTTTTGAAGTTGTAGCTTCATGTTCTACTTTTGCTGTGCTATTATCAATTTCCAGATAAGGAAATGTGTGTGCTCCACATTTGTCACCCATTAACAGCGAATCACATTGGGAATAGTTACGCGCATTTGCGGCTCTTTTTGCCACTTTTACTAGCCCACGATAAGAGTTTTGGCTTTTACCAGCTGAAATACCCTTTGACACTATTCTACTTTTAGTATTTTTACCTAAATGGATCATTTTAGTGCCTGTGTCGGCCTGTTGCATGTTATTGGTAACTGCTACAGAATAAAATTCACCTGTAGAATTATCACCTTTCAAAATTACTGACGGATATTTCCAAGTAATTGCTGAACCAGTTTCTACTTGAGTCCATGAGATTTTCGAGTTGTCACCTGCGCAAATCCCTCTTTTCGTAACAAAATTAAAAATTCCACCTTTACCGTCTTTGTCTCCAGGATACCAATTTTGTACTGTAGAATATTTGATTTCGGCATTTTCATGTGCCACAAGCTCTACTACAGCTGCATGTAATTGATTTTCATCGCGCATTGGTGCCGTACACCCCTCTAAATAAGACACATAACTACCAGCATCTGCAATTATAAGTGTTCGTTCAAACTGCCCTGTTTCTGCTGCATTTATTCTAAAATACGTCGATAACTCCATAGGACTTCTCACGCCTTTGGGGATATATACAAAACTACCATCTGTAAATACAGCGGAGTTTAGAGTGGCAAAATAATTATCTGAAATAGGAACAACACTTCCTAGATACTTTTGAACTAAATCCGGATGATTATGGATGGCCTCTGTAATTGAACAAAAGATAATTCCAAGTTCAGCTAGTTTATCTTTAAATGTAGTAGCTATGGATACCGAATCTATTACTGCATCTACAGCCACCCCTGAAATTCTCTTTTGCTCATCTAATGAAATCCCTAATTTTTCAAAAGTTTTAAGTAATTCCGGATCAATCTCGTCCAGACTATTTAAAGTCTTTTTTTGTTTAGGCGCTGAATAATATTTTATTGCTTGATAGTCAGTAGATTTATACGATACATTAGGCCAATGTTTAGGCTCTTCAAGTGTTAGCCAATGCCTGTAGGCCTTTAGTCTCCACTCTAATAACCAAACTGGTTCATTTTTTTTTGCAGATATAAAACGAATTATACTTTCATCAAGGCCTTTTGGAGCCTCATCTGCCTCAATATCAGTTATGAAACCATATTTATATTCTGATGAGGTTATTTCCTCAAGTATCTCGTTGGCCATTTGATTCTAATTTAGACTAATTCAATATAACAAAGTTACTACTTTATAACATAAATTGAAAAAAAATGTTCGATTAGAAGCAAATCTCATTTAATAATTACCTATACATTTTAATTCGTCTTTAGAAATGGGTGATAATCACCTACTAAACCAATTGGTTTCGCGTTGCGAATATTATGTACCGTCTGAATACTTGGAAGTGCCTCTAATAAACCAAAACCATTTCCATTAAGTATTTCTTGATACGAATGGGTGTGTAATTCAGTAAAACCATCACTAAACTCAATTTCCTCTCCATTCATAAGTAGTGAACGATAAGTACGTTTTCCTTGGCTCTTTACTTCTTTCGGGATATAATCGTAATTAATGCTTAAAAACCAACGAACCCGCGCTTGTTCCAACACCAAGTACCCTCCTGCCCTATCAGCCTCATGTACATTCACGATATTTTCTTTAACAGGACCAAATACCCAACTTAACATATCGTAAAAATGTACTCCAATATTAGTAGCTATACCTCCAGATTTACTTTCATCACCTTTCCAACTTATAAAATACCAATGCCCTCGAGAAGTCAAATATGTAAGATCAATATCATAAATTTTATCTTTAGGACCATTTTGAACTCTTTCCTTTAGGGCTACTATACTTGGGTGCAAACGAAGTTGAAAAATATTGTATACCTTATTTCCTGTTTCTTTTTCAATTTCAGCTAGCGCCTCCACGTTCCAAGGATTAAGTACTAGCGGTTTTTCACATATCACATCTGCATGTTGTCTTAAGCCAAATCTGATATGAGAATCGTGTAAATAATTGGGGGTACAAACACTTACATAGTCAACCTTAGTTCCTTGTCTTCTCAATTTATCAATATGGCGGTCAAACCGCTCAAATTCAGTAAAAAAATCTGCACTGGGAAAATAACTATCTATAATGCCAACACTGTCAAATTTATCTAAAGCCGCCACTAGGTTATTTTTAGTGTCCTTAATAGCCTTGAGATGTCTAGGTGCAATAAAACCAGCGGCACCAATTAGAGCAAAGTTCTTCATATTTAAATATTGAGAAAAGGAAAACAAAGTAACTCATTGTAAGGGTATATACCAACTTTGCAGATTAGAAAAGTTAATTGGAGCCGTTTGTTTTCTAAAATTCACAAAATTTATAACTTTTTAATGTTTCGTTTTGTTAATTTTGGGAAACATTAAAACTATATGAAATATATTTACATCCTCCTTTTATCTGGTTTAGTCAATTTGTTAATTGGTCAAAACATTGGCAGTTTTACTTCTATTGCTCCATCATCCACGCGGCAGGACACAATTACACTTCCATCTACACATCAATTTCAATACCTCATTAAAACAGGTGATAGCTTGCTAGACGGCAGAAAACTGGGTAAAACGTTGGATTTCACTGGTTATGTGCCATTAAATGGAAGCAAAGAGGGTTATTTATCTATTAGTAGTGAAATAGATCAAGCAGAAGCCGCTATTTTAAAAATAAACTTAAATGAAGAATCTAAAACTTGGAATATTTCCCTAAGTGGAAAAGTTGATTTTTACTCACCTGCCGTAAGGGAGGCTATTTATACTACTACTAATTTTTGCTCTGGTACAGTAACAAGTTGGGGAACCGTGGTAGTAGGTGAAGAACGTGACTTCAAGGGTGATAAAAATAATGATGGCTATGATGACATTGGTTGGTTAATAGAACTAGATCCAAAGACTTGGCAAATAGCTACTAAAAACAAAAAAGGCCAAGTTCAAAAACTATGGGCCATGGGTAGAGTACAACATGAAAATGTCTGTATTAATAAAGACCAAAAAACCTGTTACTATGGAGCTGATAGTCGCACATGGGGTTATGTTTATAAATTTATCGCTACTAAACCGGGAGACCTAAGTGCCGGTGAACTCTATGTTCTTAAAATGGATAGTAATAACGTAAAATCTAAACACGGTGTGTGGGTAAAAGTGGCCAACAAAACAAAAGATGAAAGAAACAATACCAACAAAATTGCCGAAAATTTGGGTGCAACTCATTTTAAAGGTGTTGAAGATGTTGAAATTGGACCTGATGGAAAAATCTATTTTACGGCTAAATATTCCGGAAGAGTTTACCGATTTAGTGATTTAGGTAAAGAAATAACAGATTCAGAAATTTATGTGGATGACCAAGAATATCCAATTAAAACTAAAGATGGTTTGAAGATGCTTGATTTCCACACGGGAGAAACAGGTGCTGACAATTTAGCTTTTGATGGTGAAGGTAATCTTTGGGTGATGAACGACGGGGGCAATGATGGAATATGGGTAGTAAGACCAAATCACAACAAAAGCAATCCTCAAGTTGAGCTTTTTGCCGAGACTCCTGTAGGCTGTGAACCAACTGGAATCACCTTTTCTCCAGATTACAAATACCTCTTTTTATCTTTACAACATCCTTCGGCAAAAAATAACATTGCTCAAAAAGACAAAAATGGCAAGTTGGTTGTTTTTAACACCAGTCATACAATTGTTATATCCAGAAAGTAGTAGAACTAATTGATAGTTTATTTATTTACTAATTAAATAAACGTGAATATTAAAAAATATTAATTTATTTTATCGCTCCCTTTCAAAAGCGATAAAATTCTTTAAATGATTATTTTGGTCAAATATCGGATTGATTTGAACATTACATTCATAAATTGAGCCATCCTTTTTATAGTTAAGTAGCGAACCATTAAATGGTTTTCTGCTCTTAATACTTTCTCTAACCTTTATATTCGTTTGTTTACAAGTTTTTTCACCTTGCAAAAATCGTGGAGTTTGACCTATTGCTTCGTTAATTTCATAGCCTGTCATACTTTCAAAATAATTACTTACCCACACAATCTCCTGGTCGGTATTAGTTACAATTATAGTAATCCCAATTTCCTTTGCTTTCTGTCGCAAGTCATAAGGCGTATGCCAATTTTGAACTCTCGCTAAGTTTTCTAGACAGTCAGCGTCCTTATAATATGGCAGCTTAAAATAATTAATAAACTCTAATGCAGAATTTATTGGACAATGTATAGTTTTTGATGGGAGAAATGTCATTTCTTAACCTTTGAATTTACAACAACTTGTTGTTAGAAATGTTTACAAATAATTAAAAAATTTAATTTTCTCGTAATGTTTTAAAAAAATCTACCAAAATTTGTCTACAAGCCTGTTCCATTACCCCACCTTTCAATTGGGTTTTGTTATGCAAAAGTGGAGCTGGTATCAGCAAAAAACCTCTTTTTTGATCAGAAGCACCATAAACTACCTTAGAAATTTGTGACCAACCTAATGCTCCAGCACACATAACACAAGGTTCCAAAGTGACATATAAAGTACAGTCAGACAAATACTTACCAGCCAAATACCCTGAAGCGGCCGTTATGGCAATCATTTCTGCATGTGCAGTAACGTCTTTTAACAACTCCGTTTGGTTATGCCCTTTACCAATTATTCTTTGGTTACAAACTACCACTGCTCCTACTGGTACCTCTCCCGATTTTAATGCCTTTTGCGCTTCCTTGAGCGCTTCATTCATAAAATATTCATCTGAATAAAGTTCTACCATCTATCTATTAATAAATTATGATTTTATTCTTGAACTACTTCTATCTGTAAGCCATATTCTTGAAGTTGTGCCAAAACAGGTTCATAGATCGCAGGGATTACAGGAATATGTACACCTGGTAAATTCAGATTTCCAGTCATTAACAACTTTGTAGCAATAGCCAGTGGTAAACCAACCGTTTTGGCCATTGCAGTATCAATATTATTTGTACCCTTTTCAACCAAAGTCGCCGTAATTTTTGTATTTTTGCCTTCTTTTTGATAGATAAATTCATGAAAAAGTACAATCATATCCTGATCGACATCTTCAAACTTCCACTTTTGTGATAAAATATGTTGCAGGACCTGTGCCGGTGTAGCCATGACCAAGCCAATTTTTTTATCGCTCAATAAACCCAACCATTCAATATTTTTATAAATTTCGTGTTGTGCATCAATTCCCAGAAATGTTGTAAGCCTCTCCTCTGTCGTGCCACTGGTGTTTACTAAAAATGACTGAAGAAACTCAACAAAAGTGGTTGTTGATAAATCCTCTATCTCAAAACTATCGTCCGTAAGGCCAAGCTGTACCAGCGCATCCCAACAAATACAAAAAGGAGGTCGCCTTAATGTTCCCCTAATAAATGTTTCAGTGTCCTCAAGTCCATACTTGGTCATATAAGATATAGAATCACGATTTGGATACATTTCAAATTCCCCCTCTTCGCCAATATTAATTTTGAGGGTATTTCGAAATAATTGATGATAAGGCACATACTTCATTTTACCATTTTCCAGATATTTAGCCGTACCTCCTTGTCCTGCCAAAACCACGTTTCTAGGATTCCAAGTGAATTTATAATGCCAAGGATTGTTGTCGGAACCCGTATCTACCAATCCTCCACAAAAAGATTTAAAAGAAATAATTTTACCACCATCCTTTTTTATTTTATCTATCATCTCAATGGCGGACATGTGATCAAGTCCTGGGTCAAGTCCAAGTTCTGTAATTATTGTTACGTTCTTTTTTCTGGCTACTGTATCTAGTTCCGCTATTTCTTTAGCACAATAAGAAGCTGTAAGTAGATGTTTGCCAAAGGCAAGGCAGGTTTTAGCTGCTAAAATGTGCATAGATGGAGGTAATAGAGAAATAACCACATCTGACCATTTAATTAAATCGTCCCTCTTTTGGTCATCATTAAGATCAGCCTTTACTACACTTAAGTGGCTACTATTGTACTTCAAAATATGCTCAACATGAGCATCGGCTACAAATACCTTCCATTTATTTTTTACGGATTCTTCTGATAAAAAATTGATTAAATAAGACGCCGAACGTCCAGCACCTAAAAGTAAAATGTTTTTCATGGGTTTAATTTTTCTAATGATTTATTGTGAAAAATTAAGAAAGTTTATTCTTAAAAAAAATACTCTTTGGGTAAGTCGACCAAAAATTTAGTAAATTCCCCTTCCTCAGAGGTAATTGTGATATTACCTTTTAATCTTTCAACACTTTGTTTAACAATGAATAAGCCCAATCCTGCCCCATTTGTAGAATCAGAACTTGCGCGATAAAACATTTGAAATATTTTATCAATATATCCCTTTTTAATGCCGATTCCATTATCGAGAAAAGAAATATAATTCCTATCCTTGGTCATTTCTAATCTAATAACGACTAAACTTTCAGCCTTAGATGTATCTCTATACTTTATGGCATTTTCTACCATGTTTTGAATAATGGAAAATAATGAATAGCGTTCTGTTAAGATTATTTCTTCATCGGACATGATCAATTCAAATTTCATAGAAGCAAAACCAGGATATTCTTTAAAATGATTTATACCATCTTTAATTAAATCCTTTAAATTAACATTTTCCAAGTGTAGTTCTTGTCGGTTAAGCTTAGCAATTTCAACCAAATTATTAAGAATATTCACCAGTCGCTTAGATGAACTATTGATATGGTCAAAATATTCATTTTTATTTAAAAAGTCTTTATCCATTTTACCAACTTGCGCTAAGCCTTCAATGGATTTTAATGGCCCTCTTATATCATGGGATGCTCTATATAAAAAAGTGTCTAGCTCATCACCCTTTTTCTTGATAAGTAGCTCTTGTTGCTTGATGGTTTCCATACCTTCATTTACCTTAACCTCAAGCACCTTTTTTATCTCCTCTGTTATAAACAAATTAGTTTTTAACTGCCTCAACCTGTATGCATTAGCCACCGCCAACAAGAGCGATTCTATGCCTACAGCATAATAAAGTGAGTAAAATGCTTCTGCACTGGCAACAATGAGATTATTGTGCCACAATAGATTAACTAAATGTCCAAGTATTAGTATTCCGAAACTAAAACTAAATAGAATGGCTGTTACGTATTTTTGTGAAGTGGAAATAACTGCAAACACGAAGGAAATCACCATGGGCATTAGATCAAGCCACATAAAGGTATTATGATACTCTCTAAAAGCAATTAAAAATAAAAATCTAATGCCAACATAAGCAATAACAATTCTGTCAAACCATTTATAACTTTTAAGCTCAAGAAAAAATCTGGCATATAACAACATCGTAATAGAAAGAAAAAACATTACCAAATTGTAAGTAGGCCAAATGAGTTGGGGATGTTCCGGGAAAACTGAAAACGAAATTGACCCATCTCTATAACTCATGTATGCTCCTTGGGTAATGATATATAAAAAATAAAATAAGTAGGAAAAGTCACGTAAGCCTACAAAAAAACTAAGATGATAAAGTGCAATCATAATAATTCCACCATAAAATAATCCGAACCAAAAATATTCTTGTGCACTTCCATTAAAGAATTGTTCGTGTTCTCGAATTGCAAAACCGAATTGATACGGATGGCTATTTCTTATCTTAAGGTAAAATGTAATTGGCTTGTTTTTAGGTATAGGAAAATCAAATACTGGACTTTTATGTTTAATTTCTTTTTCTGAAAATTTCGTATAACTGGATCTATATTGTTCAAATATCTGAATTTTATTGTCCCAAACACCATATATATCTAACGAATCAAGGTTAAAGTTATAAGATATAAAGTACCAGTCATGTAAGTGTGTAGAACTATCCACTAATTCAAACTTAACCCAATAAGTAACATTCGATTTCTCTGAAGTAAATAATGGAGAGGATAATTCCTTAAACTGTTTACTTTTTAATTCATTTAGTGTGACTTGATGAGTGGAATCTTCAAAAACTGTTAATACATCATTGCCAAGATTATAATACTTAAATTCAGTTTTTAATACTAGAACTTGACTATGGGCAAAAAGGTGTGAAAAAAATAAAAAAGGTAGAATTAAGGAAATAAAAATATTTAATTTGTCAAACCCATCAGTCAATAAATTCGATAAAAATATATAAAATATTTTGCTTGACTCTAATTTTTCTTTAGTTAACAAGCTCTTAGGTTGAATAAAGGCCAATTTTAAAACTTTGTAATTAAATCTAAAGTGAATATAATGTTTTTTTCATATTTATTTACATTTAATAGACTTGTCCTCAAATTATGGAGAAATCAATTTAGTTACAAAACGGAACATTTCAATACTCAAGGCACAAGTCCATAATTTATAATTGAGCAGGCATGATCGTTACTACTTTAAGTATTTCTAAAATTGTTAAAATTGCATAATTATTATATATATTTGCACAATTCCAACTATATATAACAGTTAAACAATTCACACTTTATTCCCTTTGAAAAAAATTTATTTTGTGATATTAAGCGTTTTAAGCGCTAATTCGCTCCATTCCCAATCCGTAGTAGCCAAGGATCGTTATAGTTTACAAACTTTATCAGATGTCATAATAACTGATAGACTAGGCCAAGCAGTAATAACAGATAAAAACGGGAATGTGTCAATAACAAACTTAGCACTAGATTCAATCATAACCATTCGTAAAACAGGATATTCGGTGGAAATTACCACATTGGCAGAACTGGAAAAATCCAAATACAGTATCTTTTTAACGGAAAAACCCGCGGATTTATCAGAAGTAGTAGTTTCAGCCTCAAAATTTGAAGAAAAAAGAAAAGATGTGCCTCAACAAATGCAAGTAATCCAAGTCAAAGAATTAGAATTTATGAGCCAACAATCCACAGCCGACGTGATGCAGCAAAGTGGAAATATTATGGTTCAGAAAAGTCAAATGGGTGGAGGGAGTCCAATTTTAAGAGGTTTTGAAGCGAACAAAGTTTTGATAGTGGTTGATGGTGTACGTATGAACAATGCTATTTTTAGAGGGGGACATTTGCAAAATATCATTACATTAGACAACTCAATTTTAGATCGTGCAGAAATCACCTATGGACCAGGCTCTGTGGTATATGGTAGCGATGCATTGGGTGGTGTAATGCACTTTTATACCAAAAAACCTATTTTGGCTGATTCTGGCAGAAAATCTGTGAGTAAAGTAAGTGCATATTTTCGTCAAGCATCGGCCAACAGAGAATCAACAGCTCATGTAGATGCCAGTTTTGGAACTAAAAAGTTTGGTTTTCTTTCAAGTATTACCTATTCTGACTTTAATGACCTAAAAATGGGAAGCACAAGAAGCCCATTATTAAATGATTGGGGCAAACTCTCTTTTTATACTGAACGAATTAATGGAAAGGACAGCATGCTTGCTAATAACAACAGTCTAATTCAAAAAAATACTGGATACAAACAACTTGACTTGCTTCAAAAATTAATTTATAAACCAAATAGAACTATAAGTCATGAGCTTAATTTACAATATTCCAAAAGTTCTGATATTCCACGTTATGACCGACTAACCGAAGTCAAATCTAACTTACCTGTAAGTGCTGTTTGGTATTATGGCCCGCAAAAAAGATTTATGGCAAGTTATACATTATCACTTCTTGCAAAAAAATTACTTTATAACGAAAGCCGCCTTGTTTTTGCTTATCAAAATGTGGAGGAAAGTCGTATAAACAGAAACTTTGGAAGTCAAAATCTTAATACGAGAAATGAGAAGGTGAAGCTTTTTACCATCAATTGGGATTTTAATAAAAATATAGGCAAACATGAAATTAGGTATGGTTTGGATTTGGCCTTAAATACGGTTGATTCCAAAGCATCTCGAGAGTTAATAAATAGTAAGGCCATTGTACCTTTGGATACACGATATCCCGACGGAGGATCTACACTAAATACCTATGCAGTCTACGTAACTCATGCTTGGGAATTATCAGAAAAACTGATCCTTACTGATGGTCTGCGCTTTAGTACCATTAGATTAAATGCTACTTTCAACGATACTAGCTTTTTCAAATTTCCTTTTAAAAATGCCACTCAAGCAAGTAATGCATTTAATGGCAATCTTGGCTTAGTTTATATGCCCAGCGCAGATTGGCGATTTGCCCTATTGGGTTCATCCGGTTTTAGAGCACCTAATATAGATGATTTGGCTAAAGTTTTTGAAACCAAAGCGGGTTCTTTAATAGTGCCAAACGACAAACTAAAGCCAGAATACATCTATAATGTTGAAAGCACCATTTCAAAAATATTTGACAAAAAAGTAAGGCTAGAGAACACATTTTTTTATTCATGGTTTATCGATGCGATTACTACCCAAAAATACAAATATCAAGGCGCTGATTCAATTATTTCTGACGGCAAAAATTCTGCGATATTTGCCAACCAAAATGCCAGAAATGCCTTCATTTATGGTGCAAGTGTAGGATTATTTGCAGACGTAACCAAATCATTTAGCATAAGCTCCACCGTAAATTATACCTATGGGCGTATTAAAACCGATTCTGTAGACTACCCACTTGATCATATTGCTCCAGTATTTGGCAAAACAGCATTTTTATTGAAAATAAAAAAAATTAAAGGCGAATTTTGGATCAACTATTCCGGAGCTAAAAATTCTAAAGATTATAATTTATTGGGAGAAGATAATCAGCAATACTCGTTTGACACGAAAAAAGGTTATTACCCCGCTTGGTATACTTTTAATGTACGTTTAGCTTATTCAATAAACCAATACACACAATTTCAGATAGCGATTGAAAATATCCTTGACCAATATTACCGCACATTTGCTTCTGGCTTAAGTGCGCCTGGAAGAAATTTTATGTTCACCTTGCGTGTAAAAGTATAGTCTCGTTATAATTATGGATATTTGTGTATTATAATTTTGGCTTAATTATTGCAACTTAGATTAACAAAATATGAAAATGAAAATCATCGGTATTATACTATTTATAATCTGCTTGCATCAAGTTAAGGCGCAGAATCATGTTGCGTTTATCAATAAAACCATGGAACAGGCCTTAAAAAAGGCAGCCGCCGAAAAAAAATTATTGTTTGTAGACAGTTATGCTACCTGGTGTGGCCCGTGTAAACAAATGGATAAAAAAGTTTTTACAGATCCTGAAGTAATTAATTATTTTGACACAAATTTCATAAATATAAAAATTGATGTAGACACGGAGGAAGGGCAAGCTATAGCGAAAAAATATTATATTGATGAAGTGCCTACTTTATTATTCATGAATGCCGAAGGTAAAATAATTAGACGACTTAGTGGTTATTATAACGGTAATCAACTTATTCAACAAGCACAAGAAACGCTTGACATGAAATGATTATTGTTGTATCAAAAGCCCTTTAATATCCCATTCTCTTATAAAAACCAACGGCTTCGCAATTTGAAATTTAAAACGTTCATCACCATTGATTGTGACCAAGGTTGTGATGCATGGGCAATGTACATCGGCACATTTTAGTTCAGTAACGTCCAAATCTGCATCAGAATTAATTAATTTTACTTTTATCATCCATTCTTTTATTTTGGATTTGATTAAGGTATGTTCTGGATCGTTTGGATTAACGTACATATAAATTTTTATTAAGAACAAATCTAAAACTTGTTAAATTTAAAAATCTATGACTTTTGGACAAGCCATTTAAATACTTCTGCCAAAGTTGCTTTTTTGCCATACATTAATACTCCAGTTTGATATATTTTGCCAGCCATTATTAAAACCAAAACGGCGGACACTCCCAAAATTGTTATAGAATAAAATATTTCAGAACTATTAACTCCGAATGGTAATCTCAACATCATCGCAATGGGACTAGTAAGAGGAAACATGCTCAATGCCAAACTTAAGGCGCTATCAGGCTCTTGGGTGATTAGCTGCATTAATAATATTGTACCTACCATTGGAGCGGTTATTGGTACGACAAACTGCTGTGAATCAGTCTCACTATCCACCATAGCACCTACACAAGAAAAAAGCCCAGCATAAATTAAAAAGCCAAGCAGAAAGTATAATAAAAAACATATCCCAAAAATTGGTAATTGAATTGAAGCTAGGCCATTTAAAATATAATTGATTTCTAAAGCCTGCTCGGTATCTCCAACATACTTTAGTGTTTCTACAATTTGTTCATTTGTAAATCTTTCAATTTTAAAATATTTATAAATAGGAAAAATTATAAAAAATGACAACGTGAGCCAAGCGAAAAATTGTAAGAGTCCTGTAAGTCCAACACCCAATATCTTACCTGCCATAAGTTGCACCGGTCTCACAGAGGTAATTATAATCTCAACGATTCTACTGGTTTTGTCTTCTACAATACTTCTCATTACTTGAACACCATACACAAAAATAAAAATATAAATAGCCATAGCACCCGTAAGCGCAAATATGAAGGCAGTTTCGCTAAACGAATTATTAGGTGCTAGTGTTTGTGATTGAATTTGTACCCCCTTAAGCCAAATTGCCAATTTTGGATTAGCATTTTTTATTTCATTGGAGACAAAATTGGCTATTTCAGCATTCAAATCGGACGTTATCGATTGAATAGTACTTTTTGACAAAGATATATGCTGGTATAATTTAATTTCCACATTGCCATTAACGCTGGGAGGAATTACTATTAATGCATCATTATTACTGAGTAGAAAATTAGCCAAGATACTTTCTTGACTACCATTCATATTAATGTAATTTTTGTCCTTGTTAAATGGTAAATTATAAAAAATATGCTGTTCCGATAAATCAAGCACCTCTATAGTATAATTTTTACTGCTTTTCATGGCCATACCAATAGGCACAATCATTATAATTGCAATTATTAAGGGACCAATAAGAGTTAACCATAAAAAGGATTTCTTTGTTATCCTATTTAAAAATTCAACGCGTCCTATTATCAAGACTTTATTCAAAATTCTCAGTAGTTTTTTTAATAAAAATATCATTAATGGTTTGTTCGTTTTCAATAAATGAAACGACTTTTTGATTTCGACCAATTAATTCCAAAAGAACATCATTATTGGTCTTTCCTTGCCAGAGTTCTATAAGATATGTAAAGCCTTCATTTTTTCTTATACTAAAAGACTGCGGAATAAAATCAAGGGCCTCTTCAGTTGTTAGATTAATGTAATTGGTTTTGTAGGTTGCTAATATTTTATCCTTCTTTCCGTCCAAAACTATTTTAGAATTATTAATCATTAAAAGATATGTACAAAGTTCTTCTGCTTTGTCCATTCTGTGGGTGGATAGAATAATGGTTGTGCCCAACTGATGAAGACTTTTGATCTCCTTCTTCAAAAGTTCGGCATTAAGTGGGTCAAATCCACTAAAAGGTTCATCAAGAATTAATAACGTCGGTTCATGAATAACGGCAGTTATAAACTGAATTTTTTGTTGCATACCTTTAGATAAACTGCCTACTAGGTGATGACACCATTGGAGTAAATCAAATTTTTGTAACAACGTCCTAGCTTTAACCTTTGCCTCAGCTGATGAAAGACCTTTCAACCTACCAAGGTAAAGTAATAAATCATAAACAGACATTTTCTTATAAAGGCCTCGTTCTTCTGGCAAATACCCAATTATTAATTGATTCTTATTGGTGGGACTGTATCCGTCAATCAAAACAGTACCTAAATCAGGCTTTAAAATGCCCGTAAGAAGCCTTAATATTGTGGTTTTGCCAGCACCATTTTGACCTAATAAACCAATAATTTCTCCTTTGGGGATAGACGCACTAATATTATTTAGCACTATATGATTACCAAATTGTTTGGTTACATTAATTAACTCAAGCAAAATCTAAATTAATTGGTTAAAAATACCACCTTTCCTAATGACACATCTACATTAAAAATAACCGCATTAGGTGCGCTTTCATAAAAATTTTCATTAATATAAATATTACCATCTTTTCTTTTAAATCCTTTTGGCACTTCCACACTTGCAAATGACGAAGAATTAATTTTAATTTTAACAGGTAAGTCATTGGCGGGCAGCTTGACTACTAGTTTACCTGTACCAATTTTTACATTTACATTAGACACGGTGGTATTTCCGCCGCCATAAATAAGTTTTAACTTACCAAATCCAATATCTGCGGTTAGATTTTTGACTCTAGCCATCTGAAGGTTATTGAAGGTAACATTGCCAATTTCAGTTTTAAGCTGTAAGCTGTCCATTTCGATTTGATTCGCTTGACCACTAAAATAGTTAATCGTAGCATCTGCACTGGCAGTTGAAATATGTGCAGTTTTAACCTTCAATCCTGATAAATTAATGTCAGAACTTCCCAATCCAAGGTTTATCCTTAATTTAAACTCCTTATTTTTAGATAAGAAAATATCCCAATAGCTTTTCTTCTCGGCCTTCTCAACATTGTCAAAAATATTTACAGAATATCCTGTTTTATCCCCTTTTTCAATAGAATTTTTATCAGAAACCTTAAACCTAACACGTTTTATACTATTGATTAAGGCATAACGATATTCTGATTTCAATTTATCATCTTCAATCAGCCCCCTTACCTTTATTAACCTTGGATTATCAATAGCAGTAATACGGCTTTTACCATAAGGCAGCACTATGCTAAAGTCTACACACATTATCCTTGGATCTTCGTCTGTAGTATATTGTTTTACAGTTTGTGCCTGTAAAAAACTAAAAATCAGGTTAAGTAATATAAAAAACCTCATACGTTTAATACGCCATATACTTATTTTTGTTTTACATTTAAAAATATTCGTAAAATAAGCTAAATAATTCTAATCATAACACTATTTTTAAAACTTAATCCTCCAAACCTAATGCATATGTTCATCACGCGTGCCTTTCGCAGAATGAAGCGTTCAATAAATATGTACTTTGGCTTTTCCGCCAAGGAAATAAATGGTATTACAATACTTTTTGTAATTATCATTTTAACAATTTTTGCACCTATAGTCCTTCAACATTATCTTGTAAATAATGTCACCCATACCCAAGATGAAGCTATACTTCAGAATTGGATAAAATCAATTGAAGAAGAAAAACCATCCAACTTGTCACTTGAAAGGGTAAGCGTAGATTTAAAAACGATTCAAGAATTCGACCCAAATGACGCCACTTTAGAAACCTTTGTGGGAAATGGGATTCCCTTCAAGTTAGCCAACAGGATAATTAATTACAGATCAAAAGGTGGGAAATTCAGAAATAAGGAAGATCTAAAAAAAATTTATGGTTTTTCCGAAAAACTTTATAGTAAGCTTTCAGCTAAAATTTTCATTAAGGAATCATTCAAAGACAACAAATCAGTTAACAATATCAAGCCAAATGAATCCATAAATCATTCTAACAACAAGCCTAATTATGTTAAAACATTTGTTTATGATATTAACCAATTAGATACCTTACAGTTAGAGAAATTTAAAGGAATAGGGTATAAACTAGCCAGTAGAATAGTAAAATACCGAAAAGCGCTAGGTGGATTTGTTTCAATAAAACAAATTCAAGAGGTATATGGCCTAAATGAGGAAACCCGCATTGACCTAGAATCAAAATTAACCATTGATAATAATTTTATACCAAAAAAAATTAATCTTAATACAAGTAGCTATGAGGAACTTAGAAATCACCCTTATATCAAAGGAAAGCTAGCCGCAGTTATTCTTAATTATAAAAAACAACATGGGCTTTACAAAAGTATAGAAGACCTAAAAAATATTAAAATATTAACTGAAGACGACTATCTAAAACTACTACCTTACTTAGCATTGGAGTAAAAAAAATGAGATGCTAGCAGAATAGTATCAATTCTGCTAGCATCTCATTTTTATTGTGGTAATTTAACCCAAGACATATGTCCCTCAAATAGCTTGTTATATTTGTCAGCCTCTGATGTTTTACCTTCACTTCTCAGTGAATTGATAATTTGGTTAAAAATATACATATTGGATTGAATCTCGTAGGTATCAATCTTATTGTTTTTATAATAGTTAAGTTCATCATCAGCTCTTTTTATCATTACCTCACACATGGCTAAGGCCTTTTTATCCTCTTTTAAACGTAAATAAAGGGCAATAAACTGAGGGGTGTAAACATCATAAGGAATTGTCTTATCTGGCATAACCTTAAAACAATAATCAATTACCTCTCTAGCCTTGTCTAAATTACCCTCGTTATAAAACTCAGCAGCTAATCTATAAAAACTATTTCTTGCATTTAGAGGAAAACGTCTATAATTTTCATCATAATATACTGTTTCATCATCGAGGCTTCTCCAATAAAAATCTTTCATCATGCGTTGGTACATAATTGATGTTTCCACACGTCCTTGACTCGCACCTGCGGTTTTTACAGGTAACAGCCTATACGCCAAACCCTCCATTTGCAAATATTCTTTTAAATTTAAGTAACTTGACCCTGAAAGTGTTGTTGAAAAATAAATTGGGCGTTGCCAATTGTTAGTTGCTATCATGTCAAGAATAATCAAATCCTTTTTCTCCATAGAGTTTTTACCCAAACTCCAGCGTAACTCTGGAACCATCTTGGTCCTTTGAGATACTGGTATTATACCCAATTTATATACTGCAGCTGTATCTATTGGCAAAATCATTACATCTGAAGGAAGTTTTGCAATAGTATTACCACTTTGTGTATTAACCATAACCGCTGGATTTTCACTTTTAACATAATCGATATACGTTTTTAAATAAATACCATTAGTTATGTTTTTATCTTCTACATAAGGTATGTAGTCATTTTTACCTTGAATAAAGTTCTCAAAATCTAATGCTATAGGAAGTGGCTGTGAATCATAAGCCTTGCTCTTCATTTGTTCGATGTACCAATCGGTATTTAGTAAACTTAGGTTACAAACTCTTACATCTGTTCTAAATCCTTCTACCTCTTGTACATACCAAAGAGGGAATGTATCATTATCACCACCTGTGAATAAAATTGCATTTTTTGCACAAGAATTCAATAAATTCTTTGCGGAATCGACAGAATGCCATCTGTTAGATCTGTCGTGATCATCCCAACCTTGAGCTGCCATTATGGTAGGCACTGAAAAACCAACAATTGTCATCACGATGGGTCTTAAAGTTTCATTTTTAATAAATCCCTTAAAGAAATCACATAGTGCAATTACGCCAAGGCCTATCCAAATTGCAAAAACATAAAACGAACCAGCAAAAATATAATCCCTTTCTCGGGGTTCCACTGGAGGCTGATTAAGATAAAAGGAAAGAGCTAGACCAGTTAATAAAAAGAATAACATTACATATAAAAAACTTTTACCATCTCTACCTCCAGCAAATTCAAACATATGAAAGACAAAACCCAATACGCCTAAAATTAAAGGTATTAAATAGAAATTGTTTCTTGCTTTGTTTTTGGCAAACATCTCAGGTACATCCTTACCCCAATCTTGTGGAGCCAGCCAACTTGAGCCTTGTATGTCATTTTCTCTACCTGCAAAATTCCATAAAAAGTATCTAAAATATTGAACACCAAATTGGTATTTGAACATAAACTGCAAATTCTGACCAAATGAAGGCTTAAATTGGGACTCACTTTGCCCACCGACCACACGAGATTTAGGTTTGCCTACGTATTTTTCATATTCCTCAATGTGCCCAGGTTGTTTGCTGTGCATTCTAGGGAAAATTGTTTCATGTTTTTTGTCAAACTTATTAATTGTTTTATGATCATAAATTACATATTCATCACCCTTTTTTCTATATAAAGCCGCTCCCTGTTTTTGATCAATAAGGTCGGCGGTATATTGCGGCCCCGCTATCAAAGGACGATCACCATATTGTTCACGTTTAAGATAAGAAACAAAACTGATAACGTTCTCAGGATTATTTTCATCAATAGGTGGATTATAGTTAGAACGAATTAAAATAACTGCATAAGATGCGTAACCTATTAGAACAAAACTTATGCTTACTAATACAGTATTTAAAACCCTATTTTTCTGTTGAATGGAATAATAAATTCCATAAACCAATGCTCCAATAAACAAAAGCATAAAAAATACGATTCCAACTCTGAACGGCAAGTGTAGTGTATTGACAAAAAAGATTTCAAAAGAACCAGCAATAGAAGGTAAACCAGGAATGATACCTTCTAAGATACCAACCACCATAACACCACTAATAGCAAAGGTTAATAAAATACCTTTTGTAGTAGGTTTGTATTTTTTAAAATAAAAAATGTAAGCCAATGCAGGTATTGTCACCAAGTTGAGTAAGTGAGCGCCAATAGAAAGACCCATTACATAGGCAATCAAGATTAACCATTTGTCAGAATCTTCGCGATCTGCAATAGTTTCCCACTTAAGCATGGCCCAAAATACAAATGCAGTAAAAAACGAAGAAATAGCGTAAACCTCAGCTTCTACGGCAGAGAACCAAAAGGAATCAGAGAATGTATAAGCCAAAGAACCCACCAATCCACTTCCAATGATTTGAATGGTCTGTCCTAAGGTTGGCTCCTGTGCGTTTACCTTAATTACCTTTTTAGCCAAAAAAGTTATTGTCCAGAATAAGAAAAGTATTGAGAATGAGCTAGAAAATACGGACACCATATTAATCCAATAGGCTACTTTAGTTACATCACCAAAGGACAAGAATGAAAATAAACGCCCAATTAGAAGGAATAAAGGTGCACCAGGAGGGTGAGGCACTTGCAATTTATATGAGGCTGCAATAAATTCACCACAATCCCAAAAACTTGCAGTTTGTTCAACAGTTAATGCGTATACAGCAGTGGCTATAGCAAATACCAACCAACCCGTTAGGTTATTAATTCTTTTAAAATTCATGATTTCTTAATATTTCAAAAATAATCTTGGACTAAATAACGCCATTTATTAAAATTTATTGGCAGAAGGCGAAATTAATAAATAAAAACTCAATGTTTCGAAAATCAACAAATAATTTAACGTAATAAAAAAATCACTAATATGTTATAATTCATCTGATTCTACATAATTCACAATACCCCCAATTACCTTAACACCTTGTGAGTTAAGAAATTTAAGCGAGATTTTATCAGCTGCCCCAAGTATATAATCGGCTTTAGTGACTAGTACAACCTTTTCTGTGAACTCCATTAACTCTTTAGAATCGGTATATTTGTTCAAAGAACTTCCCTCCATAAATATATAATCATATTTATCTGATAATACTTGGACCAAATGTTTAAAATCCTTGTCATTAAAAATTTCAAAAGGTGACTTTTTCGTATTTGAACTACCAATTATATCAATATTGTCAAAACCAGTCTTTTTAATAAAGTCACTGCTTGAATACAAAACTTTAGATGGAAATGATTTAGAGTCTTCATTGGAAATATTTTCTGCATTAAGAAGATGTCCTTCGTCTAGCTGATCCATATAATTTTGAAACAAAAAATTTTCAAATAAAATAGAGAGAGAGTTGTTTTTAAAATTAGTATCAATTATTAATATTTTACTGCCGTTTTTACTTAATGAGTAGGCTAATGAAAATATAACCAATGACTTGCCCTGACCTTCCGCTAAGCTGGTAAATAAAATAGACCTAGAGCGATCTTTAATTAATTCATACCTCAAACTCCTTAATTCTTGTTCTAAAATTACGTCCTTATTATCCTTTTGAAGTAAGTCTATTAACCTTTTCAGATCTAAATTTTTATGATTTATTTTATGGATAAACCCTATTGACTTAATACCTGTAAATAGTTCAAATCTATCAGGATTTCTAATTCTTTTATCCAGAAACGAATACGCAACACCTCCTCCTATTACCAAACCAGCACTTAATATGGCTGAAATAATCGTAAACATTAGAATATGTGTAGGTTCTGGCTGGTCGTTAGGTTGCGCCTTTTCAATTTGTCGCAAGTTTCCACCTTTATTTAAAGATATATTTCTAGCTTGATTATATTTGGTTTCTATATTTATATACTCTTCACGAGCCGCATTTATCTGTAGTTCTAGAGCGGCTATTTGACCTTCATCCGCCACAATAGTAGACATAGTTGATTTTAGGTTTGATAAAAGACCTTGGATAATTGTATAATTGGATTGGGCCATTGCCAAATCAATTTCATAATTCAACTTTTTTGTAATGAGTTCTTGTTTTGCAGTAGCCTCAAGAGTACCTCCACCACTGTTTTTACTCAATAAATAAATTTTATTTTCTAATTCAGCCCTGTAGTTTTGAATGGAATCATTTAAACCCTTATTGCCGGTATTCCCATTATAAAAACGTTGGGTTAACTTCTGAATTTTATTTTGAAGTATTATAACGGCTTGATTTTGAAATACCTCCTCTCCTGCTGCGGCTCCTGCAGAACCAATTTTTATTTTGATTTGATTGATTGCAGATTGATAACTCGAAATCTTCTTAAGTTCCTCATTGCGATTTTCCTCTAGCATAGCAATTTGGTTTAACTTTGCCTCAGATTGTAAATTAAAATTAACTACGTTGGAGTTCTCTTTAAATCTTCTGAGTGTATCAATTTTGCTTTCCAATTCCAACTTTTTTTGTTTTAATAAATCGCCAAAAAAGGACAACGAATTACCAAATCTTCTTGTTTCTGTAACAAAATTAAAACGAATAATCTCTGTACAATATTCGTTAGCTAGATAGGAGGACAATTGAGGATTTTCTGACTTTGACTCTATTTTTACAAAATCAGATGACATTACTCTATTAATAGAGACCATTTTAGAAATGGTTTTTTGATCATAATTGTAAAGCTTGATAAGTTGATTTAATCTTTTATCCTCTTCATTATTTAAATCCAACAAAATGATAGAATCAAACTTGTTTTGAAGAATGGGAATACATTTTTCTAACTCTTCATCCGTAAAACCTTGCTTGTTCAATTTTTCTTTACTTAACTTACGAAAAGGCCGATTACTTTGCAGGTCATGAAGGACCAATTTATAAGAAATCATATTCACAATTTCTTTTGACTCTATAAATGCCAAAAAGTTGGCAAATCTATTGCTTATAACATTCCAGTTATTGTCATTATCATCAATTGTAACTCGTTCTTGATCAGTGATTCCTGTGGCAAGCTGAGCTTTAGAATTAAATTGTTTTGGTTTGCTTTGAATCAAAAAAAATGTAATAACGCCAGACAATATTGGCAAAATGACAATAAACCATTTTAGCTTCCAAAGTATTTTTTTAATATAAGAAAAATCCATAGGGAATTATATTTTAAAAATCCTAACCCAGTTTATATCTAATGAATAAAACACCACAACTATTTGCAAATATAAACCTATTTGATCTTTTAATGCAAGTACACAAAA
This sequence comes from Cytophagaceae bacterium, assembly GCA_027488865.1. Lineage (GTDB taxonomy): Bacteria > Bacteroidota > Bacteroidia > Cytophagales > UBA9547 > JAIYAU01. The sequence continues at coordinate 124,880 of JAIYAU010000022.1, forward strand.
TTTTATACAAACAATCAACTCATTTCAAAAAATATCCTTTAAGCTAAACTAAAAAAGTAGTTTTTAATCATACCTGAAATCTAGACTAAAAATATGCTGTAATGTTATTAAATCACCCCTAACAGCATATTTTACCTTACCACAGTTACTTTTCCATTTTGTTTATACTTAGTTAGATCTCTTGGGTCGGTAGACTCGTACGTAACTACATATGGATAAGATCCAATAGGCATTAACACATCCCTATACGTTCCATCCCATTCTTCATTCGGATTATTAGTTTGGAAAATTACCTCACCCCAACGATTGAAGATGTACAATTCGAAATTCTTTATGTATTTATCGATTGCGAATATTTTAATTGTTTCATTTGTTTCATCCTTATTCGGAGTAAACGCGGTCGGAATAAACACTTTTGGTACACAAAAATCACTAACAACAATGCTATCTATTGTGGTGCAATTAAATTGATTCGTAAGTTGTACTGCAAACGTTTTTTTAGTTGCTCCAAATAACATTGATGAATCGACTGCAAAGGTACTTAATGTATCTTGCAATAGAGCATTGGTAAGCCACTTGTACCGAATACCAACATTAGTTCCAGTAGGGTTTGCGTTAAGTAACAACGAATCTTGGGTTAAACTACAAAATTCTGCAGTAGATACTAATGTCGATACTGGTAATGGATTAAATACTACGTCTGCAGTATCTTTTGCTATACACTTATCTACTGAGTAGGTAACTATGTATCTTCCCGGACCATTACCATTTTCTTTTACCACTAAAACAGGTGTGGTATCAGCCAACAGTGTATTATTGAGTGACCAATTTCTTATCGCTGATGAATAAATTATACTAGGTGTTGCATTTAACACCACATCATTTCCTACACAGGTAGGAGAATTCAAGGCAAGTCCCATCAAAGGCCTAGGAATGCCAAAAATAAATACACTATCACGGGTAAAACAATTTTCACTATCAGTAACGGTGGTTCTGAAAATGGTGGTGTCTGCTGTAACTACATTAGAAACAGTGTCATTATTAATTCCTAGATTTGCCCCACCTTTGATAGACCAATTATAACTAACCGCCCCTGGTAACAAACTTTTTACACTTGCAAATGCAATATCGTTTTTACAATAAGTATAATCTTGGGTAATTAAAATAGGAGGTTGCAATACCCTTGTTACTGCGTTATATCTATTACAACGGCCTAGCGAATAATTAATTCGATAAGTACCTGGCTGAGTCACTTTCAAAATAGTATCATTGGCACTCTCAATTAGGACCTCGTCTTTGTACCATTGAAATGACGCCTTTGGTACAGAAGCTGTAGCACTAGCCTTTATTTTTAGCGAAGGCTGTAAACAAAATTTACTATCCAAACTAAAGTTAGGATTATCTACGGCGCTTACGGCAACAGTATCAAATTCTATACAACCCTTATTATCAGTTACTTTTAATTGATATACATGTTGATTTTTGGTAATCGGGCCTACCACAGCACTTAATGAGTTGGTAGCAGTAAAGACACCACCAATTTCTGTCCAATCAAATACCTGATTATCTACAGTTCGTGCTATTAAAGTATCATTTACACCACGACAAACAAATCTGTCTGTCCCAGCGTCAGCTAACGGTAATGGCGCCACCAATAATGAAATAATAGCAGAATCTGGATTACAATTTCCAAAGTCAGTTGATACTAAAGTAACCTTAACTGAACCCACCGCTTTATCCAACGGTGAAGGAAAATATGTGGCTGTTAAACTAAATGGATTAGGTGCAAAAGACCCAGTTCCATTAGTCTTCCATCTACCAGAAATAGCTCCTCCAGTTACAACACCATTTATCGTAACACCATTGTCGTAAACACAAGGTGAAAATGAGCTAGCCACAACTTTTGGAGCAGGTGTAAAGTTAAGAATCACAGAATCTGTAACAGCGTTACAAGTTCCATTAGTATTACCACTACTTGTTAAAGCCAATTTAATGAAAGATTTGGTCAAGTCATCTGTACTTGGTAGGTATTGAATGGCTACTGTAGATGGATCCGGTACAAATGATCCAGTACCAGTTGTTGTCCAAACCCCAGTTGTAGCACCGGCAGTAATAGTAGAGTTCAGGGGTACAAATGCATTATTTACGCACAACGTACGATCTGAACCAGCAAATACCACTGGACTTGGAGTAATCGTAACCAAAAGTTGTTTACTTACGGGTCTACAAGTACCATTCTGGTCCGTAGTAAATGTTAATAATACAGCTCCTTTATCTATGTCTGATGCATTTGCAGTAAACAATGGATTTTTAATAGTAGCATTAACTGCAAAAGTTCCTAATCCAGAAGATGTGGTCCATAAATCTTTTAACCCTGATGAATTCGCAACGGTAGCATTTAACTGAAGCTTAGCATTGTTCGCACAAATAGAAGGATCTGACCCTAGCGAAACAGTTGGTGCTTTAGAAATCCTAACCACCATTTGATCACTATATTCACCATTACAAGAACCATTATCAAGGGTGGTTACAGTGATACCAATTTGACCATTTGTAAGGTCTTCACTTGAAGGATAATAAACGGCGTTATTAGTAAATTCATTTGGGGCAAAAACACCATTTCCTGTTGTAGTCCATTTAATACCTTTAGCCGTGGTTTCAACTACTCCAAGTTGTATTTTTGAAGAATCTGAACAAATAGATACAATCGAGTCATTGGTTTTAGGATTGGGTCTATTTGTAAAGGTTAAAACGGTGCTATCCCTTGCTGGTCCACAAACCCCATTTTTAATGGTAGTTAAAATTAGACTTACCTTATTTCCTGCTTTTTTGGTAACCGAATTAGGAACGAATTGTGCATTTAAAGTACTGTCATTCTCTAAAAAGGTGCCACTACCACCAAAAGTTGACCATTTGCCTCCTCCGGCTACCTTCACTATACCTTCAAGCTGTATACTTCCAATATCTTCACATATAGATTGATCAAATCCAGCATTAACCACCGATACCGGCAAAGGTGCTAAAGTTACATTGACCACGTCTGAAACATTAGCACAAACGCTATTATCTTTACTCGAAAGCAAAAATGACACAAAACCATTATTACGATCTGTATTAGATGGCACATATGTTGAATTAAGTATTGTTGAATCAGCAAATGCGCCCGTTCCCAAAGACCTCCATACTACGTTAGTCACGTTAGTTTTAGTTCCTGTTAAATTTACTGAAGCCACATTAGCACATAATTCTTGATCTTCACCTGACACGACATTAGGTAGAGATTGAAACGAAAGAATCATAGAATCTTTAACTGCTGCACAGTTACCATTTCCAGTTGTTTCCAAAAGCAATTTAACACTTCCTGCTGCAATATCTGCGGCTGTAGGTGAATAGGAGGCTTTAAGAGTAACGCTATCTGGTGTAAATGTACCAGTACCAAAAGATTTCCAAAATCCGCCTTTCGAATTTGAAACGTTACCCAATAATCCTACTGAAGATAAGTTAGAACATACCAAAGTATCATTTCCCGCAGAGGCTATGTTAAGTGGATTGAATGTTATTACTACTGTATCCGAAACAGATGAACAACTGCCAGTACCTGTGGTGGTGGTTACTATTAATTTTACCGAACCATTATTTCCGTCTACAACTGTAGGTGAATAAGTGGGCGTTAAACTTGTTGAAGAATTAAAATTATTACCTGTACCAGATAGGTTACTCCAAGCAACACCTGTAGCAATAGTTTTAGTAGCATTTAAGTTAACAGAAGATATGCTCCTACAAAACTCTAAATCAGGACCAGCAGAAATAGTTGGAGCTTCATCAAATTTTATCAACATTGTATCCTTAATACTGCTACATAAACCACCGTCAGTATTAAGTGTAATTACAACAAATCCTGCTTGTTTATCAATGGTTGATGGCTGATAGGTAGTATTTAAACTGTTTAAATTACCAAACGCACCTGTACCAGATGTAGTCCATTTTACATTACCAAAAGAAATAGAACCAACTAGATTTACACTAGATTGATTGGTACAAACCGTTTGATTAACAGGAGCTGTTGGTACGGGACCTTGAATTACGTTTATAGTAACGTCACTTAATGAAGGTAAACAAGTTCCTTTTACAATTGAGCTAAGCCTGAACAAAATATTACCGGTAAAGTTTGCGGTAGTAGGTGTGAATGAAGCATTTAAAGTACTATCATTGGGAAAAAATGTGCCTGCAACACCGTTGGTGACTGTCCATCTACCTGTTGTTCCACTCCCCTCAAGTGTAATTGGTAAATTTGTGTTACAAACCGTTTTTGGTAATCCAGCATTTACAGCTGGAGCAGCTTGAAATCTTACAGTAAGACTATCTTCAGCACTTGAACAAACACCATTTCCAGATGAAGATAATACCAAAGTAACTTCCCCATTAGTATTATCAACAGCACTAGGGCCATATCTTGAGGCCAAACTATTCCCTTTTGAAAATTCCCCTGAACCTAAAGTTGACCATGTTCCACCAGTGGCATTTATAACTTTACCACTCAAACTTATCGTGTCAATACCTATACATACATCCAAATCGGGTCCTGCATTAACAACAGGAGCAGGTGTAATTGTGAGGGTTCTACTTGCTGAAATTGGTTTACAGGTAGTTGTGCCAGGTGTGGTGGTTAAAGTAAGAATTACGCTCCCATTCGATTTGTCAGAGGCGGAAGGTAGGTAAGTGGCGTTAATATTTCCATTATCTGAAAATGCCCCAGACCCTGAAGTTGACCAAATAGCACCTGGGGCCCCTGAAATATTACCCAAACCAATTCCCAAACCATCATTATCTGCGCACATACTAATATTTCCGTCCAATGAAATAGTAGGTTTTGGTAAAATCACAACAGTCATAACGTCTTCAACTGATTGACACAGGCCATTTCCCACACTAGTTAATTTGAGCGTTACAGTTGCGCCGGAAGTAAGTTCGTTAAGAGAAGGATTATAAGTAGTAATTATAGAATTAGCACTTGGAGAAAACGTACCTGATCCTCCCGATACAATAGACCATACACCATTTGTTGCCACGGTCACATTTCCATTTAATGTTGTGCCAGCAATATCTCCACAAATTGTTAAGTCTGTATTGGCGTTAACAGTTGGTTTTGGGGTAATATTCACTACTACTTGGTCGCTTACTGCATCACAAAGTCCATTCCCAGTTGTGGTAGCCGTAAGCGTTATAGCAATAGGAGCAGACGAGATCTCTGATGCAGAAGGAAAATATTTAGGAGTCAAACTTGTATTATCATCAAATACTCCAGTTCCGCCACTCCATACAATTCCTGTGGAAAGGGTGGTTGAGGCCCCCAACTGTACCCCTACTTGATCCGCACAAATACTTTCATCTGGCCCTGCATTAATGGTGGGACGTTTATTAATTTTTAATAAGGATTGGTCGCTTACTGCCTTACATAAACCATTTCCTTTTGTTTTCAATGTAAATAGAACATTACCTACTGTTTTATCAAGGTTAGACAATGTATATATAGGTGACAAACTAGTGGTATCATCAAAAGTACCTGTTCCTGAAGCCTTCCAGGCTGCTCCTGTAGCTACAGTTTTAGTTCCTACTAGTGAAACCGTATTTTTATCTGCACAAATTTCTAAATCAGTGCCTGCACTGGTGGTGGGTGCTGGAGTAATAGTTATTGTTCTTTTACTTACAACTGGTTGACACGATCCGTTTCCAGTAGTTGAAAATGTTAAAACAACATTTCCATTTGTGATATCCGTGTTGTTAATTATGTAATTAGATTTTAAAGAGTCTGCCTTAGGCCCAAATAAACCTCCAGAGGAGGAAATCCAATTACCAGAGCCAGTAGAGGATACAGCTTCAACATGCACAGCGCTAAAATCAGCGCATATTGTTCTTGTTGAATCAGATCCCGTAGTGGGTTTGGGTGTAATATTTACTGATAATGTATCACTTACAGCTTTACATCTTCCATTACCCGTGCTAGTAAGAATAATATCAAACGCTGTTAACAATCGATCTGCATTGGACAAGTTATAACCTGAAGAAAGGGTATTATTATTAGTAAAGGTCCCTGTACCAGACCTAGTCCAAGTTCCACCTTTGGCGTTGGTAACCATTCCTACTAGAGCCAAACTGCTTGAATAATCTTGACATATGCTTCTGTCTGCTCCTGCAAAAACTACTGGCTTAGGTATTACCCTTAATACCATATTATCCGATTTTCTTTTACATGAACCTGGTCCTGTGGTGGTTAAAGTAAGGGTAACTAAACCGGCGGTGATATCACTAGCACTAGGAGTATAGGTAGAATTTAATGTTGCTGCAGACCCAAAAACACCTGTTCCTGAGCTCGTCCAAGTAGTAGAAGATGCGTTGCTTTGTACTCCATTTAAAGTAATAGAAGATCCGTCCGCACAAAGGGTGTCATTAATTCCAGCATTTACAACTGGGGTAGGAGAAATAGTAACTTGTATGGAAGCTTTAGAAGCATTACAAACACCATTATTTGAGCTGACAAAATCAAAAGTTAGTATTCCACCAGAAGATTTTTCAGCACTACTAGGTATATATTTTGTAGTAATTGCGTTGGCAGTTGGTGTGAAAATTCCGGATCCGTTGGATGTCCAACTTCCAGAACTGGTGCTTGTGATTCCATTTAGTTGAATGGCAGAAGTATCCCCACAAACGGTAAAATTAGTTCCCGCATTTACAACAGGAGCTGGATCAATATAAACAGTGATCGTATCAGTAAAACTAGCACAATTAGCTATCGGAGCAGATTGTATGGAAAGTGTTACCTTTTTATTGGTTATGTCTGTAACCGTAGGCGTATAGGTTGTTACAAGATTGTTTGAAGGGTTAAAAATACCTCCTGTTGGGCTGTTCCAACCAGTTACAGTGCTGTTTTTAATATTGGCAACCAAGGCAACAGATGTATTGTTAGAACAAACCACCATATTAGGACCCGCATCTACTACTACCGCTGGCGTTATTGTGAGCAAGACCGTATCCTTTCTAGCGAGACAAATTCCATTGCCTGTTGATGTCAAAACAAAATTAATTAATGCGCCGTTCTTTTTTTCATTTGAAGAAGGAACATAATTAGTAACTGTACTATTTGAGCTTGAAATAACGCCCTGTCCGTTTGAACTAACCCATATACCTGAGGTAGTTACACCGCTAATATTTCCATTGAGAGAAATTGAAGAGGAATTACCACACATTTGCAAATCTGTTCCAGCATTTACTATTGGTCCTTTAATTAAATTTATCCTTACATTATCTGAAACCGAAGGACAAGCACCAGCCGCGTTGGCGGTATAGTTTAATATTACAAATCCATCAGCTTCTGCCGACGCACTTGGTATAAAAGTTGTATTTAATGAAGTCGGATTAGCAATTGTGCCCTTTCCAGAAGGAATCGACCATGTGCCAATCGAAGAAATCGCTGATAGACTTATGGGATATTCAGTTGAACAAATAGTTTGATCAGCACCAGCATTGGCGGTAGGGACTTTAGACAAAAACACATACATAGTATCTCCTAAAGCAACACAATTACCTATTCCAGTAGTTTTTAAAACCAATTTTGCAAACCCATTTGCTTTATCAGCAGCAGATAACGTATAACTTGCAGCAGCGGTATTCGCAAACACTGAACCGTTGCTTGTCCACTGACCAGCAGTTGCGACAGTTACAATTCCATTTAAAGATACTGAACCAACATTTTCACAAACAACTTGATCTGGACCTGCATCAACACTAGGTGAATTTGTATATGTAATAATAATGCTATCAGAAACAGCATTACATCCATTCAAACCTGTGGTTGTTGTCCATTTAATACGTACCCTTTTGGCTATTAATTCTTCAGTTGAAGGCACATATTTGGCTAATGGATCTGTTTCATTGGGCAAATAAGACCCTAAGCCACCTGACCAAATACCGCCAGAAGCAATAGTAAGTGTACCTCCTAATTGTGCTGTTGCATTATTTGAACACAAGATTTGATTTAATCCAGCATCAGCAGTAGGCGCTTTAGTAATAGAAAGAATTACAGAATCTTTTACTGCGAAACAATTTGCATTATTTGTTGAAGTAAAAAATAACTTTACCGATGACGGTGCGGAGGTTAGTTCACTGGAACTTGGCGTATAAACAACAGTAGGTGAAGTAATAGAAGAAAAACTACCTGATCCACCGCTCCAAATACCTTCTGTTGTACTTGATATTGCTGTAAAAGTTGCCTTAGAATTATTAGCACAAACACTCAAAGCTGTTCCAGCATCCACTGTAGGCGCATTGGTGAAAGTGACTACCATTTGATCTTGTACTGAATTACATTTACCATTGTTTAAAGAAGACAATGTCAGAGTAATTGCAGTTCCCGCCGAAATTTCCGCATTAGATGGTTGATAGGTTGCACTTAAAGTTGAATCATTTGGCACAAATCTGCCTAAACCTCCAGTCCACCTAGCCTTTCCTGTAGAACTTGTTCCATTTAATTGAACATTAGGATTGTTTTTGCAAACTGATTTATCAGATCCTGCATTAACACTAGGTTTGGGTGTGAAACTAACGGTCATCTGATCCGAAACCGGAATACAGTTTTGAATTGTATTAACACCTGTGTATGTTAAAGTATATGTACCTATTGTATCAAATGGGGTAAAAGTAGTTACGCTACCAACTGAATTGAACACACTAGCATCATTAGGACTTTTAGACCATGTTGCAGGTGCGCTAATACCAGTTGCACTAAATCCAGATAATGTTACAACCTTATTGTTTGTACAAACAGATTGATCTGATCCGGCGTTTACCCTTGGTGCAGGTGTAACCAAAATCAAAATTGA
>JAIYAU010000030.1 GCA_027488865.1 Cytophagaceae bacterium
TGTAGGCCGTGTTTTTGATCATCGTTTCCTCGGGCAGGTTGGCTTTGGGCTTGATGGTATAGCTCACAAAGCCGTGGCTTGCTTTTTCGTTGGTATTGCTATCAGCCAACATGATGTTGAAAAACATAAACTGGGTCAAGCCAGAGGTGCTGTCCAAAGTGGTACTTAAAGAGTGACTGCTTCCTGTGATTTGTAGAGAGTTGTAATCGAGGAATTTACTGATGGTATCCTTGATCAGGACATGGTAGGCGGTGTCGTTGCCTGTGTTTTGAAAATGGACGGTATAGTTTAAAGGTTTGTTCTTCAAGGTATAGTTTTTGGCACCTATCGGGGCGGGAGATACCTCTTTGATGTTGGGATCATAAGCACAAGTAACCCTTCTTTTAAGTGTATCGGCAAATACCTTTCCGTTGGCTATTAATTTACTGGTGTATAGGAGTGTATCACCACTGCGGGTAAAATCTGGATTTTGCACATTCAATTTGATTTGGCGGTCCGTGCCTGCCTGAAAGTTTGCAAGTGTAAAGTACATCTTGTTGTTTTTGAGTGAATCGTACGCAGGAAATGAACTTTTAACAATAACATCCTTATCGAGTTGGATTTCTATTTTTGTGTTGTCTTTCGTGGTGCCGAAGTTATTATAGGTAAGCCACATGGTAGTTTCTTGGCTGCATCTTCCACTTAAAGTAACAATATTGCTTTTGTAGACCGTGGTGTCTGGCGCATAAACGGCAAAATCAGGCAAGTTGATAGGGTTTGAACCTAGACGAAAAGTAAAACTGGTATCTTTGCTTAGTTTGTAATTGCCTGCTGGGACATAGCTGAGTCTGTAGGTCTTACCCGTATCGGCCTCCAGCGTGTATATGCCTTGAGTGTTGGTGTAGGCGATTTGTTTCCCTTGGCTTAAGCTTACCTTTTGGTTGGATAGGTAGTGTTCATTGGTATCTTTTATACTGTTTTTGTTTTTGTCAAGGAATACTTTGCCAGATATGGTTTTAGAGTAGGTGTAAGTAAAGGGGTTGTCTTCGAGAAGGACTGAAATTCCACGATTTGACCCAAACCATTTATTTCCGAGTGCATCGATGACTATGGAAGTAATAAAATTACCAGTAATACCCGAATTAAAACTATTGTATTTGGTCCATATGCTGTCGTCAAATTTGTAAACTCCATCCCAAGTCCCAAACCATTTATTGCCTTGCTCATCAATAGCTATAGCATGTACAACACTATTTACCAAAGCAGAATTAATAGAATTGTAAGTAAACCAAGTGCTATCGTCAAATTTGGATACGCCATATCCAGTTCCAAACCATTTGTTGCCTTGCATATCAATGGCTATGGAAGTAACCTCATTACCTGCCAACCCCGAATTGGCAGTGTTATAGGGTGTCCAAGTACTGTCGTCAAATTTGTATACCCCTCCAGAAATAGTCCCAATCCATTTGTTGCCTTTTGCATCTATGGCAATGGAACTTATATAATTGTATACTAACCCCGAATTGGCGGTGTTATAGTGCGTCCAAGTACTGTCGTCAAATTTGTATACCCCTCCAGAAATAGTCCCAATCCATTTATTGCCTTTTACATCGACTGCGATCGAGGTAACTGTTGAGAAGTCTGAAAAGTAGATAGTCCATGTACTGTCGTTAAATTTGTGTAAAGCTCCAGCCCCAACCCATTTATTGCTTTGTGAATCGATAGCAATGGACGTCACTAGTCCTCCTTTAAATTCTGAATTATTGCTATTATAGTTAGTCCAAGTGACGCCATCAAATTTTGATACTCCTGCTCCGTCATAAATACCAACCCATTTGTTGTCTTGTGCATCGATGGCTATAGATCTTACATCATTATCGAATAAATCCGATTCCGAACTCTTATAGGTATTCCAATTGCTACCATCAAATTTGGAAACTCCTTGGTAAGTCCCAAACCATTTATTGCCTTGCGCATCAATCGCAATGGAAGTTACCACATCATTTACCAAACCCGAATTATTTACACAATAATAAGTTAAAGTGCTGTCGTCAAATTTATACAGTCCATGACCCGAATCACCCATCCATTTAATGCCTTTTGTGTCTATCGCAATGGAGGATATCCAACCACGTGTTAAGCCGTAATTGTCTTCATTAAAGTTTGTTAAGGTGCTGTCATAGAATTTATATGCTCCACTTCCAGTCCCCAACCATTTATTGCCTTCTGCATCAATGGCTATTGCATTTATTGGATGGCGTAACAATTTGGTAACCTGATTACTGTCATCAAATTTGAATAGTCCTTCATTAGTGCCAACCCATTTACTACCTGTTGCATCGATGGCAATGGATCTTATCCAGTTATTTATTAAGTTAGAATTATCATAAGTAGTCCAAGTGCTGTCGTCAAATTTGGATATCCCTTCACTAGAAGTCCCAAACCATTTGTTACTCTGTGCATCAATGACGATACATAATACATCATTACCTGCCAAACCCGAATTGAAGGTATTATAAGTCGTCCAAGTACTGCCGTCAAATTTTGATACTCCTCCACCATAAGTACCAAACCATTTGTTGTTTTGTGCATCGATGACGATAGAAGATATATCATTGTTTGCTAAGCCTTCAATTTTAGTATATTCAGCAAGTAATTTACCACTTGTATCCCTTAAAACAACACCACCTGTTGTGCCAATCCATACTTTGTTGCCTTCTATTGCTATAGCATTGACTCGATCCTTATTGGTAAAGTTTTTCCACTTCTCCTGTGCGCATAGGCTTTGAATGGCAAATACTAAAAGAATGAGGGTTTTTAGGCTGGTTTTCATAAAGAAAAAATTAGAAATTATTAGTTTTACATTATTCAAAAGTAAGGGTTTGGGATGATAAAACCAATACAACCTACCCCCGTAGGGAGCTTTTTGATGTCCTCCAAAGAGTGTGTAAATTTCTTGCATCTAACTTTTGTCTGAACTGTGATTTATTTGATTTTGGTGATTTAGTGATTTTGAAATCGAATGGATTGCTTTAATGCCATCATGAAATTGTATTCTTTAGGGTATCCAATCTTTGTTATTCCTGTTCTGCCCATTGGATGGCACTTTCTAGTGTATTTATTTTAAGTTTAAGGGCAACTTGGGCATGGCGGCCAAACTTATCGAGTGCTCTCCAAGCGTCCCTTTCTAGCTTGTTCAGCACCGCTTTTTCCAATTCGCTGCCTACTAATTCCTTTTCTGTATTCACCAGTTGAAGCAAGTGCAAGACCATGAAGCAATCCCTTTGCCTTTGCCGTAATAGGTGCTAGGTTTAAATTTAAATTTGAGTAATTTGTTGATTGATTCAAGAATAGTTGCTATTTTTAATAGTTGGGTAAAATTAGTATGAGTTAAACGAAATTTTAACTTGACCCCTTGGAAATGTCCAATTATGGGATACTCGAAGGACTCTCGGAAGATACTCGGAAGACTCTTGGAAGATGAAAACAGCAAGAGTGGCGAAGAAATATTGGAAAAATACAATTTAAGCTACTGCCACCGCTATCTTTTGTGAATTTTCTTTAACAAATGGTAACTAAGAGAGAATAACTGCACCCTAAACGTTATTTAAAACAATAAAATTTAAGAATAGATGAAAAAAAATCTACTTTCGTTGCTTATTTTAACTACAGTTGCACTACATGCTCAGTTTGTAAGTATTCCAAATGCCAATTTTAGGAGCGCCCTTAAAGCAATCATTCCCAACGCGTTTAATATAGATAATTTATTGGATACCACTAGCAGCTTGGTAACGGGAACGACCAATCTGAACGTAAGTAATAGTAATATATCTTCATTGGAGGGCATTCAATATTTTAAAGGATTGCTACGCTTAGATTGCTATTCTAATCAGTTAACTAGCTTGGATCTGCGTAGAAATTCAAATTTGCGAATCTTATATTGTTACTCAAATGAGCTAACAGCCTTAAATGTGAGCAAAAACACTGCTTTAACTGGTCTATTTTGTTATTCCAATTTGCTTACTAATTTAGATTTAAGCCAAAATATCGCATTGAGAGGATTGGAGTGTGACTTCAACAACATTACTAGCTTAGATGTAAGCAATAATGTAGAGCTGACGCAATTGTCTTGTAGCTCAAACCAACTGCTCAGTTTAGACTTATTGGGCTTGAGCAAGTTAACATATTTGAAAGCCGACGGAAACTGTTTTACTACGCCACCGGCTAACCCTTTCCCTGCCACTCTTACCTCTTTTGTAGTAACTCCCAACAGAGCCAACTGCACCAATTCGTTAGAGGAAAATGACTATTCTTTAGAGAAAGTTGTAAGTTTCGCACCTAATCCTGTACAAACAACCGTCTATTTCCCCACTCCACAAACAGGGCAGTTACTTGATGCCTTTGGGAATGTAGTCGCCTCTTTCACTAATGCCTCTAGCTTATTGATGCAAAATTACCCTCAAGGAATGTACTTTATAAAACTAGAGAGCAGCAAACTTGAAAAGGTATTAAAACAATAAAATTGACTTAGAAGGATCATTTTTCTTAATCAAGAAAGAATTTAAGCATATCTAACCCTACCCTTTGGGCGATATCGTATTAAAGATAAAACTTCTTCGATTTTAACATCAAAGACAAAATTGTTGGATTTAAGGTCAGGGTGAGGTATTAATGATAATAAAAGCAAGAGGGTTAACTTATAAGATATTCAAGCGCGCTGGAATTAATGTACCATACCTAAGCAAAAAATATGAAAAAAAGCAATTATATCGTTTTCATTGGCTTGTTTTTAGCATCAATGGGTTATGCCAATGCTCAAATTGAATATTCGACTCCAAATTCATTCAAATACAAAAATCATTATTTCAGAAAAGATTCTCCTTCGATCACTCAAAGTAATATTGAATTAATTAGGCTAGATAGTACAACAGCTGCTGAACGTATGCTAAAAACGATTACTCAATTGGGAACATTATACCCCTTTGATCATAATCGTTACAAAAACTATGTCAAACATAAGGTGTATGATATCCCTCAAGGGGTCGATTCACTAGTCTTTAATGTATATTGGTTAGTATTTAAAGATGATTTATATGTTTTTTTACGTGAGTTTAAATTTTATCAAAACGGAAAAGCTAAAACATTTAATGTCTATATAAATCAGAACGAAGATAGTCTTGGCACCTACAAGCTGCTTGATTACCTTATAAATTTCAAAGAAAAAATTATTAACGAAATAAGCCAAGGTAATCATTTTGAATTGCAAGATCTAAGCATGATAACTTCGTATTCTGCACATTCTCGTCATGAAAAGAAAAAATGTCCTCCCTGCGATAATGATACTACTAAGATTTATCAAGGGATAGAGGCTTATACAATTAGAGAAGATGTTTATGGATTGACTTTTCAGCTTGATTCCATCAAAAAAATTATAGTTGACTCCCAAGAAATAAATGAACGATTGTTTTGTGTGTATAATCCACATCATTATTATAAATTTTATAATTCTTACGGTCGTAACTTAGGGTACTTTGAACTATGCTTTGAATGTGGAGAATTTTCTTTATCAATCCCTGAAATAGGTTTTAAGCGATTTGGTTCATCTGCTGATTTTAAATTTTTAAAAAAACATTTACGATCGGTAGGAATACGGAAAATGTACAAATAAATTCCTACGCATTGTATGTGTTTAGGTAATTGATTTTGTGCCAGCTCACATGGTTTAAAGTTTAAGGCACAAAGCGGTTGGATTTATGGACGGGGTTGGGTAATATTGAAGAGTAATAGTCTCTGCACTCGACATTACAAGTGTCAAACAGCTTGCACCATTAAGGAAGAAACAAACTATTTTACTTCGATTGAATGAATTTCCCACTAAAAACAGTATTCTTACTACTAAGTTGACATTTTTGGTTACCCAAAGTAGCGTCCTTGATCTCAATAATAAAATAATCGCCGTCTTGCAATGTAGTTCCTTGTTGCGCTCTTATTGCTTTTATGTTAGAAAGTCTTAACATGCCGCCACTCAGGTATTTTTGTATGAACAATGGTCTCCTCTCTCTTACAAGTATAAACTCGAATTGAGAAATGACACAATTACATCCACTTCCGTCTTTTATATAAAGTGTAGGCAACGCACCATTTATATCGAAAACAGGGGAAGTTTCTTTTCCCGAGGCACTATCAATCACCATTATTTTGCTGTAACATTTTGGCGGTGCTTGCGCAAAGGAATTTAAGTGGAATACGAGAAGGACGATGGTGCTAAAAATCAATTTCAAAGGTATTACTTTAGATAATTAAATAATATTATTCAACAATAGTAGGAAATTATACTTTTGGCATGGGGAAATAAAAGGTACGAAGCGGTAGGATTTATTGGTCGGTTCGGTATAGTTGGAAATTAAAGATATTCATTTAACTTTTTAACCATACCAGCACATGCCACCTCTACATTATTCCCCAATAATCTCCTTTATTTCAGCCACAGTCTTTTCAATATCTATGGCTATTTCCTCTACAGTAAACCCTTTGGATTGAAGCTTTAAAATTATTTTTTTTAGGTCTGCCTTTGCTTCTTGCTCCCTTGCCTTTGCTTCTTCTTTTTGTTTTCTTTCTTCGGCAACAGCGTCTTCTATGGCTGAGTCGATTTCACTTTGGCGGATGCGCTCAGCTTTTATAAAATGTTCGTATTTTTCCCTTTCTTCGGTGCTCATGCTGTCCACCCGCATCTTTTCTTTGGCTTGTGATAAGCCTTTGGCTCTAAACTCGTCTTTAATTTCAC
Source organism: Cytophagaceae bacterium (assembly GCA_027488865.1). GTDB lineage: Bacteria > Bacteroidota > Bacteroidia > Cytophagales > UBA9547 > JAIYAU01. The sequence continues at coordinate 6,764 of JAIYAU010000030.1, forward strand.
TGTTCTTCAAAAAATAAATCCATTCGTCCAACGGATCTTTGGCTATATTATTGAAGTTATTGACTTTTAGCAAATAATAAGTGGTGAGTATTTCATGTGGATATTGTATTTGGTACAATTCCTTTTGGGTTTTAGAAAGGGACAACTCGTTATGGGTATGGATGCCCTTGAAATGAGTCTCTCCCAAATACACATAATCGTCGCCATGGCCCAGTTCAAAATAAACAATATTTACAGAATATACTTTAACTACTTTGTCGTAGGCATCGCCCGAATTGAGTCTTTCGCTAATAGCCTTAGCTTGTCCAAAACTCATGCGATGAAAATAATCATGCTCTTTTTCGTTTTGAACTTCTATCAAAAAAAGTTTCCCTTGGGTATTTTTTACAAGGATGTCAACAATATTACTCTTATCAAATATATTTTCTTTGTTGCCCTCACTTTCTACAATCTCTTGAATAAAAATATCTTCATTTAACAGCACAGAGAGAAACCCCTCCAAAATATCAAAATTGGCTTTGTTGCGGAGAAGCTTTTTGATTGCCCAGTCAAAACGAATGTGTGTTTGAGCCATGAAATAAAATTATTTATACACAAAAATAAGCATAAATATAAGATGTAATAATGAACCTTTTCAAACTGCCAATATTAATTTATTGAGTTCAAAATTTATCATTTAGACACAATTGAACACAAATTAAGACCATTCAATTCGAATTATTATCATAGTTCTAGCTTCTATCGTTTTAATCAAATACTTCTAACCAAATAATTATCTTCTCACGAAGCTTATATTTTTAAAATGATACTTAAAAACATGCGATAGAATGATTTCCAAAGGTTTTTATTTGAAATTAGTAGGTGCTGAAATTGTTACTTTTAAACTGTACGGAAATAAACTTCCGTACGGTTTAAAAGAACAAATTTTTAAAAAATTGTATAAACCTTTTATTGTTTATACCCAATCTATTGGTTTGATTAATTATTGTTTTACAATTTTGGCAATTTTGCTGTTACCATTGGATGCTACATGTAGATAGTATATTCCACTTGCGTATGGAGCTATTTCTAAACTGATTAGCGATTCATCAGCGTCTTTGCTACAAACCAGCTCACCATACATGTTGAATAAGGATATTTTTGTTTGGCTCAATTGATTGGAATGAAGATTTAGATGAATAACATTGCTGCTTGGGTTTGGATACACTTCAAACAAACTATTATCATTTTGTAAAAAGTCAAGAAGGCCTAAAGGTGTGCTTGTATTTAAAATTACAGACGCATTATTACCAGCAAAATTACAAGTAGCAATATCCAGCTTTTTATCTCCATTAAAATCAGTAGCAATCAATGCTTGTGGGCTAGAACCTACTCCAAAATTTGTTGCTGTTGCAAAACTACCATCTCCTTTTCCTAATAAGATTGAAACATTTCCTGGCGTAGAGTTGCATGTGGCAAGGTCAAGCTTTCCATCATCATCAAAATCTGCCGATATTACTTCTGTAGGCACATTACTTACAGTATAATTTACCGCCGTGGCAAATGCACCTGTTCCATTACCCAACAAAACCGACACAGTGCTTCCTCCCGAATTAGCTACTGCTAAATCATTTTTACCATCTCCATTATAATCTCCCACTGCTATAGATAGTGGGCTGGAGCCTACAGAATAATTTGATAAATAGGTAAATGTGCCATTGCCTACACCTAAAAGCACAGTTACATTGCTGCTATTGTAATTGGCCGTTGCCAAATCCAAGATTTTATCATTATTTAAATCAGCAGTAATGATAAAGTAAGGGTTTACCCCTGCAGGATAGCTTTGAGGAGTTGCAAATATACTAGAGTCAGTACCTAGCATTACATATACTAAGCCTCCACTGGTATTGGTAGCTACTGCTAAGTCTATGATGCTGTCTTTGTTAAAATCTCCTGTGGTAACACTTCTACAAGTGCTGGTTCCAACATTGTAATTTCTTGCAGTAGCAAAAGTACCTGTGCCTGTACCCATAAAAACAGACACATTTTTATTTGTGCTTACCACATTTGCGGTTACTAAATCAGGCTTGCCATCTCTATTGAAATCAGCAGTTGCAATTCCGCTAGGTGCACCACCTGTGGTATAATTAACAGCACTTGAAAATGTATTTGTATTAGATTTTAACAAAACCGAAATATTCGAACCGTTCACATTGCTTATGGCCAAATCAGGATTACCATCCAGATTAAAATCCGCAGTACAAATGGAGTTAGGATTTACCCCTGCTCCAAAATTGGTAGCCGTGCTAAAATTTAATTGTGCATTGATATCGCCAATTCCCAAAAAACATATTAGCATTAGCAATGCCAGGTACTTAAATCTGTAATTTCTTGCTTTCATTTTTTCTAAATTAATGTGAATAATTTCTTAGTCTTTTATATTATATACTTTGCGAATATTTTCATAACTCAAGTCATCAGGCAATTCTAACCTCATATTGCTATAGGCACTTTTGATTTCTACAATTTTAAACGCCAAAGTTGTAGAGGTGGTAAAGGCAGATGTATTTTGGCTATTATTAGGCTTTTGTGCATATATTTTTATCAAATCGTTGCACTTACATGTGCTTTTCTCTACTGTAGCCCAAAGGTATGCCACTGCTGAAGATGTGCCATTGTACCACAAAAAGGGAGTTTGCACCAGCGAATTATTATTGGCTTGATCTTTGAAATATACAAGAATTGCAGAGCTATCAAGGTTAGCATAGGAAGAATAGGAATATGCCGAACTGCTTGCAGAAAACGTTGCAATTATGTCTATTGATAGAGCCTTTGGGCCAGCAGTACCTTGAGGACCCGCAGGGCCTTGCGGCCCTACAGCGCCAGAGTCTCCTTTTTGGCATGAAGATAATCCCAACACTAATACAAACAATATGGCAATAATAGGACGATAAGCCGCTTTCATAATTATAACGATTGATTATTTTGTATTATGAATTAATTTATAAAAGGCTATTTCCAAGTAAGCCAATACCAATGCTCTTGAAATCCGGCATTGCTGTTGAATAAAACATATACATAGTATGTGCCGGCACCAATCAATTTGTAATATACTTTGCCTCTATTAGCCACACTTATGGTTGAAAACACACTTGATCCATTGGCATCATAAATGTATACATCGGCATACTTGCCTGGGTCGCTTAGGTGGTTAAAATCTACAATTACAGAGTCTCCTATGGCAGCATTTTCTATTTTCACCACGTCTGCAAAATCTCCATAATTGTTGTTTTGTGCAGATACATCACCAGATACTCTTACATTTTTAGTCAATTGAGTATATGCCTTGTTTATCTCTGTATCTATTCTTAATTCATGGGTTGCAGTGGTTAAATGATTACCTGCTTCATCACTTACTTTTATTGTCATGTCACCTATAAAACTTTTGGCAGAAAGAGGTACATCAACAGTAAAATTTTGGTCATTTGAATATGCATCTGTAAGCACATCTTTTAAAGGGTTACCCGCGGCATCATACACTGTAATGAGCGCTCTTGTTGGAGTAGAGCCACCTACTGACACCTTAAATTTATAATTAAGGTCGCCAATCATGGAGTAGGTATTGCTAAAGTCATAAATGGTAAATGAAGTTGGTTTGTTTTCTTCTTTTTTACAAGAAGTAAGTGACAATACTGACACCAAAGCCAGCGCTGAAAGTAGATTAATTAGTTTTTGCATTTTAAAAGGATTTAATTTTTAAAAACAAATCTAATTTTTCACCTCAAAAAAAAACTTAACAATTGTTAAGTGCTACATTAATATTTTGTTAAGCGGTTTGTCGCGACTTTATTCTGCTTATAGATACCGGTGTTATTCCTAAAAAGTTGGCCAAATGCTTATCATGAATTCTTTTTACCAATTCAGGATTATTTTTTACAAAATCAAAATATCTTTCCTCCGGCGTTAAAAGCACAAATGATTCCAATCTTGTAATTGTAGTTTTTAATAAATCTGCAAATACCAAATACAAATTTTTCATCAAAACGGGAGATTTGTACATTATTTCAAAAATTGTATCGTAATCTATAGACAATGTGGTAGTTGGCTCTAAGGCCTGTATATAAACTTGATTAGTTCTTTCAAATAGGATGGTATCGTAACTACCAATCACCTGATTTTCTCTTCGAAAGCCCACTGTAACCTCATCTCCGTTTTCTTTTATCACATACATTCTTGCCAAACCATTATTAAAGTAAAACACCTCTTTAGAATGGCTTCCGGCCTCCATAATCAAGTCTCCTTTGTTAAACCTTTTAAGCTTAGCCGACTTTATAAGCAATAAGAAATCGGAAAGTTTAAGGTCTTTGCCAGTGTTATAAATGCTCTTAATTTTACTGAACTCTGAAGTAAGCTTTTTCATATTTTAATAAATTCCGCAGTTTTTTGTTTGAATTAAAGCTTGGCAAATACTTCGTCACTTACGGAAATCAAAGACAATTAGGTTGCATCATAGTAATAATAAAAAAATGGGCCTTTTTTGCCTTTTTCAACTTCAATCAAATTTTACGCAATCAGTTTCTTATATATCGTCAATTAATCCACTTCGGTGAATATCTTACTTTTTTGATTCATTAATATAACAAAAAAATTCCCCAGCCTTAATAAGACTGAGGAATTCATAATTAGAATGCTTATGTTTTAATGGGGTTAATCATCCCAAATATAGCTCTGCACTATATGAAACATATTGCAATATTCATTATCAAATGAATATTATTCTTATGAACTCTAAAAACGACTCGGAGTGTCTACTCAACGCACGTAACCTTTGCGGAATATAATTTGACTATAAATCAGATTAATATTTTTGAAAAACAGATATTAGTCAAGAGAATGGCTACCACCAATGGATACGCAATGCCAGTATTATTCGTACATTACTAGCATAAAAATCAAATAGCTAGTTTTACCAAAAGCGTTAGCTGCCGAAGGTTCACAAAAAATGCATAAATAATTACCACAATTTGGGTGGTATCCCCTATATTTGAGAGATTTTAATAAAAATGAAAGAATATCCTAGGCCACACATAATAGAATTTCCTAAACTAGGCGAGCCCACGATCGGCTACATTTCAGTTTCAGAGAATTACAGGCAGGTACCATTCGAAATAAAACGGATATTTTGGACATACTTTACACCTGAAAGCATCGTAAGAGGTAGACATGCGCATTATGTAACTGAGCAAGTATTGGTGGCCGTGGCTGGCAGAATAATAGTTAATACTGAATTAGCCAACGGCGAATTAGACGCTTTCATCATAGACTCACCCAATAAAGGTGTATACGTACCCCCCAATGCATGGCATACCATGCAGTATTCTCATACCGCGGTTCAACTAGTGTTGGCATCTACTGAATACAATGAGAAAGATTATATCAGAAGCTTTGAGGAGTTTAAAAACAGGAAATGATAATGAACAGAGAAGAAAAGCTATTGTTTTACAGTCCCTATTCATTTTTGAGATCAATATCGAAAGATAAACAACTTGCAGTAGTGGATGCAATTTTTGAAAAACAAATAGGTACAGAGAAAATTTTAATTCAGGTTGAAGGCTATGATTTTATTTTTTACTTGAGAAAACTTGAATGGGACACTCGTTTTTTCAACAAAAACACTTTCAAGTTATTGACCATAATCTCGGATAACAATGATTTGGCAAAAGTCTCCGAAGCCATCAGGCAGCTATTGATCACAATTCCTAAAGATTCGTATGTGTTTACAGAAGTGCCCTCTGAAGATATACTTTTTCTACAAGGGTTGGGCAACAACTGCTTTAAGCTTCTAGAAACAAGGCTTACCTATTACAATGACAATATTAAAAATTACGAATACAAAAGGTTTAAAGTAAGAGAGGCGGTAAAAAATGACATAGAAATATTGCAATACACCGCAAGTGTAATGAAGAATGAATATGACAGGATCCATGCCGATTACACCTTTGATGAAGTTTTGGCTAACAATTACTTGGCTAAATATGTAGAAAATTCAATAAAGGGATTTGCTGATATAGTTATCGTCCCTGATGAAGAAGGAGTACCGATTGAAGCGTTTTTAACATCCAACTTTCTTACAGAAGATTGGGATAAAGTTGGTGTCAAAATTTCTAAAATGGTGCTTTCTGCCGTAAACACGAGCTGCAGGGGTTGGTATGTAAAACTTATTTCAGAAATGACCTTTATAATGAAAGAAAAGGGAGTCCAATGCATTTTTATGAATACGCAATCCACAAATAAGGCAGTAATCAAGACTTGGGAAACATTGGGATTCAAATACGGCTCAGCTACTCATATACTATCACTAAATACTTAATCAACACTAAAATGAATCTTGAAGAGTTTGTTAAATTGATAGCTGAATAATTTGAAGCATCAGACTACGACAATGTGACGGCAGATGCTAACCTTACCAATCTTGCAACATGGGATTAGTTGACTTCCTTTGTAGTTTTGTCAGTGATAGAAGATGAGTGCAATGTAAAAATAACGTACGAGGAACTGATCTCAGCCGGATCAGTAGAAGAAATTTACGATTTCATAAATAATAAAATATAATGGAGATCCCTTTTTTGTCTTTTACTAAAACCAATTTGCAGGTTAAATCAGGCATTGTCAATGCTTTGGAGCGCGTTATCGATTCCAATTGGTATGTTTTAGGAGAAGAAGTAAAGTCTTTTGAGAAGGCGTATGCAGAGTATAGTCAGGTGGACTATTCAATAGGTGTTGCCAACGGTCTCGATGCGCTCCATATCGCACTTAAAGTATTGGGGATAGGGCCTGGTGACGAGGTAATCGTACCCTCTAATACATATATTGCCACCGTTATGGCAGTTTCATTTGTAGGAGCCGTCCCTGTTTTTGTTGAGCCTAACATCGATACCTATAATATCGACCCCAACCTGATCGAGGCTGCGATCACCACAAAGACCAGGGCCATTATGCCTGTACATTTATATGGACAAGCCTGTGAGATGGGCAAGATCATGGAAATAGCAGCCAAGTATCGCTTATTTGTAGTGGAAGACAATGCTCAAGCCCATGGGGCACGCTTTGAAGGAAAGCTTACGGGCAGCTTTGGACATATAAACGGCACAAGTTTTTACCCAGGCAAAAACTTGGGCGCATTGGGCGATGGAGGTGGTATCACTACCAACGATCAAGAGTTGTACAAAAAGGCCTTTACAATTAGAAATTATGGCTCACAGAAGAAATATTACAATGAGGTAATCGGGCTCAACTCTAGGCTAGACGAAATGCAGGCGGCTATTCTGAAAGTAAAATTGCCCTATATGCATGAATGGACAAAAGAAAGGCAACAAATCGCGGCATGGTATGATGCAAAACTGAAGAGCGTAGGGGATCTTATACTGCCGTCAATACACCCTAAGGCCACGCATGTTTATCATCTTTATACCATACGAACTTCAAGAAGGGATGAATTACAAAAGTACCTTACCCTTACCGGAATCGGTACGCTCATACACTATCCAGTACCTCCTCATTTGCAAGAAGCTTACCAATCAATGGGTTATAAAAATGGAGAGTTTCCAATAGCCGAGACCATTGCTGACACCACATTAAGCTTACCTCTATACATTGGCCTACAGGAAGATGGAGTAAATAGAGTAGTGAATATGATTAAATCATTTTTTAATTCTTAAGCCAAAGAAATGCCTAAACTCTCCATTATTATCCCTTGTTACTTTAATGAACTAAATATCCCAGTTACCAGTACAGAGCTGAAGGATAATGAAAAAATTTTTCCACAAGATGTTACTTTTGAGTACATCATGGTAGACGACGGATCGCGAGATAATACTTGGCAAACCTTAAAGGACTTTCACTCCCAGTATCCTCATCAGGTAAAAATAATCAAGCTAGCTGGCAATGTGGGTTCTTACAATGCCATATTGGCGGGAATGAACTATGCAACGGGGGATGTCACCACTGTAATAGCGGCAGACCTGCAAGACCCACCTGAATTGATGGTTAAAATGTATGAATATTGGCAAAAAGGGATCAAACTCATTCTAGCCAACAGACAAGACAGGGAAGAATCGTTTGGGCAAAAGCTTTTTTCCAATGCTTACCATGGCTTAATGCGGAAGCTAGCGATCCCCAGCATTCCTCCAGGAGGTTTTGACTTCGCCATGTTTGACAAACAGCTGCGGGAAGAAGTGGTAAAGATGAATGAGAAGAACACCAATACACTTTATTTATTGCCTTGGATGGGTTATGAGCATGTATGTATCCCCTACACACGTAGAAAAAGGCAAATCGGAAAATCTAGATGGACGTTAAAGAAAAAAATCAAGCTTTTTGTTGATTCCTTCGTCTCCTTCTCTTTTTTTCCGCTAAGGGCAATTTCAGTTACTGGATTGATCCTTGGATTTTGCGCTTTAGGCTATGGGGTATTTGTGTTAATTTCAAGGCTTTTTGGTCTGATACAACTAGAAGGCTGGACGGCCATTATGGTAGTGCTCCTGTTTGTCTCATCCTTTCAGATGGTGGCAATTGGAGTAATTGGTGAATACGTGTGGCGAACACTCGATTCTTCTCGCAATCGGCCTATTTATGTGGTGGAAGAAAAACTGATGTAATTAACTCTTAAACATTAAGAATGAACAAGCTTAATATTACTCTGTTGTCTATATTGGTTTTAACCCTCTTTGTTATATTCTTGGTAGTCCCACTTATGTGTGACGACCTATTGAATTCTTACCAAGTAAATAAAATGGGGTATTTTGAATACATAAGTTACAATTATAATAATTGGACAGGTAGGCTGCAAAATTTATTGTTGTTGGGATTGGTTTTTTCCACTGAATTATTCGTTGTGACCAAATTTGTTATAATTTCCATTTTTATACTTGTTCCGGTACTTGTATTTCTTATTACACATAAAAAACTGCCAAGTAATGCGCTTGATTTTTTACTAATTCTTTTTTGTCTAGCTTTTTTATGGTTTTGCACAAGTGCTTTGGATGAAAACATTTTCTGGATTACCGGAGCAATTGTTTATCTAATACCAACTACCCTATTCTTACTTTTGGTATATTTATCAAATAGTGCATCAAAATCTATAATTTTTCGTTTTTCCATATTTTTACTTTCAATTTTCACTTTTCTAGGACTAGAACAAATTACTATTTATGGTCTTATCTTTTTTGGCTTATATAGTCTTAGTGAATTTAAAATAAAGTCAATTGTTAATAATTACAATATAATCTTTTGCGGAGCATTGATTTCGACATTTATAATGGCTTTGAGTCCAGGAAATTATGTAAGGTTAAAATCCGATGGACAGTTTTCCTCCTATCCTTTTAAAGATCGTGTTTTACAATTCCTAGATTATTTGGTCTCCTATTTCAATGCTCCCCACCTTGTATTTTTGGGAATGATGGGAATTTTAGTTATCTTAAATTTTCAGAGTTTTAATTCTTCTATTTCATTAAAGCAACTAATTGCCAAATTTTTAGATTACAAATTTATTTTTTTTAACATTATTTCAGTAGTCATCTGTGTCATTTTTATTGTTTCGATTAACGCAGTATACAACCGTACTCAACTTATTTTTTATATTGTCGAAATAATGTTGTTTTGTAAATATCTGGCAAATATTGATCCGAAGTATCCGAATCTCACCAACAAAAAGGTAAATATTTTTATCACGATGGTATTGATAATTTTTAGTTTAGACATTCTATATTGTTTAAAATCAGCGTATTATTTTAATAGGTTTGAGAATTATCGACACTTAAATCGTATTAGTCTTCCTGACGGAACAGTTGAAATAAAAAAGCTTCCTCCAAAGTGTAGACTTCATAGAAATATTTATTCAAATGACATTACTGAGTACCCCGAAAACATTTACAACCTCTCCTATGCACACTATTTAAAGTTGGATAAAGGGATTTATGCAAAATAGACACCGAAACTATTTCAACTAGTCTCGATTTAAAGTTGATTATACTAAACCCCAATTGTTATTCGCAAAAATATTTCTAATGGATCAATTACTTGGCATTGCTTTTTTAAAACTTTTAATTTTCTATTTAATAATTGCGTGCTGGGGAGGTATTACGTTTTTTATATTTAAGTATTTTTTTAAAATAAAACTAAACTCATTCTATAAGTTGAGCTTAGGTTTGTTTTTTACGTTACTAGTTATAATAATAGGTTACTCTTGCTATCATACCCAGTTTGTTACAAATAATATTTTCTTAATTCCACTGATCCTCCTATTTATTTATAAAAATAAAAACAATCAAGACGAAAGTGGTCAACTCAAATTGAACAGATCTACAATTCTCATAATTTTTATACTACCCCTTTTTAGTTTTTTATTATTTGAACCAAGAAACTTTGGGATTAGCATTGATGATCGAGAAATCGTGTTAGACAATTATTTTTATTCTTTGATTTCTAGGGGGCTTACTGATTTTGGGAATGAAAATTATTATCATAGCTACGCGGATTTTAACGAAAAATATTCTCATCCTTCTGGCTACCATTTTTTGGAATTATGGCTAAACAGCCTATTTACAAAAATTGTAGGTTATAATAATCACACCAATTTTTACAGCTTTACCTACCCCTCCATCTTCTTTCTATTATCTATATGTCTTATTGCTATAGCTGAGGCAATTAACAATAAAAAAATTAATTATTGGATTTTGGTCCTAGTCCCTTTCTTGGATGGAAGACTGTTTAATGAAGCTGGTTTGCAATTTATGTTAGGAGGATACTTTCTAGGTTCTATTTTGACATCGCCACTAGAATTTAAATATTACTGGTTTTACATAATTCTCATTTTTGCGTTGACAGATCAACTAAAGGGAAGAAATGTAAACTGCTTGATGTATTTCACAGCATTGCAACTGTTTAATAAACTTTACATACCTATATCCGCTTGTTACATAATTTATTATTTTACAGAGAATTATATTTCCAAAAAGAAACCAGACTACTTAGTTTGTTGTATTTGTTTAGCAATTATTTTTACCAATGCTTACTTTGGAAGTCATTATAAGGTCGAAGTAAGTTCCATAAGGTTCTTCGACTATGATGGCAGCCTTGGTCTCATGAAAAGGATTAAATATCCAATGCTTCTTTTAATCTTTTCTTTTACATCAATTGTTCTATATTTCTACCCAATCGCTAAAATATTTTTATCAAAAGACAAGATGGCTTTGCATATTTTATTCATATTATGTATTTCTTCTGTCTTTTATTCTCTATTATATTTTAATCCGGACAGTATACAACTGTACAATAGTGTACAGTACGGTTGCCTTTTTGTATTGATATATATAGCGGTTTATAAATATTGTTTTCTTAAGCCTAATTGGTTCTTTACGATTTTCTTAGTTTTTATTTGTTTCCTAAATGCCTTTTTGACCTTTAAAGATTTGAAAATCCATCATAAGAAATCTTATTACTCTTTTTCAGATAAAGGGAAAAAGTTAGCTTCAAGCATCAAAAACGAAAGCAAGGTCGCGCTCTTTAAAAGCTATTTTGATTTAAAATTTCAGGATAATGAATTTAATCCCTTTTTTAAAACTCCTTTTATTGCTTTTGATTGTTTTGAAGTTCTTTTTGAATCAAATGCATACCCAGTAGCTATTTATGATTTTGAAGTATTAAAAAATAAAGGGCCTTACAAAAAGGAATATGAAAACATTATGAAATCAGGAGCTTTGTATGCTTTTACTAACAATAAAGCTCAAAATGTTACTATTGACAACTACGACGTTTATATTTTCGAGTTTCTTAAAAAAAATCAAATCAAATTTATTTTAACCTCATCACCAACCGATCTACCCAAATATTTGCTTTTAAAATCAAAATCAATAATCACTGATAAGGGAGTCAATGCCAGTTTGGTTGAGATCCAATTATGATTTTTTGAAAGCTAGAAATGCAGGAGTCTCTCAAGAGTGTTACTATGATACATTCAAACCAGAAAACGCAGTTGTTTATTTATGTAGAACTGGAATTCATTTCTTTCCGGTAAACAATGTTGTAATATGATATTTCCAATATCTTAGAACTGATATTATCAACGTTTGACACAGAATTATAATGGGAGATTTTGTACTGATTAATCTTGAAACCATTCTTAGTAACATAGTATTTTCTTATATACGTCTCAATAGAGAGAACTTCGCTTGCAAATCTATCCTGCTTATTCTTTTCAGGTTTGGGTTTATACCCAATAAAATTGTTATTTTATCAATAGCTTTTTTTATGTTGCCTATTTGATGTTGACAGTCCAACGAGCCAGCATACAGAAGCGTAAATACATCATTTGTTTTTCCCGAATTTATAAACGAACTGATGGGAAATTCATGTCTAATGCAGCTAATTTTCCTACCAATTGCTAGTCCATCTTTTTCTGCCCATTCAAGGGAAACATGAACTATTCTTTTCTAAAATGAATTTTTCTTTCTCCTAAGAACTATAAACAAAGTGTTACAAAAAAACTTTATTTGCATAGAGTCCTATGAGGCCTACTTTAAGTTACCAAAACAATACTAAAATTGTCTATTATAAAAAATTAGAATCAAATATATCAAGAACATATTTTAATCTGTAAAGTTTCAATTAACGACTTTGTAAAAAAATGTTCTATATTTAATTTATTACCACACAAAAAAATTCCCCAGCCTTAATAAGACTGAGGAATTCATAATTAGAATGCTTATGTTTTAACGTGCTTAATCTACATTGTCATGTAGAAATTTATTGTTTCCAAGTATTTCGTTGTCGTCATTCAAATTAAAACGTGAAATACTGCGTTCAGATGAATGTGGTGTATCTTGAAGATTCACATTTTTACGTAAATACGCAGGGGTATTCATGCGATCCTTCAATTCCTCAGGCTTCATGCTACTCCATTGGGTGTTTACATTAAATTTATTGCTCAATTCTTTCAGCTTGGCAATTCTATTTTTGTTTTGCTCCTCCAGTTTTCGAGCCCTGTTCTCATTCAATAGTTCTTCTTCAAACAAGGTAGGTTGTTTTACTTCCTCCTTTTTGTCTTTAATAATGTATTGACTATCCAATTGCATCAAAAACTGCTCATTTTCGCGTTCTTTTTGTTTTTCGCGCAAAACTGGATCTTGAATTTCGTGATTGTAAGCCGCTACTATTGGGTCTGTAATAATAGGATTATTTACAATTTGAATGTTGGTGTCTTCGATAATCTGTTTTTTCTTGTTCGAATCAAGATCATAGACTGTTTTGGTAAAATACTGTGCGTTTCGTTCTTCAAAACCGGTAGCAATTACTGTCACTTTTACTTGATCACGAAGTAGTGGGTCTAGCACTTGGCCAAATTTCATTTCTGCTTCGTAGTCAGCCTTTTCGTACATAAATCCGGTAATTTGATCCATTTCGTCCATGGTTAGCTCTGGACTGTCACCATAAGAAACAGAGATTAGAATGTTTTTAGCTCCACTTACATCCGTATTATTAAGCAATGGTGAAGTAAGCGCATCTTCTACTGCACGAATGGCTCTGTTAGCCCCTGATGCCGTGCCAGAACCCATTACAGCAGCTCCTGATTCTTTTAAAACGGTTCGAACGTCGTTAAAATCTACATTCACTTCGCCTGTAACCGTTATAATTTCTGCAATGCTTTTGGCAGCATTGGTTAAAATATTGTCTGCTTGAGCAAATGCCTCACGGATGGACAGGTTTCCGTAAATTTCCCTTAGTTTGTCATTAAGAATAACCAATACGGTGTCACAATATTGTTTCATCTCGCTAATTCCTTGATCAGCTTTCATTCTCTTTTTGGGCCCTTCAAATGCAAATGGAGCAGTAACGATACCTACTGTCAGGATATCAAGCTCTCTTGCAATTTTAGCAATAATAGGTGCCGCACCAGTGCCAGTTCCACCGCCCATACCTGCTGTAATAAACACCATTTTGGTATCAGTGCTTAGTAAATTTCGGATGTCTTCCTTGCTTTCCAATGCAGAGTTTTTTCCTACTTCTGGAATAGAGCCCGCACCTAGCCCTTCAGTCAAATTGGCCCCAATTTGTACTTTGTTGGGCACAGGGCTGCTCTTTAATGACTGGGCATCAGTGTTGCAAATAAAAAACTCTACGTCTTTTATTCCTTTGTTATACATATAGTTAACGGCATTGCTGCCTCCACCACCCACACCAATCACCTTTATGATTGATTTTTGGGTTTGTGGTAGTTCAAATTTGTAAGATACATTTAACATAAGCACGAAATTTATTTATATGAGTAATTAGATTATTTATCAATCAAATTTTTGGCTTTTATTGATAATTAGTTTTGTCATCAAAATCATCAATTAACAATCCTTTGGTTCTTTCTAGCAAGGTTTTGAACAAATCTTTCCCAGGCAATTGCAGATCCTTTTTGGAAATTGTTTTAGTTGATAGATTTTTTGGAATTGTGCCATTTACCGTCGTTTTTTCATTGTAACGATTTTCTCGTTCGTCGACCGCTTGAAATCCAGCTAGCACCAACCCTACAGCAGTGGCGTACATTGGACTTTTTACAGCCTCAATTTTACTTTTTCCTAAATGTTCATTGGGATAACCAATTCTGGTGTCCATACCAGTGATGTATTCAAAGAGTTGCTTTAAATATTTAAGTTGAGACCCTCCTCCAGTAATTACTATACCGCCAGCAAGCTTTTTTTGGTAATTACTATAATTAATTTCTGCCAAAACCAACTCAACAATCTCTTCCATTCTTGCTTGAATGATATTAGCTAGGTTTTTGATAGAAATTTCTTTCGGCTCTCTATTGCGAAGTCCTGGAATGGAGATGATTTCATTTTGATTGGCTTCAGCAGCTATGGCATGGCCAAACTTTACTTTCAGGAGTTCAGCTTGTTGCCCCATCACTTGTAATCCTTCTTTAATATCTTGGGTAATAATGTTGCCTCCAAAAGGTATCACAGCAGTATGACGAATGATGCCATCATGAAAAATAGCCACATCTGTTGTACCGCCCCCAATATCAACCAAGACCACACCAGCTTCTTTCTCTTCTTCACTTAGAACAGCCATGCTTGAGGCAATTGGCTCAAGAATAAGATTGTCCGTTTCAAGACTTGCTCTTTTTACACACTTGTTAATATTGTTAATGGCCGAGGTGTGTGCCGTAATTATGTGAAAATCAGCTTCTATTCGTACACCAGACATTCCTACCGGGTCTTTAATGCCATCTTCGTAGTCAACCGTGTAGTCTTGAGGCATAACATGAATTATTTCATTGCCTGGTTGCACCACAATTTTAAACATGTCTTGCATCAATCGGTTGATGTCATTCACACTTATTTCATCGTCAGCGCCATTTCGGGTAATACTTCCATGGTGTTTCATGCTACGAATGTGTTGCCCAGCAATACCCACATTAACCACAGCAATATCAATTCCAGCATTTTCACTGGCTTCTTTTATGGCCTTAGCAATAGCATCCACTGTTTTTTCAATGTTTACTACTACACCACGTGTAACCCCTTCAGATACAGCCTTGCCCATTCCTAAAATCTCCAATTTTCCAAATTGGTTTTTTATTCCTACCAAGGCACAGATTTTGGTAGTTCCAATGTCGAGTCCTACTACTATTTTATTTGTTTCCATTATTCTGTTATTATCTGATTGTCATATTTTAAACACACTCTTTCGTACCTATTCCAGCCCTTAACTGGTACTATCTTGGTATAAAATAATTTAAGTTTGTCAAACTTGTCTGTTGGGTGATCAGGAAAGCCCATTTCAAAAATCTGCTTACCTATTTGCGGGTAGATGGTCATTTCACCTTTGCCATTAATGTCTATTTCAGCCACAAGCGCTTTTAAGAATTTATCTTTATCTAATAACTGCAACACAGTAAAATATGGAGCAGTGGTATTGTCATTGGCAAAATCCTCAATCAAAAGTTTACCTGTGTGTATGCCGGTAATCACAGGAACACGGGCGGTAAACTGGTCAGACATTGGCAAAATGGTGCCTTTATCACTAATATAAAAGTCTGAATCTTTGTGAATGACCCTTGCAATTGGCCTACACTGTTTTACATCAGCATATATTACCCCTTTTAAATCTTTATAAACTTGCACTTCATGCGCGAAGGTGTTTCGCTTAATTCTTTGCTCTAGTTCTTTCAAATTAATCTTAACTAGCTCTATTCCTTCTAGTTCTTCTTTGCCATGATTGCTCATTAAACTATGAACCTCCTTTTCATCTATGAAATAGATATCATCTTGGGTGTCAATGTTTATAACCACCGTCTGTACCAATTTTGTGGCTTGCTGAGTTATTGTAAATAGGATGGCCGCAACAAGCACTCCCAAAACAATAATGGCAATCACTCCTAGTTTTAAGTTTATTTTTGGTATTTTAAATTTCAATTTGATTTATCATTTAAATTAACCCTTAATATATTTTCTTTGATAGGTTCTATCATTCTATCAATATCACCTGCGCCAGCAGTAATAAACACATCAGTATCTGGTCTAATCGCCATTTCAGCCAAATCCTCCTTTTTACAAATCTTTTTATTTGGGTTTTTCATTAGCTTTAAAAGCATTTCTGAAGTTACCCCTGCTATTGGAAGTTCTCTTGCAGGATAGATGTCAAGTAGTAACACCTCGTCGGCAAGGTCAAGGCTTTGGGCAAATGCTAAGGCAAAATCCCTCGTGCGCGTAAAAAGGTGCGGTTGAAAAGCAATAGTTACTTTTTTGTTTGCAAACAAAGCTTTTGCCGAGGTTAATAATGCAGCCAACTCTTCAGGATGATGTGCATAATCATCGATATAAATAATTGACCCTTCGGCTACTATATATTCAAATCTTCTTTTTACGCCTCTAAATTGCTCAAGCCCAGCTTTTAAGCTATTTGGTTGAACGCCATATTCTATTGCTGCTGCAAGAGCGGCTGTGGCGTTTTCAACATTATGAAAACCTGGTATGGCCAGCTTAATATCCGCCAAGGAAATACCATTTTTGCCCTTAAAGTCAAAAACAAACATTCCGTCGGCAATTCGAATGTTTGTTGCATAATAATCAGCCTCTGATTTAATGGAATAAGAAACTATTTTATCAGAAGGCTTAAGTGCTTCAATAATCTCTTTCTTTACGATTACCGTAGTAGTTACTTGGGCAATAAAATCATTAAATGATTGTTTTACAGCGTTATGGTCACCATAGATATCCAAATGATCTGCATCGATAGAAGTTACTATGGCAATTTTTGGATAAAGTGTTAAGAAAGAACGATCATATTCATCCGCCTCTACTACTACAGGGTCATTAGGGCCTCCAATTAACATGTTTGTGCCAAAGTTGGCAGAAATTCCGCCCATAAAAGCAGTACAATTGACCTCAGCATGGCGTAATAACTGCGTCACCATGGTCGTGGTGGTAGTTTTACCATGAGTGCCAGCTACGCCAATGGTTGGATAATTTTGTGTAATCAACCCTAACACCTGCGCTCTTTTGAGCATGTTATAATTGTGACCTTCAAAATATTGAACCTCTATATTATCCTTAGGCACGGCTGGTGTATATATAACCAAAGTTTCCTCTTTTTTATAAAATATGGTTGGAATACGCCCCACTTTGTCATCATAATGCACATCTATTCCCTCTGCAACCAACTGGTCGGTTAGCGTGGAACGGGTTTTGTCATAACCACCTACATGATACCCTTGCACCTTAAACCAACGTGCTAAGGCCGACATGCCAATGCCTCCAATTCCCAAGAAATAAATGTTTTTATACTGTTTCATGTTTGTTTAACTATTGAAAGTTAATTTGTCAATTATTTAATCAATCCGTCTTTTTCTTCAATCCTTGATTAAGAAACAAATGCTTTGAACAAATCTTAGAGGCACTTGCTTGCTTAGTTTCTTGCGACTGTTTTACTGGAAAACTTGCCACTACATTGGCTAATTTTACTCCTGTTTTCATTTTTTAATAATTAGTTAAAACTCTATTAACAAAATACTATTTAATCTTAATCAACTTTAAAACCTCCTCAGCAATCTCTGATGCCGCATTTGGCTTTGCAAACTGATGTATATTTTTTCTCATTTCATCTTTTAGCTCATCGTTGTTCAAAAGCGCGAGCGCTTCAGGAATCAACTTCTCTCTGGCTTCAAGGTCTGCAACCAAAATCGCTGCCTTTTTACTTACCAATGACAATGCATTCACCGTTTGATGGTCTTCTGCTGCAGTGGGCAAAGGCACTAAAATTGCCGGTTTTGCAACTATACAAAGCTCGCTTATGGACAATGCTCCTGCCCTAGAAATTACTATATCAGCTGCTGCGTAAGCCAAGTTCATGTGGGTGATAAAATCAAATACCTTCACATCTCCCCAGCCATTACTTAAAGGGCTAGGTTTTGTTAATTCTAAGGCCTTTTCATAAAAAGCCTTACCTGTTTGCCAAATTAACTGACATCCAGATTTTTGAATCAATGCTAAGTTTGAGGCCACACTTTCATTAATGGTTCTCGCACCTTGGCTGCCACCAATCACCAAGATGGTTTTTCTCTCAGCGGACAACTTAAAATGAACCATGGCCGAAAGTTTTAGCAAATCAGCGTTTTGTATGTCTTGACGAACAGGATTTCCAGTAATGATAATTTTCCTTTTTGGAAAAAACTTATCCATATTTGGATAGGCCACACATATTTTTTTTGCCCTACCAGAAAGAAGTTTGTTGGTAATACCTGCATAACTATTTTGTTCTTGTATTAATGTTGGTACTCCCAATGATGCAGCTGCATATAACATCGGGCCACTGGCATATCCACCAACACCAATAGCCACATCTGGCTTGAAGCTTTTAACAATCTTATGGGCTTTTAAGAGGCTATTAATTAATTTAAAGGGTAAAGTCAGATTTTTAAGCAAATTTTTACGTTGAAATCCTGCAATATCCAAGCCTTCAATTTTATAACCATTTGCAGGTACTTTTTCCATTTCCATGCGACCAATTGCTCCTACAAATAGAATTTCTATTTCGGGGTTCTTAGCTCGTAAAGCATCGGCAATAGCAATCGCAGGGTAGATATGTCCACCTGTTCCTCCACCACTTATGATTACCTTTATAGCCATTTTATTTATGCTAATTATGATTTTACAATTTCACCGTTAGAACCAAACTCTTCCCCTTCGCCTTTACTTACACTTATAATAATGCCAATAGAAATACCAGTAAACAACAAAGACGTACCACCCATACTAAGCAATGGCAGTGGTTGTCCTGTGATAGGACCTAGCCCTACGGCCACTCCCATATTAATAAGTGCTTGAATCACAATCATAAAACTTAAGCCTGCTGACAATAAACCTCCAAAAGCGCGTTCGCTATTCTGTACAGTTATCATTCCTCGGTAGAGCAATAAAAGAAATAACAGCAATACGATTATCCCTCCAACCATGCCCGTTTCTTCTATGATACTTGCATAAATAAAATCAGAATATGGATGAGGTAAAGAATCACAAGCCACACAATTGCCAAATCCTCTGCCCATAATATTACCACCAGCAATGGCAATATGTGACTGTTGCGCTTGGTAAGGCATTTTATCAGGATCTGACATGGTTTCTGCGAAGGATTTTATCCTGTTTACCGCCGTGCCTAATCGCTGACCTACAGCTAAAGCCACGCTAAAAAACAAAAGACTTACCACACATAACATCAACAGATATTTAACAGGCACACGACCAATAAACATGAGCAACATGCAGGTAGCAAACATCATAGCAGCAGTAGAAATATTACTTAAGGCAATAGCTCCGCAAATGGCACCACACCATAGAAGCATTGGTACCAAAGTTTCTTTGATGTTATCAATCTCCTTTTGTTTTTTTGCCAACATACTAGCCAAATTGGCTATAAGCGCAAACTTGGCTAAGTCAGAAGGCTGAAAAGTGATTCCTAACCCTGGTATGGCCAACCACCGTGATGCGTCGTTTACACTTGTGCCAAACTTCCATGAAATGATCAGCAACGGCAATGAAATCCATAAAGCAACTTGAGATATTTTAGAATAATATCTGTAGTCTATTTTATGTGCAAGCCACATCGCCACAAAACCCAAAAACATATAACCTGTGTGTTTTATAAGATAATATTCGGTATTGCCCCCCATCTTTTTAAATGCCAAAGCACCAATAGCGCTATAAACAATTAAGATGGAAATCAACCCTAAACTCAACACCACAAACCAGATGATTGGGTCACCTCCAAGATTTTTATCAAACCAACGTTTTAACATATATTCTTTCTTAAACCTTAAGTTCCATTTGTAATGCTAAAACTGCTTCCTTAAACTTATTACCTCTATCTTCATAATTTTTGAACAAATCGAAGCTTGCGCAACAAGGAGAAAGCAAAACTATGTCTCCAGATTTGCCCAATGTTAAGGCCAATTTCACGGTTTCAACTATATTTTGAGACTCATTAATAACTGGAATTATCCCTTTAAATGACTCTTTTAATTTGTCCGAATCTTTGGTAAGGCAAATAAGTGCTTTTACTTTCCCTATGACCACTTTGTGAAGCGCTGTGTAATCATTTCCTTTATCTGTACCGCCAGCTATCCAAATAATAGGTTCTTTATATGCGTCTAAAGCATACCAAGCAGAATCCACATTGGTGGCCTTGCTGTCATTAATAAACTTGATGCCATTAATCTCAGCTACTAGTTGCATTCTATGCGCTGCATTTTCAAAAGTTGCAAATGCTGCCTCTATTTGTGAGGCATTCAAACCTAGTTTTACACCAATCAAAGAGGCAACCATCATGTTGTACACATTGTGTTTGCCTTTTAAAACTGCAGAGTTCAAATCTATAAATGTCTCTTCGTTGTCAATCTGTATGGTAATTCCTTCTTCGTCACCACACGCCCCATCTAAGTCATCGGGATAAATGCTAAAGGGTAGCTCTTCAGCATCCGTCTCAAAGTCTGGCAATGTATTTTCTATTAGTTCACTATCAATGCCGTAGATTAAAGTGCATTGCTCGTCCATATTTTGTGCAATTCTAAATTTGGACGCCACATATTTTTCTATTTTATAATCGTATCTATCCAAGTGATCAGGGGTAATATTGGTAATTACGCCTATGTCTGCCTTAAAATCATACATTCCGTCCAATTGAAACGAGCTTAGTTCTAACACATAAATTGGTTCATCGGAATTGATATCTTTCTCTTTATTTTTACATTCTTCATAAACCGCTTTGGCAAAACTCTCTCCAATATTGCCAGCCAACACCACACTCATTCCTCCAGATTGGAGCAAATGGTAAGTAAGTAATGTTGTAGTAGTTTTGCCATTAGTTCCAGTGATGCAAATCTTTTTGGCTGAGGTATATCTGCCAGCGAACTCTATTTCTGAAACAACAGGTATCTTCTTTTCTTTAAGTGCTTTTATTAGAGGGGTTTTGTCAGGTATGCCAGGGCTTTTAACTGCTTCACAGGCATTTAAAATCAAATCCTCGGTATGCTTTCCTTCTTCAAAGGCAATATTTTCCTCGCTCAAGACTTTTTTGTACTTGTCTTGAATAACACCCATGTCAGAGACAAATACCTCAAACCCTTTAGCTTTTGCTAAAAGTGCGGTACCTGTACCACTTTCACCTGCCCCTAAAATGACCAATCTTTTCATTTACCTTCCTTCAACTAAATTTTTCTTTTTACATTAATTTCAGTGGATATTACTAGCGTATTTTCAAGGTGGACAATGTTAAAACAGCAAGCAAAATCCCTATGATCCAAAAACGAGTCACTATCTTCGGTTCTGAGTGACCGAGTTTTTGGTAATGATGGTGCAATGGTGACATTTTGAATATTCTTCTGCCTTCACCGTATTTCTTTTTAGTATATTTAAAATAAGATACTTGTATTATAACCGAAAGATTTTCAATAAGAAATACTCCACAAAGTACTGGAATTAGTAATTCCTTTCTTATGGCCAAAGCCAAAACTGCAATAGTACCTCCTAATGACAAACTTCCAGTATCTCCCATAAATACTTGTGCTGGATAAGTATTATACCATAAGAAACCAACACAAGCACCTACAAATGCAGCACAGAAAATTACCAGCTCGCCGGTATTGGGTATGTACATGATATTGAGATAGTCCGCAAAAATGGTATTACCCGATACATAGGCCAAGATGGCAATAGTAAGACCCACAATGGCAGAGATACCAGCGGCTAGCCCGTCGATGCCATCTGTAATATTAGCACCATTAGATACGGCAGTAATTATAAATATTACCACCAGTGTGTAAATGGCCCAAGTGTAATCAGGACAAAGGCCTATCCAGTCGAGTAAGTCACAATAGTCAAACTCATTATCTTTTAAAAACGGAATGGTAGTTATAGAAGAATGCACATCTACATAATCTTCTGATACTTTTGAGGTTGTGTAAATTCCTGAATCTCCAAGTGCATATTCTCTTACAACAACGTCATTGTCAAAATATAACATTAATCCTACAAACAAACCCAAAGCAACCTGACCAGCGATTTTGAACTTGCCCGCCAAGCCTTCCTTATTTTTCTTAAATACTTTGATGTAATCATCTAAAAATCCAATTAGCCCTAGCCACAAAGTGGTTACCAACATTAAAATGATGTAGATATTAAGCACTTTGGCAAAAAGCAAGGTTGGGATGATGATGGAGGCTATAATGATGATACCACCCATGGTAGGAGTGCCTTGTTTTTGCATCTGACCTTCCAAGCCCAAGTTACGAATCGATTCGCCCACTTGCAGTGCGCGCAACATATTAATCAATCGTTTTCCAAATACAGCGCCTATTACCAACGACAAAATAATTGCTAAAAAAGCCCTGAAGGAGATGTACTTAAACAAGCCAGCTCCAGCGAGATCATAATTTTTTTCTAAAAAATCAAATAAGTAGTAGAACACGTTAGTATCGAATTATGTAGTTTAAATTTCTTTTATTTCACATTTTAAACGAGCTGTTCCAAACCAAATTCGGTTTATTTAAGGTCATTTATTACTTTAATCAGTTCCTCTTTGTCATCAAAAGGGTGTTTAACTCCTTTTATTTCTTGATAATTTTCATGCCCTTTGCCTGCAACTAAAATGATATCATCTTTGCTAGCTAGCATACACGCAGTTTTAATGGCCTCACGCCTATCAATTATTTTAAGCACCTTTTTATAATTCACTGCGCTTACTCCTTTCATCATTTCTTCAATTATTGCTTCAGGCTCTTCAGAGCGAGGATTGTCAGAAGTGATGATTACTTTATCGCTCAGTTTACAAGCGATTTCGGCCATAATTGGTCTTTTTGTTTTATCTCTATCACCTCCACAGCCAACTACGGTTATTACCTTTCTTACTCCTGTCTCCTTAAATGTTGATATTGTTTCTAATACATTTTTAAGCGCATCTGGGGTATGTGCATAGTCCACAATAGCCGTAATGCCATCATTACCAATGATTTGTTCAAATCTACCTTTGGCAGTTTCTATGGCGCTTAACTGGGTTAAGACCTCCATTGGATCTTCGCCCAACAAACAAGCAGCGCCATAAATACCAACTAAGTTATAAGCATTAAATTCTCCTATGAGTCTAAACCATGCTTGCTGTCCGTTAATATCCAGTTCTAAGCCTTCCAATGTGTTGGAAACTATTTTTCCCTTGTAATCAGCAGGTGTTTTTAAGGCAAAGGTATATTTAGATGCCTTAGAATTTTGAAGCATAATTTTACCCCTTTTATCATCCACATTCACAAGTGCAAATGCCGAAGCTGGCAAGTCATCAAATAATTTCTTTTTGGCTGCTATATAGTTGTCAAATGTGCCGTGGTAGTCAAGATGATCGTGTGTGATATTTGAAAACATCGCTCCCGTAATTTGTATGCCAGCCATGCGTTCTTGATGAATGGCATGTGAACTTGCCTCCATAAAACAATGTGTACAACCTTTATCGATCATCAGTCTCAGGAGTTGATTGATCGCTAAGGCATCAGGCGTGGTGTGTGTGGAAGGAATAATTTCCTCGTTAATTTGATTTTGCACTGTGCTCAACAACCCCACATTGTAACCTAAAGCACGAAAAAGCTTAAATAATAAGGTGGCGGTGGTAGTTTTACCATTAGTGCCTGTTACAGCCACTATTTTCAACTTTTCAGAAGGATTATTATAAAAGTTGGCGGCCAAATGACCTAATGCCACAGCGCTATTTTTTACTTGTACAAAAGCGACATTATCTGGCGTATTAAGCGGTAATTTTTCACAAACAATGGCTATTGCTCCATTTTCAATGGCTTTATTGATATAGTCATGACCGTCCACTACTGTGCCAGAAGTAGCCACAAATAGTGAGCCTTTAGTCACCTTTCTAGAATCAAAAGCAATTGCACTAACCTCCGTTTCTGGATTTCCAGAGGTTGACAATAATGAAACTTTGTTTAATATGTCTTTTAATAAAGTCAAACTTTAAACTGTTAAATTTTTTTAGCCTAATTTCAAATAAATAACTTCACCTTTTCCGGCCCTTACGCCAGGCAGAATCGACTGCTCTTGCACCCGGCCTTTGCCATCAAACCGAACTTTAATTTTTTTATTTTCAAGTAGATACAGTGCATCTCTCAGGGTCATCCCCACAACATTGGGGATCAGGTTTTCTACTTGGCTTCTGCCTTGCCACATAATGGCATTATTCACAGGCACCGCAGCAACCCACTCTTCTTGGCCTGTGTAATGGTTAGATACCCCGAGGGTGTTACATAGGTATTGTAAATCTTTTACATTACCGGCCCTAAGGAGAGGAAACTCGTCTTTTTTAGCTTCTATCTCTTGCTCAGAAATATCTCGGTGCATTTCAAAATCTAAAGAATATATCTTGTCTGCAACCTCCTTAAAAACGGGTGCAGCCACATCAGCGCCATATTGTGAAAAACCTTTAGGACTATCAATTACCACAATACAGCTGTATTTTGGCTTGTCAGCGGGGAAAAATCCACAAAATGAGGTATAGTAGTTTTTGATATATTTGCCTCCTTTTATCTTTTGAGCAGTTCCCGTTTTGCCCGCAATCAGGTAATTATTTGTTTTGATATTATCAGCAGTACCATGATCTACAACAGCTTGAAGCATTTTATTAAGTTTATCCAAAGTTTTGTCAGAACATAGTTTTTCCACTAAAACCTCGGTTTTGTATTCTTCAATAATTTTGTCTGATTGCCATACTTTTTTTACGATCATGGGCTTTATCATTTTTCCGCCATTAGCCACCCCATTGTAGAACGAGAGTGTGTGCAGTGGAGACATGCGCATTTCATAGCCAATACTCATCCAAGGCAACGAAACAGGACTCCAAGTACTATCTTTTGGAGACGGTAAATAAGGCTGTGCTTCGCCCTTCATTTGAAAATCGATTGGTTTATCTAAGTGAAAGCTTTTAAGATAGTTTACATATTTTAATGGATTTTTAGCAAACTCTTGATAAATCAATTTGGAAGTACCTACATTCGAAGATTTGGCAAAAACATCTATTATGGCCAAGGAACCATAAGCATGCGCGTCTTTCATGGTTCTGTCAGAGAATTTGGTTTCTCCATTCCCGGTGTTAATGGTATCATAAAGATCTACCTCTTTTTCTTCCATTAAGGCCATCATGGAGGCGAGCTTAAAAGTGGAACCTGGATCGGTGAGGCCTTGATTTCCTACGGCATAGTTGTAGTTTTCGCTGTATCCACCTTGTTTGTTTTTACCCAAGTTAGCTATAGCTTTAATTTCGCCAGTGGCCACTTCCATCAAAACTACACAGCCGTAATCTGCGTCATGTTTTAATAAATGGCTGTTTAAGGCATCTTCCGCCACATCCTGTAAATTAATATCGATGGTGGTTTGGATGTCGTAACCTTGTTCTGGTTTTATTTCTGTATCATCGTGTATGGGCTTCCAGTTGTTGCCAGCCATTTTTTGAAATAAAGCTTTTCCTGCCCTACCTGCCAGCCTACTATTATAGCTAATTTCAAGTCCTGCTCCAGCGCGATCTTCATTTACAAAACCAACGGTGCGATAAGCCAATTGTCCAAATGGCATATAACGTTTGTCCATTTTTTCAAATATGATTCCACCTTTAAGCCTTCCCTGTCTTATCAAAGGCCATTGCATCATAGTTTTCTTTTGTTGAAAATTTAATGTTTTGTGGCTAAGAACCAGATAGCGTTTAGAATCTTTGCGAGCAGCAATAATTTTTCGTTTGTAATCGGTGGCTGATTTTTCTTGGTAAAATTGTGCAAGTTGCAATGATAAGGAATCGATACTTGCTTTGAACAGCTCATCGCTAGCCACTGTTGGGTCCATAACTAGCTTATAAAACGGTAATGAGGTGGCTAACAAGCTTCCGTTATCGGAATAAATGTTCCCACGAGTTGCTTTTACAGTCATATACCGAAGATTTACCTCTTCTGCCATCTTGCGCCATTTGCTTCCTTCCAAGAGTTGAATTTTACCAATTTTCCAGACAATAAGCATAGCAAACACCGCCACTGCAAGAAAGGCCAATCGGACGCGAAGCAATATGGATTTTTTAATATTCAAGTGTTACTTACTTTCGTTTATCTTTTTAAGGTAAATTTTCTGTTTCTTCTGTTTTTACCAACATTTTATATGGAGGTGTTTTACTTTCTTCTAAACTAAAAGCTTGTACTTTTTTTGCCACTTCTGATTGTTTGCTATCATACATATAGCTTGCTTTCAATGTGGTATAATCGGCACGTAAATCTTCAACCTCAGTTTTTAACTTTTCTATTCTTCTTATGTTTTTGTCCGCAAAATGACTGTTTGCAATATATATCAGTGCAACAAAAGTGAGAAAAACCACTTTAGGAGCGTGTTTCATGGGTATTCCATTCCCAAAAAACCTGTCAAGATTTAGTGCCCCATCCAACAAGGAAAAAAGGGATTTCCCATTAGACTCCTTAGTGTCTGTTGATGAATCTTCTTTTTGTTTAAATGAATTTTGAGCCACTATATATCTTTAGTTTTTAGTTATTCAATTTTTCTGCAATTCTCAACTTGGAGCTTCTTGCCCTGTTGTTAATTTTTATCTCATCTTCAGATGCTTCAATTACCTTCCTATTTACTGCTTTTAAGGGCTTACTTTCGTTTCCAAATAGATCTTTTTCAACTTCGCCGTGGAACTTACCTTTGGCAATGAAATTTTTTACCAAACGGTCTTCAAGAGAATGATAACTCATTACCACCAACCTGCCCCCTGGTTTTAATATTTCAGCAGCCTGTACGAGCATTTCTTCCAAGGCCTTCAATTCATCATTTACTTCTATTCTCAATGCCTGAAATACCTGCGCCAAATATTTATTTTCCTCTCGTTTTGGCACTAACGGCCCAATAATTGTCTTTAGTTGAGTAATTGTTTCAATTTTATTATTTACCCTAGCGCTTACTATTTTAGCTGCCAGTGTTTTAGCATTAGTTACTTCTCCGTACATTCCAAATATCCTATGCAGGTCTTTCTCTAAGTAGGTATTAAGAATTTTTTGAGCAGTTAGTGTTCCGTTTTGATTCATCCGCATATCCAAGGGGGCATCAAAACGAATTGAAAAACCTCGTTCGGCAGTGTCAAATTGATGAGATGAAACTCCTAAGTCTGCCAATATCCCATCTACTTCTGTTACCCCATGCAGCCTTAAATACTTTTTCATATACCTAAAATTGGTATCAATAAGGGTAAACTTATTGCTTGAGAAATCTAAACTATTTGTCTGTGCGTCAATGTCTTGATCAAAACCATACAAATGACCTTCTGTGAGCTTTTTCACGATTTCTCTACTGTGTCCTCCACCACCAAAAGTCACATCCACATATACTCCGTTAGGCATAATATTGAGCCCATCAATACATTGATCAAGCATGACAGGAATATGGTATGGAATGTTAGTCATTGCTTTTGCTTCCTAAATGTTTTTGCATCAGGGTGGCAAGCTCTTTCTGGTCTTTCACCAGACTTTGTTCATACTTTTCAGCATTCCAAATCTCAAGTCTATTTCCTAGACCGACCATAATAGCATCTTTGGTAATTTCAGCAAACTCAAGCAAACGCTTAGGAATCAAGAATCTACCTAAGTTGTCAAGTTCAATTTCGTTCGTATTTCTTAAAAAATTTCTTTGAACAAAGGCTGTGTTTTCATCAAATTCATTTAATGAGGTAATCTTTTCTGCCACTTTTTCCCACTCTGGAAGTGTGTAAACAAGCAGACAAGGGTCTGATGGACTCTTAGTAACAAAGATAGCTTGTGCGTTATTTTCAGGTAAACGTGCCTTCACACGAGAAGGAAGCAACATTCTGCCCTTCGCGTCTACAGTACATTCATATTCGCCTGAAAAATAAGCCATTGTAAGGATAGTTCTTTAGTAATTAACCTAGCTACAAAGGTACGGAATCAAAATAAAAAATCAACCACTTTTTACCATTTTTTACCACAATATTCCAAATTGATTCAATTAATTTAGAATATATCTTTAAGTGCATAGATTTTATCAATTATTAAATGTGGATTAACTCTTACAATTTTACTAATTAATTGAAAATATGATGAATATATAATTTGTTGAAAAGTGGGTGAAAGTGGAAGGCGTATATTGAGGCTAGTTTCCAATTTAAGTTGAGTAAGTAGTCCAATCCGACAATGTTAGCCTTAGGTTAGAACAATTTGGAGAGAGTGGCAACTGTTTTCAGAGTTATAAATTAATGGAACCATGAGTTGACTAATTTTTATTTTCTTAACAATTTGATAATTGTTCATATTTTGGTTTAATAGATGTAATCCTTATTTTTATACCATTCATTTAATAATTTCAACCGATAACCTTATGATCCTCAAAATTTTTTTGTTCGCCAGTTTACTTCTAATGGCACATGTTGTCTTCTCTCAAAATTACAAGCCTGTTAGTTTGGATAAAACGTATGAATTCAGGCTTGTAAATTCAACAAAAAAAGAATTGGCAAATTTTAGGGTAGATTCTGTAAAAAGATTAAACAACAGTGATTCGGCCTATTTTTTTAACAAAAGGGTTTTTAACTATCAAACAAAAATTTATTCTGGTGATATTGATTCAATCCAAAATATTTGGGGTGTAAAGATGATAGCTAAATCCAGAGGTGAGTTTGATTTTATAACCACTTGGAATGATACCTTCAAACTTAGCACCAAGGACACCAATTGGGTTTTCAACAAAAAGCGTGGTATAACAGCCAAAAGCAAGCGTCGATATCAGACTTATATTGCATTCAGTGATTCTATTATCGATATTGCATTGAGTAATGGGAAAAAGATAATTTTAAGTAAGAACCACGGTATTTTAGAGGGTATTACTTTCATTTATGGCAATTCTAAAAACTGGTGGAGTGGTTTTGGTCAAAAAGTGACCTTTGAAAACATTCAGTCCACCATGATATTGATTAACCCAGATGACAGAGAAAATGGATTAGCTTCAACTTTTGAATTTAGTACAGGTTCCATTTTGGGGTATAAATATGTTGAGTCGCCTTATAATAACCTAGAAAAACTCTTTAAGATAGAGATATTGCAGGCAATTTGTACAGCTTCAATACCTAGTAGCTGTATTTACTACGCTAAAGTAACCCAAAAGAATATTGATAAAAATGGAATAGAGGAGAAAATCACCTATTTGGATACTATCTATGTAGATAACAACCAGTTAAAAGGAAAAGTATACAATTATTTATCGGCCATTGGGATAGAAAACATAAATAAAATCATTTCTGAAAACTACCTGACTGGCGAGGTACGTAACTTTCGTGATTATTCGGATTACACGTTTATATATGACAGCACATTTTCTAGGCGCATCATACACCTATTTGACCCAATAAATGTTATTGATAAAAATAGAGGAGGTAGTGAAATTTATCAACGTCCTGCTGGCTTATTTAGCTCAGACCTATCTATATCTCCCTTCTTAGGGCCGAGTACTTTTGATGATTTATATAGTACCTCTTTAGTTTATTACAAAATTGGCAATGAGCAGTATGGAGACTCTACTGAACTTTTTAGCCGAATCTTGGATGTGGAAGATAAAGAGACCCCAACCACTAAAGTGAATATTTACCCAAACCCATCAGAAAATGAGATGATTGTGGATGCAGACGGATTTCAAAGTGTGGTACTAATTGATGTATTTGGGAAAGAGAAGGCAAGATACCATCATCCCAAACTGGACATTTCACTTCTTCCCGCTGGAGCTTATATTGCCCAAGTAAAAACGGTTAATGGTACTTATTTTGTGAATCTGGTCAAAAGATAGCTGCTTTGCTGTGTTTTCTGTACTCAACTAAAGGCAGGAATCACAGCAAGGCAACTATTACTTTTTACAATAAAAATTAATATTTTCTTAGATTTTGTATTTTAATAAATCCATCAAATACTTGCCATAACCACTTTTAATTAAAGGTGCTGCAAGTTTTTTAAGTTGATCTTCATCAATGAATTTCATCCTAAAAGCAAGTTCTTCAATACATCCTACTTTAAGACCTTGTCGTTCTTCTAACACTTGCACAAACTGGCCCGCTTGCATGAGAGAAGCAAATGTTCCAGTATCAAGCCAAGCGGTCCCTCTACTTAAAATCCTTACTTGCAGCTTCCCACGCTCTAAGTATATTTTATTAACGTCAGTAATTTCTAGTTCTCCTCTTGGGCTAGGCTTCAGGTTTTTAGCAATATTTACTACCTCGTTATCATAGAAATAAAGACCTGGTACCGCATAATTAGATTTAGGCTCAGCAGGCTTTTCTTCAATAGAAAGGGCTTTAAGATTTTCATCAAAATCTACAACGCCATATCGCTCAGGATCAAGCACATGATAAGCAAATACGATGCCGCCATCAGGGTTATTAGCACTTTGAAGTAACTCGATCATTCCTGCCCCATAAAAAATATTATCTCCAAGTACCAATGCCACATTATCTTGACCAATAAATTTTTCGCCAATTATAAACGCTTGTGCTAGGCCATCTGGACTTGGCTGTTCTGCATATTCAAATTTACATCCTAGATTTTCACCATTGCCAAGAAGCTTTTTGAAATTGGGCAAATCGTGCGGGGTGGAAATAATAAGGATTTCTCTTATACCTGCCATCATCAAGATGGACAAGGGATAATAAATCATTGGTTTATCATAAACGGGCATTAATTGCTTGCTTACGGCTAAGGTAAGTGGGTGCAGCCTTGTACCGGAGCCACCTGCTAAAACAATTCCTTTCATAAGGGTGTAGGATTAAATTAAAACTAATTAAAAATCAAATTTATTTAATATTATCGAAAAACAGTCTAAAATTACATTTTAAATAAACGACTAATACCCCAACAATCTTGCAGCTTTTAATAGACCAGCAACACTGATGGCGTCAGTAATTTTGTTTTGCATAATTAGTTCGATGGCATCGGGTAAATATATTTTTTTTATGTGAATTACCTCGGTATCTTCAAATTCTGTTTCTCCACTGGTAAGTTGTTCAGCCAAAAACACAAAACCTTCTTCATCGGTAACAGAGTTAGAGG
The DNA here is from genome assembly GCA_027488865.1 of Cytophagaceae bacterium. Lineage (GTDB taxonomy): Bacteria > Bacteroidota > Bacteroidia > Cytophagales > UBA9547 > JAIYAU01. Next base: position 38,403 of record JAIYAU010000030.1, read on the forward strand.
TGTGTATCCGCATAATGTTGGTCCATTTTTCGGCGGTGAATCCTGTTTCTTCTTTTAACTCTCTTTTTGCAGAATCCAAAATATCAATATCTAGAGGTCCTCCACCCATGGGTATTTCCCAAGAGTATTCTTCTAATGGGAATCTGTATTGCCCTACTAGCCAAGTGTTGCCGTGTTCGTCCACAGGAATTATACCTATGGCCTTATTTTTAAAACTCACTACACCATAAATTCCCTCACCACCGGTAGGATTAAGTACTTTGTGTTCTGTTACCTTGATCCATTTGTTATCATATTGCTCCTTGGAGCTTAAAATTGCCCACGGATTGTGCTCATTATTTACCATAAAATTTATTTAATTAAGATCATCACAGTGATAATGTTTAGGTTTTTTGGGATTAGGTTTTTCTGTTTTTTCTCCCTTGTTTTTAAGTGCCACCAATTTCTGGATAATTCTGGCACGTTCATTTCTGATGTAAGCTTGCAAAAGCAAATCTGCTTCTAGTTCAAAATAAATGACGCCATCAATCATGTTCTTTTCAACCTTGGCATAGACCGAAAGCGGGTTATCGCTCCATAATACTAAATCGGCCGATTTTCCTTCTTTTATGCTCCCAGTGTATTGGTCAATTTTTAATAATTGTGCCGGAAATAAGGTCACCATTTTCCATGCATCCTCTTCACTCAAATTGCCATATTTAATTGTCTTGGCGGCTTCTTGATTAAGTCGGCGACCCATTTCTGGATCATCGCTATTAATACATGTCAATACGCCCATTTTATGCAGAATAGCGGCATTATATGGTATAGCTTCCTTAACTTCCGCTTTAAATGCCCACCAATCACTAAAGGAGGAGGCGCCTGCACCATGTTTTTTGAGTTTATCAGCTACTTTGTAACCTTCTAGTATATGTGTAAAAGTGTTGATTTTAAAATTAAATTTTTCAGCAACTTTTATTAGCATATTAATTTCGCTTTGGGAATAGCTATGGCAAGTAACAAGACGTTTTTTATTAAGTACCTCCAGTACAGCCTCTAGTTCAAGTACCTTTCTTGGCATTTTATTATTTGCCTTGTTGCCTATTGATCGATAACTCTGCCATTCCTTTTCATATTCCCTAGCTTTTGTAAAAATATCAATAAATACCTGTTCTACGCCCATCCTTGTTTGAGGATATCTTTCGGTATATTTATCTCCCCAGTTGGACTGTTTTACGTTTTCGCCTAAGGCAAATTTAATAAAAGGATAAGATTCCGTCATTATCAATTTTTCTGGAGATTTACCCCACCGAAGCTTAATCACTTGCGCTTGACCTCCCACGCAGTTTGCAGAACCATGAAGAATATTGGAGGCTGCCACACCTCCAGCCAATTGACGATAAATGCTCACATCTTCATTATTTAATACATCTTGGATGCGTACTTCTGAGGTGACAGACTCACCTGTTTCATTAACGCCTCCATTGATACAAATATGTGAATGCTCATCAATAATGCCTGAGGTCAGGTGCTTGCCAGTAGCATCAATTACAATAAAATTAAGGTTGGGGAATAACTCTTTTTCTTTAAGATTTTTACCTATTTTCAAAATTTTCCCATTTGCCACTATAACGTCAAAATTCGCCACTATTCCTTGGGATTCATTGGTCCATACGGTTGCATTTCTAAATAAGTAATTGTTAGTTTTTGGCAGGGTATCACGCCCAAACGCCATAAAGGGGTAAAGAATTTTACCTAATTCTTCTTTCTTAACATCCTTTTTTGATGAGTCTTTTTTCACTTCAGCAATCAACTTATTATTAAAAATCGCCTCCCAATTTGCCAATTCTCCATTGGGCCATTGGGCTATTCCCTTAATGTTATTGTTTTTATTATAACCATTTAGCCGCAAGTTTCCTTTGACGGTGTCGAGTATATTGTCAAAAACCAAGTTAATTACTTCATTATCAACCTTTAGCTTAACTTTAGTTTGTATAGTATCTTTTTTAGTATTTTTTATGAGTACAGCCTCAGGTGCCTCTGTCTTACCAGATATTTTTAGTTCTAAAGAATCATACCTCCCAATATTAAATTTATATTGTCCCCGCAGATCTTGTTCGGGTATTTTATTAAGTATGTACTTTTCACCCAAGTTCCAGTTTTCGTAAATAATATTCTCTTCTGCAAATAATTGTGATGAGCAAATCAAGAAATTGGCCAACTTATTTTTGGCCAACGTACCAAGTACATTGTCTACTTTTAACAGTTTTGCAGGTGTGTAAGTAAGTGCTTTTAGGGCTATTTCTTCAGACAGACCAAGGTTAATGGCTTTTTTAATATTAGGAAAAAAATCCTTTTTATCTTTTAATCCATCCATAGTAATGGCAAAATTGATTTCTTTAGCAGCTACCAAAGCAAGATTTTTAGGGGCCAGTTCCCAATGTTTAAGGTCTTCAAGTGTGGCATAGTCTGCATCATAAGGATCTTCAACGTCTATAGCCATAGGATAATTTATTGGGATGATTAGATTTGCTTGGGTTGCTTTAATTTCGTCCAATCGTTGATACTCGTCACCACTTCCTTTTATTATCCATTGTTGTCCAAATTCGTCACCAATTTTGTCAGCCCTCAGTAATGAAAGCTTGTTATTTGTTTCAAATATCAAGGGCAATTCGCTATCTGTAACCAGCGCGTCTAGTGCCAAATTTGTTGGTAATTTGTTTGTATTTTGTTTATGCCATTGGGCATCATATAATGTTTGTCGAATTAGTGCTATCGTACCCATGAGCGAACTTGGATATTCTTGTGTTGAGCTTCCTTTGCTAAAAGACGCATGTTGTGCTGCTTTTTTGACGAGAATAAGGTCGTTTTCTTTTCTTTCAGCCAGCCCAACTAGGCACGAACTTCCACGTAAGATTCCATCTTTGTTAGCGCAAAGTACCGCACCAAAACCTCCATTACGAAGTTCCTTTGCTTTAGCCGCATCGTAGGTAAAAATTTTAGCCGCTTCAATCTCAGGCTTTATGGCTAGGTTGGTGTGATAAGCACCCTTTTTGGAGGTTTCATATTGAGGTTTAGGACCTGTAGTATATTTTATTTCACCAACCCCAAAGTCAGAAATCATTTCGATAAAGGAGGGATATATGTGTTTTCCTTTGAGGTCAATTACTTGGCCACTTACAGTGGTAGAAAGTGTTTTACCTACTGCCACAATTTTATTTTGTTTAATTACCAATGTGGCGCTATCCAACACAGTACGATAATCTATATGTATGGTGGCATTGATAAAACTGTAAGTAGCTGGTCGATTGTCAATTAGGCTGTTAGCTTGTGGAAGCGTTTGTGATGTAACAAATGTACTAATGGTTAAAAATGGAATAACAACAATTAAGATTTTATACATTAGATGTGTCAAAATGGATTGATATCAAAGTTTTTCTATATAAACCTTTAAATTTAAGGAAGATATTGTATGTTGAAGTTAGAAAATTTTTTAATTTTTTGAATATAATAAATTTTAATGAAGGGCATAAAACTTAAAAAGCCTCCAAATAGGAAGCTTTTTAAAATGTCAAATTAAGAAAAATTATTTAGTAGCAGCCCATTTAGCTATTTCTGTACGAAACCAAGCATCAGCTTCTTCTGTCCATTTGAAGTTCTCGCGAATGTATTTGATTGTATCCTTCTCAACGTCAGTATACGTGTCACCATCTTTAACACCTTCAAGAAGTGAAGCAGCATCTTGAACAGAAATACGTCCATCGCCAGCTCCAGCAACTGCTTTTTCGGCTAGTTCGATTAACTCAGCATCCATTTTAACACCGTCGATTGTTTTGTAATAAGCCATGATTTTTTTATTTAATGGTTAAAGAAATTTTAAATTAAAAATATTCGTAGAATTATACAAATTGTTAACAAAAACATAACATTGAAATAAATTCTACAGGTTAAATAAGGTGCAAGTTTTAACAAAAACTTTATATTTATTTTAAGGTAAAAAAATATAAATTTTTGCCTCATTCTTTAACTAGCAGGAATTTTACTGGTTCAAAAAAAGAAAATTAACAATCTAAAACTGGGCATGTGGTGGCGCCTTTTTTCTTCTTTTTCTTTTCCATTTTTGACTTTCTTTTTTCCAACGCACTTTTCTTTTTAGCACACGAGGTTATTAATGGTATCGTACTAGCAGTAAATAGTATTATTACGGAAAAAATTAGTATTCTTTTCATATTACAAAAATAGAGGAAAAAGTCAGATTTTCAAAGTGTCCTAGTTACTTCCCATGAATTTTTCCATGGTTGCATTATTTTCTGCTGAAATGCCCTCTGACTTGACAATTTTAAGAATAGTTTTAAAAAATATCATCATATCTGTTTTAAAACTTATATTTTGAACATACCAAATATCCAGTTCAAACTTTTTTTCCCAAGAAATGGCATTTCTACCATTAATTTGCGCCCAACCAGTAATTCCTGGTTTTACATTATGCCTTTGCATTTGGTAGGGACTATATTTTTCTAAATATTCCATTAATAAAGGACGTGGACCAATGAGACTCAGGTCACCTTTAAGCACATTAATTAGTTGAGGAAGTTCGTCTATTGATGTTTTTCGTATGAAACTGCCTACTTTAGTAAGTCTTTCTGCATCAGACAATAGCTGCCCATCATTGTCGGTGAAATCGTTCATAGTCTTGAATTTGATAATACAGAAAGGATTTCCCAAATAGCCTGGCCTTAACTGATAAAAAAAGACCTTGCCTTTATTGGCTTTGAATAATAAAAGTGAAACTACTAATAAGATGGGGCTTGTTATTAAAAGCAATATGCTAGCAAAAACAAAATCAAATAACCTTTTATAATATTTTTTATACATAGTTTTCAACAAATCCAACTGTGAATATAAAAAAGAGGTGGACAGTAGCGAAAGTCGCACCTCTTTTTTGAAAACTTAGTTTTTACCAACCTAAAACCCAAGCAAATATAAGTGGCGCCACTATAGTAGCGTCTGATTCCACTACAAATTTAGGTGTTTCTATGCCAAGTTTTCCCCAAGTTATTTTTTCATTTGGTACTGCTCCTGAGTATGACCCGTAAGAAGTAGTGGAGTCAGATATTTGGCAAAAGTAGGACCAAAACGGGATTTCATGCATTTCCATATCTTGATACAACATTGGAACAACACAAATTGGAAAATCACCAGCTATTCCACCACCTATTTGGAAGAAACCTACTCCTTTACCTGCGCAATTTTCAGGGTACCATTTAGCCAAAAACATCATATATTCTATCCCTGATTTGACAGTACTTGCTTTGAGTTCTTCTTTAATACAATAGGAAGCAAAAATGTTACCCATGGTGCTATCTTCCCAGCCTGGTACCACCATTGGAAGGTTTTTTTCCGCCGCGGCCAACATCCAAGAGTTTTTAGGGTCAATTTCGTAATATTGTTCTAAATCGCCAGAAAGCAACAATTTGTACATGAACTCATGTGGAAAAAATCTTTCACCAGCTTTTTCAGACTCTGACCAAATTTTAATTAAATGTTTTTGTAATTTTCTAAATGCCTCTTCTTCAGGGATACACGTATCTGTAACTCGGTTATAATGATTTTCTAACAAATCCCATTCATCTTGAGGGCTAAGGTCACGGTAGTGTGGTACACGTTTGTAAGAGTTATGTGCAACTAGATTCATAATGTCCTCTTCCAGATTAGCTCCTGTACAAGAAATGATATGAATCTTATCTTGACGGATCATTTCAGCAAGTGATTTGCCAAGTTCTGCTGTGCTCATGGCACCAGCTAAGGTAACCATCATTTTACCATTATCTAGTAAATGGGTTTCATATCCTTTGGCAGCGTCTACAGCTGCTGCTGCATTAAAATGGAGATAGTTGCTCTCCATAAATTTTGAAATAGGCCCTTTCATTGTTAAAAGATTTTAAGGTTTAAGACTTACGACAATTTTAAAAACTGTTAATAAAAATGTTACCAATTGATGTGTTACTTTAATAATGCAGCTACTTTAGCTTCTAGTTCGGCACCCCTCAAGTTTTTTGCCACAATTTTACCTTCTTTGTCAAGTATAAATGTGGCTGGTATACCTTCTACTTGATATAATCTTGCCACATCAGATTCCCAACCTTTGAGGTCAGAAACATGTAGCCAACTTAGTCTATCTTTTTTAATGGCTTCCATCCAATCTATTTTATCGTTGTCTAGTGAAACACCTAATATTTCCAAGCCTTTAGGTTTATATTTAGAATACATTTTTACCACATTAGGATTTTCGGCACGACATGGACCACACCAAGATGCCCAAAAATCCAACACCACAATTTTGCCTTTTAAAGACGACAATTTGATAAATTGACCATCAGATGAGGCAAGTTCAAAATCTGGTGCATGCTTGCCTATTTCTATATTTTTCTTTTTATTAATTATTTCAGCAAATTTTATTGTATACTTTGAATTTGGCAATGCTTTTGTCATTTTTTGAGCTAAAGAGTCCATATAATCAAAATGTTCATTCACATTTAAGAAATTGGTGGCCAAACTTATTGAAACAATGCTAGTACCCGCAGAATCAATTAATTTTTTACAATTTTTAATATGTAAATTAGTGAGTTGTTCAAATTGGCTAAAAATGATCCCTTGACCCACGGTATCACCTATGGAGGCCTTTTGCTCAAACTGTGATCTTAATGCTGCAACACTTTCTTGATAGGTTTTTACTTTTGCATCAGCAATCATCAATATGTCATTGTCATTATTGCCAGTCACTTTGTAGTTTCCATTGGCACGATTACCTTCAGCTTCTATTTTAAGTTCATCTCCAGGCCCTGCCACAAACAATCCGTATTGTTTGCCAAAAAAGTTAATTTGATAAAATGTGTTTTCTTTGGAGGCAATTTTAAATTGAAATGATTTACCTTGAGGTTTTACCGAGTCAATTTTTACGATTTTGTTATCGGTTGTTTCTTGAATATAGATAAAATTTTCTTCAGGATTCTCCACTTTACCTTCAATTACAAAAACTGCATTATCCTTGCTTTTGCTACAGGATAAAAAGATAACGGAACAACTGAAGATTAGAAATACAATACTTTTCATTACTTTAATGTCTAAATTGTGTATGTTTTAATTAAGCATCTAACTGTTTTTTTAACAGTTCAGTAGTTATTTTTGGATCGGCCTTTCCGCCACTCAGTTTCATTACCTCACCCATAAACAAGCCTAAAAGACCAGTTTTGCCTCCCTTATATTGTGCGACTTTATCGGGATATTTAGCCAATACCTCGTCCACAAATCTGCCAAGTGCCGAAGTATCGCTTTGCTGAATAAGATCTAGCTCTTCAGCTATTTTTTGCGCCGATTTAGTCGGACTGGCAATAAGTGCTGGGTAGATTTTGTCTTTAGCAGCACTATTACTCACGCTGTTGCTATCTACTAACGCTATCAGTTCAGCAATCTGTTGTGGTTGTAAAGGGAAATCGTTGATGGAAAGGGTGAGCTCATTTAAGTAGGATTTCACTGCGCCCATCATCCAGTTAGAAGCAGCTTTAAAGTTGTTTGTTTGAGCACAAATTTTATCAAAATACAGGGCAATTTCCTTGTCTTCTGTTAAAACCAACGCATCGTATTCAGGCAATCCATAAGTTTCAGTAAATTTCTTAACCAATTCTTGCGGTAACGCAGGCATCTTTTCTTTTATAGATGTTAGCCATTCGTCACTTACTACAATAGGTTGTAAATCAGGCTCTGGGAAATAACGATAATCGTTTAGATCTTCTTTTGAGCGCATACTATAGGTATCGCCAGTACTTGCATCAAAGGTTCGGGTTTCAGAATTAATCGAATGCCCTTCTTCCAACAAATCTATTTGTCGCTTTATTTCATAATCGATAGCACGCTGCACATTACGGATGGAGTTCATGTTTTTAACCTCCACCTTTTTGCCATATTCTTTGGCTCCTTTTAACATAACTGATATGTTAGCATCGCAGCGCATAGAACCTTCTTCCATATTGCCATCACATACCTCTAAGTAACGAACCAGTTTTCTGATTTCTGACAAAAACACATAAGCTTCTTCGGAAGTGCGAATATCAGGCTCACTTACAATCTCAATAAGTGGTGTACCAGCCCTATTCAAATCTACTAGCGTATCCAACTCTTCCGCTAAGTGCATGGATTTGCCAGCATCTTCTTCCATATGGATACGGTTCAATGCAATATTTTTCACCAAACCATCTTTGGTTTTTATGCTAATTGTACCACCTACACATATGGGCGTTTTGTCTTGAGTAATTTGATAACCCTTTGGTAGATCGGGATAAAAATAGTTTTTTCTATCAAAAAAATTATATCTGGTAATCGTACATCCACAGGCTACTCCCATTTTAATTGCAAACTCTACGGCCTTTTTATTACCTTTTGGTAAAGTGCCGGGATGCGCCAACGTAACCACTGTTACATTGGTATTAGGTAAAGCACCATACTCTGAGGCCTCCCACGAAAATGCTTTAGTATTGGTAAGTAACTGAGCGTGAACTTCAAGGCCAATTACTGGCTGATATTTATCGTAAACAGACATGAATTAATAATCAATAATAAATTGTATTCCAATTAACACTTCAAAATTAGAAAGTTGCACTAGAATAAAAAAGCTTTATTTTGATACCTTGCTAATTTAAAAAAATATAAATGTACTAACTCGTAATTGGTCTTTTTAAGATTTTAAAATAGCCCCAAAGTCCATTAATTTAAGTTAAACTTTTGTTTTAATATTTTTTGATTGGCCAACATGGTTTCAAAACTTTTTGGGTCTACCATCAAAAAACTCACTGAGTCTTTTATTTTGTTTATGGTTTGTACAAGAGGATCTTTAATTGGATGTTTTGGCATACCAATTATGTCTGCTACATAACTCCCCAACCAATAACGCACTTGTGCATCCATAAGCGAAGATTGTGCGCCTTCGGTAATTGATTTATAGTAGGTCATGAGTTCTTTGGTGAGTACTTGGCCTTCCTCTGATGGTTTAAAATGTCTGCGTCTAATGGCACGTTCGAGGTCTCCTGCTTCTTTCATGGTAACAGCGAGTAATTGCTCATCAATATTCATCTGATAGCCGATATATCTCCACAATGCCAAAAAATCTTCCTGCTCTTGTTGGCTTATACGATAGCCAATTTTTGTGAGCCCTTTTAAAATTATGTATGAAAAGGCAAGGTTAGTGCCCGCCATATCTTCTTGATTAATAGGCTGCCCCCATTCTAACCGCCATTTGCCAGAACTCAAAATATAATAACGAGCAATGGCATGTATTAATCTGATTTTGTTTATTTGCAAATGCCCTTCTTGAGAAGCGTCAAGCTGGTAAGGGGTGGAGACGTCGATGATAAAGTCCGCTGTTTCGGCTAACCTTTTAGCGGGTGACTGACGCATTTTTTCTGAAAAGTAGAGGGCCTTGTTGCCTGGTGTGGCTGCATAACAATAAGGGAGCGACAAACCTCCCAGTAAAGTCATAATGGGAGTGGCATATTTTTTAAAGAATTGCTGTCCAGCTAGTATTTGTTCTGAATTAAACCATTGAGGTTTTTCTTTCTGCTGGTTCAAAAATAGTTGTAAAGGCTCATAATCAATAGTTTCAATTTGTGTAGTGTTTAAACGAAAAACTGCATATAGTTTTGATTGAGATTGTGCCTCAAAGATTTGTTTTACCAAATTGTCAGCCTCACGATCAGCTAATTGCCTTTGGGCATCAAGAAATAAACCAGAAATATCCATAACATTAATTTACGCCTTAATTAAGCTAAAAACAAAGGAGTTTGTTTTAAAAAACTTAGCAATGTTGGTTTATAATTTTTGTTTGTATTGTTTAGCTGATGTGGTAATTCTTAAGCAAGATGTTGAAGCTCAATTTAAACAATGTAAATAGAATTGTCAATGTACGTTAGTACATTTTTCGAATCACCTTTTATTATGCTTTATTAATGCTTCCTTAGTTTAGGATTTTAGCTATTTTTCGTTGAGTTTTGGTCAATTTCAAAGATGTATTTTAAAATTGGTTTAATTGCAAAAGGTCAATACTTATTTAAGTACAACTTGGTCGCCTATTTGCACAGTACCGCTGGTTAATACCTCGCCATAACAACCGCCTGCCCAATTTGGCATTAATGCTTGCATCAGCCCAGGATAAACGTCGTTCATCCGTTGGCATGGTTTAGTTTCTCCATGTATTAAAAACTGAACTTGGCCAATTTCAATAATCTTACCTTTTGTTTTGTATAAATCTATTCCTTTAATTAAAAAATTAGCTCTTCTTTGAATAGGATGAATGACCATGTCCAACTCTTTCGTAGCGATACTCCACGCATCAATATCCAAAAAGGTGACCTGTCTTTTTCCATTTTGGTTATAATTGCCTTCTATTCCTTTATTTTTGAGCAAAACTGCATGGCTAGCTTCGTAAAGTAAGTTAAATTTTTCCTTTTTAATAAAAATATTTATTAGTTGTGCCATTGACAATTACATTCTAATAATTTTTGCTCCTAAGTTATTAAGCCTAGTGTCAATGAATTGATAACCTCTATCTATTTGCTCCACATTATTTATTACACTTGTACCTTGGGCAGATAGTGCAGCAATTAAAAGAGATACACCCGCTCTTATATCTGGAGAAGTCATTGTAATTCCACGTAATGGCACTCTTTTATCAAGTCCAATAACGTTAGCACGGTGTGGGTCACAAAGGATGATTTGCGCACCCATGTCAATTAATTTATCCACAAAAAATAATCGACTTTCGAACATTTTTTGATGAATTAATACCGAACCTTTGGCTTGGGTTGCTACAACCAGTATAATACTCAACAAGTCTGGTGTAAAAAGAGGCCAAGGACCATCAGAAATGGTCAAGATGGAACCATCGATAAATGTATCTATTTCATATCTATCTTGTGAGGGAATAAAAATATCGTCACCTTTAAACTGCATCTGAATACCCAGCTTACTAAAAACATCAGGTATTTGACCGAGCATGTCTATTCTTGCATTTTTGATTGTAATTTCAGAGCCTGTCATGCCAGCCAACCCTATAAAACTTCCGATTTCGATCATATCAGGAAGCATGGTATGTTCTGTTCCTCCTAGGTAGTCTACCCCTTCTATCGTGAGTAAATTACAACCAATACCTTCAATTTTAGCACCCATGCGCACCAGCATAGAGCAAAGCTGCTGTAAGTATGGTTCACAGGCGGCATTATATATTGTGGTTTTACCTTTTGCCATAACCGCAGCCATTACGATATTAGCCGTACCAGTTACAGACGGTTCGTCAAGAAGCATGTAACAGCCTCTCAAATCACTTGCATCTATGTGGTAAAATACATCTTTGGAATCATAATTAAACTTGGCTCCTAACTTTTCAAATCCCAAAAAGTGTGTGTCTAACCTTCTTCTACCAATTTTGTCTCCACCTGGTTTTGGCATTTTTGCTTTGCCAAACCTTGCCAACAAAGGTCCAAGAATCATTATTGAGCCTCTAAGTGCACTAGCTTTTTGCTTAAAAACTTCTGTTTCGAGGAAGTTAATGTTTACGTCCTTAGCTGTAAATCTATAGCTAGATTCAGTCAGTTTTTCAACGAGTACATTAAAATCGCCGAGTAACTCGATTAATTTATTAACATCTCTAATATTAGGTACATTGTTAATAATAACGGGTTCTGGGGTAAGTAGTACTGCACAAAGAATTTCTAACGCTTCGTTTTTAGCTCCTTGGGGAATTATTTCGCCTTGTAGACGGGTTCCTCCTGTGATTTCAAAAGATGCCATGGACAAAAATAAAATAGTTGTTTTAAGGGGCTAAAAATTATTTTCTTCTTCTTTTTTGTTGATATTGGTTATTGCTTCCGCCATTATTTTGGCGTCGGTTATTATTTTGACTTCCATTTCTATCTCGAGAAGTATGGCTTGAGCCACTGTTATTATTATTTCTTCTTTCTCGTTGATTGGCTAATATATTTTCCGATTTTACTCTTTCTAAATCTAAAGTTAATCTTCCGTTCGAAAGTTTCTTTAAATCATTTAGTATAATCTGTTCATCTGTAAGTTCTCTATTCCAAATAGTATAAAATGTCTTCATTAATTTGGCTATGTATATCGTGGCAGCATCTTTTTCAGTTTCATCCTCGATGTTACATGCTTGTTCAATTAACAAATCAACATTTCTACCGTAATGCTTTGCACGTACTTTATTAGTAGCATATCCAATATGTGCAGGTTTTTTGCCAAGCAATTCCTTCTCTGGCATAGGATAAGCACTTTCTAGGTCCAATGAAAAATTGGACATGATATGTAAATCATCCCAAAGTTTAGGATATTGATCGATATTGTTGTTCTGCGTCGGGCTCAATTGTTTCATGAGCTCTATTATAATTTTTGCTTGTTGGGTTCGTTTGTCTTTATCTTCAATTGTGAAAAGGTGTTCCACCATTTTTTGAACATTGCGGCCATATTCTTTTAGTATCACGTCAGGTCTTTGCGTGTTGTATTCTTCGTTAAACATTGGATAGTATGGAGAGAATTTTAAAAAGGTAATTAATCACAAAGCTAATGAATTAACATTTAAGTGCAAGGTTCAAGTAGCTTTATGTTTAGGATTATACTAAATCTTTAGTTTCCTGAACGCATACATGCTTCTCTTAAAATTTTCATAAATGCTAGACCTTTTGCTCTAGTGTATTCAATGTTTCTCTGGGGTATTTTATCTGTATTAGGATAGTTTTCTACTGCCTCTGTAATACTTTCCTCCCTTAATATGTGAAGCATAGGGTAAAGCGACCTGTTGGTATAATTTGCAGCGTCATTTTCGTCACTATCCTCAAACTGGTATAGGGGATGAAAACTCGCAATTTGATAAATCCCTTCATAGCCAGCCTCTTCAACCAGTACCTCTGCTAAATCTACCAGATCTAGGTAATTTTCAAACTCCTCCAACCCAACTGGAAAAATTATAAGGGTGGTTTCTATGGTGGTGTCCTCATCCAATCTGTTTAGCTCTTTCATTATAGTCTGAAGGTGCTCCTCCATGGCAATACCTTCAGCGACATAATAATAAATACTGCCACGATTATATTCTTTGGCGGCAAAAGGACAAAAATTATGACCGATTACCACATCTTTTAACCAAGTCTTCGTTTGGGTAATTATTGTCTCTTTTGTATTTAACATGATTAATCTTTCTAGCAATAATTATCGTTTGGGAGCAGGAGTGTTGGTGGGTAATTTGCGTTTAGGGTCAATCTTTTTTTCTTCTCTTGCCCCCATTGGATCTTCCACGTCGTTTGCGTTCACTCTTTTTAAACTTAGAAGCTTATTAGGGAAATCAAGTGTCAACTTAGATCCTTTTAAATTGTATGGGATAACTTTACTTCCATTGCTTCCAATAAAAGTAATTTCTTCAAATGAGGCAGTATAATCATAAACTTGTCCACTCATAATCATTTTTCCATCTGTAGTAAATTCCACGTTGCCACCATTTTCAATATTTTTCCATTTTCCAATTAAATGTTTAGGTTCATTTATTACCCGTTTTATGTAACTTTCGTCACTACCTTTTTTATAGAATTTATGAGGTATAATAAATTCGTTACCTGTAAGAGTTATACCTTTTACATCACAAACATATTGATATTCAAGTATATTTCCCTCGTAGTCAGTTATTATAAGTTTTTCTGGATTTATTTTATATGAAAATTCTGAAGAACCTAATGCCCCCATTCCATCGTCCTTTAGTAATAGGATGGTCTCTTGTCCATTTTCATCGGTTCGCATCCATTCGCCTAACAAATGAGAATATTCAGAAGGCTTTGTTGTTGATGTTTTTTTTGAAGCAATAGAACTTTGTCCTGTTTTCGGTTGGGCTAATATTTTAATAGACAGAATTAAAAACAATACTCCAAACAAGTACAACAATTGGTTCATATTTAATCTATTTAAAGGATGTATTCTATAAAAAACCTTTATCAACGATTACAGCAAACAAAAATAAACAAAAATATTAAAAACTTATTGAAATAATTCATTGTTAGAAATGGAAAATGGCCTTAGTGTAATGTAGGTGACAAACGACCATTTCAATAAATTTTATCTTTGGTAAAAAAAATAATGAAAACAAAAAATAGTGCATTTTGGGCAATTGCCATCATTAGTTTATTGCAATTAACGGCCTGCGGACAAACATCAAACAATAAAAAAATGGATAATAACTTGAAATTAAACGAACTCAATAATGAGGAGAAACGTGTGATCATTAATAAGGGGACAGAAATGCCTTATACTGGCAAATATTATAAAAATAAAGACAAAGGCACTTATGTGTGTAGGCAATGTAATACACCTTTATATACATCAGCAGATAAATTTGATTCACATTGTGGATGGCCAAGTTTTGACGACGAAATTAAAGGTGCTGTAGAGCGGGTATTAGATTCTGACGGTAGACGTACCGAGATTATTTGCGCTAAATGTAAGGGACATCTTGGTCATGTATTTGAAGGAGAGGGTTTTACAAAGAAGGATACTCGGCATTGTGTTAATTCTATATCGTTAGAATTTATTCCTGCCAAATAAAAACTCAAATTATCACGTTGGCAGTTTGGTTAAGTATGAGAAAAGATATAAATACAATATCTAATACTTTTCACGGGCAAAATTGGCACAGTTATAATTAATATTGGTAAGGACAAATTGTAAACTTTTGAAGTTTGAATGTTACCACTTAAATTACTACACTGGTTCTTTTTGGAGAAAATGTAAATCAAAAAAAGAGCCATCTTATAAGAATGGCTCTTTTTTAATAAAAAGAATACTTTAATTTTATTCCTAGTTATTAGTTAATTTTTTAGTTTTTTCTAGATACACCTCACTATAATCTCTTAATTGCATAGGGTTATTTGGGAAATTTTTAACATTGGATTGAAGTAATCTGTATCCTTCATCATACCAAAGTACGATAATTGGGGCGTCTTCCATCAATAATTTTTCTGCTTGTAAGAAATTAGCATAAGATTCTTCTTTCGTCTTAGCATTTACACCAGCTTCGTAGTATTTATCAAAACTTGCATTTGTATATCTAGCGAAGTTAGGGAAAGATTTTTGTTCTATTGATTTTGGAACATCTTTACCATAAAACAGTGCTAGGAAGTTTTCTGGGCTAGGATAATCAGCAATGTATCCACTACGGAAGAAGTTGGATTTACCTCCAATTATATTTTCTACCAATTGAGCGAATGGTACCACATCCAACTTAACATTTACATTCAAATTTTCTTTTAACTGTTTTTGAATTTCAATAGCCACATTTGAATTGCGCTCTCCATCAGAATTTAATTGTAACACCACCTCTGGAAAACCTTTACCATTTGGAAAACCCGCTTTAGCTAAGAAATATTTAGCTGAATCAGCATTGAGTTTGTAACCTTTTATCTCCTCAATTTTATAATCACCAAACGTAGGCGGAGTGATGCCATGAAAACCAGGTGCAAAACCTTCTCCATTTAAAACAAAATTTAAAATCTTCTCTCTATCTATGGCATAAGAAATAGCTTTTCTTACATTTTTATTTTTGAAAATGTCACCCTGATTCATAAATGTTAAGAACTGTGTGGCCATTTCAGGTTTACGTTGTAATTCAAATTGACTATATTCACCAGTTTTATCAGGTCCTGTTTCTTCAAGAATTTCAATGATATATTCTGTTGGTAAACGATAAATCATATCAAGATTTCCTTTTTTGAACTCAAACAATTCGGTTTTTTTATCCTTAATAAAGCTAATGTCTATGGCTTCTAGCAGTGGTAGCGTGTTGCCATACTGATCAATTCCATAATACTTAGGATTTTTCTTCAGTATTATTTTAATATCCTCATCCATCGATGCTAAGAAATAAGGACCAGTACCTACGGCCTTAGATCTCATTTCTAAGCCATATTTATCTAATGCTTCTTTAGGATAAATTGAAGCAAAAGGTCGAGCTAAATTGGTTAAAAATAAGGAGTTAGGAGCATTCAATTCTACTTGAATGGTATAATCGTCAATTACTTTTATCCCAGATACTTCACCTGACCCAGATTTGCCTCCTACTGTTGAGGCGTAATATTCATCTGCTCCTTTTAATACTCCTTTGAAAATTATAAAACCTTGGTTGTTTACATTTTGAGTACAAAGCTGGGTAAAACAATATTTCACGTCATTAGCCTTTAGTTCTCTGCCTTTGCCGTCAGAGAAACATGGATTGTCATGAAATTTGACACCTTTTCTTAATTTAAAAGTATATATTTTACCAGGTTCGTCTACAGTGTAGTCTTCAACTAAACATTTTTTTACAGAAAGATCGGATTGGTCAAATTTAAATAGACCTTCGTAAATTTGTGTAGCTATGCGTGTTGAAAAGCCATCAGTTATATTAGGAGGAAACAAAGTTTTAATAAACTCGGATTCATTTAACTTAAGAACACCTCCATAAAATCTACCTCCTTTGGCTTCTGTAAGTTCAGGACCTTCTCCCTTACCTGACTTCCCTTTGCAAGAAAATAACAAAGTCCCTGCTAAAAGGGCTAAAACAACACATTTACCGGCTATTTTCATAAAAATGAATTATAAATTATACTCTAGTCTGTAATTAAACTAATTTAACAAATTTCAGGTATCTCAACCTAAATAAATTTAACTTTTAAAAATACAATCAACAAATGACCGATTAATATTATTTTGGCCTTAAATTTATAAAGTGTATTATTATAATCCAAATAACATCAATGATTTGTTTTAAATTTAATATTTGTAGAAAACATAAAACAAATAACGTTCAAAAATTGTATACCTATAAATACCTTGTAAGGTTACAAAAAATTCGGAATAATTAATTAATTTCTAACAAAACAGGACAGTGGTCAGCGTGTTTGGCATCACTAAGGATAATTGTGCGCTGCAATCTATCACTAAGTTCCTTTGTAATCATTTGGTAATCAATTCTCCAGCCTAAATTTTTTGATCTTGCTCCAGCCCTATAGCTCCACCAAGTGTAATGGTGCGGTTCTTGGTTGAAATATCTAAAACTATCAATAAAACCTAAATCCAGAAACTTACTTATCCATGCACGTTCCTCAGGTAAAAATCCGGATGAATTGGCGTTTGATTTTGGATTATGAATATCTATTGGTTGGTGGCAAATATTATAATCACCACAAATTATCAAATTAGGATATTCGACCTTTAACTTGGAGATATAGTCATAAAAATCATCTAGCCACATGTATTTAAACATTTGGCGTTCTTCTCCACTTGTACCAGATGGCATATATACATTTAGAATAGAAAAATCGTTAAAATCTATTCTAATTACTCTACCCTCTCTGTCGTACACCTCATTATCCATGCCAATTTGAACATTTACAGGATTAATTTTCGAAAAGATTGCCACACCACTATAACCTTTTTTCTCCGCAGGATGCCAATAGGCATTATACCCAAACGATTCAAAAATGGAATGGTCGATCTGTTCTGGCGTAGCTTTTACTTCTTGCAGACAGAGTACATCACAATCTACTGCTTTTACCCAATCATAAAAGTTTTTATTAATTGCTGACCTTAAACCATTTACGTTATACGTTACTATCTTCATGCTGTTAAATTAATGAAAATAAAATTGTGCAATAACTGCTAAAGTAGCGCCAATCAATGACACTATAAGGCGGTTGGCTTTAAATTTATGTTCTGGACTTGTTTCAAAAAAGATTGTGGTGGAAATATATAAAAAATTCCCTGCAACTAAAGCAAAAATGGTCATAATAAAATCGTTGTAAACTTGTTGCACCAATTGACTAAATATCATTCCTAATGGAGATGCTACTGAAAACAAGATTAATATAAATATAGAAAAAAGTCGCTTTTGGTGATTTAAAACCATAATTGACATTAACGCAAATGCCTCAGGTACTTTATGAACTATTAAGCCAAGCATA
Organism: Cytophagaceae bacterium; assembly: GCA_027488865.1. Lineage (GTDB taxonomy): Bacteria > Bacteroidota > Bacteroidia > Cytophagales > UBA9547 > JAIYAU01. Next base: position 56,411 of record JAIYAU010000030.1, read on the forward strand.
ATGGTAAGGCTATTGTGCTGGGCATGGTGTGATGAAGGATGCACAAGAATCATTCCTTCTAAAAACGAATGAAAGCATAATGAAACGATTAATGAGAATGGAATAATGTGTTCGGTGTTATGATCATGATGGTGAACGTGCATGTGACCATGTTCGACCCCTTGAGTAAAATGCTCTAGAACCATTTGAAGAAAAAAACCTAGTAACACAAAAATGGCTGCTGTGGTAGGGGAGGTTGCCTCCGAAAAAAGTTCAGGCAAAATGTGAATAATGGTGGTTGAAAAAAGATAAGCTCCACTAAATGCGAGTATAATTCTAAAATTTTTGTCTTTTAGCAACGGTATGTAGTTGACTAAAATGCCTGGAACAAATGCAGAAAGGAATACAATAATGGTGTTGAGTAGCATTAACTATATAAAAAAGTGATTAACCTACAATTAATCTTTGTCCGGTGTTTATTTTATTCCCTTTTATTTTATTGAGTTTTCTAATTTTTTCAACAGGAATACCACCATTCTTCTGTGATATTTTCCAGAGTGTGTCTCCTGGTTGAACAGTATAAAATTTGGAAGGAGATTTTTTTGATTTTTTTACTTTTGAGGTATTTTTATAGGCATATTGGGGTTGATTGTTATTTGATGGATTATATTTTACCGTTTTTTTATAAATAACTAACTTTTGTCCAAGCCTAATTTTGTTACCTGCTATTCCGTTCCAAGTTTTAAGTTGAGAAACTCTCACACCATATTTTGCTGCGATTCTACCTAACGACTCACCTTTTTTTACTTTATGATATTTTTTGAGGCCTACTACCGTTGTTTCCTTGTAACCATCTTGAGTTTCAAATCGAGTAGACCTAGCAAGAAGTTCTGTTTGTTTTAAGATTGCTGCTGAATCAAGAATTTTTTTTCTATTTGCCTTAAATTCCTTTATTTTATCCGAAGGTAAATTAAGGATATAGTTTTTGTAATAGCCAGGAATTACATTTCTTTTAAGTTCTAGATTAATTTTATTCAAATCTTCTGGACACAGGTTAAGCATAAGTGCTACTGTGTTTACATCACAATAACCATTTACTATGACCGTATCGGTTTTTACAGCCTGCTCGCAATATGCTGGAAACAAGTTATGTTCTTCTGCATGACTCATCATATAGGTAACTGCAATAAATTGAGGCACATAACTTCTAGTTTCTTGCGGTAAAAAATTATAAATTTGCCAAAAATCATTTTTACCTCTAGCTAATCTTACTGCTCGTTTTACATAACCAGGGCCACAATTGTATGAGGCAAGGGCAAGATGCCAATCTCCAAAAGCGTTATACAACCATTTTAAGTATTTACATGCGGCTTCACTGGATTTATAAGGATCGAGACGTTCATCTATGTAACTATCGATTTTTAGGTTATACATTTTACCAGTACTAGGTATAAATTGCCACAAACCTAATGCATTGGAAGGAGAAAGTGCGTTTGGTTTAAGACCTGACTCTACAATGGCCAAATACTTAAGTTCATCAGGCATGTTATATTTTTGCAAAGCTGCCTCAAAAACAGGAAAATATAAATTTTTTCTTTGTAGCATTAATAAGGCATACTCCCGCCTTCGCCTTACATAAAAATCAATAAAAGAATTTATTTTAGGATTGTATTTTAATTTGATATCACCTTCGATGCACGACATACGATCGATGATAATTTCGTCGGTTACTTCAGGAACATATTGATAATTAGCAATTGGAATATCTTGACCGTCCTCAATATCATCCACAAACCCAGTATCAGCAGCAGCAATTATTTCAGTGGTATCCAAAATATCCTTTTCAGCTTGTGTATTTGTAACGCTATCTTGGGCGTAGCCCCCCAAGACAAACATAAAGACCGAAAATTGTAAAATACTTTTTAAACCCACTTCAAATAATTTATTAGTATTTAATATACTCAAATCAAAATGGGTTTACAAAAATAAATGCAAACCCATCTAATTACCTCAACGTAATCTTGGCGAATATTAGTTCTTATTCATTAAATATTTTGAAAAGGCTAATAATGAGTCTTCTTCAAAATAATTACTTACCAGTTGCATTCCTATTGGCAAACCACTACTGTCCTTTCCAATTGGCAACGAAATAGCAGGTAAACCAGCTAAGTTTGCATGCACAGTAAAGATATCAGCGAGGTACATCGCTAATGGATCTTCGTTCATTTCACCAATTTTAAAAGCCGTAGTTGGGGTAGTTGGCATTAGTAAAAAATCATATTGTTCAAATAATTTCACCGATGAATCTTTGATCAATCGTCTTACTTTTTGAGCTTTATTATAATAAGCATCAAAATAACTTGCACTTAAAACAAAAGTGCCCAACATAATACGTTTTTTAACCTCTTTGCCAAATCCTTCCTCACGTGTTTTTTTATACATTGATTCAAGATCTTTGGTGTTCGCACTGCGCATTCCGTATCTAACTCCATCATAACGAGATAAATTGGTACTAGCTTCGGCTGTGGTTAAAATATAGTATACTGGCAATAAATAATCTAGGTAAGGTAATTCAATTGGCGTTAGTTCGTGCCCGTCTGTTTTAAGTTTATCAATTGTATTTTGTAATTTTTCTCTAATTTCAAAGCTTACTCCTTCACTTTCTACAGATTCTTTTAGATAGCCTATTTTAACTTTTTTATTAAAGTTTAACAAATTAGAATATTGAGGCACAGTTGATTGTGAAACTGTACTGTCATAATCATCTTTACCAGCTATGATTTCAAGTAGCAAAGCAGCATCTTCGACACTGCGAGTTATTGGGCCTATGCAATCAAATGATGAAGCATAAGCAATAAGACCAAATCTAGATACGCGAGAATACGTAGGCTTAAGACCAACCACACCACAAAATGCCGCTGGCTGACGAACGGAACCGCCAGTATCAGAACCTAATGAAGCGAGACATAGATCTGCTTGAACAGCTACTGCCGACGCCCCTGAAGATCCACCTGGTACTCTTGAGTTATCAGCTTCATTTAAGACCGGACCAAATGCTGACTTTTCGTTAGAAGAACCCATTGCAAACTCATCACAACTTTGTCTTCCTATTACAATTGCGTCTTCATCTAAAATTCTTTGTATTGCCGTTCCATTAAACTGAGACACAAATTGACTCAAAATTTTACTAGAACCTTGTAAACCATGATCTTTATGACACAAAACGTCTTTCAGACCAATGACCATACCTGCTAAACGACCTGCCGTTCCATTTGCAATTTTTGCATCTACCTCCTTAGCTTTAGCAGTTGCCTCTTCCGCGTACACTTCCAAGAACACGTTTAGGTGTTTTTTCTTTTCAATATTATGAAGATATTGAGCTACAAGTTCTGTACAAGTGAGCTGAGATTGTGAAATCTCATTTTGAATCTCCTGTAGTGAAAAATAGGTCCTTAAACTCATTATTTATTCAAGTTAAGCGGATCAGAATTGGCTTTGTCAATTCCTTTATTTACTTCGTCCTTAATTTCATTAGTTGCATCTTTAAATTCGCGAATGCCTTTGCCCAATCCTCTGGCAAGTTCCGGAATTTTTTTTGCACCAAACAAAAGAAGTAAAACAAACATTACCAGTACAATTTCACCCCAACCTAGGCCCATAAAGAGCAGTATATGTAACATATTCATATGAGTTGCTTTTAGAAATAAGACGCAAATATGCACAAAGATAATTGATTTATACTTTTAGTATTCGGATTTTTGAACATTCATATTCTAAATTTTAAATGTCTACTTGCAGTTTACCTTGTTACAATGAAACAATTTACAAAATTATGATAAAGAAGAACTAGGGGAGAAGTGCTGGATTGATACCCAAAACGTACTCTTTTTTGTATTTATTCCAAAAATTTTGATCTATAAATTGATGACCTTTAATACTTTTAGTTGATAAATGCTGTTTGAAATCTAACTCCAGAAATGCTTGAAGCATGGGCTTTGATAGTCCAGCATAGCTGTAATGCCAGGGTTCAAAATTAAATCCTTTACGGTTGGTTTCATTTGTATAAACTTCATAAAAATCAAATTTTTGGGCATTAATGCTCATCCAATTGTATAGGTTTTCATAGACGCCACCTTTTTTAAAATGTTTCGGATTAAGCGGGTCACTTGGCTGTAAAAAATTAAGGTCTGATACATCAAGATCTGTACCCCAATGATGGCGAGAAGCACCAGGATAAGCGGAATATTCAATTATTTTGGCTATTACTTCTTCGGGTTTAAGTCCTGTTTTTAAATATTTTTCATATTTATTATTCCAAATATTTTGCTGTGCATCAAAGCTTCTATAACTACTCACTGAAAAAAGTTTAATTCCCTCTTTTTCAGCAGACTTTTGCATTTCTACAAATGCTTCAGCAGCCTTTTTTCTTAACCTGTGGTTTTTGCCAAACAGCACTGGTGAATTGTGACCTGTTAATTCTTCTGATGAGAATAACTTTTTTTGGGCTAATAGTCTAAAGGATAAAGGTAAAATTGCGGCTGATAACAAAAAAGTTCTTCTATTCATGAAAATGTTTTAGAATATTTTTACGAGTATATTTCCAACAAAATAGGCTAAAAATGCCGCCAAACCTCCTAGTAATACTGTCTCTAAAATACCAGTTATCCAGTTTTTTTCTGTAACTATACTTTTAAGATATCCCACTAGCGTAAGTCCAATGGCCGTGGAAATACAGGACAACAAAAACAAATGGTCTTGATTTAGATTAAAACTAAGAGCGATTAGGTAAGATAATAGTGGTATAAGACCAATTATTACAAAAGAAACAAAGGTAATAAATGCTGTCATAAATGGCGTTTTGCTGTCTTTGACCATTTCTAGTTCTTCCTTCATCATTGTGTCAACCCATACGTCTTTATCTGCAATTATTACCGACACTACCTGATCGAGGAGATCACCTTTGAACCCTTTTTTTTCATAGATTTCTTTTATTTCTTGGATTTCCCGTTCTCTTAGGTTTTCAATTTCCCAATATTCTAAATTTTTATGTTTGTCATAGCTGTCCCTATCAGCTTTGGTGGAAAAAAATGCTCCGACTGACATAGAAAATCCATCGGCTAATAAATTTGCAAATCCTAGTATGATTATGACAGATACGCCCATATCAGCACCAACAGCACCAGCTACCACTGCAAATGTTGTGATAGCTCCGTCAATTCCTCCGTATACAAATTCGGCAATGTAAGCTTTATCAAAAAACAGGAAGGTATTTCCCGAATGTAATTTTTCTTCCATTTTATTGTTAAAAATTGTTTTAACTAAAATTAACTAACTAAGAATAGGAGTTAAATCCCATTTTTCAGCAATATCGTAAAAAATAGTACCATTTTTAACTTTTAATGGAGATTGGATGTTATTATTATACAGATTTCCAGTGCCAAGCCCATGAACTTTATGTGGGTCTAAATGGCTTGCAAGCTGAGCGATTGTATTTAGCCCAATATTTGATTCAAGGGCAGAAGTAATCCAGTAACCGATTTTTTTGGTTTTAGCCAGCTCTACCCATTCAATGGTTGCTTTAATACCACCTAATAAAGATGGCTTCAGAACAATATAACTAGGTTTGATTTTGTCTAAAAGATAATGTTTGGCATTGATTTCATGTACACCTATAAGTTCTTCATCTAAGGCTATAGGAATGTAGGATTTAGAAACTACTGCATGCATCATATTTGGATAACCTGCCGTAATCGGTTGTTCAATTGAATGGATCTGATATTTACTATAATCAAAAATTTTTTTCAAAGCTGATGTTCTTTCCCATGCGCCGTTGGCATCTAGCCTGATTACAAGTTTATCTTGACTTGGCATTGATTTTCTTAGTTTTTCTATGAGCTGGAGTTCTTCACGGTGGCGCAGCGAACCAACCTTAAACTTAATACAAGTATAACCTTCCTCTATTTTTTCCATGGCTTGGTTATACATTTCATTAACGTTGTTCATCCACACCAATCCATTAATGTGTATTTTCTCAATGCCATTATAAAAAAAAGTATCAAATATTTTACGTTTGCCACCTAACTTTAGATCCAACCATGCGGTTTCAAGTGCAAAACGAATGGAAGGAAATTCTAACGGGACCAAAGTATAAATGTCATTTATGGATTTTATTAAACTGACTTTTGATAGTATGGTGCCTAATGTTTCTTCAAAATCAAGTCTATCATCGATACTAAGATTTTTTATCAAACTTGCCTCGCCAATTCCCACCAAATTTAAATTGTTCGTATCTTCTAGTATAATAAACCAAGTATCTTTTTCTTTTAGCACACCACGAGATGTGCCAGCATCAAATTTAAATTGAAGCGTGTATTTTTTGAATTTTGCTATTAACATTGGGTTAGTGAGGTTATAAATAATTTTATTAAGGTAACTGAAGTCTTTTGTCACCAATTATTATTAATTATTTAAAAACTAATTATAGAAATCGACAATTAAGTAATGAGATTTTACGAATCAATTTTATGCTGGGTTATTGTTATAATAATCTATCTTGGAGATAATATTACATCAACTTTAACCTATTTATATTGTGTATTAACATACAAATTTGGCAAAAATTACTTAATAATAAAGATAAGTAGATAAAAAAATATTATTTTAAACCCCTAATAGCAAGTATTAAGCATGAGTTATGGCATAAATATAGCTAAGGGTGTTTAAATTTATCGATGAAAATAGGTTTGTAAAAAAGCAGCTGCTTCCATAGAAAACGCCACACCCAAGTGTATACAAATACCTCCATAAATGGACCTGGTATAATAAGCGATTATACCTAAAATTGAACCACCAAATATTGCGCTAATGGTTTCACCCATAGGTTTGCCAAAATGAATAATACAATATAAACTTACCATAGGCATGACTGTAGCCTTCCCCATCACATCAGCCAAGGCTAGTATCAAAAAGCCTCTAAAAAAAAGTTCAACAGACACAAAATCAAGGCCATAACAAAATTCAAAGATTAGTATAGTATAGATTTTTGGAATATCCCAATATTGGGTCACTCCAAAATCTTTGTATACAGGATAGGTTTTTTGGAAATCTTGTTGAAAAGATGCCCAGGAGATTAATGGAATCATTATAAACATCATTAATAGGTATGGTTTGTATTCAAATTTACCTTTGGCTAATCCATAAAATGACATTTTTTTTCTATCGGTATAATACCAATAAATGGATATCGGAATAACGTATAATAAAAAACTTATTAAATTATTTAAGCATTTGCGAATAAACCACATTTCTGAAAATACTTCAAAAGTGTGTTCGAGCCATACCCTATGCCAAAAAAAACATTCATTAAATGTGAGAGTTAGAATTGCTATAAAACTTACAAACCAAAATTTTTTAAGTTTCAAATAATTGGCTTGTGGATGCATAAAAGCATAGGTGATCGCAGTAAAATAATATGGAATGCCGTAATAAACAAATGTAAAAATGAAATGCCACACTGTTCTTTTGTAACTCTCTAGTATGGTGTTTTCGAAATCATATTTATAATTGAAATATATGCAAAAAGCTAAAAATATTGTTTGTATTAAGTAGAATTTTAAGTTAAAATCTTCTTTAAAAAATGCTAAAAGATAGTCCCAGATTTTTTTCATTATTAAAATATTAAATGGCGAGAAGTCTCCAATATGCTACTATTAACAAACAAATGATTCCGGCAGGGGTGAGGTATTTCCAACAAAGGTTCATTAGTTGATCTAAACGCAATCTTGGGAAAGTCCAACGAAGCCAGATATGAACTAACATTGCTAACAAAGCCTTAGAAATTAACCAAAAACATCCTAAAAACTGCCCCCATAAAGAATGAATATCGCCATTGGTCCAATCCGCTAGTTTTAACAATCCAATATTGGGAAAGGGGCTATTCCATCCACCTAGAAATAATATGGCACCCAAAAGACTCACAAGTAACATCATGCCGTATTCAGACAAGAAGAAAATGGCGAATCTAAAGCCGGAATATTCCACGTGAAAACCAGCAATTAATTCTGACTCGGCTTCTGGTAAATCAAAAGGTGCTCGGTTGCACTCAGCCAAAGTAGCAATAAAAAAAATGATATAGGATATGATTAAAGCGGGGCTTCGGATTATATTCCAAGTTAAAATGCCACCAATATGAGCCACATCGCCAAACTGACTTATTCCAAATAAATATGAGCTTGCCCCAATACTTTGTAAATATTGTGAACTCTGTTGAAAACAAATTACTTGTAAATCTATGGTTCCACAACAAATTACTACAGTTAAAATACTCAGTCCGACTGGTATTTCGTAGGAGATAATTTGTGCTATTGCACGCATGGCACCCAAAAGGGCATATTTATTACCAGAACCATAACCCGCCATTAACAGGCCAACTACATCGAGTGAAATAATGGCAATAACAAAAAAAACGCCCATGTGTGAAGGTGAAGCAAGTACGTGAGGAGCAAGTGGAATTACCGCCAAACCCATAAAAACGGATGCAAATATTACAAAAGGAGCAAGTTTAAATAAAATTTTATCTGCATTGGTTGGAACAATGTCTTCCTTTTGTATCATTTTCAAAAGGTCTGCTACAGCCTGAAGCAAGCCATAAGGCCCTGCTTGCATGGGCCCTAGTCTATCTTGTATAAAAGAAGCTAACTTGCGTTCGGCATAAAAAATAATCAATACGCAAGTTAGTAATACTGAAAGATAAATTGGAATAAGTAACAACGCCCCTTAGTTTTGTAAATGTTCTTAATTTTCACCTTCGATGTTACGATAGGTTTTTGCGATTAACTCCTCATTTTCATAGGCAGTTATTATTAGTTTCACCAAACCATGCCTTAACACATCTTGTGTATCAAGCTCAACAAAACCAATGCCTTTAATTCCTTTTAATACTTGTACAGCGTGAATAAGCCCTGATTTTTGTTTTTTAGGTAAGTCTACTTGAGATTTGTCTCCAGTAATGATTACCTTTGAATTAGGTCCCATTCTTGTAAGAAACATCTTTAGTTGCAATGGGGTTGTATTTTGTGCTTCATCTAATATAATAAAAGCGTTATTAAGTGTGCGACCACGCATATAAGCCAATGGTGCTATTTCTATGATATTATTTTCCTTATAGTATTTTAGTTTTTCGGCAGGTATCATATCGTCAAGCGCATCATAAATCGGCCGTAGATATGGATCTAGTTTTTCCTTAAGGTCACCCGGTAAGAAGCCTAAATTTTCTCCAGCTTCAACAGCGGGTCTTGTAAAAACTATCTTTTTAACTTGTTTCTCCTTCAATGCTCTCACTGCTATGGCTACAGCTGTATATGTTTTTCCTGTTCCTGCGGGACCTAATGCAAACACTAAATCATTTTGACGGATGGCGTCCACCATCTTTCGTTGATTCGGTGTTTTTATTTTGATTACTATGCCTTTGTTGCCATGAAGCAGCACGTCATCATCTTCACTTTCGTCAGGAGCTTGGGTGTTTTTTTCAACTTCAGCAATCAGCTTTACTTGGTCTTTGGTCAAATTACCAAATTTATGAAAATGGCTAACCAACATACTTAGGAGTTCATGTACTTTTTGAATATCATGTTCACTTCCTTGAATGCGAATTTCATTTCCTCTACTTACAATCTTAGATTTAGGAAATGCTAAAGCAACTTCTTTAATGTTCTGGTTTTCGATACCAAGGAAATCCAACAAAGGAAGGTCTTCTAGGCTAAATACTGATTCTGTCAAATGATTAATTTTATCTTGCAAAAATACTTAAAAGAGTTCAAAACTTATTAGGGAAGATTTTATTTTTTACAGAAATGAGTTGTTATAAAAAAGTAAACCCCAATGGAATCATTGGGGTTTCTAAAAGTGAAAGTAAGTAAACTTACTTTTTAAAAAAAGTATCTTAAATATTATTAAGGTTATAGTTATCTGCTTTTGACGTATCAAATATAAAGAATAGTTTTGAATTCAATATTAAGTTTATGTTAATTTTTCATACGAAATTTGAATAAACACGGTTTAATAAGTAATTATTTGGCATAAAATGGTTTTGAAGCGCTAATAAAGTGATTTTAGGAAGTAAAAATATTACTAATCCAAGAATATTATTTGTATAGTAAAAAAATGGTAGGGATTTTATTAATCTGTGGTTTGTCTAATTTCCATTCTTGAATGGTGCGAGTTTTGATGAATTCGTTTTCTGCGGTAATATTTGAAGCTATACAGAGTTTTGTTTGTGTTTTACAATTGGCAATCAAGTCTTCAAACATCGCTTGATTTCTATATGGGGTTTCCATAAATATTTGTGTCTGATTTTTGGAATAAATATCCGTTTCGATTTGCTTGATTTTTTTTATCTTATCTGCCTTTTCGATAGGCAAATAGCCTAAAAATACAAAAGATTGCCCGCTAAAACCTGAAGCTATCAAGGCCAACAATATGGAGGAAGGACCCACTAATGGTATTACAGCAATATTGTGTATGTGTGCCAATGCTACAACCACCGAGCCTGGGTCGGCGATGCCAGGGCAGCCTGCTTCTGAAATAATCCCCACAGTCTGTTTTCCAATCTCCTTAAAATATGCCAAAACTTGTGTTGGAGTTGTATCTTTATCTACCTCATAAAATACCAACTCATCAATAACTATTCCTAATCTCAGGCTACTAATGAATCGGCGTGTAGTACGAATATTTTCTACTAAAAAAACCTTAGTTTCTAAAATTATATTTTTTACACTATTTAAAATGGTTGCTTCTTGTGTATTTTCAGCTAATACAGTGGGTATTAGGTAAATTTTGGTAGGGTACAAAGGCTTGTGAAGTTAAATCTTAGAAATTATGCTATTTGTAAGTCTCCTACCTTGTAGCAACGAACAAATAGCATGAAAATATATATAATTTAAACGCCTTCAGCTACCACCTGCTTTACTTCTGGTATCATCCTGGTTAGTAAATTTTCTATTCCTGCCTTTAACGTCATGGTAGACGAAGGGCAACCACTACAAGAGCCTTGCAATTGGACTTTTACCAAACCTGTATTTTCTTCAAAAGAGTGAAAATTGATGGCTCCACCATCTTGCTCAACAGCTGGACGAACATACTCGTCTAATAATATTTTAATTCGAGTGACAATTTCGGGTTCATTTTCATCGGTAATGGTGACTACCTCCTCAAGTATCAGTGGCCTGCCTTCTTCAAGGTAGTTTTTGATATAAGCCTTTAAAATTGGTACGATATCATCCCAAACGTCATTTTCACCTTTAGTAATAGTAATAAAATTGGCTGAGATAAATACACGTCTTACAAATGAAAATTTAAATAAATCAGTGGCAATTGGAGATTTTATGGCAGATGCTATATCTGGAAAATCCATGCTTTTGTTATCCTGAAAAAGCAAAAATTCAACACAAAATTTTAATGAATTAGGATTTGGGTTTGACTCAGTATATACGTTAACTACTTTTTTTTCGGATTCCATGTAATTGTTATTTTTACTTATTCTAATTAAACAAAATTACTAAAAAAAAGTTTCTGCCTCGCTAGGATTAACTTAATAAAGAGACTTCCTTTTATTTTTTACATATATGCAGTTTTAATAAGAACAACTTAGCTTGGTATTCCCAAACTAAGTATCGTTCCTGATTATTATTGAAATCTCAATTTAATATGTTCTTTATTCTTTTGGATATCCGCCAACTTGTGATGTTTTTCGGAATTTTTTAAGATAATTATCTGGTCCTATGGGATGTCCACCAAACCCATGTCTCATCATGGCAATAGCTTTGGCCCATGTTTTTGTTTCATCTCGAGAGGTGAATAGTTGTAACACGGAATGAGTTATGACTGGAATGGGTACTTCCATATGAAGGGCGTCATTAACCAACCAATTCACTTCTCCTGTATCTTCAATATATCCAGGAATAGTGTCGAAACCAGTTTGTTCATTGTATTGTGCTTCCATGAGCTCCATCAGCCAAGAACGCACCACAGAGCCATGATTCCAACATTTTAATATACCCGGCATGTCTAGGTTGTGCCTGAAATGTTCTAATAAGTCCATTCCTTCTCCTATTGCCTGCAACATGCCAAATTCAATACCATTATGTACTAATTTGGTATAATGTCCTGCTCCTGGCGCGCCCGCGTGTACATAACCGTCTTCTACTGCCAGACTTTTAAGGATAGGTTCAACGAGTTGAACTGCTTCATCTTCGCCACCTATCATAAAACATGCCCCATTGCGTGCACCACTAACTCCTCCAGATGTGCCACAATCTATAAATTGTAGTCCTTGTTCTTTTAATCGTTCATGACGTCTTATGCTATCCCCCCAATAGGAATTACCAGCATCTAGAATAATATCTCCCGTTTCTAAAATCGTGGCTAGTTCATTTATGATAGTATCTATTATTGGTCCGGCACCTACATAAATTAATACCATTCTAGGAGAAGGAAGCATGGTGATGAAATCTTTCATGCTTTCAGCTTTCTTAATACCATAGGCTTTGTATTCTTCAGGCATGTCTTTAGGGTCATAACCTACTACTTCATAACCTCTGTCGATGGCTTGTAGCCCTAGATTTCCACCCATTTTACCTAGTCCTACTATGCCAAGTTTATTGATTGTGTTCATGATTTTTGAAAAAGTTAATTGATATAGTTATTTATGATTGGTTTATTTTGTCTTTCTCAATAACACCCTACAAGGTACACCGTCTGCTTGGTCTAGCTTAACAGGTAAACAAAGCATTTCATATACGCCTGTAGCAATATTTGCCAAATAAAGTCCTTCAATGATCCAAATATTAGCTCCTAAAATATGATTGTGTACAACGACTCCGTTTTGTGTATTTCCAACTGATAAATAATCAATTCCAACGGTCATTATATTTTTAGAGGCCAAAAAGGCCGCAGATTCATCATTAAAACAAACAAAATTATAGTTAAATGGCTCTTGAAACCATGGTGAGGAGGAGTTATTAGTTTTAAATATTACCCGATCACCTTCTTGTAAATCAAACGTTTTAAGAGAATCTACGGGGATTGTTGTTCCTTTAACTTCAAAAACTTTTACCAACCCTATAGTGTACTCAGGTCGCCACTCGGTCATAGTCGATCCATTTTTGATAAAGTGTCGCATCGAGTCCATATGTGTACCAGTGTGGGCAGACAAGCTAAGCTCAGTTACCTGACAAGGATGCCCCTTGTCGTAACTTGCAAATAATGAAATATTTAAAGTAGGGTCACCTGGCCATGTCGGAAGCAGCGGTGACAATGGTACGGATATATCCATCCAATCGAGTCCTAAGGTATCTTGCATTTTAAATGTAGTATTTGATTTGATGGTTAAAATAATACAAATGTTTAACATAAACTATTTTAATAATACCAAAAGTGAACTTAAAATCTTAGTGGATATGCCATGTCAAATTCCATAGAAAACATTACTTTTGAGTTTTTATAAATACGTTGTGATTAAGAAGATTGATAAATTGGTAATTCAGGCCTTTATTGGCCCTTTCATACTCACTTTTGCAGTGGTAGTTTTTATTCTATTGTTGCAATTTATGCTTGGTTACATCGAAGATTTGGTTGGAAAAAATCTTGGTTTGTGGGTATATATGAGACTAATAGGTTATTTTAGTATTAATATGATGCCAGCTGCTTTTCCTTTGGCTATTTTGGTATCTTCATTAATTACATACGGCAATCTGGGAGAACATTTTGAACTCACAGCTATAAAAAGCGCAGGTATTTCACTTGTACGAACTATGGCTCCTATATTCGTATTTGTACTATTTATATCATTATTAGCATTTTATATAAGTAATAAGATTGTACCTTACGCTAATCTAAAAGCCTTTAGTTTGTTATATGATGTTAGGCAAAAAAAGCCTGCAGTTAATTTAAAAGAGGGCGCTTTTTATTACGGAATCCCGGGATATGCCATCAAAATTTCCAAAAAAATGGAAGATGGTATTGGTTTAAAAGATGTTCTAATTTATAATCACACACAAGGCAGAGGCAATGTGGAGGTGGTTCTTGCTGATTCCGGAACAATGCAGATAGTGCTTGATGAAAAATACCTACAAATGGAATTATTTCGTGGGAGGAGCTATAGTGAAATATATGAGACCGCGACCACTGGCGAATCGCATCAGTTTGTAAGAAATAAATTTGATTATAGTAAGCTCATGTTCAGCTTAGAATCATTCAAAATGAATAAAACTAAAGAGGAACTTTTTACCTCAAACGCGGTAATGCGTAATTTTTCGCAATTAAGCAATGATGTAGATTCTATTGATACTGAGGTATTAAAGATAAATCAATCAGTAAAATCAAGTGTAATTAACTTGTACTCATTTTATCAAAAATTCCCTGATAGTTTATCTAAGGATTCAATAATTGTTGGTCGTGCACTAGAAGTTGGGGATAAAAAAAGTATTGTTATGAATGCGCTTAACAGTGCAAGAAACGTAAAAAACTTTGCACAGAGTTTTGAAGAAAGAACTAAATATCTGATAAAGGAACGAAATAGTTATGACATAGAAAGATGGCGGAAGGTCACTCAGGCTGTGGCTTGTATTATTATGTTTTTAATAGGTGCCCCACTTGGTGCTATAATCAAAAAAGGAGGTTTAGGTCTACCACTGTTAATTTCTGTCGTCTTTTTTATTTTATTTTATGTGATATCGATGGTTGGAACACAAATGTCAAAAGAGAATGTGATTCCTGTTTTGGTAGGTATGTGGATGTCAGACTTGATTTTACTTCCAATTGGGCTGTTTTTTATGCGCCAAGCTAGAAATGACTCTCGCTTGTTTGATGCTGATTTTTTTGCAGTTTATATAGATCGAATTATAACCGCAATCAAAAAAAGATAGAAATATTTTATAATAACTTCAAGGAAATAACATTACAATTGGAATTAATTAGAACTTTTATTCACAAAAAACCTGTTGTATATAAAAAGTAAATTATTCTATATGAATTGGAAATCTCTTGAGGATATTAGTCAAATTAGCTCAATTATAAACGAATCTGCCGATAAGCCAGTGATGATTTTTAAGCATAGTACAAGGTGCTCTATTAGTTCAGCTGCTAAAAATAGGATTGAAAGAGCTTGGTTTGATAAAAATGAGGAAAAATTAACACCTTATTATTTAGATTTGCTTAATCATAGGGATATTTCCTCGGAAATTGCCAGCCTTTTTAACGTCGAACACCAATCACCTCAAGTATTATTGATCAAAAATGGGCAATGTTACTATCACGAATCCCACATGGGGATCAATTTGGGTGAAGTTATAAGTCATGTTGATCTGTAGCAAGCTTAGTTGTTCATCAGATAATCAGTAAGTTGATTTTTTATTTAGTTAAATGTTTGAACAAATGGGTTCTACTCTCCTACAGCATATTCTTCAATAGGTATACAACTACATACCAAGTTTCTATCACCATAAGCACCATCAATACGACTTACTGTTGGCCAAAATTTATTGTTTTTAACCCATTCTAATGGATACACTGCCTTTTGCCTCGAATATGGCCTTGTCCAGTTGTCATCCATCGCGACTGACGCGGTATGAGGTGCATGTTTTAAAACATTGTTAGTTTTGTCCGCAAGGCCTTGTTCTATTTCGTGTATTTCTTTTCTTATAGAAACCATGGCATCGATAAATCTGTCCAACTCGTGTTTCGGTTCACTTTCGGTTGGTTCAATCATTAAGGTACCTGCCACAGGGAAAGACACAGTCGGAGCGTGAAATCCATAATCCATTAATCGCTTGGCAATATCCTCTACCTCAATTCCAACTGATTGCTTAAACTGGCGGCAGTCAACTATCATTTCGTGTGCACACATTCCATTTTTGCCCGTATATAAAATTGGATAATGTGGTAATAACTTATATTTCATATAATTGGCATTAAGGATAGCATATTCGGTTGCTGCCTTGAGACCATCTGGACCCATCATAGAAATATAGGCATATGAGATAAGCAAAATACTTGCACTGCCAAATGGCGCCGAGGAAACCGCAGATATAGCATGTTCTCCACCTGTTTTTATTACTTGATGTCCTGGTAAAAATGGGGCTAGTTTCTCAACTACTCCAATGGGACCCATACCAGGACCACCACCGCCATGTGGTATACAAAAGGTTTTATGTAAATTAAGGTGGCAAACATCGGCTCCAATATTTCCAGGACTGGTGAGTCCCACCTGAGCATTCATATTAGCACCATCCATATAAACTAAACCACCATATTCATGTATGAAATCAGTGATTTCTTGAATACTTTCTTCAAATACTCCGTGAGTGGATGGATAGGTAACCATTAAACAAGCTAGGCTATCTTTATATTGTAGTGCATTCTTTTTCAGATCTTCCACGTCAATGTTGCCATTCTGGTCACACTTCGTTACTACAACCTTCATGCCTGCCATTACAGCACTAGCAGGATTCGTACCGTGGGCGGAAGAGGGAATAAGTGCTATGTTGCGGTGGTGCTCATTTCTGCTTTCATGATAGGCCCTTATCACCATCAGTCCTGCATATTCACCTTGAGCACCGGAATTTGGCTGTAGTGACACAGCCTTAAACCCAGTGATTTCTGATAACCATTTTTCTAGTTTTTCAAAAATTTCATAATATCCAAGTGCTTGTTCCTTAGGTACAAATGGATGAAGCTGGCTGAACTCTGGCCAAGTTACTGGGATCATTTCAGCAGTAGCATTTAGCTTCATGGTGCATGAGCCCAACGATATCATCGAATGGACCATGGACAAATCCTTATTTTCTAGTTGTTTTAAATACCTAAGCATTTCATGCTCCGAATGATTAGAATTAAAAACGGGATGAGTTAGATAAGATGAAGTTCTAATTAATCGAGCAGGAATAGCAACCGCTGATTTGGTTTTGAGTGTTTCAAAATCAGCCGGTGTCAAAGATTTACCTTGAGCTAAGTAAAATATTTCTAAAATATCTTTTAAGTCCTCTTCGCCTACTGTTTGGTCTAGAGAAATTCCAATTTGATTAATTCCAATTCTAAAATTAATACCTTTGGATTCAGCAAGTTCTTTAATTTTGTCAGTTTCGTGGGTGGCTATGCTTATTGTGTCAAACCAACTTGTTGAAATAAGTTCATACCCAATTAATTTAATTCCTTCTGCCAAAATGGTGGTATGATTGTGCACAGTTTCGGCAATTGATTTTAGTCCTTTAGGACCATGATAAATTGCATAAGCGCCTGCCATTACCGATAACAATACCTGTGCAGTACAAATGTTGCTTGTGGCTTTTTCCCTTCTAATGTGCTGCTCACGAGTTTGAAGGGCCATTCTATAGGCTTTTTTCCCTTGTGCATCGACGGAAACACCTATGATTCTACCAGGCATTTGGCGCTTAAAAGCATCTTTTGTGGCAAAAAATGCTGCATGTGGCCCTCCATAACCCATAGGAACTCCAAACCTTTGTGCTGAGCCAACTACCACATCAGCACCCAGCTCTCCTGGTGATTTTAATAATGTTAAACTTAATAAATCGGCAACTACAGTAACCAAAATATCAGAATCATGTGCCTTGTTTATAAATATTGATGGATCGTATATCGAGCCGTCCGAATTGGGATATCCTAAAATTGCACCAAAATATTGATTTTGAAAATCAAATGATTCAACATCGCCTACCACAAGATTAATTCCAACAGGAGTAGCCCTAGTTTTTAAAACATCTATTGTTTGAGGATTTAATCGATTAGACACAAAAAAGCTGTTAGAAGATGCTTTCGATGCTGGTTTAGAGGCAAATAACATTGTCATTGCTTCGGCAGCGGAAGTACCTTCATCAAGTAAAGAGGCATTTGCTATTTCCATTCCAGTTAAATCAAGCACCATGGTTTGAAAATTAATTAGCATTTCCAGTCTTCCTTGAGCTATTTCTGCTTGGTAAGGAGTATAGGCGGTATACCAACCAGGATTCTCAAGAATATTTCTCAAAATAACGTTTGGAGTTATGGTACCATAATAGCCCATACCTATATATGATCGAAATACCTTGTTTTTGGCGGCTAATTTCTTCAATTCTTTCAAGAAACTGGCCTCAGATTGTGCTTTTGGTAAATCAAGTAATTCTTTAAGTCTAATGGCCGAAGGTATTGTTTTTTCAACTAATTCATCCATACTGTGCAAACCAAGCGTTTGCAACATTTCTACAGTTTCTAATGCTTGAGGACCAATATGTCTATTCTGAAATTTTTCAGCCATTCTTTTAATGAAATTAATTGATTCTTTTTGTAATAAACTCTTAACGATTTGAACAAGGAGTTGTTATCAAATTTCTATTTCAATTTGATTTCGTAGTAGGTCCTCCATGGTTTCTCGTTTTCTAATAAGATGAGCAATACCATTATAAACTAATACTTCTGCTGGTTTATACCTTGAATTATAATTAGAGCTCATACTAAATCCATAGGCACCTGCATTTTTGATAGCAAGAATATCACCTTCACTTACTTCGTTCAAGTGCATGTCCCAACCAAAAGTATCTGTTTCACAAATATAACCCACTACAGCATAGGCACTTTTTGACCCTTGTGTATTACTTACATTTACTATGTCATGGTAGGCTCCGTACATCATTGGCCTAATGAGGTGATTAAGTCCTGTATTAATACCTGCGAATGTGGCTGCTGGTGTTTTTTTGACCACATTCACATGCGCAAATAAGGTTCCTGCGTCACTTACAATAAATTTCCCTGGCTCAAAACATATATCAACGTTTCGGCCGTAATCTTGGATGAAATCTTGAGTAGCTTTTACCATTTCTACTCCTAATTTGGCAATATCAGTAGTTTTATCACCATTTTTGTAAGCGACTTTAAACCCACTTCCAAAATCGATAAAGTCTAAATTAGAATAATCTTTAGCTACCTCAAAAATAAGGGCAGCAACTTGCATAAACACCTCTATATCACCAAAATCA
Source organism: Cytophagaceae bacterium (assembly GCA_027488865.1). Classification (GTDB taxonomy): domain Bacteria; phylum Bacteroidota; class Bacteroidia; order Cytophagales; family UBA9547; genus JAIYAU01. The sequence goes on from JAIYAU010000030.1 coordinate 75,412, forward strand.
GAACCAGTGTGCACATGAACTCCATTTATTTGGATATCGTATTTATCAACTATTGTCTTGATTTCAGTTTTTTGTATAATTGAGATACCAAACTTTGATTCTGCGTGCCCTGTTTTTATTTTATCGTTTCCTCCTGCCTCTACATGTGGATTAATTCGGATACAGCAAGGATATGTGTTCCCATAAACTTGACCAAATCTCTCAAGAAAGGGAATATTATCTATATTTACACTAAGACCTAATGCAACAGCTTGTTCAATTTCGGCAAATGGTGTGCAGTTAGGTGTGAACATTATATCTTTAGGTTCAAACCCAGCCATTAAACCTAGTCTTGCTTCTTGTATTGATACGACGTCTAGGCCAATCCCTGATTTTTTTATTAGTTTCAGAATAGCCTGATTAGTAAGCGCTTTGGCTGCATATTTTAATTTTAAATTAATCCCTTGAAAGGCATTTTTCAAATTATTTACTTGCGAAAGCACTTTTTCAGCATCATAAACATACAATGGAGTACCATACTTTTCACAAAGTTCTAAAACGGGTAATCCTTGAATTTTATATTCTCCTTCTTCTAAAAACATACTACAAAAATTGAGGCGCAAAGATACAAAATTGAATTGAAATAGTGGTTAGAAAACCACTAATCACTAATTATCATCCTCATCTTCAAAATCTTCTTTATTAAAACCCGAAAACATGCTATCCATTAAATCTTTAAAAACAATCGTAGTATCAAGTTTATGTTTGCTAATAAGAGAAAACTCAGCCAAAGAATGGAGGGCGAATTCCATAAGGAGTCTTTTGGTTTCTTTGCTCTCATCTTCGTGGTAGTAATTTACTAGTTCGTATAAGCCTGGTATAGCATACAACTTGTCATGATAGTCCTTATCTGTCATGTCATGCACCAAATCAACTTGATTTCCCTCTCTAAACCAATCAACGATTGGCTGAAATGGATTTTTCTCCTTGGACTTTTTTAGTTTTTCTGGGTCTGGAAAATAATTTGCAAATTGGGTTCTAATGGCTTTGCCAACCAAATTTTGAGCCACGATTAAGGCACCTTCTTGTTCTCCTTCATATACAAGTTCTACCTTACCAGTAATAGCTGGCACTGCACCATATAGGTCTGCAATACGAACATTAGAACCTTGTTCATCATTTATTAATAGTCGACGTTCTGCGGAACTCAACATATTTTCATAAGCAGAAATGGTTAATCGGGCGGATACACCACTTTTTTCGTCCACAAACTCGCTTTGTCTTGCCTCAAACGCAATTTGTTCAATCAAATCTTTTAGCAATTCATGCACATGAAGTACTTCTTGGCCTTTTTTAACCTTCGCTTCTTGTTGTGTAATTGTTTTACCAATTGCCAGTGTTTTAGGATAGTGAGTCACTATTTGGCTGTCGATTCGATCTTTTAAAGGAGTAATAATACTTCCTCTGTTTGTGTAATCCTCAGGATTGGCTGTAAACACAAACTGAATATCAAGGGGAAGTCTAACCTTAAACCCTCTTATTTGAATATCTCCCTCTTGCAATATATTGAAAAGTGCCACTTGAATACGTGCCTGAAGATCGGGTAATTCATTTATCACAAAAATACCTCTATGCGACCTTGGAATTAGACCAAAATGAATCACTCGTTCATCTGAATAAGCCAATTTCAAATTAGCGGCCTTGATGGGGTCTGCATCACCAATAAGGTCACTTACGGATACATCAGGAGTGGCAAGTTTTTCTGTATATCTTTGGGATCTATGCATCCAAGATATAGGGGTTTTCTCTCCTAAATTTTCAATCAAATCTAAAGAATATCTTGAAATTGGATGAAGGGGATCATCATTTAATTCTGACCCTTCTACTACTGGTATAAATTCATCCAACAATTCTATCATCATCCTTGCCATTCTTGTTTTGGCTTGGCCCCTAAGTCCTAGTAAGTTAATATTGTGTTTAGACAAAATTGCACGTTGCATATCGGGAATAACAGTATCTTCATACCCATGGATGCCTTCAAATGTCTTTTCTTTGTTCTTAAATTTTAAAATTAAATTATCCCTCAATTCTTCTTTAACCGACTTTGAAGTATAACCAGCTTTTTTGAGTTCACCTAAGGTACGAATGGAGGTTAATTCTTTCATGATTAATTTTTCTAAAAATAATGTTTAAAGAGACTAAATAACTTAGACATAACCAAGAATCTTAGAAAATGATTTGTAATCCTGTAAATAAAAATGGGTTTAATGATTTACACATTTTACCAATAGCAATTTTATAATTAGGATATTTTGAAGTTTTTTAACTTGAACAAATCTCATAAGTCAAATTTTGTTTGGCTCTATCAGCTGGTATAGTTTTGTTAAGAGCAATTTAATTAAAGGACTTAAAAACCTAAATTGTCAAAAAATATTACAATGTTTTTTATCTTTTTTTAAGTAATGATAATGTTACTTTACAAAACGATAAGCAAAATATGAAATGTTTTTTATCCGTTAAAACACTTAAAACCAATCAATAACCATAGGAGGGAGTATGAAAAATATTCGAAATTATGTGGTTACCTTAGAATCGTGCTAGGTTATCAACCTATAAATCGATCAAACAACTGAGGTAATTTTATGAAAAAGTCAATTAGCATAATTTGTATTTTATTTATACTTATTTCAATATTAAATACCCATAGTACACTTGCCGCTGTTTACGACGTAGATAACGTAACAGATATTGACAACCTTGCGACATACACCAACAATGATGGTACAAATACACTCAGAAAATGTATTAGATTAGCTAATCTCGGCATTTCCAAAGACACCATTCAATTTAAATTAATTGGTGCTGCGCCATTCACAATATTGTTAAATTCAAATCTGCCTCCAATTACTTCCCCATTGTACTTAAATGGATTTTCTCAAACAGGAGTTGTGTTCCCTACACCTGGCATTGTGGTTAAAGGAAGTGGTATAAGTTCGTCATTATCCACCATAAATAACACTTTTTTTATCAATAATGGCGCTAGTAGTTCTGTAATTAGGGGTATTATTATGTACAGAACACAAAACATGAGTATTTATGTGGATGGCGCAAGCAATTGTACTATTGAAGGGTGCTGGATTGGTATTACCGAAAATGGAATAATGCCAACCCCATTAACCAACCGGGTAGGTGAACACGGTATTTACCTTGGGAATGGTGCTAACAACTGCATTATTGGAAGTTCAACAGCTAGAAATGTTATCTCTGGTAATAGAGGACACGGTATTGTTAGTGTGAATAATACTGGATTAACCATCGTTAATAACTACATTGGGACTAATATTACTGCCACAGATTCAATTCCAAATGGTATACATGGGATAAATGTTGAAAACACCAGCCAAGTGGTGATAGGAGGTGGAGCCGCAAATCTAGGAAATGTTATATCAGGCAATAAAGGACAAGGTATCACCATTTTTAGCAATAGTGACATGTTTGATATTAAAGGAAATAAAATAGGTACAAATGGGTTGGGTACTCTGGCAATAGCCAATGGCGTTCATGGAATAAATGTTGAGTTATCTGCTCAAGGGCAAATCGGAGGCACTGGATTATTTGATGGTAATCTGATTAGTGGAAATAAAGCAACGGGACTCACACTTACCAATGCTTCCAACAATTGTGTAATTAAGAGAAACAAAATAGGCACTAACCTAGCAGGAATCGCAGCAATACCCAATGGTTCTCATGGAATTTCCATATATGATCGCGTAAATGGAACAATTATAGGCGGTGAAATAAACAAAGAGGGGAACTTGATTTCGGGCAATGGATATTATGGTATTAACAATGTACTTAATTCCAGATTGACAAAAATTTATGGAAACCTTGTAGGGACCACCGCCAATGGTATGGGTGCTTTACCAAATATGAACCATGGTATATATTTTGAATCATCAAATAAAAGCTCGATTGGCCTAAATATTAGTTTCAGAAATATTATTTCTGGCAATTCTACCAACGGACTATCCTTTTTAAATTGTGATTCGGTATCCATAACAGGAAATTTTATTGGAGCATCAATTTCAGGAAAAGTGGCAATACCTAATGCAACAGGACTTTCAATTACAAATGGTAAATATTTTACTATTGGCTCAGATAGTGCTATGCTTGGCAATGTGATTTCGGGTAACACAACTTTTGGTTTGTATGCGAATAATCTAGACAATTCCTATGTTAAATGTAATAAAGTAGGGGTTGATAGCCTTGGGAATACGGCATTAGCCAATGGTGTTCACGGTATTGAAACTGAAGGAGGTTGTGACCTTGTGGATTGGATAAACAATATAGTATCAGGAAATGGGCAAAACGGTTTTGACCTATTATTGATTACCAACAATAACATCTATGGCAACAAAATTGGACTTGGCGTAAATGGAACCACCAAAATTGCTAACGGTATCCAAGGAATTAGAATAAACGGAGGCTCAAATAACAAAATTGGTAGTGCTAATAAATTACATAGAAACTACATTTCGGGCAATGGAAATCACGCGATTTTATTTGACAATGCATGCAATAATAACAGTGTAAAAGGTAATTATGTCGGCAGCGATACGTCTGGAACGGTGGCCATTGGAAACAATAACAGTGGTATCATACTATTAGATAATTCTACTGGAAACCAAATAGGCGGTGTTAACGCAGGAGAAGGAAATCTATTTTGTTGCTCCCTAGCTGAGGATGGCATTCGGGTGCAAGTATCTCCGTCTACTTTGATATACAATAATTTAATTGGAACAAATAAAAATGGTGTCCTTGCTACTGGCTTTGGAAATGCTTTTAATGGCATTTGGATAATGGCCTATGGACCAAATAGTAACAATTGTGAAGTTGGCGGATTGGCAACAGGTAAAGCTAATACCATTGCCAACAATGGAGGTGATGGAGTAAAAGTTTCAGGATACGGAAATCCATCTAACTTTATCCCGATTATTGGTAACAAAATTAATTGCAATGGAGGAGCAGGTATAAATTTTGAGGCAAATAATGCTTTTGAAAATGAAGGGATACTTGCCCCTGTAGTTACGTCGTCTTCTGCCAATACTATTAACGGCACAGGTGGGGTAGGAAATACCGTGCATGTTTACCGTAATAATTATTCTGATGGAACAAGATGTGATTGTGAAGGAGAAATATATGTAGGCACTACTACTGTTAGTGGCTCAGGAACATGGACTTATACACACAATCTTAACTTAACCACAGCACAACGGCTTTCTGTAACTGCTACCCAGACCAATTCTAATAAAAGCACCTCAGAATTTTGGGTATGTACAGCGCCTTTGCCGGTAGCTTATCTTTATATAAGGGCGATTGCAGTTAACAATCAAGTTACTGTACAATGGAGTACTTCAAATGAAATTAATAGTAGTCATTTTATAATAGAAAAGAGCTTTAATGGTAAAGAATTTTATGCTATTGCAACAATACCAGCAATCAACGAAGGCAAAAGGGTAACAACTTATGAATACATCGACGAACAGGTTCAGGCCTCAACAGCATACTATAGAATTGTGCAAATAGACCTTGATAACCAATATAATACATCAAAAATTGTATCTGTGAGTTCTATGGACACACAAATTGACGTATTTCCGAATCCAAGCAAAGGGATTTTAAACATTCGTACGCTTCAAGAACTTCCATTACAAGTGGTTATCTATGATATGGTTGGCAAAACACTATTGGAATTAGATAATATTTATAACGCTGGAAGCATAGACTTGACCAACTTTGCCAAAGGAATGTATCACGTGCATATTACACAAGGAGACACCCAAAAGGACGAGAAAATAATTATAGAATAAAATTATCCCATTTTATGTACTAAGGTGTTAAACACTTCTAAATCCATTTGTTGTGTCAAATAACTTATAATTGCACTATTCAGATAAAACAAGCCTGTTTTAGGGAAGGATTGGCCTTGAATTTTTGGCTACTTTTTGTTTCAAGACAAAAAGTAACCAAACTTGTACAGGAATTACGATTGTTAATATTGTAAATTTTCAAGATATACAAAATATATAATTCGCAAATGCATAAAATGGAATATATGGATGGTTACTAAAAATGACCGACCTTATGTCATGTTATAAGGTGGTTTTTGATATGTCATTCGGCGCTAGATTAAATCTCAGCTCCTGCTATTTATCCCACCCTATTCACAAAAACGAGAAGGTTTATTTAAAACCAGTCGGCGGCTCTTGTTTTTATATCATCTCATGAATAATTTGGGTTTAATCAAAATTAATCAAGTGTTGGGATTAGTGTTAATTTACAAAAACCTAGGAATAGATTTAAAAATACACATCCATCAGCTATTTAGCTGTAACCAATTCAGAAGGAATCTTTAGTAGAGGAGAATCTGGTAAAGGAACAAAATTGGGTTTAGCATAGTTAAATGGTGCAGTTAACTTTACATCCGTTGAGTTTGGTAAATTTCTATTTTTACCATCAATAAACCACTGATTTATATTAAACTCGCTATTTGGGCTAGTAATTAAAGCTCTATCACAACCAGCAATTACATTATTTCTAAAGTTTAATAGATTTGATTGCGCATTAAACTCTACTTTAGGACCATCTAATTGTAGTCCCTTTGGGAAACCAATGAATATAGAATTATAAATTGAAATTGCCGAGTTTTTACTTAAAAATAATGCACAATTAAAATTTTGATTGAACTGAGAACTTTTATTCTGTTTAGGTCCTACTATGGTAATATTGCTAAATAATGCCTTGGTGTTTACGTAGTTTATGCTTTCGTTGGGATGACTTACAGACTCGAAACCATTTGCTTTTCCTAATTCTGCCAATTGAGGGTCTCTTAATGCGAGTGCGTATTGCACAAAACCACTATATCCAATATTAATTGAAAAATCATCGTCGTTGGTAGCATAAGAAATAATATGTTTTGCATTGGCTTTACCTCCGCTCCATTCAAAACTATTTCCTAAAGCATAGCTTACTTGAACATAAGCCATATCAATGCTTGAAAGTCCAAGAAGAGTAAGTCCACTTAAAGGCACATTTTGAAATTTCGCACCAGCAAATTCTATTCTTACAAATTTTAGATTTCCAGAGTGTTCAGCTTTACCATCCCATCCATATTTTAAAGGAGTTGGCAAGTTTTCAAAGGTTGACATGTAACTGGTTCCGTTTACCTTTGCCTTTCCTGCAATTATAATACCACCCCAGTCACCCTCTTTTCTTTTATCAATAGGCTTGTCAGAAGTAAATACAATTGGTTGATTAGCAGTTCCTACAGCATTGATTACGGCGTTTGTACTTATAACAAGTGTACCTTTAGACGCACTCTCACCTAAGATTATTGTGCCTGGCGCAATATTAAGTTTAGAGCCAGTTGCTAGAGTTACTACACCTTTAAGTATATATACTTTATCTTTTGTCCAGTTGATTACACCACTCAATGTACCCGTAACTGGCGTATTACCAGTAGGATATGGTGTGGTTTTTGGGGTAAAATTACTCCATTTTTCAGTCCAATCTGTAGTGCCAAATGCGCCAATATATTTCACCCTATCAAAAAATGTACCTTTCCTTAACGAATCTGCCACTATTAAACCTTCAAAATTAGCTCCAGTAGAAAGTTGTGAAGTTTTAGGGGTAGTAAAAATTGGATATTGCTGATTAAATGGATCAGTGATATCCGTAAGTTGATAAGTTTTAATAAATTTGTTAGACTGAGAGTTAATTACAAACCAGCTATTGAAATCTTTGTTAGCAGTGTTTGAAGAACCTATTGGGTTGGAACATCCAATAAAGATGTTATTTTCAAGTTCAATATCACCATCCATAAGATTTCTTTCAGTATCAAATCCTTTTATGAATAATGCATATCTATAACCAATAATGGTAGAATTATACAAACTGATACTTGCATTATTGCTTTGGCAAACTGCTTGTTCTAATTGTTTGCCGCCAGTGTTAGCTTTTTCAACAGAAATAAGTGAAAAGTTAGAAAATTCACATGATGTTAAGGGCTTACTATCTTGATTGGCATTAGGGTCATCGTTTGCATAACTGTCCGCTTCGATAGCCCTTGAAGATGTTATGTCTTTTTCGGTAAGAGAAGGATCTTTTACTGCTATTCCAAACTGCAACTTGCCACAATATCCGTTTGCTACATCAAAATCATCATCGACACATTTAAATGACAATAGATTTTTAGCGTTTACCGTTCCTCCAAAAAATTCAAATGAATCATCATTTGAGAATGTCACTTGAATGTTTTCCATGATTGTTCCTGAACCTACTCCACAAAGTGTAATGCCGTTTAGTTCATTTTTGTTGTTAAATTTGGCTCCTGGAAACTCTATTCTTACATATTTCAATACTCCTGAATCATCTTCAGTGTTAGTTCCGCCATATACAGCTAGTTTCGGGTCTAGAAATCCTTCCATAGTGCCAATCCCTCCTTTGTGATTGGTTTTTGATTTACCTAAAATTATTATTCCACCCCAATCTCCCATATTGCGTTGTCCAGCGGGTTTATTGGACGTAAATACTATAGGATCTTTTTCGGTTCCCAATGCTCTTAGCTTACAACCTTTAGTGACAATGAGCGAGCCTTTTGTTTCAAAATCACCTCTTATTATTGTTCCAGGTTCAATATATAAAGTCGCATTATTAGTGATATAAACATTACCTTTAATAAGATAAGTATTTTGTTTATAGAGGGTTGTGTTGGTAGATATTACACCAGAAAGTTCATTGTTAGCAGCAGGATATTCTTGGGTAACCGGCTTGAAGTTAGTCCAACCACTGGCCCAGTTTCTTTCACCCATGGCTCCAATAAAAGGTACTTCAGTAAAAAATTGTTCACAATTAGCTTCAAGAACGCCCAATAACACTACAAACAACACTACGATTCTTTTCATTTCAAACATTATTTTAAGGTTCAAATATCTAAACTAAAATATTAAAAAAGTTTAACCTAATGTTAAGTTTAGTTTAATTTTAAAATCCACCCTTTAAAAAGTACAATAAAAATAAATAACATTAGCAGTTGTTTTAAAAATATAATTCTAAACAATATTAATACTAAAAATATAACTATTCTAATATTAATTTAAAATTTACAAATACTGCTAATTGTAATATTAATTTTTACATGCCTTTAAATTTCAAATTAAGTGAATATTTTTGAATTTTATATTAATTTAATTGGATTATTACTTAGTTCTTTATAAAAAACATTTTTCTGGCTTTTGTATTTTAAAAACAAATCTTATATTTGTGTATAAGAAAACAATATTTTCTCTTCACTAACTAAAGATTTTATTCATAGGTTTGATTGCATTTGGGAAAGACCCGTTTAACTTAAACGGGTTTTTTTGTTTCAGTCTTTTAATGATTTTGGCCATTTACCACCTTTTCAAGCGCCATCCCTCGTGATCCTTTAAGTAGAAAATGTGTTTCATTAAAATTCTGGTTTTCAAGCCAATTTTTTAGTTCCTCCGTAGTTTGCACAAATACGTTGCCACTGTTAGAAAATTTATGAAATTGCGGTCCGCAAAAAATAACTTTATCAAAATTCAACTTATCAACAAGTGCAATCATCTTTTCATGTTCTGAATCAGCAAAAGAACCCAGCTCTAACATATCGCCTAGAATTAACACTTTCTTATCTGCTTTAATTTTTGCAAAATTCTCAACTGCTGCGCTCATTGACGAGGGGTTGGCGTTATAGGCATCCAGAATAAAGACGTTATTACCTTGTCTCACAATCTGAGACCTGTTGTTTTTGGGTTCGTAGTTTTGAATTGCCTTTGCAGCAAGTTTTAAATCTACCTCAAAATGTTGTGCAATACAAAGTGCTAGAGAGATATTATAAAAGTTATATTCCCCAATCAGTTGGGTAGTGTACTTTTCTCCTGTAAACAATTCGATTTCTAAGAAAAAATCATTTTTACTCAGTTTACAATTTTGTGGGTAATAAATGATATTGTTTAATCTTTTGGACATTCTTACTAAAATCTCATCCTCCTTATTTACAAATGCTGTTCCTCCGTTTTTAAGAAAATGATAAAATAATTCCGAGCTTCCCCTGGCTACCCCTTCGAGACTGCCATATCCCTCTAAGTGGTCCATGCCAATGTTGGTAACTAGGCCATAATTAGGATTTGCAATTTGACACAAGGTTTCTATTTCTCCGATATGATTGGCACCAAGTTCAATCACCGCAATTTCAGTATCTTTTGGAATTGATAAAAGTGTGAGTGGAACGCCGATGTGGTTATTAAGATTACCTTGTGTTGCAAAGGTTTTTAATTTTTGTTCAAGAACAGCATTAATAAGTTCTTTGGAGGTGGTTTTACCATTAGATCCTGTTACCGCTATCACTGGGATATTTAAGGAATCTCTATATTTTCTTGCAAGTTTTTGTAGAGTATTCAAAACATCATCAACCAAAAGGTATCTCTCATCTTTTTGGTAATTAACCTCGTCAATTACTACATATGTAGCTCCTTTTTCTAAAGCTGATTGAGCATACTGGTTTCCATTAAAGCTGGGGCCTTTTAATGCGAAAAAAATATCCTTGGGTTTAATTTTTCTAGTATCGGTACTTATTGACCCATGGGTTATAAATTGCTCAAATATAAAATCAATCATTATGTTGTAGTATTAAAGGTCTATGTACAATATCACAACAAAACTATTAAATAATTCTAAAGGTAGGAATATGCTTAGGCCAAAAGCAGTTATTTGAAATTATATTTTTTGCCTTAAAGGCGTAAAATGGCCTTTAAGTAATTAATTAAGAATATCCTTCGTATTTAATCTTGTTCTTGGTATTTTTGTGTCCTTTTGAATAAATTTTGTCATTTTTAACAATTAAAAACATAATCAAATGAAAGTAACTGTAGTAGGTGCTGGCAATGTGGGTGCAACTTGTGCTGACGTGTTGGCCTATAAAGAAATTGTGAATGATGTAGTGCTAGTGGATATCAAGGAAGGATTTGCCCAAGGTAAAGCACTAGATATTTGGCAAAAAGCTCCAATTGATTTGTATGATACAAGAACCGTGGGTGCTACAAATGATTATGCTGCTACTGCTGGTTCTGATATTGTGGTTATTACGTCTGGGCTACCGCGTAAACCTGGCATGACAAGGGACGATTTGATTGCTACTAATGCGGAAATCGTGAAAACAGTTACTGAAAATGTGGTAAAATACTCTCCAAATGCCATCATTATAGTAGTTTCTAATCCTTTGGATGTAATGACTTATCAAGCCCATATTACCTCTAACTTGCCAAGAACAAGAGTAATTGGTATGGCTGGTATTTTGGATACTGCACGTTATAGAGCATTTTTGGCTTCAGAATTAAACGTTTCTCCTAAGGATATTCAAGCGGTGCTTATGGGTGGTCATGGCAATACAATGGTGCCACTTCCAAGATACACAACAGTAGGCGGAATACCAGTAACAGAATTGATAAAGGACAAAGCTGTTTTAGACGCTATTATTAACCGCACTATTAATGGTGGAGGTGAACTAGTACAGCTCATGGGAACTTCAGCATGGTATGCTCCTGGTTCAGCAGCTGCTCAAATGGTAGAAGCAATCGCAAAAGACCAACGTAGGGTATTCCCAGTTTGTATGCAATTGGATGGCGAATATGGCATTAAAGATTGTTACCTCGGTGTTCCTGTAATATTGGGCAAAAATGGAGTTGAAAAAGTACTAGAGCTTGAATTAAACGCTGAAGAGAAAGCGTTGCTTGAATCTTCTCGTGGCCACGTAAAAGAAGTGATGGACGTATTAGATAAAATGCGTGCCACTGCATAACACATTTTTAAAAATAGCGACGTATATCAATGCATACGTCGCTATTTTTTAAATTTTTTCCCTACCAATGGCATCTTGGTCTGTAACCATGATGATGATTCCAAGGTCCTCTGGATGGGTAAGCATATCCTCCATAATAGTTACCATAGCCAAATGTTCCACCAAAAACTACAGGCGGCACGTACACAGGGGCACCTAACTGTACAACTACATTGGGTCTTGGAGCTGGTGCTGGGTAATATTGTACAACCGTGTTTTGTTGTGGTGGTGGAGTGACTTGCGTAACAGTGGCAGGAGTAACCACAGAACTAGTATTTGCTGACGTGGAATTAAAAAGATCCCTACCGCCATTTTCATAAGCAATACTGCTTATATCTGATTTATTTACACGATACTGAGGCCCATCAGGATTAGAGGCTTTTTTGTAAATGACTTCCGTTTGATTTATTTCAATCACCTTAGTAAGTTGCTGGGTTCCATTATTAAAGTAGATTACGTCCTGCGCCATTAGATTAACCTGAACAATTGCGAGCAATAAGAGAATAGCGTTTTTCATATCTTTATTTTTGAAGTTATAATAACAACAATAGACCAAAAACTTTGCCAAAGTTCAAATGAGTGTAGCTTTTTATAACAATTTGAATAATAATTTTTTTGTTGGTTTTGGGTAGGTTCTAGAGTTAATATAACTTAAACCACCTTATAATTATCTGGTTGATAATCAAGATTTTTACTATTCTAAATTGTTTATAATAAAAATGCCCATTTTTTTTAGGAATGGGCATTTTTGTTAAAATTAATTTTAAACCTAGTTAAATAATGCTAACGAATGGTTTATAACAATTCAAATATACCTGCTGCTCCTTGGCCTGTTCCCACACACATAGTCACCATTCCCAGTTTTTGATTTCTGCGCTTCATTTCATTGAATAACTGAACACTTAGTTTTGCTCCTGTACAGCCTAGTGGATGACCCAATGCAATGGCTCCACCATTTACATTTACCAAATCAGGGTTAATGTTTAATGTACGCAAAACTGCTAAAGATTGAGATGCAAAAGCCTCGTTTAATTCGATTTGCTCTATATCTTGTAGGTTTAATCCTGCTTTTTTTAATGCTTTTGGGATAGCCTCAACAGGACCAATTCCCATTATTCGAGGCTCAACACCTGCCACAGCATAAGAAACTAAACGAGCAATTGGTTTTAAGCCCAGTTCGTTTACTAATTTTTCAGACATGATCAACACAAAAGCTGCTCCATCAGATGTTTGGGAAGAATTACCTGCTGTTACACTACCTTTGGCATGAAATACTGGTTTTAACTTCGCTAAAGCTTCAAGTGAGGTATCGGCACGTGGACCTTCGTCTGTAGTTACTATATATTCTTTACTTTTTCTTTTTTCTTTATCGTCAAGATAGTTTTCAACTACTTTTATCGGTGCAATATCTTCCTTAAATAACCCATTGTTTAGGGCATTTACAGCTTTTTGGTGTGATTTATAAGAGAACAAGTCTTGGTCTTCTCTACTAATTTTAAATTCATTTGCAACAGCTTCAGCCGTGAGCCCCATTCCCCAATAATAATCGGGATTTTGCTTGGTTACATCAAAATTTGGAACAATTTTCCAACCACCAAATGGTATGGTACTCATACTTTCAATACCACCCGCCACGATGCAGTCTGCCATTCCAGCTTTAATCTTGGCATCTGCAATTGCGATGCTCTCTAAACCTGATGAGCAATACCTATTGATGGTCATACCAGGAACTTTATATGTATCTAGGCCCAATAAGGAGACCATTCTGGCTATATTTAATCCCTGTTCTGCTTCAGGGGTAGCATTGCCAACTATTACATCATCAATTCTTTCTTTTTCTAAGTTAGGAATCGATGCAACCAAAAATTTTATTACTTCTGCTCCAAGGTCATCTGGACGAGTAAAACGGAAAAGCCCTCTTGGTGCTTTTCCTACGGCACTTCTATATCCTGCAACTATATATGAATTATTCATTTTTTTCTTTTTAAAGTTTTTAAAAACCTGATTTCCAATTATACTTTTTAATTAGTTTCTCAAAGGCTTGCCTGTATTTAACATGTGTTGAATACGCTCCATGGTTTTCTTTTGTCCTGTAAGATGTAAAAACGTTTCTCTTTCTAAATCAAGGAGATACTGTTCTGAAACTAGGGTAGGTGAGGAAAGGTCACCACCACACATGATATAGCCTAATTTTTCCGAAATATATTTATCGTATTGAGAAATATATCCTCCAGAGTACATGGTGTTTGCACCAGCATAAACCATCCCAAGTCCTGATTTGCCAAGTACTTTGATGTCTTTACGCATTTTAGGTTGGGTATATCCTTCTTCCGCCAAGGCGATAGCTTGTGCTTTTGCTTCTGTAATTTGTCGGTTTTTATTTAACACAACTACATCTCCTTTTCTAAATATTCCAAGGTCAAACGCTTCTTGAGCAGAAGTGCTTACTTTTGCCATTCCAATGGTCAAAAATGCGTTTCTTAAGCTATTCATCTGAATGTCACCTTCTTCAAAAGAGTCTGACATGCGTAAGGTAAATTCTTTTGTTCCTCCTCCAGCAGGAATAAGACCTACTCCAAATTCAACTAAACCTATGTACGTTTCAGCAGCAGCTACGACCCTATCAGCATGAAGGGTAAGCTCGCAACCCCCTCCAAAAGTCATATTATGTGGAGCCACTACTACAGGTATTGATGAATATCTGGCACGCATCATGGTGTTTTGAAAAGTTTTGATCATAAAATCAATTTCATCATACTCTTGCTCAATGGCATACATTAAGAGAATTGCTAAGTTTGCCCCAACAGAAAAATTGGTACCTTCATTGGCAATTACCAACCCTCTAAAATTTTGTTCAGCTAATGAAATTGATTTATTTATTCCTTCTACCACTTCACCACCTAGTGTATTCATTTTGGAATGAAACTCTAGATTCACAATACCGTCCCCAATATCTATTAAGCTGGCACCTGCATTTTTCCAAACTACTTTATTTTCTCTTAAGTTATCAAGTAATATAAATTGTTCGGTTCCAGGAATTGTCTTAAAAGATTGAGATGGGATATCATAATATTTTTTATTACCATTTTCAACTTTGTAAAATTTAGTATGGCCAGAATTTAGCATGACTTCTACCCATTCAGCGGGCTTTTTGCCCAAGCTGGTCATAATATCAATACCTTTTTTAACACCAATCGCATCCCATATTTCGAAAGGTCCCATTTCCCAGCCAAAGCCAGCGCACATGGCTGCATCTATGCGATACAACTCATCAGAAATTTCAGGTATTCTATTACTTACATATTGAAAAAGTGCTGAAAAGGTCTTTTTGTAAAATTCACCAGCTTTATCGGTGCCACTTACTAAAACTTTAAATCTATCCTTAAGATTATCAATTGTTTTGGTCGATTCTAAAGTTGAAAACTTAGTTTTAGTTTGTGATTTATAAGCTAACGTTTTCAGGTCTAGAGACAAGATTTCAGTCTCGCCATTTTCGTTTTTCGTTTTTTTATAAAAACCACTCCCAGTTTTGTCGCCATACATTTTTTTATCATCCATTTTGATAAGGATGTCTGGCAACTTAAATATTTCTCTATTTTCATCTTTTTCTAATGATTGATATAGGTTTTGAGCAACCTTGATCAATGTATCAAGTCCTACAACGTCACCTGTGCGAAAAGTTGCAGATTTAGGATGTCCAATAATGGGTCCAGTAAGTTTATCGACCTCCTCAACCGATAAATCTAGCTCGAGCGCAGTATACAATGTATCCATTATACCAAAAATGCCGACTCTATTGGCAATAAAAGCTGGGGTGTCTTTGCAAAGTACTGTTTCCTTGCCCAAGAACAAGTCGCCATAATGCATTAGAAATGAAACAAGTTCGGGGTCAGTGTATGACGAAGGTACTATTTCAAGAAGTTTTAGATAACGAGGTGGATTAAAGAAGTGGGTAATTACAAAATTTCTTTTAAAGTCGTCACTTCTTCCTTCGGCCATGAGAGAAATAGGGATACCCGAAGTGTTGGATGACACGATGGTGCCTGCTTTTCTATATTTTTCAACATTTTCAAAAACAGATTTTTTTATTGCAAGGTTTTCCACTACCACCTCAATTACCCAATCTACCTGCGCTAGATCTGGTAAATTATCATCGAAATTTCCGGTGGTAATCTTAGTTGAAAAAGATTTTTTATATAACGGTGATGGATTTGAATTTATTGCAGCATTTAAAGCATCGTTCACAATTCGATTCCTCACGGCTTTACTTTCAAGGGTTAGTCCTTTTGCGGTTTCCTGCTGATTTGGTTCTTTAGGAACTATATCAAGCAGTAATACTTCCACACCAATGTTTGCAAAATGACACGCAATACGCGAACCCATTACACCTGAGCCTAGTACGGCTATTTTTTTTATTTTTCTGTTTTGCATAATAAAAAATCCCTAAAGTTTCCCGTATTTGTTACGCAAATTGTAATTTTTAGTTGAAAATTGTTTTATATTACTCCAAATAAATGTAAAAACAGGTTGTGTTGAATTGTTCCTGTTTCTTTGATGATATTATCTTCTTGGTGCTTGAGAGAATTGCTTTAAAATAATAAATTTCAATATGGTGTTGA
Organism: Cytophagaceae bacterium; assembly: GCA_027488865.1. Taxonomy (GTDB): domain Bacteria; phylum Bacteroidota; class Bacteroidia; order Cytophagales; family UBA9547; genus JAIYAU01. The sequence goes on from JAIYAU010000030.1 coordinate 91,927, forward strand.
ACCTTAAAAATTGGTTGAATGATAAGCTCATATCGCCAATTCAAATGCTTATTAAACAAGGGATTACCGCTAATAAGTTAGCTTTAACTATCAGCTTAGGTATTTGTGTTGGCTTGTTTCCAATCATCGGTTGCACTACCATTATTTGCACCATTTTAGCCATTTATTTTAGACTAAACATGGTGATCATTCAAGTAATTAATTATTTGATGTACCCCTTGCAGCTTATTACTATTGTTCCTTTTATACTATTGGGAAATGTAGTATTGGGTGTTGATAACCCTGTTGATTTTAGTAATTTCATCCACTTATTTAAAGAGGATTTGGTAAATACTCTAGTGTTGTTTAAGGAAGCTCTTATCGCGGCTTTGATAGGATGGTTAATTGCCATGCCCTTGTTTGGACTAATCACCTATGGCATGGCATACTTTTTCTTACAAAAATTAATTAAGTAAAGGTCTAATCAACTACTTTACCAAGTTCTTTTAGTTTTGAGGCTATTTTAAGACCGTGGGCATTGTTGGCATTGTTACTTATTTCAAATTTAATCGAGCCTCCATCTTCAATAAAGTTAATATCTGCACCTTTTTTAGCAGCACCAATCCATTCTGTAATTATTAATGTTTTGTTACTAGAAGCTTTGGCAGCAGCAGAAGCTAAAGATTTACTGGCAGTTTCGGACACAAACAAAATGTGACATGGTATTATTGAACTTTCATTTGAAAAGTTTTTAATCACTATTTTTTGTGCTCCAACAGTTTTTCCGGCCAATACTTGAAGTTCTGTAGTAATGGGTGAGTCACCAAGCACACCTATTACAAAGTCGCCAGACTTTTTGTCGTCAGGCCATTGTACAAACTTGGTAAAATGGTTAATAAATCCAACAAAAACCTTATACTTTGATGGGTCACTTCCGTAAGCAATCATTGTAATCCCTAATAATAGGATGGCCAAATAGTTTTTTAGATTTTTTTTCATTGGGAATCTAAATTCGATTGAAGAAATAGTTTGTATATCAAAACAAAAATAAAAGTGCTAAAAGAATAATAAAACTAATCTAACAGCTATAACGGTTAATCTGTTATTTGGTTTTATTAAACCGATAATTAATTCATTTTTATTAAAGTTTCATAGTTAAAATGGCAAATTGCGTGCCATATATTTTTACCTAGTTGTTTTAAAAAGCCTTTTTGCATTAATGGAGGTAATTTTTGCAATTTCATCAATGCCAATATCTTTAATTTGAGCTATTTGTGCAGCAATATTAGACAGATAAGAAGGTTCGTTTCTTTTGCCTCGGTGTGGTACAGGACTTAAATATGGGCAGTCAGTTTCCAAAACCAGATGTTCTAGTGAAATATGAGTTAAGATTTCTTTTAATCCTGAATTTTTGTAAGTAACTGTGCCGCCAATTCCCAAATCAAAACCCAATTCTATTGCAACTTCTGCATCTTGTAACGACCCACTAAAACAATGAAAGACACCCGTAAGGGTATTTGCTGGAAATTTTTTAATTATTTTAACTGTTTCATAAAATGCACTTCTGCTGTGTATAATAAGAGGTAGTGAATAGTTTAATGCCCAATTACATTGTGCCTCAAAGGCTATTTCTTGTTGCTTATAATATGTTTTGTCATGATATAAGTCAATACCTACTTCGCCAATGGCAACAAATTTTCGCTTTTGTAGCCATTTTTCCATAATCTCTAGTTCTGAAACATAGTTTTCATCCACATAACTAGGGTGCAGACCAATCATAGGAACACATATGTCAGGGTATTTTTCTTCACACCTTAGCATAGGCTCAATTGAATGGCTATCAATATTAGGCATGTAAATTTTAGTTACATTATTTGCAATTGCTCTATGTATTACCTGATCTCTATCATGGTCAAATTCATTATTATATAGATGTGCGTGGGTTTCTATGTAATGCATTTTCTTATAACTTGCTTTCTTGTAGCTTTAAATGAAGGTATAGTCTATATAAACGCCCTATTTTTATATTTTTACTACTTAGATAAAAAATACCTTTTTGTACAAATGAAGGAGTTTGAAGTTCGCTGAGTACAGAATAGAATTTCTTACAAAGTTCTAAATTATTGGTAAAAAAAGCTAATTTGAAATGGTACGATATAAATTGAGATAGAGCTTTTTTTTCATTCAAATTTTTGCACAACTGCTGGGCTTTAACACTGATTATCAAGGTGCTTTCCAGTAATTTGTTTTGTTTTAAGTTATAAAATTGAGATGAAAGCGAACCTGGAACTATTCTTTTACCTACCGTGATTTTGTCTAAATAATAAAACTTATATTTTCTGGCAATGCGCATCCAAATGTCAAAATCTTCATAGGAAAGACGTTGGTCATAGCCGCCAAGTTCGATTAGAATATCTTTTTTGAACATCACCGTTGGAGAACAAATAAAATGACCCTGAAACAATCTCGTAAACACGTCTCCTTCTGGAACAATAATAAGGGATTTTTCAAATCGATCTACCTTATAGTGATTATGAAGAAACTTGCCATTTATATCTATATAATAGCCATTGGAAAAAACTAAACCATAAGTAGCATCCAGTTCTTCAAATGCTGCAACTTGTACTTCAATTTTGTTTGGTAAAAGAATGTCATCAGCGGCTAAATCTATAATATACTTGCCATTAGCTATTTTTAATGCTTGGTTAAAGGAGGTGCAATTTCCTAGATTGACCCGATTACCTATAAACCTTAGGGTTGTATTTTTGGAAATTAATTGTTGAATGATTTCTACAGAATTATCTGTACTACAATCATCTACAATAATTAACTCAATAAATGGATAGGTCTGTTTGGTTACCGAATCAATAGCAGCCTCAACAAAAGCAGAATGGTTAAAACAAAGACAGATGACTGTAACTAATGGGGTTTCATTCATCTGTTAGTTGTTCTATTTTTTAAAAAGATTATCTAAGGCAAATCTTAAGTTAATTTCGTGACTGGAAAGAATGGTTGGAGAGGCTTTGTCGTAACCAAATTGGTAGGCATAGGCTAGTCTTACACGCGAACTAACAAAAGCGCCTGCCATAAAAGCCAGTTGCTTGTTAGAAATGTATGTAACACCAGTCCAGAAATAATCAGTAATTTCAAGTTGAACTGTAGCATCTACCCTGGTGTTATATAGTGGATTAGAATAGATGATAAAAGAAGGTAAAAGCCTGTATGTTTCATTTAGTTTAACTCTACCACCAGCATAACCTACATAATTTCTACTTCTATTAGCGAATGATTTGTTCTTGTCGTTAGCTAAAACTCCTTCTCCGCTTACAAATAAATCAGATGAGGCTAAGCCTATATACAAATCAGATGAATAAAGTTGAAAACCAGTTCCAATTTTTAGGAAATTTGAATTGTTATTTAAGGCATTGGCGAAAGGATCATTTGCGTCCCATACCCTTGAAAGATTGTCAGTGCTTGTGACATTACTTACCATTCCGCCTCTTAGCCCCATACCTAGTTTAAATTTTCTGCTTATGGGCAACAAATAGCTGTAAGAAAGTGAAAATTCAGTATTTTTTGTTATCGAAAATCGAAAATGTTCAAAATTGGCACCAACAGCCATTCGCTGTTTGGCTGTACGTAAATCGCCCCATGCCGCATAGGTTTTAGGAGAGCCTTCCACATCAACCCACTGAAATCTGCTTAAAATACCCACATTTAATGCAGATATTCCTGTTCCTACTGCTCCAGGATTAATATATTGTCTGTTAAACATATACTGGTTAATCTTATTAAGTTCTTGTGCTTGGCTAGTTAAACAAAGTACAAGAATCAGATTAATTAATAAAATCAAATTTGTTTTTATCATGATTCTGTATTAAATATCTATTCACTAATAAAAGTATGTATTGGAAATGTTAGAAGTTAACTACAAAAAAACCTTTGATAGTTAAGCTTCCATTTTCAAATACATAATAGTAGGTGCCCTTTTTTAAATCACTTTTTTGAATGTCGTTTGGCCAATTATTCTCGTAATTATCTTGACCAAAAATGAGGTTGCCCCAAGGATCTGTAATATATAATTTATTAGAGGTTTTTTTACTAATCCCTCTTATTACAAATTGATCGTTTAGTCCATCATCATTTGGAGAAATAAACTGTGGTGCTTCAAGTTTATCAGGTGTTTTTATTTGAATGAGATAGTCCTCCATTTCGCCTGTTTCACCTGGCGCAGGACAAGATTCTTGGGCACTAAAGGCTCCAGAATTTCTACAACGTACACGTAATCTTCTTGGACCTTCATTTGATGGATTATTCACAATTAATAAGTTTTTTAAATCAATAAGTGTATCTGTCTCAAAGCCAGCACTTAAAAATTCTCCTCCATCACCAAAATCACCGTTATTGTTATAATCAATCCATAACCCCACAAAAGTACCAGTAGGAGGGGCATTCGCAATAATTGCTTGGGCATTATAGTTACTTCCTAAGAAATAGTCGCCAGTAAGGTTAGTCGCAGTAAAATCTTGATAACCATTTTCTCCACATGCGTTACTGTTGTACACCAAGGAACCAAATCTAAAAGAATTAATAAAGCTACCAGAACAAGCGATATAGGTATCGTTAACAATGGCTGCTTCGTCGCAGGTAGTTGGAGCCAGATTATCAGCTAATTTGTTTTCTTTATTTACTATTATGTTTATGGTAATGGTATCAAAGGGGCTCCCTTGATTATTTATATAACAAATAAGTTTTCCTGATTTACTACCATTGTTATAAATGAGATTAATGCCATTGTTAATATTAATTGGTAAAATCAATGTGCTATCACCTGTATAGACCCAACGATAAGAAAAACCTGGAATTGCAGGTTGTAGGGAGTAAATTTCACTGCTATTTTCTTGTACTTCTTTCCTGCCAATAATATTTAATTGCGCAGGGAAAATAGTAATATTAAAAGTTTTATTAATTGTACAAATACCATCCGAGGCGGTAAAAGTAGGATTATTTAACCCAGCGGATTTTGGGGTTCCACTTATTATATTTTGTGATAAACTCAATCCTTTGGGTAAACTATCTACGGTTAGTAAAGTTGACAACGGTTTGATAAATCCATCTAATGAGATTGGATTGGATTGAATATAATTCTCATTAACTTCTCCAGTAGGCAATGAGTTTGTTGTAATTGCCGCCTTATTGCAATTATATACTATAAACTTATAGTTTTTAGTGCCCAAGCAAGCGCCGTTAGTTGCTAATACTGATAGATTAAATGTGTCAGCCTCCAAAGGATTTCCCGAAATTATTCCTGTAATGGTGTCTAAGTTTATTCCAATTGGTAATCTTCCTTCAATTATTTTCCACCTAACAGTACCAGAAAGCCCAGTGGTAGTTAATGTTTGTGTCAATGTTTTCCCAATCACACCATTATTTAGTTGAGTTGGCAAAACTGAGACAATTGCTGCATTGTTACAGTTTACAGAAAATACATAAGATTTCTTGGCCGAACATAAGCCGCTGGTTGCATCTATAGTTACTGCAAATGTACCAGTTTGACTCGGTTGACCGCTTATGATACCTGATGATTGATTAAAATTAAGACCTATTGGTAAGTTACCATTAAGGTTCCAAATAGGGTTTATCAATCCAGTTTGAATAATTGGCTGGTTATAGTTTTGGCCTTCTATTCCATCAAATAAAGAATCTGTTAAAATAGCGACTCCATTACAGGCAGCACTAAATGAATATTGTTTTGAAGCACCACAACCATCTGAATCTTTTACTTCTATTGTGATATTTTGATTACTTACCACGTCAGGCGTGCCACTTAAAATTCCTAAGGTCGAATCAATTTTTAACCAATTTGGAAAGGCTCCTACTAAAGACCACTTTACGTCGCTTAACAACCTGGTTTGTACTAGAACCTGTGAATAAGGTTGATTTTGAATAGCTTGTTTTAATGCGATGGGAGAGATGACAACATCCTCTGGACATTGGACACGAAGCGTGTAGGATTTAATGGCAGGGCATTTGCTAACATTACTAGTAATCATAATGCTAAATTCAAATATTCCAGTTTCTAATGGTGTTCCACTTATAAGTCCATTACTAGATAAATTCAACCCATTAGGCAAAGTGCCAGAAAACAAATTATAAAAAACACCGCCGGTAAGCTTATCTTGTGACACTTGTTTTGTGTACGGAACCCATTTTTTAGCATCTAATAAAGAATCGGGCTTTATAGTAGCATCACTTTGACAATAGATGATTAACTCATAAGATTGTTGAGCTTCACAGACACTATTAATTTGTTTTGCTGCTATGGTAAAATTGAAGGTATCAGCTCTTGTAGGAACTCCAGTAATTTTACCAGTGAAGGTGCCAAGCGTTAAGCCAGTTGGAAAACTCCCAGACTCAATCACCCAGATGGGATTTGAGATTTGTGATACGTTAAAATTAAGGTCATAAGGAGTTTTTACGATGCCAAATGGAACCGAAATTGGAGAAATTTTTGGGGAATTAATTTCTACTTCATTTCCAATTATTTTACCAGCTATTACAAAGACGCTACCATTACAGTCACGAACTAAACTTCCCTCATTTATTAGATTTCTTTCAAGTACCAGCTCATTGCCTGCTGGTAGAAACAATGTATCACCTGTATTTATGGTTAAATCGATGGCAGGTAAAAGACCAAATATAGTATAGTTGGCGTCGATTTGTGCATGTTTTAGATTAGAGGGTAATCCTTTGGACCAACTAGTTCCGTTCCATACTGTTGTAATGGTATCTGCAGAAAGGAAGGCAAGGTTTGATTCTATTGAGTTACATTCATTACTTATTATTACGCGGTAGTTTCGGTTGGAGGAGTTTTCATTTAGCAAAACAAAAAGTGAATCGGTAGCAGTACCATTAAATGTTTGATTATTGAATAGATTTGAAAAGGTGTTTGGAGAAACTTCTTGTTGCCATTGATATCTTGCAAATTTACCTTCGGCTTTAGCTGTTAAAATTGTATCAAAGCCGAATACTCCTTTAATATTGGTGGGTTGAGAAATTACACTTACGGGTTCTTCGACGGTAACTAAAACTTGAGCAGAATTAACACAACCATTAATGTCTATACCAGTTACCAAGTAGCTGGTATTGGTAGGCGGAGATACAATAATTTGGTTCGAAATCGATGTGGTAGTCCATAGATATTCTGATGCTCCCGAGGCAAACAATGTAGTGCTACTTCCATTACATATAACCGTATCACCCGTGATTGATACATCTGGCAATTGGTTTACCAATATATTTTTAGTGATTGAATTTTTACAACCAATCAGATCCAATACTTCAAGTTGTACGGTGGTATCAGTTTTAGGATTAATTTCGATACTACTACCGATTTGACCATTTCCCCAGTTGTATGATGAACCACCGCTTCCTTCAAGTTTAATCATTTGTCCTGCACAGAGTTGATTATTACCTTGGATGCTTGCAACAGGGATTGAGTTTACGATAAGTTTTACTTCTTTAGTTATAGCTGCTGGACTACAGTTATTTTTTATCACGCATCTGTAAGTTAGTCCATTAGGGTTAGCCTTTTGATTTCTTAGGATCAAAGAATCGGTTTTAGTTCCGCCATAGGTGGCGTCGTCAGCTAAATCGATGAAGTTGGAACCTTCAACAAGTTGCCATTGAAAATTCAAGGCGGCACCAGTAACACGTGTTTTTAAAAATCCAACACTACCTTCACATATTGTCGTCGTTGAAGGTTCTTCTAAAATTGTGGGTACTGAATTTACAGATAATGAAGCACTTGCTGAAGTATCTGTTCCACAGGAATTTGATAATAAAACCCTATACTTATAATTATTTGTTGTAATTAATGTATTTGATACTTCAAGCGCTGGTTTTAATACATTATTATAAACTCCTCCATCGGAAAGGTTAACAAACCCATTACCAGCGTCCTGTTGCCATTGATAATTACCAGCATCTGTTGAGATTACTGAAAAAGTAACAGCCTTACCCTCGCAAACACTAATGTCTTTGGGCTGTACTGATATGTTAGGGGCATTTCCTATCTTAACAATGGATGCAGTTGTGGATAATTTGCTATTACATTGATTAAAAACTAGACATTTATATTGATTACCTTGAAATGAAAGAGGAATATTTGATATGGTTAATGTGTCGTTGTTAACTCCCTTATAATTGGTGGTTTCTTTTAAGGGTATAAAACTATCAGCAGTTTGATCGAAAATAAGCCACAAAAATTGGTCATTTGGGTTGTTTGACTTAACAAATAATTTTTGCTGGCCACCAAGGCATGCTTCGTTGATAGACAAAGGCTCCGAGATAATTTTCGGAGTAATTGTATCAAAGAGTACAATTACCTCATTGGAGAATGGAGTGGAACCACATCCTGAAAAAATTTCAGCGCGAATTACAAGGTTCTCGAATTCAGGAACTGAAGGAATAATTAGTTTGTTACCAAAAGCACCCACTTCTATATTGTTGAATATACCTTCCTCGTTTTTATAAAACCAACCAACCTTAGAATTTATTGGCGTAAAGTTCACTTCATATCTTATGGTATCTCCTAAGCAAAAATTCTGTTGTAGCGGTTGAGAAGTAATGACAGCCGGTACTTGATTTACTATCAAAATATGTATTTGGGAGGTATCACTTCCACAGGCACTTTCAGCAATTGCCCTATACTTTGATCCACTTGAGGTAATAGTAACATTATCGAGCAACAGCGTTGAATCATTTGCATTGGGAATATCAATAAAAACACCTGCGTTTTCGACTTGCCATCTAAAAATAAAAGGATTTGGTTGAAAAATAGGCGGGTAAATGATGGCAGATCCTCCGATGCAAGCAGCAACGATGGTATCCTTTGACTCATCAAATTCAGGTTTAAAACAACTAATGCCTTCTCCAGCAATATCAAATGTATAGAATTGATCACATGCAGAAGTGGAAAAGCCAAATTGAGTAGTTCTTGCACCTCCTGCCGTTGGGGTAAATATTACAGTAACCTCTAGTGAGTCATTAGGGTCAATTGAGGTAGGGATAAATCCACTCACTGAAAAATCATTTTCGTTTCCTTCGAAACCAAAACCTTTTACCAATAAAGTCGTACCGCCTGTATTAAATAATTTAAAGGTTCGGGAAATGGGTTTGCCAATGCTAGTGGTACCCAAAAAGGTACCATTGTCTGGTTGAATTGATGTAGACTGGTGGAGTATTATATTCTTATTCCCTTTAACTATAAGTGAAGGAGGGATTACCGGACTACAACTTCCTAACTCAATGGGACCACAAACAAAATTAGACGTAGGACCACATAGTTTCATTTGACTTATTCTTGCCTGTTTTCCTCTTACAAAATCAATTGATAGGGGAATTTGTTCAGTATTTGATCCTTCTGGTAACCCTTGATTAAATTTATAATAACCAACCAAGCTTAATGGTGCTTCATTAGCTATAGTATCGCCATAAAAGGTAAGAATCTCCTCACCCGTTCTTGCAACATTCCAAATTCTAAGCTCATCCAAAGCACCTTTAAAGAAAAAAGAGTTTAAAGTAAAACCACCTCCAATATATGCTTCATTGGTGTTAATAGCCGGGGGACTAGCGTACGTACCAGTTTCTGTAACTTCTGCAATAATTCCATTAACGTACATTTTATAATTATTACCATCCCCACTTACTGCTACATGGGTCCACTCATTGGCGATTAGGTTAGAATCTAGATTACACTTCAATACACCATCAATCCATAATTGTAGTTGGCCATCCTTAGTCAACATGAAATCATAACCTTGCTTGCCAAAATTATCAGATATTTTCCCAAAAATACGCTGAAACTCATTTCCATCCTTCTCAGGCCTAATCCATGCCTCTATGGTAAATTTGGAATTGGCCAAACAAAGCGGATCAGCGGGCGGTATACTTTCACTAATAATTGCGTAGTCATCAATTCCGTCAAAATACAAGGCCCTATTCTGTGCAAATACAAAGGCAGGAAAGAAAAACAGAACAACAAGAAGGTGGTAATATTTTTTCATAACGCAGTTTAGCGATAGATGTGAATGATTAATAGGTCAATTTAAGTCGCAAAATAACTAGATTTTTGTTAATAGTTAGGGATTTTCGCTAAACAATCATTTTTGAAGGTTTGTGTATTAAAATAGGTAAACAACTAAATTAAGTTAAGGTCTTTATAAGCATAAAAATCATTGAATTGTCTTCAATGATTTTTAAGTAAGTGACTTCACTAGATCAACTATTTTAAATTGCTAACATCTTGTTTACTAATTCGTTTGCTGAGTTATCCCAAGTTATATTTTTAAGATCAGCGTAGGTGTCATGGATAACTTGATCTCTTTTTTCTTGATTTTGAAGCAATTCGATAATTTGGTTAGCCATGGTATCTACATCCCAAAAATCGGCTTTTAGGGCATGGTGTAGCACTTCGGATACGCCAGATTGGTTTGAAATAACACAAGGAACCCCAAACTGCGCCGCTTCTAAAGCTGACAACCCGAAAGGCTCTGACACAGAAGGCATTACATAAACATCTGCCATTGAGTAAAGTTGATGAACCTTTTCTCTATTCAAAAATCCAGTGAAATGGAATTTGGAGCCTAATCTTTTATAAGCACCCGTTTCTATTAGGTTTTTTAATCTATCTCCTGTACCCGCCATCACAAATCGCACATCATCAACTTTTTGTGTTACCCTATGCGCTACTTCCAAGAAATATCCAGGCCCTTTTTGACCAGTAAGCCTGCCTAGATACAGAATCATTTTTTCAGGAAAGCTTTTTACTGTTTTATAAGTTTGAACTGGTTCCAACCCATTATGAACCGCGAATATTTTATCTTTAGGAATTTGATAGTATTGCACAATTTGTTGGGCAGTATAATTACTCACAGGTACCACCAAATCGGCATATTCCATTGCTGATTTTTCTATGTGGTATACATCTCCACGGTTGTCTGTGGTGGTTCTATCGGTTTCAAGTGCATGTACATGTAGCACAAGTGGTTTGTGATATTTAGCTTTAATTTCGCAACCCGCAATAAAAGTCATCCAATCATGTGCGTGGATCACATCAAACTCCTTATCCGCTGCAATTCTTACCGCCAATCTCGCAAACTTGTGAACTTTTTCCCACATGTCATGTCCATAAAGGTCGTCTATTGCAAACGCACCTATATCGTCAAGATAGTTAAACTTTTTAGTTACCTCTTTTTTAGTTATTTCAGTGGTAAGATCAGTTAAGTTATCCTTATATGGTGAAAAATCACTATCAATGTACTCAACCTGGCTAAAAGTTTCATAGGTTTCGTCTATTTCTTCTATCAGTTTTAGTTTTTCAATGTCTACATGATTAAGACCAATTAATTCTACATTTTCCAACACCATACTTGGGTCAGATTTTGGTAAGATTAAAGTGACATCAGCTAGTTTAGAAATGGCCTTGGTAAGACCATAAGAGGCTACACCCAAACCTCCATTTATTATTGGTGGGAATTCCCAGCCTAGTGTAAGTACTTTTAATCGTTTCATAAAAAATAGAATCGTTAGGAAATTAAAATATTGTTTTTAAAAATAAACTCATGTAAAAGTAAGGATAAAGATTGAAAAAATTGCCATTAAAATAATGATATTAATCAATAAATCTGTTCAAAATAAATGCTGTTGCAACAATATATGCTGGTTAATTGTATAATCCCATTTTATACATTAAGGTATTTAACACTTTTAAATCAATTTGTAGTATCAAATAACTTATAATTGCAGTATTCAGATAAATAAGCTTGTTTTAAGGAAGGATTGGCCTTAAAGAAAATGCGTTAGAAAACCTGTCTGGTTTTTATTAGGAGAATTAAGGTTTTCAACGGTTTTTGGTTAAAATCTGACAGGTCTATTATAAAAGAGTACCGTCCTATGCATAATTTGGGTTAAAATTGTGGGATAAAACTAAAGTTATTGCATTATTATATACTATTTAAGCTTTAAAATGAAGATTCAATTTTTAGTAGTAGGTAAAACTGAGGATAAATACATACAAACTGGCCTGGATATTTACTTGGTTAGATTAAAACACTATGTTCCGCTGGATTTTAAAGTAATTCCTGAACTAAAAAACACCAATTCGATGTCTGTAACCCAACAAAAGCAAAAAGAGGGTGAACTGATTTTGAAAGAACTTGAATCGTCTGACAAAGTCGTATTACTGGATGAGCTTGGGAAGGAATATACAAGTGTTCAATTTTCTCAATTTATTCAGCAGCAAATGAACTCTAGTGTTAAAAGATTGGTATTTGTGGTGGGTGGACCCTATGGGTTTTCGGAGGAGGTGTATAAAAGAGCGAGTATTAAAATCTCTTTGTCACAAATGACTTTCTCTCATCAAATGATTCGCCTGCTTTTTTTAGAACAGTTATATAGAGCTTATACGATAATAAAAGGCGAGCCTTATCACCATCAATAAACTACTTTTTGTTAAGGTTAAACCCAAAAATACTGCCAATAATACCTCCAAGTATATGCGCAAATTGACTGATTTGGTCGTTTTTGAAACCATTTAATAGCTCTTGGCCAATAAATAACCCAAAAACAAGTATAAATGTAAGCGGGATTTCTCCACTTCTAAAGCTAGTAAATGAGGCCAGCATGATAAATAAAAATACAATACCACTTGCGCCCAAGAGTCCAGCATTCATAAACATCATATTTAAAATGGATGTAATAACCGCCGTGAGCAATATCATGATTATCAAGTTTTGAGAGCCGTACTTTTCTTCTAAAATAGGCCCAAGCAACAGTATGTAGGTAAAATTTCCAATTAAGTGACTCAAATTGGCATGGCCCAGTACATGACTAAATAGTCTAAAATAGCTTAGGGGTTGTAAAAAATTAAATGAGGGGTAGGTTACAAACCAATCGAGTAGTGGTGGAAATAAAACATGCGTTAATAAATAAACTACTACAGCTAAAACTGTAAAATTAAGTACTACCGGCGAGTTGTAAGATACCTTCATAGGATTTATGGATTTTTGTAAAATCAAATAAACAAAAAAAGCCTTCAAATTAAAAAATTCGAAGGCTTTTAACAACAACTATTAAACTTAAATGCGGAATGGACGGGACTCGAACCCGCGACCCCGTGCGTGACAGGCACGTATTCTAACCAGCTGAACTACCACTCCTTAGTTCAATTATTACTCATTTTATTTCATGAGCTATAATGGGACTGCAAAAGTAGAGGTTTTGTTTGAATCTGCAAAAAAAACGTAATAAATATTTAATATTTTTTATAATCGATTCTTAAATTGTTGATAATCAGATTTTTTTTCTAAGTACAGAAAAGCTAATTATTAAACCCACAAGAGCCAATATGCCTCCAAGAATAAAGGGTGCGCCGGGTATTTGAACTGGGGCATTTTTATAGGTAAAATAATAAAATAAACCGTTCATCATTAATGGCCCAATTATATACGTTATACTTTGCACCGTATTTACAAGTCCTTGAAGTTCGCCTTGCTCATTATTAGGCACTTGGTTCGATACTAAGCTTTGTAGTGCAGGCCCTGCAATACCACCAAATGCATAAGGGACTAATATTGCAAACATCATCCACTCTTTAAAGGCCAAAGAAAATAGAATAAGACTGATAACCTCTATTGAAAAGCCAATAAATACTGATCTTTTCTCACCTATTTTTGGTATAATTATTCTAATAAGCCAACCTTGCACAAGTGCTATTAATACACCCACAAACCCTAAGGACAATCCAATGGTGGTTTCGTTCCAGTTAAACATAAACTTAGTAAAATACGTCCAGTTAGATTCTACTGCTTTTGATGCTAAATAAATAAAAAACTCAGCCAAAATTAAGCCAGCCACCAAGGGGTATTTTTGTAATGCTTTAAAGGAACCAAATGGATTAGCTTTATTTATATTAAATGGTCTTCTATTTGTTTTGTCGAGTGATTCTGGCAAAATGAAATATCCAAAAGCAAAATTTATTAAGGTCAATATTGCCGCCACGATAAACGGCATTCTAGAACCCCAGTTGGCACATACCCCACCTATAACCGGGCCAATAACAAAACCTATCCCAAAAGCAGCACCTACTAGTCCAAAATTTTGCGCTTTTTTTTCTGGACTGCTTATGTCACTGATGTAGGCAGTGGCTGTGCTATAGCTTGCTCCGGAAATGCCCGCAATAATTCTACCTACAAAAAGCCAAACAATGGTAGGGGACATGGCCTGAAAGATGTAGTCAATACCAAGACCAAAAAGTGAAATTAGAAGTATGGGTCTTCTGCCATAGGTGTCACTCAAGCTACCTATTAACGATGAAAACGCAAACTGCATGATAGCATAGGCAAACATAAGCCAACCTCCATATTTTGCTGCGTCGCTTATTGAACCTCCAGTTAACTCTTCTATTAACCTAGGTGTTACGGGAATAATTATACCCAATCCTATAACATCCAGCAAGATGGTGATAAAAATAAAGGTTAAAGCCAAATTAGGCTTGTTTACTGCACTATTCATTGTTTTATATTTATATCAGCAAAGTTAACTTTTATAACTTACCAAAATTTTACTTACCACAATATTTTAACAACGATATGGTTGATTATTCGTATATGAGCACAGGTTTAAAAGTAATATAATGGAGTGGTTAAAAAATAATTTTTTGTCGTTAATTATAGTTTGTTTATTAGGCATTATAATTTATCAACAAATAAAAACCAAACAATTGGTGGAAGAGGCGAGGTCTGAAGCAGCATTTACTAATAGCAAGTTGGACTACGTGGAGTCTGAAATTAATGAGAAAAGATAGTTACTGATTAATTTTCCCTGAATGTTTACTGACAATGTGTCAATCATAACATTCGTTGACAGGATATAGTTAATAAGAAAATATAAAATTGTGCTTGAGAGAAATAATAAACTACTAGGCATGAATTTTGACTTACTAGATTAGATTTATAAATGGTTTAGTTGTTCAACTTTAATAGTCAAAAAGATGAATCAATATATGATTGAGATTAAACTCCCTGCTGTATTTACTCAGGAGTTTCTTGAACTTATTCCTCAACAAATTTCTACAGTAAATGACCTGATGCGTGATGGTTCAATTTCTTCTTATACCCTCAATATGGATCGTTCAAAATTATGGACTGTAGTAAATGCTGAAACTGAAATGGGTGCTGAATCTATAATTCAAGTAATGCCCTTATACAAATTTTATAAGTACAATATTCACGAGTTAATGTTCAACAACATCAACAGTTTTGTGTTTCCAGCGTTATCGTTAAACTAAAGATATTCAGCATTAAACACAATATACCCTCACAAATATTTATAAGGTTGGTTTTGAGCCGTTTATGGCATCTAGGTCCATTTCACTGTTACCTACCATTATATGATATTCTTAGCACAAAAGTTTTAAACATTAGATCGTAGGTTATTTGATATTAAAATAATCTAAAGAACTGGTTGAGAGGAGTCGTACTATTTGGATTACATACATAGGGGAAGCTTATGGAGGCTAATTATAGAAGAAACACTTTTAGAGTTTTAATTTAGACGTATAATTATTGTATTTTGTATAATATTATAATTATTTGATAGTAAAATAATTTATAATTAACTGTATATAAGAAGATTGCCATTAAAAGCTTCACTTTTACCTATGGCTTACCTATACGCTACCTATGCTTTACCTATGGTCTACCTATGAAAGATATATGGTGGATATATGAAGGATATATCAAGAAGCTATCAAGGTCTTATGTGTTGTTTATTTTAGTTAACCATTTTCATAGCCAGATGGTATTTATTCCAAAATTAATTTTATACAATATACATACTGCTCAGATGAATGACGTAGCAAATACACCCCTTTTGGAAACCCGCTTAAATCTAAATTATCTAATACCCCAATAACCTGATGGGTAAGTAATTCTTCTCCTAATCCATTAACTAACACGATTTCATCGTTTACATTAGCCCCAAGTAAGGTAAAAGTGCCTTTGCTAGGGTTTGGATAAACAGCAACAGATTGTTTATTAGCTAACAACAATTGAACGATGGAGGAATAATGTTCCGTTCCGTCTATATCAACTTGTTTAATTTTATAATAGGTAGTTAAAGAATTGGGTGTATTGTCTACAAAAGAATAAGCCGTGATATTAGGACGATTTTCAATACCGTTAATCCTTCCGATGGTGGTGAAATTAATTCCATCTTCACTTTTCATTATATCAAAATGATGGTTGTTTATTTGGTCCTTCACATGCCACAAAACAGTGACCGATTGGCTTGCCTCGTTCCACTGGGCTTGTAAATCTATAAAACTAATGGAAAGCGGTATATCATCTCCATATACAAAATAAGGAAAGGCTTTCGTCTGATTATAATAAGCAATTCCCACCCCCGTACCCATTGGAATCATTGATGTATACTGACCAACAGACCCTGTAATATCTAATGAAATGGGCGTACCCCAAGAAGTTCCTGAGGCATCTGTGGCACGAGCATACTTTAAATGTCCATTGGTTACATTATAATACGAAACAGCTGGATTGCCACCTAAGATCTGAAGAGAAGTATACTGACCAACAGACCCTGTAACATCTATGGAAAGGGGCGTCCCCCAACTAGTCCCTGAAGCATCCGTGGCACGAACATACTTTAAATCTCCATTAGTAGCATCAAAATATGAAATGGCAGGGTTGCCATTCACCATCTGAAGGGAAGGATATTGACCAACATTTCCCGTAACCTCTATTGAAATGGGTGTACCCCAAGTAGTACCTGAAGCATCCGTGGCACGCACATACTTTAAATCTCCATTAGTTACATCATAATATGATATAGCTGGATTGCCGTTCACGCTTTGAAGGGAAGGATATTGACCAACAAAACCCGTAACATCTATTGAAATGGGAGTGTCCCAAATAGTCCCTGAGGCATCTGTGGCACGGACATACTTTAAATCTCGATTGGTATTATCATAATATGAAATAGCTGGGTTGCCATTCACGATTTGAAGGGAAGTAAAGCGACCAACATCTCCTATAACATCTATTGAAATGGGCGTACCCCAAGTAGCCCCTAAAGCATCCATGGCACGAACATATTTTAAATCTAGATTTGAATTATCCCAATACGAAACTGCAGGGTTGCCGTCCACGATTTGAAGAGAGGTATATGAACCAACTTGTTCTGCAGTAACATCAATTGAAATCGGCGTACCCCAAGTAGTCCCTGAAGCATCCATGGCACGAACATACTTTAAATCTCCATTGAAGGCATCATTGTAAGAAACGGCAGGGTTGCCGTTCACAAGCTGAAGGGAAGTAAATTCACCAACTTGTCCTGTACCATCTATTGAAATGGGCGTACCCCAAATAGTCCCTAAAGCATTTGTAGCACTAACATACTTCAAATTTCTATTGGTGAAATCATAATACGAAACAGCTGGGTTGCCGTTCACAATCTGAAGGGAAGTATACCAACCAACAACCCCAGTAACATCTATTGAAAAGCGAGTACCCCAAGTAGTTCCTGAAGCATCTGTGGCACGCACATACTTTAGATCTCCGTTAGGATCATTATAATACGAAATAGCTGGGTTGCCATTCACGATCTGAAGGGAGGTAAATAGACCAACAGCCCCTATAAAATCTATAGAAATAGGAGTACCCCAAGTAGCCCCTAAAGCATCCGTGGAACGAACATACCTTAAAGCCCCATTATAATACGAAATTGCCGGGTTGCCATTCACGATCTGAAGGGAAGCATACCGACCACCAGTAACATCTATTGAAATTGGAGTACCCCAAGTTGCCCCTGAAGCATCTGTGGCACGAACATACTTTAAATCTTGATTGGTTACATCATAATACGAAACGGCAGGGTTGCCGTTCACCACTTTAAGGGAAGCATCTTGACCAACGTTTCCTGTAATATCTATTGAAATTGGAGTACCCCAAGTTGTCCCTGAAGCATCTGTGGCACGAACATACGTTAAATCTCCATTGGTAACATCATAATACGAAACAGCTGGGTTGCCGTTCACGATCTGAAGGGAAGTATGTTGACCAACATTTCCTGTAACATCTATTGAAATGGGGGTACCCCAAGTAATCCCTGAAGCATCGTTGGCACGAACATACTTTAAATCTCCATTGGTGGCATCATAATAGGAAACGGCCGGATTGCCGTTCACGATCTGAAGGGAAGTATAGGAACCAACTTGTCCTGCTACATCTATCGAAATGGGAGTACCCCAAGTAATCCCTGAAGCATCCGTAGCACGAACATACATCAGCGACTTGTGGGTAAAATCGTAGTAAGAAATGGCAGGATTGCCATTCACTACTAGAATCGAGGTAAATTGGCCCGTTTGTCCACCAGTACCTGAATGAGACTCAATCAGCACAGGACTATTCCAGACTTGCGCAAATGAACTTAAAGGCAAAAAGCCCCCGCTGTAAAAGGCTAATAAAATGAATTTTAGTAATTTACTTTTCATATTTGATTTAATTTTATGTGAAAGATTGTATAACTTATTTTTCTTTTTTTGAGATACTGAAATCCTAAAAGTACTCATTGTACTTTTGTAAAACAAGAATATTGCTCTGATTTATTTCTATAATTTGTATTTAAATAATTGATAATCATAGTATTGTATAAATATCCAGCTGGTGCAAATCTACAGACTCTAGCCTGATAAACCCATTTTATGCAATAGAAAAATTTAGATTGCTTATGTCTTTAAAATATTCTGTGTCATCAATCGTCATTCCTGTGCAAGTTTTCTTGCTTTTTGTCTTGAAACAAAAAGTAACCAAAAATTCAAGGCTGTGAATAAAATGCTAAATTTCATTACGTTACGCTGGAAATGTTTGAAACTCGGTCTTGTTCCTCGCCCTCAAACAACAAACATTTCTTAACCGCTTCACTCCATGAAATTCTTAACGCATTTTCTTCAAGGCCAATCCTTCCAAAAACAAGCCTCATTTATTAGAATAGTGCAATTATAAGCTGATTGACTTAACAAATTGATTTTTAAGTATTAAACTTCAACTGCATAAAATGGGATAAATATAACACCTTCCTCCACTTTATTTTAGGCTATAGCATACCACTTGTGTATCAGGTGGTGTTGTGGTAACCAAGGTTGCTTGTCCACTTTCCTTGTTGCCTATTCCCAATGGGTGGTTTTTGTGGTGTGGGAGATGGGGTTGGCTTTCTGCCCAGTAAATTCTTTTGCCTTCTTCTTTTCTTGCTAGCCAACAGCGATTGCATCTGGTGTATTTCTTGTAAAATGGCTTCCCAGCTTTCATACTTACCTTCTTTTCGAGGCTCAGCCATTGGCAAGGGGATATGGATACCCTTCAAATAATACTGCGTTGCTAATAAATGCACGTTATACTTCTTTTTCTTTTTGGCAATGGTTGCATATTTTGCCTTGATGTCAGGAACTAACATGGCTTGGTTGGCATATTGCACTGCCTCTCTGAACTTACTTCGGCTTTTCTGCTGCTTTGGTGTATTGGATACTGGCCCTGAGTACTTTAGATAGTGCACAATGTGCCCACCCTTTTGCCGACGAAACACCCAGTTGCCAAATGTGCCCAGCACACCTTTTAATAATCCAGCTTTGATGAGATACTCCAATCGATCACGTTCCATACCACAAAGATAATTTGGCACAGTGCAACCAGCGTGCACTGCGGTAAAATTTACAGAGTGGTTGAAAGGTAAAGGGAACATACTCGAATGATGCTTGGAAGATGACCGTAGGATAGAGGGAGAAAAAGCGCTATTCCAATGTCAGTTTTCTTAATAGATGCATCAAAGATACGATTGATTCGATTTTGTTATTGTAAAAAGGAACTATAATTGAGACTGAGACCGTGCGATTGTGAAATTGGAAATAAATTTGATATTATGGTAACATCTGAATTACCATAACCACCACAACAATTTTAGTTTACAAATTTTGTCTATTTGATGTACTCCTGTGTTGTTAGAACTAGTTTATTTTTTCTGAAATTTATAAGTAAGTGTTAATACAACTCTTCGTAACGGTCTTACTTCAAACAAGTTAAACACCCATGGATTTGCATAATTTATTTGATTGGTTATATTGGTAGCATTAATTTGAGCACCGAACTGTTTGTATTTATATCCTAGAGCCATATCAATAGTATAGCTTGCAGGAATCTCTAAATTAGTATCGTTATTTATCCCAGAAAAAAACTTGTCTTTATAGAAAACTCCAGAACCAATGGTCAAGCCTTTCAATTTACCAGTTGGCTCAAAATTTAACCAAATATTGCCGGTGTAACGCGATGCATTTGGCAATCTGTTTCCCTTCGCATAACCTGGATCGTTTATAATATAGGCATTGGTATAAGCAGCACCTGCGGTAACTGAAAGCTGTTTAATTATTTTACCATCAATATCCAATTCTATTCCTTCACTTCTATGATGGCCATTATAATACACGTTGTATTCATCATAATTAGGATTTACAGGGTCTAAATACACAAAACCATAAGGATTTCTTTTGTTGATTTGAAAAATACTCAATGTAGCGCCTAATTTATTTTTTAATATATTGGCCTTTGTTCCTATTTCCACTTGCGAACTTAGTGTTGCCGGCGGGGTTGCATACTGTGCGTAGTTTTGCGCAAAAATATCAGGAGAGTTAATTTCATAACCCACTGAATACGAACTATATATTGACACATAGCTTTTAGGTTTGTAAACCAGTCCTACCCTTGGTGTCCAAACATTTTTAGTTACGATATCATCGGTATAGCCCTCATAGTCAGTACCTGCCAATTTATCTTGGAAATAGTGGTTGCCTTGTTTGGTTTGCCCTGCACGTATACCCAACAATAGATGCAATTTTTCATTTAAAAACATGATCTGGTCCTGAAAATAAAAACCCATTCGCGCTATTCTTGATTCAAAAGGTAAATAAGGATTTTTGGAAGGAACAACTACCCCATCCTTATTTGTGAGCGGATTATTAATATTGGTGGTATCAAATAATGACAAGTATCCCTCGTTGGTGTATTGATAACTTGTAGCTTGATACTCCAAACCAATCAATAAATTGTGCTTAATGGTGCCGGTATAAAATGTACCAAAAGCATCTGCAGAGGCAGAATAGTTTATTAAATTTTGGTAATAACCATATTGTTTTCTGGTAAAATTGCCGATTGAATCAGGCTGGTCAGGCCATAGCCCAAAAGGTCGGTTACTGGTTTTTCCCAAAAATCCGACAGCACGAATTCTCCAGTTTTTGGTAAGTTGATAGGTTAAAGTGCTAAAATAACTTTGATCTTTAAAGAGGTATTTATGTGAATTTTCACTTAAATATAATGCAGGGTCCAACTTGTTTAATCCCGAAACGGTGCCATCAGGAGAAACTAGGCCTGGGTCATCGGAAGCAGTGGCATTTTTGTAAACAGCTTCAAGGTTAAAAGAAAGTTTTGGTGTAATGTCCCAAGCAAGAGTAGGTGCAATAAGAAAACGATCGGAGGTTACATTTTTTCTAAAACTGTTTGATTTTTCATAAGAGGTATTGACTCTATATCGTAAGTGTTTGTTTTTAGTAATTGGCCCTGAAACATCTATTGCGGGCCGCCATAAATTCCATTGACCCATTTTAAAGTCTACATCTAGCGTAAAATCCGCCAAAGGCTTTTTGGTTACAAAATTCATAATGCCCCCGGGAGCTACATCTCCAAACAATATGGATGTTGGACCTTTTAAAAATTCCACTTGTTCGATATTGTCAGAGTAGTTGTTACCTAAATTCCATATCATCATGCCATTCCATCTGTAGTTTTGCGAGTTAGACAGGTCAAAACCACGGGCATTAAAAAATTGGTATGAACCTGCTCCACTGTAATTGCCAGTGAAATTTACACCACTCATGTTTCTTACTATGGTTGTCAAATCAAAAGCACCTTGTTGATCTATTGTTTTTTGCCCTAACACTACAATAGCTTGTGGAATATCTTGCAGCTCCATTAAGGTGCGGGTAGCGGAAGCACTTTTTACCTTTACACCAGTCACTTCTACAGTTTCAAGTTCATTGCTTGTTTCTTCT
Organism: Cytophagaceae bacterium; assembly: GCA_027488865.1. Taxonomy (GTDB): domain Bacteria; phylum Bacteroidota; class Bacteroidia; order Cytophagales; family UBA9547; genus JAIYAU01. The sequence continues at coordinate 114,074 of JAIYAU010000030.1, forward strand.
AAAACCAAGGCTATATTGGCATTTTGTTCTTCTTTTATAGATATTGCCATTGAATTGTCCTTAAAGCCTACGTATTGGGTCTTTAATATGTAGTCACCTACTGGTGCTTTTAGGAGGAAATTACCTTGTTCATTTGTTATTGTACCAAATTTTGTACCTTCTAAAAATACTACAACGTACGAAATAGGCAAGCCATTTTTATCCCGAATATTTCCAGCCAAGGTACCTTTTTGATTTTGACCTAGGGCTACCAAGCTTAGGCCAAACAGAACAAGAAAAAATGTAAAATTACGCATATGTATGTGATGTTTATTGATCAATTATTTGAATTGGAACAGCAGCTAAGGATTGAAATCCATCGTCTAACAGTAAATGAATCATATAGTTGCCGGGCTTTAAAGGCCAAAAATCCCCTTTTGACAGGCTATCTAGGTTAAAACTACCACTCACTTCTCCCATTGTATATTTGTAAATTAGGTATTGACTTTGATCATGTGTCATTCCATAATCTTTGGTGGTTTTGGAAGATTTGGGATACACTGCTACCCAATCGAATCGATTTCCTGCACTATTTTGCCATGTTATAGGGATTGCCTCATTCACATGAAATTGTTTTTTAGGTATTCTAAGCGTAGGTTTTACTTCTGACATCTCTTTTCTCCAAAAATTTCCTTGTGCCAATAAGGTATTTTTAACTTTTAATGAAACTTCAATATTTTTAATAAACCCTGAACCAAGGTTTGTAATTATTTCTCCCTCAGATGGTTTAATATTATCCAGTATAATACTATCTCCAATTTCATTCTTTATAATTACACGAAAGGGACCTTTATCTTTACAGAAATAGCTGAGTTTTACAGTATCCTCATATTCTAATAGGCGATTTTTTGTTTGAATGTAATTCGGTCTAGTAACCGATTTCAAAACACATGTGGATATTACACCCCTATGGTCAGATGGATATGGAGTTACTGCAAAATCCACGTCTGGTCCATTTGCCTCACCTACTAGTTGAGCGCCAATGGCCTTCACAATTCCAGATGCCCAAATAAAATCAATTCTATCATGTGTTTCGGTTGGATTTTTTTGAGGAGCAGGAAATCCCGGCGTCCAAGTAAGACCCGGTTTTGTGTGAGGATTAGGAAAAACTGCCCTATAAGTATCGATATAGCCCATTTTTTCAAGAGATTCAGCTACAGGCCACCTTACCGCGTATTTAATATGTGACCGCTGGCCTATCATACTAGAGTCCCAATCAAGATGAGAAGGTGCATTAAAATCTCCAGTTAGCAAAATTGGAAAACCATCAGCTTCAAGCAAGGAAAAATGCTTTTTATGAGCATCTAGCTCATGAAATCTTGTTTTAAGTTCATTATCATATACACTTTGAATCGGTTTTCCATCTCTTACCAATTCCGGGCCATAGGGATCAGAAGGGAGATGCACATTGGATAGCACCAAAACCTTGCCTGGTTCAATTTCTACATAAGTATAATACCAACCATAATAATAGGATCGTATAAGCGGAAATTTAGAGATAACGTGTAACCTTGAATCGAAATAAGGGTAATTAGCAGCCTTTGCTAACATTTCTGTATTTCCTTCTGCCTCTTGTAAACCTATAATGTCGGGATTGGCCAATTGAATGGCCTCTACCACTTTAGAAAAATCTACTTCATCGCCACCATATAATATATTGAAGCTCATCACACGTATAGTGTCCAACTTTTCTTTAACCGATGATGGACGGGAGGGTTGGCATGAAAAACTTAGCCCTACTAATAAAATTAGGAATATAAAAATGACAACGAACTGATGGCCTAAGTACCTTTGCATCATGGCGATAAAGGTATAAAGACAAGCTGTAGATTTGATTATGGTATTGTTAAGTTTTCGTTATGCTTGCTTTCAAACTGGTAAAGTCAACAAAAAGTGGGCATTTTGTTAGCAACCAATTCTCACCACTAAATACTTAAACCATTCAAAATCAACTTTCATATCGTAAGACCACCTTCAAACTGGTCGTACAGCCTATACTGTCCTTAAATCGGCAAAGTCCAAAATTGGGTTTGCTGTCTTCTGTGGAAATTCCAATATCGATGATGTTAATCCCTTTGTTTTTGTAAAATAAAAAAAGATGATGTGCCAAAAAGTTCATTGGTCGTAATGGAGAAGATATAGATGTATTGCCCCAGTAGATAATCTGCATTTTATCAGGAGCAATTTTAAAAACAATTGCAGACGCAATGGCGTCATTTTCTTTACTATAAACTAAAAAAAAATCATTTGGAATGAGTTGGCATGATTGTGTTAAATCTTCATAGCTCATTCGCAAGGGTTTATTTTTTTCAGTTCGGTTGATTTTTATAATTTCGTAGGCCAGCTCTTTTTCTTTTGAATCACTACATAGTTTCAAAGTAAGCCCATGATTCCAAGCCTGTTTTAGCATTTTGGTGGCAGTGGAGTCTAGGTAGGATAAATCCTGTTTTACGACATCCATAGTCATATGATGGTTTATGTTAACCTCTTCTATTTTGAAACCGTTTACAAAAAAAGCATTTAAGAAATTTGTGAATATACTTTGATTAAAAATGCCAGCTAAGGGTGTAATTTTACAAGCACTAAGTCCTTGGATTTTAATAAATTGTAGCAGACTTAACACAGTAGCATTGATTTTTTCTATGGAAAGATTTGGTTGGTTATAACCAAAACCACCATATGGGGCACTAATAGGAGATACAAAGGTATTATCTATACTACCTCCAATTATACCTACTTTAAAATCTTGACCCTCAAATACCAAATACCATATTTTATCTATCTTGTTAAGATGTAGTTGATGATATTTTGCAGTATGAAAAATGGTAATGTTTTCTCCAAAAATGGCATCGTAAGTAATTGGATCAGTTTCTAATAGTTTAATCATGATTAGACACCACTTTCTTCTTTTTCCATTCTATTCTGAACAGATCCTTTCTTCGGTCTTGTAAATTACGTACAGCTCCATGTTTTCTTAATTCTTTTAACAAATCAAGATCCAAATCAGCAATAAGTGTAGTTTCTGTATTTGCAGTTGCCTCAGCTACAATGGCATCATGCGGAAAGGGTACGTCCGAAGGGGAAAACACGGCTGCTTGCGAATATTGTATATCCATGTTTTCCACTTTTGGCAGATTGCCTACGCTGCCAGAAATGGCAACATAACATTCGTTTTCAACTGCCCTTGCATGTGCACAAAGACGTACACGTTGATAAGAATTTTTTGTATCGGTCCAATATGGAACGAATAAAATATTCATTCCTTCATCAGCCAATATTCTGGCGAGTTCAGGAAATTCTACATCATAACAAATAAGAATACCAATTTTGCCTATGTCAGTATCAAAAACTTTTAGATCGTTACCACCTTGCATACCCCAATGAAACTCTTCATCGGGTGTTACATGTAGTTTGGTTTGAGAGTCCCAAGTACCATCTCTTCTGCATAAATAGCATACATTATATAAATGGCCGTCTTCATAAACTGGCATACTGCCTGCTATAATGTTGATATTGTATGAGATAGCAAAATTAATCATTTTTTCTCGTATGGCCTCTGTATACTCAGCCAACGCTCTTACTGCATCAGCGCCGCTATCCTCATTGAATTTAGCCATTAAAGGAGCATTAAAGAACTCTGGAAACAACACAATATCTGCCTTGTATCCTGCCACCGTGTCCACAAAAAACTCCACTTGTTGAAATAAATCTTCAAGCGAATTGGTTCTACGCATTTGCCATTGCACCACTCCTATTCTTACATTTGTTTTTCTGCCGCCTATAAGTGGAGATTCCTTTTCTTCATAATATATGTTATTCCATTCGAGCAAGGTGGCATAAAACTGCGACTCAAGATCTTCAGGCATGTAATTGGTAATGATTTTTCTAACGTGAAAATCATTGGCCATTTGAAAAGTAAGAATGGGATCGTATAGTTCTTTTGTTTTTACCAAGTCTATGTATTGACGCGGGGTGTATTCATTGGCATACTCTTGGTAACCAGGTATTCTTCCTCCTGCTATAATCGATCGCAAATTTAAATTTTCGCATAGTTCTTTTCTGGCATCATATAGCCTTCTTCCCAGCCTTAAACCTTGGTATTCTGGATGAACAAAAATATCCGTGCCATAGAGTGTATCACCATCAGGGTCGTTGGTTTTGAAAGTTCCGTTTCCAGTTATTTCTTGATAGGTGTGAGAGTCGCCAAATTTGGAATATTTAACTATTAAGCTCAAGGCCGCAGCTATTACCTTACCGTTATCTTCAATACAAATTTGACCCTCTGGAAACTTAGACAGTTGAGTCGCAAATTCTTTCTTAGTCCACGAGCCTCCAGCATTAGAATATACCGACTCCATGATCTCCTTAATATCCGAATAATCGGAAAGGCGCAAGTTTCTTAAATTTAATTTATGCTCTGTTTCCTTTTTTTTGCTCATCACTAGCTACTTTATTTCTTTTGCAAGATAAGTTTATTTGATCTCGAATTTAATAAAATATAAAGATTAATCGCCCCCACAGCCGCCACAACCACTACAACCGCCATCACCTCCTCCATCTCCACTGTCACCACTATCTGCAAAACAACCGGAGTCATCATCGGAACTTTGTTCAATGGCTTCGAAAAGATCAAAAAGTAATATTACATCCACCATTGGGCCAGATGTGTTTAACACCTGATTCTCTTTGTCACGACTGTGCTCCTGTACCCAAATTATTTCTGGTATTTCACCAATTGTTTTATAATCAATGCCTTTTAGCAAAAATAAATTTCCCCCAAGACGCTTAATAATTTCTACCGATTGAGCTGATTGATTCTTAATTAGTGGAGGTAATTCTTTTTCTAAACTATTAATGATTGACATTAATTTCTCACGAGCTTTTTTACCTTCCTGAGTAAAACTAAAATCGTTCAACATTTCTTGCACCAAATTGTGTTTAAAAAGTTGTTTTACTGAACTATTTTTTGAAATGTAAAACTTATAAAATGATTTGTTTTTGACTTCGTCGTTACAGGCTTTTATATACCTCCCTATTTCAATCTTATGAGACACATCTTTATCGAATATATCTGTAAAAATTCTTTCATGACTCTTTAGGTTGGTTAAAGGGGTAACTAGATTAAGACTAATGTATTTCGCCGAATCCTTATCCTCAGGTTGAATTCGCAGAATGCCTCTGAATAATAAATCCATCAAAGTAAATCGCAGCATATCGACTGCATTCGCTTTTGTACCATCTAAAATTAATAAATTTTCTGCAGGAGAATAATTGGTTATTTTATACATTATGTAAAAAGGAGGGTTTAGGGATAATGAAATGAGTTTTTTTATTTACTCGGACAAAGTCAATTTCAGAAAAACGAATTTCTGAAGATGGCCAAAGCTGTGGAGGTGGTACTTGGTTAAATACTTCAAAATAAATTTTTTTCGTGTTTTCGTAAAGTATTTTATACTTATTTCGCTCATCTTGGCCTCCTTTTGTTGGTCCGTGATGTATTTCTTTGCCAATTGTATTTTTACAAAAATCTTCCCAATATGACTTTGTATATAACAAATGAAGGTGCCAAACTTGGTCAATTTGGTCTGAAGGAGTAAGTGGCTCGGCCGATTGTGCTATCAGGTACATAAACTTTTTATATTCCTGTATCGCTTGCAAGGCAAAATACAATGACCAACCATTTTCTCTGCTCAATCGATCAGAAAAACTAAAATTCGCAGTTGGTAAGTCGAATTCGAAATCTAAAATTTTGTTTAATAGATTATCTTTTGGGTCGCTCAAAGGCTTTTGTTAATTAATTACTTAAAATTACTACTTTTCTTGAAAATGAAACTATCATTTTCATCAAAGTTGCTTTAAGGGATCTTAAATGATTTAATTGAATTGTTTTTAAGTGGAGGCGAGTTGATTTGTTAAGGGTATTTTTAGGCCTGAAACCTTATTTGTAATTACACCTCATTTTTATGTTAAATTTTCATGATTTGAAGAATATTTTTAGGATAAAAAAGTGGTGACCAATGCTTATATTTTCAAATTAAATAAGAATCAATAGTTAGTTGATTAATATATTTCAAATATGATTCCTTGGTAATATTATTGAAGGCCTACGGTTATTTTTGGTCCAAAAGTCCAAAAATTTACAGTTTCATAAAAATTAAAGTTACTGGCGTTTAGTCCGATTTGCATATTAAATTTTGAACGATTAATTGGGATTAGGTCTATTCCAATGTTTATTTCTCGTCGCACATTTATTTTCGTGTAATTATCCCTAATCAAACGCCATTCTAAGTTAGTTTTTACAATTTTTGCTGGTCTGTAGCTAAAATAAGCAGTATGCTCCATAAAATTAGTTTTGGTATAATATTCATGGCTTAACCCGGTTCCTATCCTTAGTTTAACCTGAGAATTATTAACCAGATTAAACATAAGTATTTGCCAATCAAAATAGTTGTACGAATAGAAACCTCCATTTGGATTTTCTTCGTTTAAGTTAAAGATTCGGGCATCAGTAGTAAAAATTCCATAATTTATTCTTAATCGGGGTCTAAATAGGATTTGTTCTACATCTTCATTATGACCCAAATTAGCATCAGCCATAATTTCAAATGAACTTACATCAGGTACACTATCCTTTTTTCCCAATTGTCTTTTTTGTTCCTTTTCTATGGCTTTAAAGAAACCTTCAAATAGTGGTAACCCATATTGCAAACAATTACCACATCCTATAATAGAGCTAAAACAATCGGAGCTTGAAGTATTATTACTCGTCGAAGAGGTGCTACTGTTAGAATATTGATAAGTATTATTTTGATAATTGTAATTATTATTTTGGTTTGAGGAGTTTTGTTGTTTTGGTTGTCTATTCTGTTGGTTTTTATCGGCCTCTCGTTTTATTTGGTCCATCACTTGTGCATTTAAACGCGCAACTATAAGAATAGAAATAAAGAAAATAGGTCTTTTAAACATAATAAGGTTAGTTTTCTAATAAAATAAAAATCAATAACACCAATTTATGATTTCAAGGAATTCAAAATTTTACAATACGCAAACATTCGTATTTAGTTAAATTTTCCTGAAAGATTGTTCTTTGAAAAACCATAATTTAGACCCATTTAAAATAAAAAAAGGAAATCAAAAAATTCTTTCTTATTATTTAAAAGTTATATATTTGACGCTTGAATTACTTTTAGGATAACATGGATAGCATTATCAGAGTAATACCTCTTAATTACTACATATTTTTAAGTGCTGCAATCTTTTGTATTGGAGTACTTGGCGTTTTATTGAGAAGAAATGCAATAATAATATTTATGTCGGTGGAGCTTATGCTTAATTCGGTCAATTTATTATTGTCAGCCTTTTCTGCCTATCGTTCTGATCCTTCTGGACAAGTATTTGTTTTTTTTATTATGGCTGTGGCCGCTGCAGAAGTGGCGGTAGGTTTAGCTATAATTGTGATGATATATAGAAATACTAATTCGGTAGATGTTAATCTATTGGACAAATTAAGGGGCTAATTTTAAAAATTATTAATTCGTTTTTGATCAGCAGTCTATCAAAAACATCAAATTAAAAACATAATATGGCTGATTTTGCTTGGTTAATTCCTTTATTGCCTTTCATAGGTTTTTTGATCAACGGTTTGTTGGGTAAGTCACTTCCTAAAATACTAGTAGCAGTTATTGGTACAGGGGCGATGGTTGCATCATTTTTATTGGCGACATTAATATTTTTTTCAATACCTCAAGGGGAGACTATACATCTAAATATTCATTTGTTTGATTTTATTCAAGCTGGGACTATTTATATACCTTTTGACTTTCTTATCGACCCATTATCAATCTTGATGATATTAATAATCACAGGAATTGGGTCATTAATTCATCTTTATTCTGCTGGATATATGAAAGAGGACGAAGGTTTTTATAAATTCTTCGCCTATCTTAATCTTTTTGTATTCTTTATGTTATTACTTGTATTAGGTAGTAACTATATTATTATGTTCATCGGGTGGGAAGGTGTAGGTCTATGTTCTTACTTACTAATTGGCTTTTGGTTTAAGAATCAGGATTATAATAATGCGGCAAAGAAGGCATTTATTATGAATAGAATTGGTGATTTGGGCTTTTTAATGGGAGTGTTTTTTATATTTGGTACATTTGGCACGTTTACTTTTGATGAAGTGTTTTCTAAGGCTTCGTTAGTAACTGAGTTTAATCAGCCTATTTTTATTACCATTTGTTTGCTTTTATTTGTAGGAGCCACAGGTAAAAGTGCTCAAATTCCTTTGTTTACTTGGTTACCTGATGCTATGGCAGGTCCTACACCAGTTTCAGCGCTTATCCATGCCGCTACAATGGTGACAGCAGGTATTTATATGATAGCTAGATCGAACATATTGTTCGTTTTGGCACCTACAGCTCTTACAGTAATAGCCATTGTGGGAGTTGCTACTGCCTTATTTGCTGCTACAATCGGTTTAGCACAGAATGATATAAAAAAGGTGCTAGCTTATTCTACAGTTAGTCAATTAGGCTATATGTTTTTGGCTTTAGGTGTAGGTGCCTTTTCTAGCGCGTTGTTTCATGTGATGACACATGCCTTTTTTAAGGCTTTGCTATTTTTAGGTGCTGGTTCGGTTATTCATGCAATGCATCACGAGCAAGATATAAGAAGAATGGGTGGATTGGCCAAAAAATTACCAATTACTCATTTGACATTTTTGATAGGTACCTTAGCTATCGCAGGATTACCTGGACTTTCAGGTTTCTTTTCAAAAGATGAGATTTTAGCAAAGGCGTTTGAAACCAATATCATTTATTGGGTATTGGGTGTGATTGGAGCAATACTTACAGCATTTTATATGTTTAGAGTATATTTTTTAACCTTTCATGGTTCATTTAGAGGCACACATGACCAAGCACATCACTTACATGAATCACCTTTAACGATGACCTTGCCGTTAATAGTCTTAGCAGTGTTGTCGATTGTAGGAGGATATTTTAATTTAGCACCTATTTTTGGTGGTAACGCTGGTTTGGAACATTTCCTATCGCCGGTATTTGCAGCTGGTCAGGCTAAAATACATCATACCAATCACCTAAGTCATAGTACTGAATACTTAATTATGGCTGTATCAGTAGTTGCAGTGATTTTGTCTATAGGATTGGCTTATTTTACATATATTTCAAAGAAGAGTGTTCCTGTGGAAGATGGTGATGAAATCAATGGATTACACAAGTTAGTTTATAATAAATATTATGTGGATGAATTGTACGATAAGGTTTTTGTACAACCAATTATGTATTTATCCACCAGTATATATAAGTTTGTTGACATAGTTGTTATTGATGGACTGGTAAATTCTATTGGTAAGGGAATATATGCATTAAGTGGAATATTAAGGCAATTGCAAAGCGGTAGTATAGGTATCTATGTACTAATGATGGTATTAGGATTAATTTCAATATTGGCTTTTAATTTAATACCCTAAATTTTGAATTGACATAAAGGTCGAGAAGCTTTATTATAATGATTACAGCACTATTATTATTTCCTCTCTTAGCATCTATTTTTCTTTTGTTTTTTAAAGGAGAAATTGTTAAAAAAGTTGCACTTGCAGCAGCAATTATTGAATTGGCCTTGTCTGTTTGGGTATGGTCGGTATTTTGTAGTACCTGTACAACCTCGAAGGAGGCTTTTTCTGTCGATATCCCTTGGATAAGTTCTTTAGGAGTGCATTTTGCCCTTAAAGTAGATGGTATTAGTTTGATTTTGATTCTGTTAACTAATTTTCTTATTCCTTTAATTATTCTTTCTACTTATAAGCATACTTATAATAAACCGTTTACCTTTTACGGTCTAGTATTTGCAATGCAGACAGGTCTTTTAGGAGTGTTTATGTCCTATGATGCCTTTTTATTTTATATTTTCTGGGAAGTTGCATTAATTCCAGTATATTTTATTAGTGCACTTTATGGAGGTAAAAGGCGTATTGAAGTTACTTTAAAGTTTTTTATTTATACTATATTGGGTAGTTTGTTTATGTTAATTGGTATTATTTATTTATATCTACAAACACCTAATGCACATTCTTTTTCTTGGTCTGCATTTCAACTTTTAGAATTATCTCCTGATATTCAGGGTTTAGTTTTCTTATCATTTTTTATTGCGTTTGCTATCAAAATGCCAATTTTCCCTTTTCATACATGGCAGCCGGATACTTATACAGAAAGTAATGCTGCGGGCACAATGTTACTTTCGGGAATTATGTTAAAAATGGGAATCTTTGGCGTTATACGATGGATAATTCCTATTTTGCCTTTGGGCTTTATGAAATGGGATGATATAGTCATCGTATTGGCTGTGATAGGAATTGTTTACGCTTCTATAATTGCAATTCAACAAAAGGATGCTAAAAGACTTGTTGCATATTCATCTATAGCACACGTTGGGTTAATTGCTGCTGGATTGTTTGTTGCTAATGAGATTTCACTTCAAGGGGTAGTAATTCAAATGCTTAACCATGGAGTAAATGTGGTTGGAATGTTTGTTGTGTTAGATATCATTGAATCTAGGACCAAAACCAGAGAAATTTCTTCTTTGGGTGGTATAGCTAGTAGAGCTCCAAAACTTGCAATTTTATTCTTGATTATTTTATTAGGAAATGTAGCACTTCCTCTAACTAATGGCTTTGTGGGCGAGTTTTTGTTATTAAATGGTTTGTTTGGGTATAATAGTTACTTGGCAGCATTTGCAGGGTTAACCATAATTTTAGGTGCAGTATATATGTTACGTACATTTCAAAAAGTTATGTTGGGTCAATTGACCTCCACAACAGAAGATTTTACCGATCTTACTCCTAATGAAATGGCAGTTTTGATTCCTATTGTGGCAGTTATACTGGTTATAGGTGTATATCCTAACATTTTTACTAGTTTATCAGCTGCTGACGTAAAATCATTGGTTGGGGCACTTAAGTAGCTGATATATAAATTAACAAAATAAATTATTGTAGTAAATTCTACTAAATATAAGTAACTGATATGGTAGCATTAATTTCTTTATCAATCCTTGGCGTTTTTTCAATGATAGCAGGGTTGTTTAATGTCAATACTAAAGCCGTTCTTACAATTTCAATTGTTACTATTTTGGGTGTTCTAGGCTTTACTGCTGGATTTCATTGGAACAATGATTACAGTCGTTTCTATGACATGCTTAATTTTGACAATTATGCTGTGGCCTTTACTTGTGCAATTTTAGGTTCTACAGCAATACTACTTTTGTTTTCTGAGCATTTTTTTTCTAATATAAAACAATATATTACCGAATATTATTCATTAATCATTTTTTCTGTGGTGGGTATGATAGCAATGGTCGCTTTTGACAACCTTGCTATGTTGTTTTTAGGTATAGAAATTATGTCGGTGCCTTTGTACATACTAGTAGGTAGTCAAAAGAAGAATTTATTGTCAAATGAATCTTCCTTGAAGTATTTTTTAATGGGCGCTTTTACCACTGGAATTTTGTTAATGGGAATCACATTAATATATGGAGAAACCGGTTCTTTTGATTTATCAACCATTCAATCATATTTTCAAGAGAATGCTACAGATTCAAGCCCAATATTGCTTGTAGGTTTATTTTTCTTATTGGCGGCCATGGCCTTTAAAGTTTCAGCTGCCCCATTCCATTTTTGGACGCCAGATGTGTACCAAGGATCTCCTACTTTTATTACTGCTTTTATGTCAACTGTGGTTAAAATAGCTGGTTTTGGTGCTTTCTTTAGATTATTTTATATATGTTTTGCACCAATAAGTGAAGTATGGACTACTGCTATATGGGTTATGGCAGCTCTTACTATAACTATTGGAAGTATTACGGCCGTTTTTCAAAATGACATCAAAAGATTATTGGCATATTCAAGTATTTCTCATGCTGGATATATGTTAATTTCCTTATTAATGGTAAAGAATGTAGAAAGTGAAGCATTTGGTGCAATATTTTACTATGTTATATCATATTCTATATCCTCAATTGCACTGTTTTCTGTAATTATGGCGGTTCAAAAGGTTAAAGATTCTAGTTCGATAGATGCTTTTAAAGGTTTGGCTAAGGCTAATCCTTTGTTGGGAATTATTGCAGCTGTTAGTATTGCTTCTTTGGCTGGCTTACCCCCAACTGCTGGCTTTTTGGCTAAATTTTACATATTAAAGTCAACAGTTGAATCTGGTTACGTTTGGTTAGCGCTAATTGCGGTTACAAATGCTATAATTGGTATTTTTTATTACTTCAAAGTACTTATAGCTATTTACTTTAAAGAAGCTGAAGACCAGTCACTGTCTTTAATAGCGTCCAGCTTGGCTTATAAGATCGTGGCTGTTTTATTAGTCATAGGTATCTTGGTGCTTGGTATTTTCCCTGATTTGGTTTACTCCATATTCTAAATAGCCTTTTCCTTTTCTATTTCTTTCATTACTTCATAAAGAGATTACTTTGCAATGTTAATATTATGTTAACATTGTAAAAATCTTTATAGGCAAATTTGTTTGATATATAACAGTTGAAATATTAGTATATTGTTTGATTATCAAATCATTATGAATTATTTATTTGTTTTTTGAACATACTTCGAACTATTTCGTATAATTCCAATGTTAAGCTAATGTTAACAAATTGTTAATTAATCTTTGTAGTTTAGTAACAATTGCTTAACTTTGTAGTATAAATAGTTCTTTCAACTTAAAACAATTAAATAAAATGAAAAAGAAAATGGTAGCTGTGTATCTTGCTGGCGTAATTGCTGCTGGTTTGGTTTTGTCTTCATGTGCAAAAACAGTAGTCTTAAGTAATGGTGAGCAAACTAAAAGGATTAAAGTGGTAGGTGAAGTGACACAAACACGTGATTCTTTAAACAACATGTTTACATCATTTGTAAGTGTAAAGGGTACTAAGTACAATATTAATAGCGCAAATTATATTGTAATAGTTAAATAGTAAATTAAGTTAATAAGTGTTAAGGCCATAGGCGAAACTGTTTTGAATATTCGGTTTTGTTTATGGCTTTTTTGTGTAATTTATTTTAATCCCGCAAGAATAAATTTTTATTTAGCTGTGTATTTATCTATTTTTTACTAATTTGCTATCGCATTTTTTTGTGCAGCTTTTTATTTAACAATTAAAGATTCTTTTGTTTTATGTCCAATCAAGCAGAGTTAATATTAGACGGAAAGAGTTACCAATTTCCGGTAATCGTGGGTTCAGAAAACGAAAAAGCGATAGATATAGGGAAATTAAGAGATCTAACAGGATATGTAACTTATGATGTAGGTTATAAAAATACAGGAGTTACTAAAAGTGCTATAACATATCTTGATGGAGAAAATGGTATTTTAAAGTATAGAGGATATTCAATTGAAGAATTGGCCCAAAAGTCTAATTTTTTAGAGGTTGCATATTTGTTAATTTATGGTGAACTACCTACAGTTGACCAATATAGGGATTTTGATGCGGCCATCGATAAACACTCGATGATACATGAGGATGTAAAGAAAATATTGGATGGCTTTCCATCATTTGCACATCCTATGGGCGTGTTATCTTCATTAGTATGCTCTCTTACAGCATTTTATCCAGAGTCATTAGAGCCAAATCCTACACCAGAACAGATAGACCATTCCATAATAAGACTTATGGCAAAGATGCCTACTATGGTAGCTTGGGCTTATAAAAAATCAAAAGGGCGACCAGTAAATTATCCAATTAATAGCTTGGAGTATTGTGCAAATTTCCTTCACATGATGTTTGCAAACCCAACTGAAAAATATATAGTAGATCCGGTAGTGTCTGAAGCATTAAATGTGTTGTTGATTCTTCATGCTGACCATGAGCAAAACTGTTCTACTTCTACAGTGCGAATTGTAGGTTCATCACAAGCTAGTTTGTATGGTTCTGTATCAGCTGGTATTAACGCATTGTGGGGACCATTGCATGGTGGTGCTAATCAAGAAGTTATAGAGATGTTAGATGAAATTAAGGCTTCTGGGATTAAAACCAAAGACTATATTGAGAAAGTAAAAACCAAAGAGGTAAGATTGATGGGCTTTGGACACAGAGTTTACAAAAATTTTGATCCAAGAGCAAAAATTATTAAAAAAGCATGTGATGACATTCTTTCTAAATTGGGAGTAAATGATCCTGTTTTGGAAATCGCCAAGGAACTAGAACAAGCAGCTTTAAATGATCCTTATTTTGTAGAAAGAAAGTTATATCCTAATGTTGATTTTTATTCTGGTATTATATACCGTGCATTGGGAATTCCAACAAATATGTTTACTGTGATGTTTGCTTTGGGTCGTTTACCAGGTTGGATTGCACAATGGAAAGAACTCCGTGAAAATAAAGAACCAATAGGAAGGCCACGTCAAATTTATGTTGGCAATGTTTCTAAAACCTATGTAAATATTGAAAATAGATAATTGGATCAAATTATCTAATGAAAAAGCCTTCTTAAAATGAAGGCTTTTTTTGTAATATATTAGACCCACTTTTTTTAAACTCCGAAACAATACCAATCTATCAATTCGGTTTGAATCATTATATAAATAGGTTGGGTTAATTTTTTATGAAGATTTGTAATTTGTAAAATTCCAAATTGCAAATTGTTTTGATGGCTTCTGTATTCAATTTTTATTTGACAAATCTAATGTTAACAATTACTTAATATTAATAATTTTTCAATGTGTTAAATGTTTTATAATATTAAGTGTGAATTTATTTCGTTTAAATGATAATTACTGGTTAGTGCACATTCATTATGCAAGGCAATCGAAAATCAATTTTGGTGATACTTATCATATTGTTTCTTGTAATAGGTATTATCGTTTTAGTTAGACCGGAGTGGATACAAAAAACTTGGCAATGGGTTGTTGGTTTAGCAGGAATCGTGGCTTTGGGTTTTAAAAAATTAGTAGGGTTTTTAAATGGAGGCAAAGCTTTAAATGATATATCTAGTGAAAATGAAGCGATTAAAGATAGACTTATTAAAATAGATGAGGAAGTGGTATTGGTCAAAGAAAGGCTAGAACGCGAACGAGAGCTACATAAGCGAGAGATAGAAATAATTGAAAAGCGAATTTCACTTAGAGAAACTGAAATAAAGAATCAAGAGGAATACCTCAAAAAAATCCAATCTTTAGGTTATAAAGATTATTTGGACGAATTGCCACCAGAAGAAAGGAAAAAATTGTTAAATGACAATATTATAGATTTGCCTTAAATTATTTTTTATGAAACCATTTTTGATAATTTTATTTGTTCACTCCTTCTTGTTTTCCTTTTGTCAGGTTAGTTGCATGGATACTACCAACTATTATCGATTAACTAAAGGCAAATCTTACACCGCAAGTTGTGATACCATGTTTATAATAACCGCAGAAAAACACAAAAAAATAGTTGCTTCATTAGATAAATATGAAAAGACTACGGCAATTTATAACAACATTATATTGCTACTAAAATCTCAAAATGAAGATTTTAACAATCTCAATCAAAAACACAAAACCTACATTGACTCCTTAGAGGTGTATAACAAATCTTATCAACAAAAAATAGAAGAATTGTCTGCGATGGTTAAAAGTTCTACCCAACTTACTTCACAAGCCATAGATAAGGCCAAAGCCTATCGTAGATGGAATATAGCTATTGGTAGTGTGGCCGTGTTGTTTTCTGGTGTGTCCTTAGGCCTGCTAATGCTTAATTAAACTTAATTATTGAATAGTATGAATTTTTTAGGGTTTAAAGTTGGACTTAATCAAGTTTTAGTGGCTGTTTTGGCCATACTAATATTTGTGTTGTTGTTGTTAATAATTGATTTTTATCATCATCCCATTTTTGTAAGTGTGGTTGGGAGTAATGTTTTCGGACTTAAAAGCTCGTTAGGTCTTGTATTTTTTTTAGGCCTTATTTGTTTGTTATTGGTTTCACTTGTTATTTACAACAAAACTTTAATTAAAGAAAATCATAGAAAAATTTTAAATACTAGCCTTATTTTAGTGTTGGTATTAATTGAGGTTTTTATTGTTCATCTTATTTACACCATTACACCAAAAGATTTTAGCTTTTATGATGATGTTAAAGGAATTATAAGGACTTCAGCTTTTCAATTTATCCCTATTGTTTTAATCCTGGGGTGGACAGGGTTATTGATAGGCTATTACGCATGGTCTATTTATTTTTACAGTATTAATTTTGGATTTACAAACGATGAGTGGCAACGTATGCGACTACGTGTAAGTGATGCCCAAATGAGAAAATCACTAGGAGAGGTTGTAGCAGAAGCTGATTTGCAATTACCAAATTCTAATCCATATAAAGAAGAGACCTTTGGATTACCGCCAGGTACAGTTCGCGGAACGATAGCCCTAAGTTTGGTGGTAGGTGGTTTTGCTTTGCTCATTTTTAGTATGAATCCGCTAAATAAGGATGATTCTGAGCAATATGTGAAACTATTTGAATTTTTTACTCAGGCCTACATCATGATGATTGCATTCTATTTTGGAAGTAGCTCACTTAAATATTTTTCTGATAAATTGAATGTTTCACAAGCCGCTAGTAATTCTAAGGAGGAAAGGACTTCTGAAGACAAAGCTGGTAATAAAATTGTTCCAATTGAAATAGAGGAATTGAATGATAAGGATGTTGAAGAGGAGGTAGATATTGCAATTCAAAAGCGCACCGATTATCAAGAAGAGGATGAGGATTTGCCGGTTGCTATGGTAAATCCACTCAGTAAAGGGTTGTCTGCAAATGACATCCAATTAGCCGCTGAAAAATTAGAAGTTGAGGTTGCAGCAATTAAAGCTGTGATTGCCATAGAGTCTCTTGGCAAGGGCTTTTATCAAGATGGAAGGCCTGTGATTTTGTTTGAAGGGCATATCTTTTATTCTTTATTAAAACAAAAGGGTAAAGATGTTATTGCATTAGCTAAAAGATTTCCCACAATTATATATCCTAATTGGGTAAGGACATTTTATAAAAAGGGTGCAGAAGAATATACAAGATTGGATTTAGCTCAAACGATTGATCAAGAACTGGCATTAAAATCGGCTTCTTATGGATTATTTCAGATCATGGGTTTTAACCATCATGTATGTGGATATGATACAGTTCAGTCTTTTGTGGCTGATATGAAACAATCAGAAGGGAAACAGCTTGCAGCTTTTATGAATTTTATTAAAAACAGGAAGACTCAAGGAAATGACACTTTAGCCTCCTTGTTACAACAAAAAAACTGGGCACGCTTTGCCTTTTTCTATAATGGACCTGGCTACAAAAAGAACAATTATGACGTAAAATTAGAAGAGGCGTATGTTAAGTACGACCGTGAAGCCAATCCAGCGCTGAGTATTTTGGTTGAAAGGAAAGAGTATTTAGAAAAAGAAACTTTAGGAGAACTTAGCGTAATAAGAAGCGAGAAACCAATTTTTACATGCAAAACACTAGAATTACCTGATCTTAATAATCAAAAAAGGATTAGCTGTATCCCAAAAGGGGAATATTGGGTTTCTAAAAGGACAACAGATTCGCTTAAAGATCATTTTTATATAGAAAATGTTCCAAATAGGTCATGGATTTTAATACATGCTGGCAATAAATACACTGAGATTTTAGGTTGCATTTTGGTAGGTGATCAATTTGCTGATATTGATAAAGATGGTGTACGTGATGTAATTAATAGCCGAAAAACATTGGCCAAGCTTAATGAAATCTTACCCAAACGGTTTAAGCTCAGTATTAAATAACTATAGGTCTTTAAGAAATTTAAGGTTTCTCGTAAAACCTTCAAATTTGGTTCTATTGATAGGTGAATTCTTAAAAACGGCATTAAATACCTCTAAACTAATATCTTTCCAATCTGATTTAGCAAGTTCTACAAGGTTTTGTGTTGGTTTAAATGCAGGTTCTTCATGCGGGGTCGAAAAGCGATTCCATGGGCAAACGTCTTGACAAATATCGCAACCAAAAGCCCAATTTTCAAATTTGCCTTTTACTTCGGCAGGTATGGCCTCTTTAAGCTCAATGGTATAATAAGAAATGCATTTGCTCCCATCTACCACATAGGGCGAAACTATTGCGTCAGTTGGGCAAGCATCGATACATCGAGTACAAGTGCCACAGTAATCTTTGATAGGGTCGTCATAAACTAGTTCAAGGTCTATGATCAGTTCCGCTATAAAAAAGAAGCTACCTGATTTTTTGTTAATTAGGTTTGAATTTTTACCAATCCAACCTAATCCTGATTTTTGAGCCCACACTTTGTCCATTACAGGGGCACTATCTACAAACGCACGTCCTTGAATATCACCAATTTCTTGGCGAAGTTCAAAAATCAATTCTTTCAGCTTATTTTTGATTACGAAGTGATAGTCATCACCATAAGCATATTTGGAGATTTTAAAATTGGAAGAAATCTCTTCTGAAGGATAATAATTATATAACAATGAAACAACTGACTTGGCACCATCCACTAGAAGTCTGGGGTCAAGTCGTTTGTCAAAATGGTTGGCCATGTAGTTCATTTGGCCGTGCATATTATTTGTAAGCCAATTCTCTAGCTTGGGAGCTTGTTCTTCTAAAAACCCTGCCTTTGAAATGCCACAATGGCTAAATCCTAAAGTCAAAGCCTTGTTCTTAATAAAATTACTTTGTTGAGATATATTCAAGTTCCATTATTTTATTCCTGTGCTTCCATAGCCTCCAGCACCCCTTTCTGTATTATTAAGTTCATCTACCGGTTGCCACTCCACTATTTCATGTTTAGACACCACCATTTGCGCAACTCTCTCTCCATCTTCCACTTTAAATTCCATTTCCGATAAATTGATTAGCAATACTTTAAGTTCACCTCTGTAGTCGGCGTCTATAGTGCCTGGGCTATTAAGCACAGTTATTCCATGTTTAAAAGCCAAACCACTTCTAGGTCTTATTTGTGCTTCGGTGCCTTCTGGAAGTTCAATGAACAGACCAGTTGGAATTAATATTCTTTGTAATGGCTTTAAAACAATGCTTTCGTCAAGGTTGGCTCTTAGATCCATACCAGCGGAAAGCGGTGTTTGATAGATGGGTAAATTATGGTGAGATTTATTTATGATTTTTACCTTCATAATGGTTATATTAACTAGCTAAAATTAGTTTGAAAAACCGAAATTAAACAATCAAATTAGAATTTTTTAGACAAGGGTACAGTTATATCGATAAAGTTTTTGTGCTATTATCTATAAGCCTCTTTTTAAGTATTTTTTCTAAAAACTGATGTAACGGAGCTAACATAAGTGCCAAGGCCGAATTAATGGCAAGTTTTGAAAGCGGAATTCCACCCGAATATTGATCAATATAAGGGTCTAGGATGATTAATATAAATTCAAAAGCCAACAAAGTAGTCACAAACACCATCCCTCTAAGGTAAGATGTAGTTACTTTTACTTTGGCTATTATAAACATGACTGAGAAAAGGATAGGAAGGAAAATGCCAATTAACAAATAATGAAGAGACTTTTGTTCTTCAAGTTCCAAAACAAGTTTAGCTTCAGTACTTTTTTCTTCCTCCAATTTTTTATTAAATTCAAATTTGGCTTGAAGCTTACCAACTTCCCTTGCTTTACTTTCATTAAAGATAGAGTCCTCTATATGATCTTTTGCTGTTTGATATTTATAGGCAAGTTCAAATTGATGCTCGTGCGCGTAAAACCGCGACAATAGGTTATACACATCTCGTGTGATTTCTTTGTTACCAGCAAGTTTTGAACTTTTGATTGATTTTTCACAAGCTTCTAATACCTGAATTTTTTTACCTAAAGACTGATAGGCGGTGGCAATGCTATATTGCGTAATTGCCAAATCAAAATTGTCTTGATGCATAATTTCTATACGTTCTGACTCCTTATATAATGCTAAGGCTTTGTTTAATTCCTTTTTGGCATAGGCTATGTTGCCTAGTTCGATGTAGCAGATAGAACGACGTGGGTCTTTGTCGGTTAGTAAATTCAATGCTTCTTTAAATGCCAGTTCAGCATAATAGTAATTACGTTGTTGGATGTAAATTAACCCAATGTCTGTGTGACAAATAGATATTCCATTATTATTGTTAACTTTTACATATATTTTTTTTGCTCTTTTATAATAGTTCAAAGCTTGATAATATTCAAATTGATCTTTATAGACATTACCTAAATTTAAAAAACTTTCAGCTACAATTAGATCATCACCTACTTCTTCACCTATCCTTAATGATTTTGTATAGAAATCTATTGATTGGTCGTACATATCCTGATCCAAGAATATTTTTCCTATCAAGTTATTGCAGGCTGCCACCCCTTTATTGTCATTTAGGTCGTTGCGTATTTCAGATGATTTAAGACAATAATTTATACTTTTTACATCTTCATTTTTATGAAAATGGTATTTGGCAATTAAAAAATAGGCTTCGGACATACCCTTTTTATAGTCGATAGCTCGTGCATTTAGTAACGCTTTTAGTGCAAAATGATAACTTTGATCAACATTTATTTGTAAGTAGGTGTTGGCCATATTGTTAAGTTCATTAACTTGAAGGGTGTCGGCCGTTTGAAGCTGGTTTTCTTGAAGGATATTTACAGAACTTGTATCTTGATTGTTTTTGTTAATAGCCATAAACGCCACTGAGCCAAAAACAAAGATCATAAAAACAACCCGTAAATAATTAAATACAACTTTATTCATTCAATTAAATTTACCTTAAGAAAAGTAAATAATAGGTAGTTTTACGCTATAGTAATGCTTTAGTTATGTATAAAAGCCTATTTCGAGAAAAGTGTAATATAAAGAGTAAATAATGAAGATAATTGATGTTGCTGTAATAGGAGGAGGAGCTTCTGGGTTTTTTGGGGCTATTTCTGTTAAAAATCATAAACAGGATTCTGATGTAATAATTTTCGAAAAAAGTCAAAAATTATTATCTAAAGTACGAATATCTGGGGGAGGAAGGTGCAATATTACACATCATTGTGAAAGCACAAGCCAGCTTTTGAAAAATTATCCAAGAGGAGCAGCTTTTTTAAGTAAGGTTTTTAAGCAGTTTGCTCATAATGATACTAGATTATGGTTTGAAACTAGAGGTGTAACGTTAAAGACAGAAGATGATAATCGAATTTTCCCATTTTCTGATTCATCGGAAAGTGTAATAGAATGTTTTATGAATGAAGCCTCGAAACTGGGTATAACAATAAAACTTGGTCATGGTTTGGAAAAAGTGGACTTACTAAACAATGGACAATTTTCATTGATGTTTGAAAATGGGTTTACTTGCCTCACTAAAACTATTTTGGTAGCTATTGGTGGCTTTAACCAAGCAAAAGGTTATCAATTTTTGACAAATCTTGGGCATACCATCCAACATCCAAAGCCTTCTTTATTTACCTTCAATATTGCCGATAAGCAACTGCACACACTAATGGGTGTCGTATCGCCAATGGCACAAGTAAAAATAATTGGCTTGAGTCAAGAAGCTGCTGGACCGGTGTTAATAACTCACTGGGGTCTAAGTGGGCCTGCTATATTAAAATTGTCAGCATGGGCAGCTACCGAACTTTATGAAAAGCAATATAATTTTTTGGTTAAAATTAATTGGGTTAATATCAATGAGGTCGAGGTACGGCACCAAATCGCTAGTTATATTCTAAGTCATCCCAAAAAATTGATTCAAGGTAATCCCTTATTTTCTGTTCCGTCAAGGTTATGGGAATATTTATGTGCGAAATCTGAAATTGACACTAATCTAAGATGGCAAGATATAAGTAAAAGAGCTAACAATAAGTTGGTAGATGCATTAACCAATTCTCAATATGAAGTGAAAGGCAAAACCACTTTCAAAGAAGAATTTGTAACCTGTGGTGGGGTGGATTTAACTCAAGTTAACCCAGTTTCTTGTGAAAGTAATCTAATAAAAGGCTTATTTTTCGCAGGGGAAGTGCTTGATATTGATGGAATTACTGGTGGATTTAACTTTCAAAACGCTTGGTCTACCAGCTGGGTGGCTGGCAAAAATATTGCTAAAACCTTATTCGAAAATTGACCGATTATTTATTCCAGTTTTAAAAATCTTTTCGTTCTACTTTGTCCTTGATATTGGCAGTTCACATTAAAAATGCCATGTTGAAGATTTAACAAGGGCAAATTGATGTTTAGCACACCTGACGTAACCTCATATTTTTTTTGAATGACTATTTTGCCAGCTACATCAAAAATGGTGATCTCTAGTTCGTCATTGGATGGTATTAGGAATGGTAGTGTTAGTTGGTTGTTGTTTTCAAAGTATGGATCGTAAAACTCAAATTGTTCCACCCTGTTTTTACAATTAATATTGTTACCTCTTGCTATGTCGTTTTGGCTTACAAGATTTGACTCAACACAAACATATTGCCATTTTTTGGTATCCAAAGGAAGCAACACATCTAAATTTATAATAGTTGACTGCCCAGGTAGTAATACACCTGTCCATTCTTTATAAATTGTTGCATCAGAATTTTGACCATAAATAGATATAATCACCTGATTTATTGGTTTGTTGCCAGCATTTTTTAATTCAAATCTTGGCCTAATTCCAAAATTTTCCTCAATTAAGTCGATGGAGGTAACACCAACATCCATGCTATCGGGATAGATATAAATTAAACCATTGGCCGTATCAGCACAACCAAACGTATTTTTTACAATTAGTTCAACATTAAAGGTTCCATAGGTGTCATAACGATAAGTAGGGACATTTTGGGAAGAAAAATCTCCAGTTTTGAAATTCCAAATAGATTGGGTAAATCCAACCGAGGTGTTGCTAAAAACGGGTGTAAAAGGTTTATTTCCATAGGGATTTTGAATAGTGAATCCAGCAGTTGGTCGTGGATTAATGGAAATATTTTTGGTAGCAGTAGCAGTACAAGTACCAATAAAGGCTTGAAGTTGAACACTTAATGTCCCCACAGTATCGTACGTAAAAGCAAAAGAGGACTTGTTTCCTTGTGCTTTTTTATTTACAGTCCAGATTCTATTACTTATGCTGTAAGGAGCTGGTGCTTTGGAAGAATCTGCAAAAAAAATAGGCAGACCAACACAATTGCCGATATTGTTTATAACTGCTTGAGGTAAAGGAATTACTGTAGCTGTTTTTTGAACAGTTTTGCTACAACCATTACTTGTTTGCACGTTTAAAATTATATTTTTATCACCTGAAGTGCCATATGTTTTTGACAATGAACCTTTTGTAGAAGACGTGGTGCCATCACCAAAATTCCAGAAGTAGGAAGTAGCGGATACGCCATTAGAAAGACTTGTTTTATCAGTTATATCCAACTGTGAACTTTGGCACGCTGTTCCAAAGCTGAAATCAGGCGATGGAGTAGGCCTAATTGTAATGGAATTTACCTTGGTAGCGTTACAGCCAAATTTATCCGTCAATTTTAAACTGGGATTGAAAGTGCCACTTGTGTTATAAACAAAAGTTGGGTTTGCTAAAATGGAATTATTGGCAATGCCTGACGTGGGGTCATTAAAATTCCAATTGTATTGAATAGGCAGAAAAGGTCGAGATTTGGAGGTATTACTAAAGGATATAGGAGTACCCATGCAAGTAATATCTGCAAAGGTAAAATTGGGTTGAGGTGTTGGCAAAACTGTGGTCCTTTTGGTAAGCTGGCCTATACAACCATCTTCAGCAGTGACCTTTAACGAAACTACTACATTTCCAGAATCTGCAAAAATTCTCTTAATTTGCACAGAATCGTTGGTGGATCTGTCGCTAAATTGCCAAAGCCTTGATACTAAATTACTCCCATTTGAAGTAGATAAATCTTCTAACCTATATTGTTGCCCAGCACAAATGGTGTCGTTTAGGCTGAACACTGCGGATGGGGCGTTTTTGGTGTCATCAATAGTAATAATGATGGTATCTTTAAGTAAACAACCCAAATCATTGGTTATTTGTACATTATAAGAACCGCTTTGATTGATGGAAATATTATTACTAGTGCTGCCAGTAGACCAACTAAATGATTTTGCAGTTTCGGTGGCCTCTGGTAGCACCCCCAATAGTGTATTATTGCAAAGCGTGGTATCATTGCCAAAAGCCTTTAAGATAGAGAAATCATTTCTAATAATTTTAACAGTATTTGAGGTAATTCTGCAATTATTAGTATCACTTTTGTCCAAAATTTCAACAAAGTAATTGCCTGATTGTGAAACATTAAGCAAAGAATCTTGATCTCCAGTATTCCATTTAAAGAAATAATTCTTATTTGGAAGTTTGGTATTAAGCTGAAATTCAACCTCCTTGCAGTATTCTGCATTTTCAAGAACCGGTGCCTTTTGTAAGTAAGTAACATTAATAGTATCCGATGATTTCCTGCCAAAGATATCAATTACCTCAAGGGCATAAGTCCCAGATTTGTTTACAGCAATAGTTGGGGTGGTTTCGCCAGTAGACCAGTTGTATTGCAAATATTGATTTTGTCCTAAAGTTAATTTGCAAATACTCGAAGTGATTACAGTGTCCTTGCCTAATGAAATTGGAGGAGCATATTTGTTCATTAGGTAATTTTCTACTTTTATTCTATTACTATCGGCTAAGGGTTGAGAAAAGATGATGATTTCGGCTACATCTCCATTAAAATTTCTCCCTAACAAATTTCTGTCGCTCCCAAACATGTTAGCTTTGGTGTTTCCAGTGGTTATCAATGAAATAACTGAAAAAATAGTTGGCACTTTCTCGACAACGGTATTTTTTTGTATTCCATTATATAAAAGACTACCTCCAATTACTGATGGATTAGAATAAATTGGTGAAAATATTTCTTTATCTTGTCCTCTATTGAAATCATTAAAAACAGAATGCCCCAAGATTGGAATAAAATCTGATTTTGAACTTTCAGATTCTTTTATGACCCAAAAAATAGTTCTAATATCCGTTATGTCATTAAATAGTAATAAGTCGTTAACACCATCAAGCTTGATTGAGGGTAAGATACCAATCTGGTTTTCAATTAATGTTGGTTGAAAATTCTTATCCGATTGAATCAAATCATTTTTGTTTGTACTTAAATCTTGCCAAATACTCACTTTGTTCATCGGGTCTTTTATTAATGGGCCATCCGCCTTTACCCAAAGTTTAAGGTCAGCGATTTCTTTTAAATTAATAATGGATAAGATACGTGTTTGACTTGTTTTGTTCTCAGTATCAATAATTCTCCAAAAGTACATTTTTGTTGTATTCGGAAAAAAAACCGCAGCCTTGTTACTCTTTGTACTGATTGATTTGTAAAGTTTTGTAAAAGAACTATCAATAGATATTTGAAGGGTAATTGAATCATATGTACCCCATTCAAAGTTTACAAGAGTATCAGTTGAATAATGGTCTACACTAGGCCTTACTAATTCAAGGGATGTGGCCGATGAACTGTAAGAGTAAATAATGTTAATGATTATTAAAGCATTAATTATTATAGATTTCATATATTTTAATGAGATTATTTAAAACCACATCTTTATGGTGTGTTGCCAAACATTTTTGGTGTATATGCTGCCTATTAAAAGTTTTGCATAATTTGTTCATTTCTATAATTGAATCAAGGATATTTTTAGGGTTAAAAAACATTCCTGTTTCATTGGAAATTACCATTTCTAAAATCCCTGTTTGTTCAAATGCTAGTACTGGTGTTCCACAAGCTTGTGATTCAAGTATTGTATTAGGATAATTGTCTTCAATTGAAGGATTTATCAGATAATCACAAGCATTATATATATCTGAAATCAGTTCCTCGTCTTTTATTACACCGAAATTATATATTTTGTTTCGTAGGCTAGTAAAAGAACCACTACCAACTATTACAATTGAAGAATTTTCAATTTCATTATTGGATAATATTTCTTTTATTATACTAAATCCCTTTCTAATATCGTTTACTTGCTCTGCTACAAAAAGAATTAGAGTTTGGTTTAAAGGTAAACCTAATTTGATTCTGCATTGAAATCTATCCCTTGGATAAAAGAGGTTATGGTCAACAATATAATGGCAATGAAAATGTTTATTTTTTTTAAAGGATTGCGAGGACAATGATTTGTTAAGTATCCAATGAGATGGACCAATTATAATTACATTATTATCCTTCAATTTCTTAACTTTTCGTTTTTCCACCCATTTTTCCAATTTCCCATATCGTGCCTGATATTGTATTAGGTATGTGTCATAATGAAAACCTCCTTTAAGCGGATTCAAATCATGTAAAGTCCAAAAAATGGGTTTTTTGATTATTTTAAAAAAGGTAGAATAGTTAATAAATCCTGCTACCCAATGCAGATTAATGATATCAGCCTCTTCTATAAATGAATTCTTTTCTATCCTGTAAGGGCTAAAATGAAATGAAAATAAAGTTTTTGGTTTGTTTAATAACAAAACCTTGGTAACAAATTTTATGGCTCTAGTTAAAATACTTAATTTTAGTCGATTTATAAACTTGAACTTTTCTAAATACGAGTAAACCTCAATTAACTGTTCATTGGATTTATACAAAACTAACATTTTGCTAGTAATACCCATATTTAAAAGCGCTAAATGATATCTGTAGGCAGCTTTAAATGCTCCTCCGGTGTCAAAAGTGTTAACATGAATAATTTTCATTAACTGTTTTAAATTAATACCCTAATAATCAAAAAAGTAATTAAATAAACTATTTGATCGATTCCAAAAATAATGAATCTGGTTTCCTAGTTTTACCATTTTTGATATCTAGGTGTTGGCCGTCCCAACTGGGCAAAAAACTTGTTGAGGCACTAAACACTTGAGAATCAGTAAATCCAGTTTTTTTTAATAAATCTTTTAAAGATACCTCGTCGTACATATGATAGTGGTTTTCACCTTGTAATCTAAAACGACCAATTCGGAGGTATTCAAGTTCTTTGTGGCTCAAAAAAATTCTAAGAAATATCATTCTAAAGTCTCTTTTTCTAATAATTCTTGAAATCCAAGTTGGTTTAGGTAGGTCTTGATGATTAGGAGATGGGATACAAAAAAAATCATCACCTATCCTATCTTTTACAAAATCCTGATTTGGGTATTTGCTTATATTTTTTAAATAAGCAGCCATTTCCCCTCCAGTTTTATTTCGTGCAATTTGGTCAAACATTTCTAGGTAAGTCCAATTATAGTTTGCCCAATCTAATTCATTCGGTTTTTCACGTAACTTGTTTAGGCATATTATGTAATTGTGAACAATAGTTTCCAAATTGGGTACAACTATTCTCAAGATACCCCCTGGCCTCAATACTCTTTTGCATTCTAAAAGAAACTGGTAGCCATCTTTGTAACTGAAATGTTCTAAGACATGGGAGCAATAAACAAAATCAAACACCTCATCGCCACAAGGAATCCCTTCTAACAAGTTAGCCTGTATTACATCTGGGCTATTTGATACAAAATCAATATTTGTCCAGTTAGGCAAATACTGTTCGCCACAGCCTAGGTTGAGCATTTTCTGCATATAGAGTTATTGGTAAGGAGTTTATCAAAGCCTATTTATTAATTTTTAGCAATTTTTCATTATTTATTTGCCTTATTGATTTTCGGTTTGAAATATTTACAAAAATAAATTTTGCAATAAAATCTGCTAAAATTTTAGTTAAAGGAATATTCCCAATCCAGAATGGGTAAAATAGCTCCTTGTCTTATTTCTCCAGTTATTAAATCTGGACTATTCAAGTCTACGTATTCAAAAGCCAAATATTTTTCTGTTATATCTAAAAATTCAACATTAGGAACAATTGCCCCTACGTTGATAACATAATCACCTGTTTTCAAAATTTCCAATGGGATTCTGGTAGAAAGTTTATAGTTTCTTCTAAGCCATATCAAATTTGTTCTTATACTAGGTTGAAAGTCACTAAATCTGGAACAATTAACCACGATACCTTCTATGTTTATCAGCTCGTAATAAGGGATATAATTGTTGCCTTCAGCAAAAACGTCTATTTCAAAATGAAGATAAAGACTGTTTTGAGAGGTTACTCTAGAAACTAATTGATTGTTTTCGTCTACTAATTTAAAAGTTCTAATGAATAATTTTTTATTTACGGCCTGTTTTGAGTCTCTAATTACAATGCTGTTTGTTTGAGTTCTTAAATATTTTTCAATAACTTTTTTGGTGTCATCGAACTGTACAATTGCCCCTGAATTTAAAAGAATTGCTTTGTTACACAAAATATTGATTAAGGCCATATTATGACTTACAAACAGCACCGTTCGTCCACCTTTGCTTACTTCGTCCATTTTGCCGAGGCATTTCTTCTGAAATTCTGCATCCCCTACGGCTAGAACTTCATCTATAATTAATATCTCAGGCTCTAGATGTGCTGCTACAGCAAATGCCAACCTCACATACATACCACTGCTATAGCGCTTTACAGGGGTATCTATAAACTTTTCTACGCCAGAAAAAGCAACTATTTCGTCAAATTTCGATTTTACCTCGGCTCGACTCATGCCTAATATGGTACCATTCAAAAATATATTTTCGCGGCCTGTAAGTTCTGGATGAAAGCCTGTTCCTACCTCTAGCAAGGACGCAACACGACCATTTATTTCTATTCTACCTTTGGTTGGTTTGGTAATGCGTGAGAGAATTTTTAATAAGGTACTTTTGCCAGCTCCATTTTTTCCTATGATTCCAACTGCATCACCTTGTTTAATCTCAAAGTTGATATCGTTAAGCGCAAAGAAACTTGTATCATTTGTATTTTTTTTTGAAGAAAATGTTTCTGTAAATGCCTCTCTAAACGACATAGAAGAGGATTTTCCAATAAAATATTCCTTTGATAAATTTTCTACTTTAATAACTATATCTGACATACTAAAACAAAATTAACAAACTTTTTAATTGTTAATTAATTACAATTAGCAAACTTGATTTATAACCTACTTTAAAGTGTTAGGAGCAATTTCGTTGGAAGAGCTACAAATCTTACTTTTAGGAGCTACTTTTTTAACTACTGCAAGATCAAATCTCGGTATTTTAACGAAAGTCTTATTAGAAAGTTTACAATTAAATACACTTGCAATGAGGTAAATTATTCCTCTAAAACTGCGGAAAAATCCTCGTCCATTTCTTCAAAACGTTTAAAAACTTTTTCTACGAAGTGATCCGATGTTACAGATTTTTCTAGCTGCGCTAGGCTGGTTTCCGTTTCTGGAACTTTATAGGTTTGCTCATAGGAACCAACTTCTATTTTTACCAAAAACTTGTTGTTCCATTGTAAATAGGTGTATTTAAGTGGGCCAAGGGTTTCTTCTTTAATAATTCTCATTTATCCAGATCTATTCCCCCTTCATAAAGTACATCATTTTCGATTTTCACTTTTACCTTGGTGATGCGTCTTTTGTTAACTTCAAGTATTTCAAATGAAAAATTTTGATAAGCTAATTTATCATTTTCAGCAGGCAATGCACCACTTAGTTCAAGTAAAAGTCCCCCTAGGGATTCATTGTCTCCTTTAACTTCATCAAAAGTATCAAGCGGAACATCTAGTGCTTTGCAAAAGTCATTAAGCAATACCTTTCCTTCAAAAAGGAATCCGTTATCCTCGGTACGACTAAAATCTAAAGCCACCTCGTCGAACTCATCATTAATATCTCCTATTACTTCTTCAATAATATCCTCCAAGGTTACAAGACCAGAAGTACCGCCATATTCATCTACCACAATGGCTATATGTACATGTTTAAGTTGAAAATCTTTTAATAATGAATCGATTTTCTTGTTTTCAGGCACAAAATAGGTGTCTCGCAAAAGATTTTGCCATTTAAAATCCTGATTTTCATCAAGATGTACTAATAAGTCTTTAATGTATAAAATGCCTTCAATCTTATCAATTGTATCCCTGAACACAGGCATTCTAGAATAACCAGTTTGGTTAATTTGTTGAATGAGGTCATGAAAATTGGTTTCGATATCTATAGCAGAAATATCAATTCGGGTTTTCATGATTTGTTTCACAGAGAAAGTGCCAAAGTTTACTATACCCTTTAATATTTCCTTTTCTTCTTCTGTTGCATCATTTCCAGTTGTAATCTCCAGCGCCGTGTTAAGTTGCTCTACCGAAAGGGTATATCCCTTTTTTTTGATTCTGTTGTCAATAAGATCCCCCATTTTTAGTAGCACAAAGGACAAAGGGCTCATTAACTTATTAAAAAAGTCTAGTAAATATACCGTTTGCTGAGCCAATTTTAGTCCTTGTTGGTTAGCATAAACCTTTGGCACAACTTCCCCAAAAAAAACAATTAAAAATGTTATTCCAGCGGTTACAATTGCTATAACGATCCCTTTCGGATCTTTAGAGCCTGTTATTTGCCAAGTAAGATAAGTGGATAAAGTGACAAAGGTAATATTGAACAGATTGTTTACAATGAGCATGGTTGCCAAAAGCTTCTTGGGGTTTTCGAGCAATTCTGCCACTTTTTTGTTGGTTTTGTCTACACCTGTTTTGCACTCCATGCGTTGCTGGTAGGTGAGCGAGAAAAACGCTACTTCTGAACCAGACACTAGTGCAGATAAAAATAGAAGGGCACACATGGTAACAACTATCGCCAACATTACTGTAGCAGAGCTGGTATTCAGCTCTGCTAGTAGTAAAAATATGGGTAAAGGGTCTTCGGTAGAAATAAAACTGTCCAAATGTGTTAATTTAAGTACAACATATTAAAAGGGTAGGTCATCTACCTCAGTTGTTGTTGATATTGGATCTGATTTTTGTTTTTCTGAATAAGTTGTAGTTTCTGTTCTTTCGCCACTATTTGGGTTTGAGCCTAAAAGCTGTAAGCTAAGGCCTCTTATTTTGGTGGCATATTTTTTAACACCATTATCTTCCCAGCTATCTGTTTTAATTTTCCCTTCAATATAAACAGGACTGCCTTTTTTTAAATACTGCATAGCAATTTTAGCTTGGGCATCCCATAGCTCAATATTATGCCATTCAGTATTTTCTTTTTTTTCTCCACTCTGATCGGTGTATCGTTCAGTAGTAGCAATAGGAAATGTAGCTACAATTGCACCGGTAGATAGTGTTCTAGATTCAGGGTCTTTGCCCAAGTTGCCAATAAGCATTACTTTGTTAAGGGATGCCATGTGATGTTCGTTAGGTTTATGAAAGTTTTAGTTAATTTAATGGACGTAAAGTAGCAAAAAAATTTATTAGTTAGCAATATTCAATGCTAATCAATTTTTGAAATTATGTTATTCGTTTAGTTATTAAAGTGTTCATTAGTTGAAATAATTGTAGTGGCTTCAAAGTTCTCCAGTTATCAATTTCTAAATGTACTCCAAAATTTATGTAATAATCAATTCTGAATTTTTTCCATTCATCTAATACAAAATATCTGAAACCTGTAGCAGCAATCCATCCTTCTTCAACATCCTCAAACCATTCTTCGTAATAGCAGTCGTCCGACCCATGAAAGTTTAAAATATTTTCACCTATTAGAATAAAATATTTGATGTTTTGTTTGGTAAGTACATCTATCACATTTCTCTTAAGAAACATTATATCGTTGTGCAGTGTATCATTCCACTCACCAAAAAGCTCAATAACACAAAAGCTGTTTTTGTAATCGGTGAATAATATTTTTATGTAAAGTGTTTCAGAACCAATAAAATCCCATAATGGATGAATATAGTAACCATAGATTGCGCTACTGTAATTTAGATCATACTTTCGTTTGTAAAATGGAGATTGTGGGTCTTTACAAGCTTGATAGTATTTTTCCCAATTATAAAATGGCTCAATCTGGTGCATTAATTTATTGTTTTATGTTTATTCTTAACCTAAATCCACAAACATTTAAAATTGTTAAATGGAAAATCTAGCTTTTAAATTCACAAATATTATAATAGAGGTAGAAAATGCTCAATTCGTAAAATTTATGGAATTGGACTCAGAATCTGCAAAATAGAAAAGTTTGTTATTTCTTCGATTATTTATGCTAAATGGTTTGAACTTTTGGATGTTGGTAACTTTAAGTGTTCCTGTGGATTTATCTCGGTTGATAATCTGATGTTATAAAAAAATTAAGACAAAGTAACTCATGAAATAAAAAGGCTGAGAATCAATTTTTAAATATGTAGATTCTCAACCTTTTGTAGTAATTAAAATACCCATCTAAAAAACAGAAATAATGAAGCTGACGTCACTACACAAACAGGGAACGTTAATACCCAAGCGATTGCGATACTTTTGAGGGTGTCAGGTTGAAGGTTTTTTAATCCTTTGTTGGCTACCATGCTTCCCGCTATGCCTGAGGAAAGAATCTGTGTGGTGCTTACAGGTAATTTCATTATAAAAGTAGAAAAGGCAATCGTGCTTGCTGCTACTATTTCGGCACTTGCACCCTGTGCATAAGTAAGATGTTCTTTACCAATTTTTTCTCCTATAGTAGTAACAATTTTTTTCCAACCTACCATCGTACCTAGTCCTAAGGATATTGCGATGCATATGGTAACCCAAGCAGGTGCATAATCGGTGTGGGTCCGAAGTTTGGAAATTTCCCTTTTTAATCCTGAAGCGTCTGCCTCGGATAATGCAGGCTGGTCTTCGTTATTTATTATTTTTGTCAAATTCTTAGAAATGACCAAAATATCTTTTCTAACCTCAAATCTTTGTTTATCCTTTATTTTATCTAAGTTATCAGGATTGTTAAGTACTGTACCCAGTGCAAGAATATTTTGATTGGCTTTTGCTAGTTTTATTCTATCGCTTTTAGCAAGTTTTGTGGAATCAATTTTTAGCACATAAGCATTCACATTTTGCAGTTTTTGGGCCAAATCTTTTGGTTCAAGCCTTGTGTCTAGGGCAAAATATGTTGGTAATATTCCAATTAAAATTAACATTACAAGTCCAACTCCTTTTTGACCATCGTTAGAGCCATGAGAAAAACTTACAAAACCGCAGGTTAAAATAAGCATTGACCTTATCCAAGTAGGAGGTGGTGTTTTGCCTTCAGGCTGCGAAAATATTTTCTCACTTTTCACGAGTGATCTTAGTAAAAACATAAAAATTACAGTTAGTCCAAACCCACAAACTGGAGATAGAAGCAAAGAAAGGCCAATTTCAGAGGCTTTGCCCCAGTCTACTGCAGCACCAGTTGCTTCTGGCAATAATGAATATCCAACCCCAACGCCTATAATTGAGGCAATAAGTGTGTGAGAACTCGAACATGGTATGCCAAGCCACCAAGTGCCCAGATTCCACAAAATAGCTGTTAAAAGCATGGCAAGCACCATCCCTACACTATGATAAACATTTTGGTCGATTAGAGACTCTACTGGCAATAAATTTACGATTCCCATAGCCACAGCTATGCCACCGACAAAAACACCGGCAAAATTACAAAGTCCTGACAATACCACTGCGTAAGGTGCTTTTAAGGAGTTTGTGTAAATAACCGTAGCAACAGCATTGGCTGTATCGTGAAATCCATTTACAAATTCAAAACCAAATGCGCAAAGTAGGCATAAAACCAACATAATGGCCAATCCTACTTCAATTTGAGAAAATGCTTCTAACATAAAAAATGATGTTTAAGTAAAATATAATATAATCTTAATATTCGGTTAATTATGGTTAACCTCTAAACCCGTTACTTTGTTGTTTTCAAAAGTAAATAATTAAATGTTATGAAAAGGTTAATTTTTATGTTTTCGGTCCTCTTTTTTTGTGGATGTAGTGTTGATAATTCTAATACGACCTCTGATAGTCAAAAAAGTGAATTAAAACTTAATATAAAAGGAAGTGATACAGTGTTACCGATTTGTCAACGTATGGCCGAGACTTTTATGAAGCAGAACAAAGGTTCGGTAATAAATGTGAATGGCGGCGGGAGCATAATGGGTATAGCTCAATTAGAAAAAGGTGAGGCTAACATTGCCATGTCCTCAAGAGCCATGAAGTTAGTAGAAAAACTTTTTTTTCAAGAGGAGCACAAACCGGTGAAAGAATTGATAATTGGTACTGATGCCATTGCAATTATTGTAAATAAGGGAAATTCGATACAAAAACTTACAAAAGAGCAATTAGAGAAAATCTATACTGGCGAAGTTAAAAATTGGAAAGAATTGGGAGGTGATGATGAACCAATTTTACCCTACAGGAGAGATGAGAACTCTGGAACTTCTGAGTTTTTTAAAGAAACTGTTTTAAATAAAGAAGCTTATGGAAAGAATGTTGAACAAGCTCAAAATACGAGCACAGTTATTAGTGCCGTACAAAACGCCAAAGGTGGTATAGGTTTTATAGGCTTAGGTTATTTGGATGAAAGTATCAAAAAACTGGACATATCTTTCGACAAGGGTAAAACATTCATTGGTCCTGCCAGTCCAAAAAGCACCAAGGAAAACTTAGATTATCCACTACTAAGGCCATTGTACTTTTATTATCTTGAATCTCACCAAAAGGAAATTTCACCATTCTTGGATTTTGTACTTTCAGAAAATGGTCAACAATTGGTATTAGATGCTGGCTACATCCCATTAAGATAAAATAAACAAAAAAGCCACCCTATAAATTGTTTAGGGTGGCTTTTTTTATCTGTTTGGTTGTGGTGTTATCCTTAAATAAGGTTTAATACGTTTGTAACCTTTAGGAAATTTGGCCTCTATGTCTTCGTCTTTTACCGAAGCAGAGATTACAACGTCTTCTCCATCAACCCAGTTGGCTGGTGTGGCCACACTATAATTGGCAGTTAACTGTAACGAATCAATTACCCTTAGGATCTCATCAAAATTACGGCCTGTTGAAGCAGGGTAGGTAATAATAAGTTTGACTTTTTTGTCAGCTCCGATTACAAAAACAGATCTTACAGTAAATTTATCTGATGCGTTGGGATGTATCATATCAAATAAATTAGCTACGGTAAACTCGGGATCTGCTATAATCGGAAAATTCACAGAGCAGGCCTGTGTTTCGTTTATGTCGCCTATCCAGTTATTATGTGAAGCAACATTATCTACACTTAGAGCTATTACCTTAACATTCCTTTTATCAAACTCCCCTTTCAACTTGGCTACCGTACCCAATTCTGTTGTACAAACCGGGGTAAAATCTGCTGGGTGACTAAACAGTACTCCCCAACTTGTACCTAACCACTCATGAAAATTAATTTTACCTTCAGTGGTTTCTGCGGTAAAATCTGGTGCTAAATCTCCTAATCTTAATGACATATTTATAAAGTTTAATATTGTTCAAATCTACAACAAATTTCTTAACCGTAAAAGTTTCTATTGCCAAATAATATTTTATAACATAAAACTATTATTTTATATAACAGAATATAATTCCTATTATATGTACAATTGTAGTATTATATTCTTCATCATGACACGTGATTTATGTTTACATAGGCCGTAATTACTATTCAAAAATATACATTCGTAACTATAAAAAAGCCTCATTATAAGGTAAACCCATTCGATTTGTTTTATTTCTAATTCTTAAAATGACTAAAATCATAAAGCGTTATATATTTCTTCAGTTCTTTTATGCATCGTTAATGTTAGCTTTGATTATTATAAATTTTGAATTACACCAAAATGTTCTGTTATGAAAGTTTACACTACCTGGCCTTGTCAAGATAATGCTAGCCCATTTTTTCGTAAGGTAGCATATTTTAGTATGGAAATTGCTGTGGACCAAGCCCTTAAAACCTATTCTGGTGGTCTTGGGTTTTTAGCTGGCTCACATATGAGAAGCGCACATGACCTTCATCAAAATGTGATCGGCATCAGTTTATTGTGGAAATATGGCTATTATACACAACAACGTGATACTAATAGGAACATGCAAGCTGTTTTTATAGAACAAAAGCATGATTTTTTAGAGGATACGGGAATTGTTTTCACAGTAAATGTTCACAACCATGAGGTATTTGTAAAAGCATGGTTGTTAAAACCAGATATTTTTGGCACTGCTCCAATCTATTTTCTATCTACTGATTTACCCGAAAATGATTTTTTATCTCAATCCATTACACATAGGTTATATGATGCTAATACCCCTGCAAAAATAGCTCAGTCCATAATATTGGGCATTGGCGGAGCAAAATTGATAGATCATTTGAATGAAAATATAAATACATACCACCTTAACGAAGGCCATGCGTTGCCGCTAGCTTTTTATCTATACTCAAAGTACCAAAGCTTAAACAAGGTAAAAGATAAGCTGGTTTTTACCACACACACTCCTGAAATGGCTGGTAATGAAGAGCATGAGCTAGATTTACTTCAAGAAATGGGGTTTTTTAATGGAATTGCCTCTGAGGATGTAAAACATATAGTAAAAATAAATGGCAATTCTTTAAATTATACCCTTACCGCACTGAGAATGAGCCGAAAGGCCAATGGGGTTTCCAAACTACATGGTGAGGTAGCTAGACAAATGTGGGCAAATAATGACGATGTTTGTGAGATAATTGCCATTACCAATGCCCAAAACAAAAAATATTGGAGTGATTCAATTTTAGAAAAGGCCAATTTGCACAATGATGATGAACAATTAAGAGCCCGAAAAAAAGAGCTAAAAATTGAGTTATTTAAAATTGTGGCTGACCAATGTGGTAAATTGTTCAATCCCAACTATCTCACAATTGTTTGGGCCAGAAGGTTTGCTGGATACAAAAGACCGGCCTTGTTACTTCGTGATTTTGATCGTTTTACAAAATTGATTAATAATCTCAACTATCCTGTTCAAGTAATATGGGCAGGTAAGCCTTACCCTGAAGATAAGGAAGCAATAGATACTTTTAATTATATTCAGAGTAAGGTGGAACATCTTTCCAACTGCGCATGCCTAGTTGGATATGAACTTGCGCTTTCGGCGAAACTAAAAAAAGGAGCAGATGTTTGGCTAAACAATCCGCGAATGACAAGAGAAGCTTCTGGAACAAGCGGTATGTCTGCTGCAATGAATGGAGCCATTAATGTATCTACACCAGATGGTTGGATACCTGAGTTTGCCAAAGAGCAAATAAACGGATTTTACCTTCCTGTTACCAATCATCAATTGCCTCAAGAAGAACAAGATAACATCGACTATGAAAATTTAATAAATACACTTCAAAATAAGGTAATTGAAACTTACTATAAAAAACCTGAGGAGTGGATTAATATTGTAAAAAAAGGAATGAACGACATTTATCCGAATTTCGATTCGGATAGAATGGTAAAAGAATATTATGAAAAATTATACACTCTTTAACTATTTGGGAATTAGCACAGTAGAAATGGTATGAATAATTGCCTTATCTGATTTAATGTTTTTTTCAATAAGGCCTCCAATTAATACTGAGGATGAAGATGACAAAAATGTAAGATTGTTACCGCTTCTTTTTATGGATAGTGTTTTTATTGTTGCTGTATTACTCAGGGTGGTAAGAGTGAGATTTTTGTACAATTGATTGGAATATAGCTGATTACTGATAAAATGATATTCACCTAGTTTTTTTAAATTGGCTGTACCCAAGCTGGTTAACGATATGCCATTTAAATACGATGCGAATGATTCATTATTTGGTGCAAAAATGGTAATTGACGAGTCGCTATTAATTAAGTTGCTCAATCGAGGAACGAGTGAAATAAGCTTTGCAAGGCTGTCAAGATTATTAGCTTTTAAAATCTCCGTTGTTGTAGATGTGTTCGTGGTTGTATTTGATAATATTAATTTGTCCGTTCGATTAAAGTTTCCATTTTTACAAATCACATCACTTGTAATGAACTTTATAGGGATACTGTCACTACTTTGGTGCAACAGTAAGCTAGTATTGTCTCTTTGAAACAAATATCCTTCTTTATACACGTCGCTATTTAGGGTTTTTAAAAAGCTATTATTTGTAAGTTTGCTAAACGACACCCTGTCATTTATAAAACAATGGTTTAATATTTTTTCCATGGTATCTATAGAAATATCCTCTATTCTCTGTCGAGAATTAAACAAGAGGTAGGTTCTAAATGCTTCATTCGAAGGTACTAAAACAGTGCATAGACCGTCTTCTTGAGATATTAAATTTTCGAATTTGTTAAATCTTGCAACTGCAACTAAAAAACTGTCGCAGGCAGTTTCAGTTAACATAACATTTTTTAATGAAATCTTGGTTGTAGTAAGAATATCCTGATTTTGTTCCTTACAACCACTAAGGATTATGGTTGTAATAAAACTAATGACTATAAATTTACAAGTGAAAAGATTCATAATTTTTTATCATTTATTTTTAACTATTCAGAAAAATAATTTGTCGAACATATGGTCACTATTATAACATAATTTTAGATTTCTGTTCTAGTTTT
Source organism: Cytophagaceae bacterium (assembly GCA_027488865.1). Classification (GTDB taxonomy): domain Bacteria; phylum Bacteroidota; class Bacteroidia; order Cytophagales; family UBA9547; genus JAIYAU01. The sequence continues at coordinate 152,509 of JAIYAU010000030.1, forward strand.
ATTTTTCGAAGGTGCACATTTATTAATACAAAACTATATAATATTTTTTTGTTGCACACTTTTTGTAACAGACATTATTAAAATGCGTATTTGTCAATAACCAATTATATAATGAATAAAAAATTACAATATTTACTAATTTTAATCCTTGTTTTAGGATTACAACAAAGTTTTGCTCAATCTAAGTATAAAATTTATGCTGGTTTTGTAAATCACTTTACAAAATTTGTACAATGGCCCGCTAGTGCCAAATCTGGTGATTTTATTATTGCCATAGTTGGAAACTCCCCGATCGCTACTGAGTTGCAACCATTAAATGGCAAAACCGTTGGAGCACAAACAATTGCTATTAAGGTAATTACATCTATATCGGCCATTCAAGATGCACACATCATTTTTGTTGCAGAAGGCCAAACAGGTGCTGTGGCTGATATAAGCAAAAAAGCTAAAGATTTTAATGCATTGGTAATTGCAGAATCTCCTGGAGCTGCTCAAAAAGGGGCGGATATTAACTTTGTTGAGATAGATGGAAAAATAAAATTTGAAATAAATTCTTCAAATGCGGATAGCCATAGCATCAAGATTTCTAGTGAATTGAAAAAATTAGGAATTGCAGTTGAATAGATGCAAAATGTTGTTTTTATCCGTATATATTCTTTAACTTTAACATCAATTAGGGATTTGATAATTTTACTCTAAACTTATTTTATACAATGAAAAAATTTTTTTCAGGTATATCTGGCAAGATATACGGTGGATTTGCTTTGCTGATAGGTGTTTTTGCGGTTAACACCGTTTTTAACTATATCTTTATTGACAAAAATCAACGAGATACCAATTACAATGCTCAAATAAGCCAACCTAGTATAGTAGCTATTAATGAGTTTCAGGTGATTATACTTAAGTCCCAAAGTTATACCAATAGCTGGGTAAAAACTGAAGTTGAGGATCATCCAGATAAAAAGGCATTACCTCTTTTGTTAAATGACGATTATCCTGAAATTAAACAAAAACTTACCAACCTTTCTGCAGAATGGAAAGATGACAAACAAAAGGTAACCATTAAAGATGCCCTTTTATTATTTGATACCATAGCGACAAAGCAAAAGTCTGTGATGAGTGATTTAAAATCCTTTGATGACTATCAGGATGCGATGAAAATTATGACGGTGGGTGGTATGGTAGATGATGAAATTAATCAGAAAATCACCAAACTGAATGGGAAAATTAACGATTTGCTTAAGCTCCAAAAAGCTGAGGCAAATGTGTCGATACAAAATATGTTAAGCTCATTCAAAGTAATAAATATCTCAAATATTCTCGCGAATTGTTTCGTTTTAGTAGTCGGTTTAGTAGTTGCATTTTTGATTGTGAGATCTATAACGAATCCTGTAAATGGCCTTAAAGACATAATTGGTCGCTTGAGTATTGGAGAACTGCCTCAGATTAACATCAAGTCCTCTAAAGACGAAATTGGAGAAATGGTGGATAGTACCAAGAAATTTGTGTCGGTTCTAGAAAAGCGAACAGATTTTGCAAAAGAGATTGGAAATGGTAATTACGAAAAGGATTTTGAACTTCTTAGTGAAAATGACATTTTAGGACATGCGCTTAATCAAATGCGTGATAATCTCAAAAAAAGCGGGGAAGAGGATAGAAGGAGAAATTGGATCACAGTAGGTATTGCGCAAATCGGTGAATTGTTGCGTCAATATAATAATGATGCAAGTGCCTTATATGATAACGTTTTAAGATACCTCATTAAGTACCTTGAAGCGAATCAAGGTGGTTTGTTTTTGATCAATAATGTTAATTCTAATGACATTCATATCGAATTGGTGGCATGTTACGCATTTGAACGTAAGAAATTCTTAGAAAAAAGAATTGAGATAGGGGAAGGATTAGTAGGACAATGTGTACAAGAGGGAGAGCAAATTTACTTAACCGATGTACCAAACGACTATATTAATATTACCTCAGGAATTGGAAGTGCCAATCCTAACTGTATTATTATCATGCCTTTAAAGTATAACGACGAAATATTGGGAGTGTTGGAGATAGCATCATTTAAGGTATTTGAAAATTATCATGTGGAGTTTGTGTCGAGGGTCGCAGAAAGTGTCGCTTCTACTATATCTGCAGTGAAGGTAAATGAAACAACTAAAAAGTTGCTGGAAGAATCACAAATGCAAGCGGAAGCATTGAAATCACAAGAGGAAGAAATGCGACAAAATCTGGAAGAACTTCAAGCTACTCAAGAGCATCAACAAAGAATGGAAAGAGATTTGAAGGAAAATGAAAAAAAATTACTTGCCAAAATAGCCCAATTGGAGCAAAAATAGTGTTAGTTGAGTAGTAATACTTACACATGAAATATGTATAATTTGTAAATAAGAGCCTTAAAAATTGGGCTCTTTTTTTGTGTTTTGGTTTTTTTTATAAGTTTTGTCGAAAAAATATACCTTATATATTTTTTCGACGTAAGTGCTGTAAAAATTAAATACTCCAAAAAATGAAAAAACCTTACATGAAACTGGGGATAGCTTTTGCAACTACCCTAGGGACAATTTGTCTAACTGCACCTTCTGCAGTAATGGCACAAAATGAGAACCCTAGCACCGCAAAAGTTGATACCACCACCAATGTTTTTGAGTTGTCTCTTGAAGATCTTTTAAACATGCCTGTTACAGTATCCTCTAAAAAGGAAGAGAAACTGTCTGATGCGCCTGGAAGTATCACTGCTTACACTTCAAAAGACATAGAAAAGCTGGGCTATTATACACTGAGTGATCTTGCAAATATCACAGCTGGTTATAGTGCTTTTAAGGGAATAGGTGAAACTACTTTTGAAACGCGTGGTCAACAACAATCAGGTTTTGATAATAACAAACACCTTGTTCTTATTGATGGAATTCCTTACAACCATGCTCGTGCAAACATGGCATTGGCTGAAGAAAACTTACCGCTGTTTTTTGCAAAAAGGGTGGAGTTTCTTAAAGGTCCTGGTTCAGCACTTTATGGTACCTCAGCTTTTTCAGGGGTAATTAACATCGTAGGAAAAGAGCAAGAAGAAAACGGCTCTAAGGTGGAATCAAAGTTGTCGGTTGGTAATTTGGATTTCAAACGTAGGGTGATGGCCAACATGACACATAAATCTGATGAAGGCTTATCAAGATTAAGCTTTAGCTATTTTGGTAAAGACGCCACTAGAGATTATTTAGGCAATGGCACTTATACTAATGCCAATAGCGTAAACAGAGATAATTCAACTAGTTTGTTTATGAACGGTTCTCACAAAATTACCGCGGGCAAATTTAAAGGATTAGGCGCAGGTTTTATCTATAGCCGTAAAACTGGTGGATTGGGAGAATTTTGGATGTTTTATCAAAACCAAAACTCAGTATTGAACCAATTAACTTGGGAGCAAATTGTGCCCTATGTAAAATATGAAAGACAATTAAGCCAAAAACTATCAGTAAACTCCTATTTGAAAGGGAACATCTCTACTGAAAATGCAACTACCATGGGTTATCAGCAAACGATAAATCCTGCTTATGGTACCTTAACTGGATCAAACTATAATATCAGAGTATATGATGGGGAGGTTTTAGGTGAATTAAAGTATGCTTTACAAGAAAAAACCAATATAACAGGTGGTCTTAACGTTGTTTCTAGACACTATTCTGGTTCCCCTGAATCTTATGCTATTTATCTTTATGGCCAAGGTGGTGCTTCTTATCAATATGATGCTTCATACTTTAGGAGATCGTCTAATTATAACATTTATTCTGCGTATGCACAATTGCAGCATACACTCGACCTTTTACAAGGTTTGGTTATAACCGCTGGTTCTCGTTTAGATTATGGTCGGGTTTATGCAGCCGAGGATGGTTCTATTACAAACAAATATTCACAGTTATCACCTAGGATTGCAGGGGTATTAAAGGCAACTAATGAATTGAATTTTAAGTTGATGTACGGTACTGCTTTACGCGCTCCTCTTATTAAGGAAGTTACCTTAAATGAAGAAGTAAAGGCCAATGCGCTTAAAAGTCCATCTTTAGCACAATATGCTAATGAGGTGCCTAACGTTAAGGCCGAAAGAATCGGAACTTTTGAAGCAGCAGTTTCTTACAACAACGATAAAATTAGTGCAACAGGTACTTATTTTAGAAATGCAACAAGAGATGCCTTAGGTTCCTCAAATGTGGCTAATTTGAACAATTCAAGAGTTAACTCTAACCTGCCAGGCACAATACAAGCAAGTGGATTTGAAGTAGAAGCTACAGTAATGCCAAGTAAAGAAATTAAAATTGGTGCTAATTATTCTGCTGCCAAAGCTGAAGATCCTAATGGCAATCAAGCGGCAAACGTACCAACTTCAAAGTTAAATGGTATAGTTACTTTTAATGTATTTGCACCTGCTAAAATGTCCTTTACTTTGGTTGGCAGATATATTGAAAGCTATAGGTCAGGTGTCGTGCATCCATTTATTGCTGGTAACGGTTATGCTCAAAATAATACAACCTTTGGTGGATTTAAAGTGTTGGATTTTAACTACATCGTTGAGATTAACAAAAATGTCGGACTAGAACTTCAAGTAAGAAATCTTTTGGACGAGGATATTAGGACTCCAAGTGGCGTCGTTAATTCTGGTATGTTAAATGTACCAATGGCTGGTAGATCATTCTTGGCCACTGTATCCTATAAATTTTAATTGAAACAAAACATTAAATATCATTAATATGAAAAAAGTAATCATTTCACTTATAATGCTTTCAGCAGGAGTTTTTTACTCTTGTCAAAAGGCAGATAATTTGACTCCCGCTCCCACAGTTGGTTTAGATTCGGCGATATATTCCCTTGATGGTGAGAATTTTACTGTTAATGCAACCTCTGTTGGAAGAGTAGCTAGAGGAAGTACAGTAACTCTAAAATTGACTATGACCGCACAAGGTGGATTTGAACAAATTGATTACAAGATATATGGCAATAGTCCAAATTTGTTCGTAAATGGTGTGGATTCATCTTTTATAAATCAAAATGTTCCATTTGACTGGGTTGGTTTAAATACCCTTAGAACTGGCTTTGACAGTGAAAAATCTACTAAATTGAAGATTAGATTTGCCAAAATAACTCAAGTAACCCGATTGAATTTTATTGTAACCGATAAAAATCTTTTACAAACTTACTATGAACTTGTTATCACTCCTGGTGATTTTGGACTAACAACTTCAAATGTACAATTGTATACCCAAACTGCTACGCTTGCAGACGTTGGGGGTGTCGCTGCCAATAAAACACTTTTCTATTCGCTTAATGAGGGTTTAGCGTTTGATACTACCACCAAAGCCAATGGGATAGCGGAATTTGGAGTTCTCAGTGATAGTCTTTCAAATAATTGGTTTGTATCTGCAGACCTAGGAAAGAGCGATGTAGATACCTTGATAAAGTTTAAAATAATCAAGAAAAGCGATCGGTCACAATTTGCTTCTAATTTCCCTGGAGGTGTAGCTAGGTTCGTATTAGTTCCTGACCCGTTAGTGCTTAATAATGTTTTCCAAATCGAAGATAAATTTTACATTGATAAATTAAAGTTCGAAGCTGGAAAATCGTATGCTTTCAAAACTGGAAACAATCAATCTGGTGTAATCACCATTAATTCTATTCAAAATAGTACCTCTGGTGCTGTGAATGCGGTGGTTAACTTTAGTTACAAATCTATTGTGCTCAGGCAGTAAGTATACCGTTATAATTAAATAAAAAAGGGGAAGGATTATTAATCTTTCCCCTTTTTTATTTATGTACTTTTGGATATGGATGAAAACCATTACTTTTTGCAAAATCGCCGCTAATTATGAATAGTTGATAAACAGTAAATGAATGTTGGACTGCAAATAGGCTTAAATTCCTAAACCTAATATCCGCAACAAGGGTAAACCCTTCAAAAAGATATAATTCAACAATGTATAAAATGAGTTTAACGCTGCATGTTTGTTGGTTGAGGTAACAAACGGAATCAGAAACGCTATTTGAGGTTTTAATAAGGAAGTAGGAGGGGGTAATTAAAATTTATCCCCCTCCTGCTTTTAAACTAAAAAATTAATGAAGAACTACCTTAAAGGTTTTAAAGCCCTCAGTCAATTGGATTTTAACTAAATACACACCTGCTGAGGCATTACTTAATGAGATTGTTTGGCCATTGCCTTCTGCTAACAATTTGCCGTCCATTCCAATTACTTTTACGTCTTCTATCTTTTGACTTGAATAGTTTTCAATCATCAAAATCTTATCTAACGTATATACATTTAATATTCCAGATTGTACATCGTTTGTCACTTCTGTTATGACAGGGGTACTTGCATCTTTTAGGTTTAAGAAATATCTATTCTTCTCATTTGGTTTAATTGCCAAAAACACCTTAGTAACTGTATCTGTAATCTCAATAGATGCACCTGTTTTAGAATCAAATATTGAAAAATTATAGATTTCTTTAAAATATTGTTGGCCACTCAATTCCATTTTGTAGACACCAGAATCTTTTACCCCAGTAATCATCGGAATGGCTTTAGTAAGCAACTTGCTCTTGACATGGTAAATAACTGCTGTATCACTACCTTTTACTAGGCCAAGTGCAGGATTTATTGATTCCGTTGGCCAAAATTTCTTGGCATCTATGGCTCTATTAAAGCCTTCTGATGCCTTATCATTTAACACCAGAAATGATTCATCGTTTAAGGTGCCATCTAAACTGTAAAGATGCAAACTAAGTTTTGGCCTAGCCACAGCAGCATCTACCCTTAAGAAACTGGATGTTGTCTCTAATCTACAAGCATTTGTGAATTTTATGGATGCATCAGTAGCAGCTTTTACTTGGAAGCCTTGGGCTATGGAAATTTTACCATCCCAATCACCTCCACTTACTTGGAAACTAGAACCATTATAAACATAAGCAACATCGCCATCTATATTGGTCTTTTCAACCAAATCCCAATCGATAGTGCTTGGATAAGGATTACCTAAAGTATTTATTGTGCCTGCAGCACTCGTAGATAGGGTTGGTGAAATATCACCACTATTCGGCTTACCGGAAATTCTTAAGTTTTCGCCAAACTTAGCTGCTCTACGCGTAAAGCCAATACCTGTTGGTATGGTGGCTGTCATGGTAGGTCTTACCCAATTGCCCCCAGTCATGATAAAGAAGTTTCTATTAGTAGCTTGGTAGTCGCTATATAGTGCATCAGAGAAAGGAGAGCTATAGAATGCTGCCTTGCCGTTAGTAGCAGTGCCACCTCTCGCCTCTACAATTCTTTGTACCAAAATATCACCCACCACAGAACCATTGGCAGTTGTACTTGCATCAATCAAGGCGCCATAGATAGAATTATCAACTCCAACCAATTTTAGTTTGTTGTTGGTATTAACTGTGCCGCCATTAATTTTAATAAGGCCTTCTACTTTCATGGTATCTCCCAATACTGATAAACTACCAGCACTTTTTTCAACCTCTACTTTATCAAAGGTACTTCCATAGATATTTTGCGCACCTGACCCAATTAATCTAATTGTTGAGCCCAGATAATCATGGTCGGTGGCAGCTCCAGGATTAAAATGCCCTTTTATGGAAAGGGTACGACTACCAAATGTTTTCTTGCTGTCATTAAAGGTAAGATTACCATATTCAATCGCACCGCTAATGTCTTGTTCGCTATCAATTCTGCTATACAGTATGGTAGCATTATCATCTGAATTAATTGTACCACTACCTACAAATAGATCATCACCAATATTTAATGTAATTCCCGCACTTAATTTAAGCGTTCCACTTTCTAAACTAAGTCTTTGGCTTGCTCCTAAGTCTTGATGTATATTTAAGTCCCCAATGGTATACACATATATGTACTCGTAAGTATAAGCAGCATTTGCTCTATAAGCTTGAGAAGCACTACCATTGAAATATACATATGTTCCTGTGTTTACCAAAGAACCACCACTAAAAGTACAGCGATTGACAAAATCTCCCTGAATATTTAAATAACCATTTGGCAATGTCAAATTGTTGGCTCCTCTATTACCTGATAATACCAAGTGATGATATTGAATTGAAGGCACAGTTTGTGAGCCTGTTCCATTAAAATTGATAGCAGAACCTGTAACAGTTTGTCCTGAAGTGCCAGGACTAAGCGTATTGGCAATAAACACGGTATCACTTGAAGGAAGTACCTTGCCACTGTTGTTAAAGCTCAAGTTATAATATCTACCAGCCAAAACAGATTGAAAACTGCCTGTTTGAGCGTAGTTAACTGTAGTATTGGTACCTGCTGCCAATTTGCCAGACACTTGGTTAGCGGCACCATATAGGTTAAGGGTTGAACCAGGAATTACTTTTAGAATACCGGAAGTTAATGTCAATGAGCCATTGATATTCCAATTTTTGGTATTGAGCAATACACTGTCTTTTCTGTTGATAGTAAGGTTTCCCAAGTTCATATCACCTGCAAAATCTTGTTCAGGGAAGGTAAATTTAGTACCAGCGCCACTTTCTTGACCAAAAGTTAAATTGGTAGAAGCATTGGTAATTAATTTTCCACCTTCTGCTGTTCTGTAGATCGGAGTACCTCCATTTTGGAAACTCAATGAACGACCGGCTGCGTTTAATTCACCATTGATAAGAATGATAGAGTCGTCTATACTTAGGTTACCATTAAGCGTAACGTTGGAAGTATTGTTAATAGAAAGGTCACTCAGTGCAGTTACACTAGCCGGTACAAAGTGACCGGCAGTAGATCCACCAAATGACAAAGAAGAACCCGATGTTGTGATAAGGTTGGTAGCTGCACCAGCCCCTGCTATAGGATTCCCATTGAGGGCAAGGGTATTATTGCCAACCGTTAGATTGCCAGAGGTGAGGGTAAGGGTATTAGAAATGGTGTGATTATTACCTAGGGTAATACCGCCACCATTAATTGTAAGGTTATTGATATCACCTGTGAATAAACCATTTGGCAATGTATAAGCAGTAGCATTTGTAAAGGCCACGGTAGCACTGCTATTGCTGGCATCTACTGTACCTGAGGTTCTTGTAGGGACAGTTCCATTTAATGTTAAGGTGTTTGCACCAACAGTGAGAGTACCTGAAGCCATATTTAAGGTACCATTAACCGTTGTATTTCCACTTAGGGTTTTGACACCAGCATTTGTACAGGTAACATTTTGATAATCTGTTCTACCGGTCACAACTTGTGCTGATGCGCTATTATAGTTAATCGTGCTTCCAGTCGATAATGTTATTGTAGGACTGTTTGTGCTTTTTATGGCTGTATTAGTATTGCCTGTAAAACCATTAGTATTTTGTACATTAAAAGTTCCCCCATTTGCAACAGTGAAAGTACTACCACCTTGAAGCGTTAGACTGGCTGTTGTTGTACTTAAACCTACATTGGAACCTGAAATAATAATGTTTCCGTAGGTTACGTTACCCGCATCTGGTGTTAGCCTGATATCTTGTTGCGTTCCTTCTACATTGGTAAATTCAACATTGCTGGTCGCAGCTAAAGTATATGTGCCTCTGGCGTCTGGTTTAGAGCTTGTGCCAGCAGTCTTGTAAGTGGCACCGGAATTGACTGTTAAATTGGTTCCCACCCCGCCAAAACTATTATTAGATACATCAAGTGTTGCAGTGCCAGTTACTGTAACGGTACCAGTAATTGATGAAGGAGAAGATGTTACAGTTTTAATGCCTGATCCGCTAAAAGTTAGGCTTTGGTAAGCTCTGGCTCCTTGTAATATTTGTGCTCCAGTACCACTCAACTCTAAGGCACCTCCAGTCATATTAAAAGTTGTATTTGCAAATTCAGGTAGAGTAGTGCTTAGTTTTGCTAATTTTAATGTACCTCCGCTGATATTTAGTGCAGTAGAAGAAGTGCCAGAGAAGGTATTTGTACCTGCATCGAAAGTACCAGCACTTAAATTGAATTGAGAACCAGTACCTGCAATAGCCACGTTACAAGCTAAAGTAGTGGTGCCGCCAGTAGATTTAGTTAATATAAAGAAGTTTTCACCACCAGTAGTATTAATCGTACCAGTACCAGTAAATGTTACAGTACTCGACCGCTCATTAAATGCCGCTTGACCATAACTTGTCCAACTAGTACCAACTGTAACACTATAGTTTGATGCACTTGCATCTAATACACCTGTTCCAGATAATGTGATGCTACCACTAGTAGTTACATTATTAGCCAAAGTATAGGTTCCTGCACTCACTGTTACACTTGAAGGCGTGTTAGAAGCTGTCCACTCAATACCAGTTGATTTATTAGCACCAATACTTAAAGCACCTGATGCACCATAAACTATTGTGCCTGTTGGAGAAATAGTACCACCAGTGTATGTTAGTGTTCCATTAATGGTTAAAGTAACACCAGCGTTTACAGTTAGAGTACCTGAACTGATAGATAAGTTATTAATTGTTTGGTTAGTGGCTATAACTAACGTACCACCATTGACAACAATATTATTGGTATTTGGAATACATTGTGCTTGGCTAAATGTGGTAGTACCAGCAGTTAATGTAGTAGTACCAGTATATGTATGTGTACTACCTGAAGGGAAAGAAACGTTACCAGCACTTGTTACTGTTATACCGCCGCTACCCGTAACTACATTAGTTAATGTTATAGTATTGCCATTTGGTGATAATAAACCTCCGGTTGCACCTAAAGTAATACCCCTAGTGCTATTAAAATTAATGCCACCCGTTGCTTTTACGCCACCTCCGTTTAGAGTAATTTGATCTGCCACGAAACTAACAGGGACAGTTCCAAATGCACTTTCTCCAGATGTAGCAATGTAACCCGCGCTAATAACAGTTTTGCCAGCGTATGAATTTCCTGTTGTAAGTGATAAATCCCCTGAACCAGCCCCCCCTTTTACCAACGTTGCAGAACTTGCACCTCCTAAGTTTGAAGTTATTGCAATTCCTCCTGATCCATCAATATTAACAACATTGTTCCCGTTATTGCCCATAATGAGATTAATATAATTTGCTCCGCTACTGTTTTCAGCGATAGTAAGCAAACTTGCGGAATTATTTCGTAGAATAACATTTGGGGTTAAATTCAACGTTCCGCCCAACAATGTTAAATCATAATAATTTGGACCACTTGACCCGCCAGTTCCTGCTATTGTGAGCGCCCTAGGTCTGTTACTAGTCAATTCTATACCTAATATGGAAAAATTAGAAGCAAAGGTTATACCACATAAAGTTGAACTTCCAGATTGTGCATCATATTGAGCGAAATGATTGTTATTAGGAGTAACGCCTAAGGACCAATTGGTTGTTGTCATCCAAGCGGTAGTATTACCTGTAGTAATCCAAGTGTTAACTATTGAGTTCGTCAAACCCGGCGTAGCAGCAGTAGAAGCCGAAGCCGCACCATCACCAACACTATTCACTGCTCTTATTTGAACATTATAGCTGGTACCATTTACTAAGGTACTTGAACCTGAAGATACAGTAGTTATCACCAATGGATTGGCAGTGCTACCCGCTGATTTAAAAGTTACGCCATTATCGGTTGAGTATTTATAATCGGTAATAGTAACGCCTCCAGTTGTTCCTGCTGTATAATTGATAGATAATGATTGATTACTTGGCGTAATGCTAGAAATAGTTGGGGCACCTGGTACTACTGCATTAATAGTTAAAGTACCAGTATTGTAAGTGATAGTATAGTTAGATGCAGTAAATGTACCTCCAGTAGCAGCAGATGGCGTAATGGTGTATGTACCAGCATTAGCAGTTGCTAAATTGCCTGCAGGGCTGCCACTATAAGCAAGAGTAACCGAGCCTATCGTTTCGCTATTTACTAAACCAGAACTTGTAAATGAGGTAGCACCCGTTGTGGTAGATGTAGTTCCGAAGTTTTTTGATTGTGCTGAGGCAGTTATGGACAATGCTACGGTAGATATTGTAGCAGTTAAAGTAGGTTGTGTAATAGAATAATTAGAAGTAGGAACACTGTAAAGACCAGTCTGTGTTATTGCCTTACCCGCGCCTGCCGCAGCAGTAGTAAATGCAAATGTTGGTGTTCCTATTACAGCGTATGTTTCTCCATTTACCAAACCTGAATACGCAGCTATACCTGTTACACTAACTGTTGTATTACCATCGTAAGTTTTGCCATTAGCGGTCAAGCCTGTGATGGTTAATGGCGCAGTGGTAATATTAGCGGATAACGTGGGTTGGGTTATACTATAGTTGCTACTTGGTGCTTGGTAGCCTGTAGTATTAATAGTAATACCCGTGCCAACGTTAACGCTTACGAACGTAAATGTAGGTGTGCCTACAATTGAGAAAGTTTCGCCATTTTGTAAACCACTATACGCTGCCGTTCCAGTGGTAGTGGCAGTTGAGGTGCCGGTGTATGATTTATTAGCTCCAGTTAATCCAGAAATGGTTAATGGGGCTTGAGTTATGTTTGCAGTAACGCCCGTAGGTTGTGTTAAGGTATAGTTGCCTGCATCTGCACCTGCAATGGAGAAGCTAGTTACAGCAATGCCATTGGCAACATCTTTTGAGGCAAAAGTACCTGTGGTATTTAGTGTTACCACATCTGAACCTTGTTTGCCCGATAGTGTACCAGAAACTGTTGCAACAGTAGTGCCGGTATAAGTTCTGTTAGAAGCTGAAGTCGAGGTTACAGTAAGCGTTGCAGCAGTAATAGTTGCTGAAAGGCTTGGTTGTGTAACGGTATAGTTGGTAGAAGGAGAATTATATGAACCTGAACGTGATAATGTTTGTGAGCCAATAACTTTAGAAGGATAAGACCATGTCACAGTTCCCGTTACTGTAAAACTTTCTCCATTTTGTAACCCGCTATAAGCTGGCGTACCTGTTACCGATGCTATGGTAGTAGCATCGTAAGTTTTACCATTTGCTGTTAAGCCAGTTATAGTTAAGGTAGCCGTATTTACAGAACTGCTTGCCGTAGCCACATTTACTTGAGAAGCATTCGTGCTGGTTAAAGTAATATTGCCACTATACGGAGAACCTGCAACTGATGCTGTAGCTAATATACGAACATAAATTGTGGTACTAGCAATAGTGCCTGCTGCACCAACGGTTAATGGAGAGCCATTAGTACCTGTATTACTGGAGAAATCAGAAACTGTTGACACTTCAAAACCTAATGGAGGAGTAACTGTAATACCCGCTTGCATAGCCGTACCTGATATAGAGAAACTTGTGTTAGAACTTGGGGTACCATAATTGGTGCTTAGTGCTGATGGTGTACCCGATGAGGCTATGGAAGGCGAAGTAGGTGCTACCGGTGTGCCTTGTGTAGTAGTAGAAGCTGTACCTGCACCAGCAGCGTTTACTGCTTTTAATTGTACATCATAAGTAACATCATTGGTTAAGCCTGTTATTACTATTGGGCTTGTAGTTTGTGACGGAGATACTGGAGTAAATGTGGAGCCAGCATCAGTAGAATATTGATAATTCGTAATAGTTGAACCATTGTTATTTGGTGCAGTAAATGCTACAGATAGTTGGGTGTTTCCTGCTGTAATGCCTGTAATAATAGGCGCACTAGGTGTAGTGTATGGAGTAGCTGCAGTACTGGCAGTTGCACTACCATCACCTGCTACGTTCACTGCCTTTATCTGAATGTTATAACTCGTACCATTTGTTAAGGCTGTTGTGCCATCTGATGATAATGTGGTGATTGCAATGGGACTTGCTGTAGTACCACTTTGCCTTGTTCTAAAAGTTACACCTCCGTCGGTAGAATATTTGTAGGAAGTGATAGCAGAACCGCCAGAATTACCTGACGTAAAAGCCACCGATAAAGATTGATTACCCGGAGTTATAGTACCTACTGTAGGAGCACCAGGAGTAGTATATGGGGTAGCTGAAGTGCTTGCAGTAGCTAAACCATCTCCACCAGCATTTACAGCTTTTATTTGAATATTATAACTTGTGCCATTCGTTAACGCTGTTGTTCCATCTGAAGATAAAGTGGTTATTAAAATTGGGCTACCAGTAGTACCAGTTTGTCTTGTTCTAAAAGTTACACCTCCGTCAGTAGAATATTTGTAGGAGGTAATAGCAGAGCCACCAGTAGCCCCTGCTGTAAATCCTACAGATAAAGATTGATTACCTGGAGTTATAGTTCCAATAGTTGGTGCACTTGGTGTAGTATAGGGTGTTGCAGCTGTACTAGCTGTTGCAGTACCATCACCATTTGCGTTTACTGCTTTTATTTGTATGTTATAGCTAGTACCATTCGTTAAAGCAGTGGTGCCATCAGATGATAAAGTTGTAATTGAAATAGGGGACGCTGTAGTACCCGCCGCTCTAGTTCTAAATGTAGTTCCACCATCCGTAGAATATTTATAAGAGGTAATTGCTGAACCTCCATCACCACCGGCGGTAAACGCTACAGATAAAGATTGATTTCCTGGTGTTATTGTTCCAATTGTTGGTGCAAGTGGTGTCGAACTACCACCGCTTGCGGATAATAAAAAATTATCAATTGCGACCCCATTGTCTGTACCTGTTAGATTCGTAGTTACCCAACTTATTCCAAAACTTTGACCGTTCGTTATAGACAAACCTGTTAAGGTAAATGAAGTGACGGCTGTTGTTAGTCCGCCAGTTGCACCAGCAGTACCTGCAACACCAGAAAAATCTTTTCCATTTAAGGTTGAATTTGATGCTAATTGACCTGTACCTGAACAATCCCAACCACTAGTATTCGACCCCCCATATCTCCACTGTTCATAATCCCATGACATAGTTAAAGATGTAATTGTAGAACCAGAATTATTTGTAAAACTAATTGTATAAGTATGTGTATTTGAACCAGAAGATAACGCGCCCAAAGAATTTTCAGTTCCAGTATTACCAGTTACATTATATCCCCAAAATCCACCAGTATTTCCAGAACCCGTACCCTTACCGTTATAAACGGCGGTAGTACTTGAGGCGGTCCAACCTATTGTAGAACTTGCTAAGCCCGCAGTCGAAGTACCAGTAGAATTTATTGTGCTCGGCACATTAGATGCAGTGCTGGGATTATAACTATCAAAATTATTTGAATAGTTGGCAGGCAAAGAAGTAATATTTATCTGCCCCATCATTTCCCCTACCAACCCAAAGGTCAAGACAAATAAACAAAGTTTAGCGAAGGTGTTTTTCATGGTTTTGGAAGCTGAGATAATCGGGTTGGGTAAATAGCTTGAGCGTGTCATTTTGTTCTCGATGGAAAGGAGTGTAATATTTTTCATAGCTATTGAATGTTTTAGTTTTAATGTCCATTCAGCTTACAAAGATACGATGCTACTATTACCTTATTATTAAGGGCTTATTTCTATATTGTTTCTAATTCTCGCGCAGTTGTAATTTGCTTTAATGTAAGAGATGACAAAAAATAAATTATTTTATAACTTGTTTATTTACAATTTAAAATGAAATGATAATTTGCTAAAAGAAGTTAAACTTTGAAGTGATGGAGCACCTCTCAGTTTTTTATTTGAAGCACTTATGTTTTCATCGGTTTTTATTTAAACTTGACAGATATATTATCAATTCTCCATTCTTAAATTATACACTTTATAGATACCTCATAGAAACCTAGTAGAAAGGAAGTAGAAACCTACACCGTAGGATATAGAAAGAAAATAGATAGGCTAATTTTAAGAATTATCACAAAATACCACGTTTTCGCCATCTGATTGATAGTCCTATAATGTGCAAGTTCATGCCAAAAATAAAAGCCTCTGAATTAAAATTGAAAATTATTTTTATTCCGTCCTCCGCAACCATCGCTTCAATTTGAGCAAAGGTAAGGAGTTGCCTGAGTAGAGAAGAACGAGACAGCTACCATCCACGAAGGAGACAGCTAGCAGGGAGCGAATAGAGAGGTCATAGAGAGCGAATAGAGCGGTGATAGAGACATCATAGAGAGAAGTAACGGAGAAATAGCGGAGAAGTAACGGACAAAGTAAAATTTTTAAAAAATGTAAATAATTAATATATCGACTAACGGGCTGTATTTTCGAAATGTAGAATTAAACCAAGTTACACCTTAACGTGAATTCAGTTACAATAGACCTGTCAGGTTTAATTAAAAACGGTCAAAACGTAATTTTCTAAATACAAACCAGACAGGTTTTATTCTGCGCAATTTGGTTTAAAACTTAGTGGATGGTTGAGGGACTCTAATCGAATGACTCTTGGAAGATGACCGTAGGATAATGGATAATTGAGAATTGATAATGGATTATTGAGAATGGGGAATTGATAATTGAGTTTAAACACATTTTACTACCACCCTAAATACCGTTCCTTTGCCAAGCTCTGAATGTTTTACGAATATTTTACCTTGATGGTACTCTTCTATTATTCTTTTTACTAAGGTAAGTCCAAGCCCCCAACCACGTTGTTTGGTGGTAAAGCCAGGTTGAAACACCTTGTTAAATTGGCTCTTAGGTATTCCCTTTCCAGTATCGGCCATGTCAATATAAATTTTATCCTTTTCTTTAATTATGGTAACGGTTAATGTTCCTTTGCCTCCCATCGCGTCAATGGAATTTTTGCATACATTTTCTATTACCCATTCAAAAAGTGGCCGATTAATTTTTGCCATCACTTGCTCTCCAGCCATAGAAATTGAGCTAAATACTATTTTATCAGAAGTGCGTTTTTTGAGATAATCAAGGGTGTAATTTATGCTTTCAAGAATGTTTTCTGTTTTTAAAGAAGGTAAGGAACCTATTTTAGAAAATCTTTCGGTAATCATGGCTAGTCGTTGAATATCTTTGTTCATTTCATCCACCAATCCGTCTTGATTAAACCGTTCATCAGCCCGTAATAATTCTATCCAAGCCATTAAACCTGATAGTGGTGTACCTAGTTGATGTGCTGTTTCTTTGGCCAAACCCACCCATACCTTATTCTGTTCTGTTTTTCTGGAATAGCTAAAGGCAAAATAGGCTATCAAAATAAAAACCGTAATGGCAGAAAGTTGAAAATAGGGATAATATTTAAGCTGGGTAAGCAATGAAGAGTTTTCGTAATAGATGTAATTTTTAAAATTTAGGCCGGGGTATTCCACCACAATGGGGTTATACTGGCTTTTCATTATTTTTAAGTGATATTGTAGGAGCTTTTGTTGCTGTTCCTTCGGGGCGGTTTCGTCAATGGGTAGATTTTTAAAACTGATGGGTTCTCCTTTGGCATCGGTGAGGATGACGGGTATCGAGCTATTTGCTTCAATTATTTCTTGGAACAAAAATGTAAGGTTGCCGCTATTGTCAGGGCTAATGGCAAATTGTAAGCCTTTGGCGTACAAATCAATAAGTTTTTGCTCTCTTTCTGCCAGGCTTTTTACCAGTTTATCGGTGTAGTACAACGACAACAAGCCTATAAAAATGGCCATCAGCAATAAGACCAACTTAATTTTAGATTTATTGGAATATAAATTCATGCGTGTTAGTCTAAATTTCACCCTCGTCGGCAAAACTGTAATAACCTTCATCGGTAAAGATGATGTGGTCTATGATGTTTATGTCCATAATTTGGCCGGCACTTACCAGCTTTTTGGTGATATCCAAATCTGCTTGGCTTGGCTTGAGGGAGTTGGAGGGGTGGTTATGTACTAGTATTAGTGAGGTAGCGAGGTGTTCGATAGCGGGTTTTAAAACTAACCTAGGGTCTACCACCGTGCCATGTAATCCACCTTTGCTCACCGCTATTTTTTTAATTACTTGATTGGCTCGGTTAAGCATAATTATCCAAAACTCTTCATGAGGAATGTCTAAAAGGTTGGCTTTCATGAGTTCGTAAGCATCATTTGATGATACTATTTTGTCCCGTTTTACGCTTTCGGTACTTTTACGCCTTCTGCCCAGTTCTAAGGCAGCCACTATACTTATGGCCTTGGCTTCTCCTATTCCTTTAAATTTTTCAAGGTCTTTAATCGATAATTTAGCCAATTCATTGAGGTCGTTATACGCCTCTTTAAGAATCATTTTTGCCAAATCTACTGCGCTTAGCGACACCGTACCAGAGCCAATAAGAATAGCTATAAGTTCTGCATCGCTTAATACGGCTTTGCCTTTATGCACAAGTTTTTCTCTAGGTCTATCTTCTTCGGCCCATTGTAGTATTTTAAGGTGGTTTTCGCTCATGATGGCTAAATAAATTTCAATTTTAAGCACAATTGGTTTACCAGTGGCAATAAAAAAGGAGTGTTACGTTCAAGTAAAACTCCCTTTTAAAATATATCGTAAAGTTATAAAATTATCATTCTTTTAATACCATATCTATACAAAGAACTGCGGCTAAAATTAAAGTACGCAAAGGATGATCAGCAGGTATTTTATCTTCAATCTTCAGCACGTAGTTATCGGCAGTAGTAAATAGTTCTTTGCCTAGCCCAGCCCATTTTTTAGACACTGAGGCAAATTCTTCTTTGTCTTTAACAAATTTAAAATCCCAACCCGACCATTTGCCTTTAAGGGAGCATAATATGTTGTTGTTAGCATCTAACACATCAAATGCACCTCCTAAAGAAAAAAATTTTTGTTTAAAAATTCCTACTGCTGATCCGTTGTTATCAAACACTTCCACCTTTGATAAAAACAGGGTGAAGCCACGTTTGATGGTAAGTACTTTTTCTCCGTTAGCTGTTTTTACTTCGATGTCAAACGGGGTAAGTCTTTTATAATCGGTAAATCTGAAAATTTTAGTGAAGAATCCTAAATTGTCTTCTCTACAATTCATGATAAGTTCATTATTTTCAGGATTATAAATGTCAAAATTGTTGGCAGCTTTAAACATGCCCACATGTTCTTTTACTAAAAAAAGATTTAAATTTAAGATGCTATGCATTAGAAGAGGATTTAGTTATGGTGCAATTTACAACTAAAGCCAATATTTGCAACGACTTCATTGAGGTAGACCTTTCAAAAGTTTATTGTTTGCACCTTTGGAGTCGAATGGAAGCTCATACATAGGTTCTGGGAATGTATCAACCTTTAAGTTTAAGTTTACCTTTCCTTGTAATGTACAGCACTGACGGACATTTGTGAATGGATAGGAATTCTTACACATATTACACTATTCACGTCCTCCTTTTCTCATTTCTCCTATTTATGTGTATTTTTGCATACCAATGTTTCCTTCATGGCACAAACGCACATTCGTTTTGACTGGGCAATTAAAAAACTGCTCCGAAACAAATCTAATTTCGATATATTAGAGGGATTCCTTTCTGTGCTTTTGGAGGAGGATATTTTTATCCAAGAGATTCTCGAAAGTCAAAGCAACAAAGAAGATCAATTTGACAAGAGCAATGTCATTGACATATTGGTAAAAAACACCCAAGGAGCACTTTTTCTGATTGAAGTACAAAACGAAAAGGAACACGACTATTTCCAACGTATGAGTTATGGCCAAGCCAAAGCCATCAGCGAAAGACTCGGCGCAGGAGATACCTATGACAAGGTGGTTAAAGTATATTCAATCAATATTGTCTACTTTGAGTTAGGTCACGGTGATGATTATGTGTACTTAGGTGAGACACATTTCAAGGGCATCCACACCCATAATGAGCTGGAACTTTCTAAAACCCAAAAGGAACTGTACCATGCCCAATATCCCCATGAGATATTTACTACCTATTACTAGCTGAAAGTCAACAATTTCAATGATATAGCCAAAGACCCATTAGATGAGTGGATCTATTTCTTGAAGAACAGCGAAATCAAGGACGAATTTAAAGCCAAAGGCTTATCACAGGCAAAAGAAAAGATGCGGGTGGATAGCCTTAGCGAATCCGAACGCGCACTTTACGAAACCTACGTAAAAGCTGAACGCATTCGCCAGAATGAGTTTGACTCAGCCATTATTGACGCTGTAGCAGAACTACAACTAAAAGTGGAAGAAGCAAAGGCTAGGGAGCAAGAAGAAAGAAAACTAAAAGAAGAAGCAAAGGCTAGGGAGCAAGAAGCAAAGGCTACCTTAAAAAAGATGATTCAAAGGCTGCAAAGCAAAGGGTTTACTTTAGAGGAAATAGCCTTAGACTTAGAAAAGACAGTGGCTGAAATTAAGGCAATCTTAGATTGACCACTCGATACTAGCACTTAGGTGTTCACACTTTTTCAAACGAATAAATGTTTAATGCTACACTTTTTCAAAGGAATAAATGTAAAAAAACAATTAATTCTCAGAAAAGCGGATCTTCTGCGTTTACTCCAAAAAAGCAACACTCTTTTCCAATAATTCCTGCAAGGTTTCAGGCAAAGTACTAGACAAAAATGGATGCATCCGCCAAAGTGAGATTGACACAGCTGTTGAAGATGCTATTGCTGAAGAAAGAAAACTAAAAGCAGAAGCAAAGGCTAGAGAGAAAGATGAAAGAAAACTAAAAGAAGAAGCAAAGGCTACCTTAAAAAAGATAATTCAAAGGCTACAAAGCAAAGGGTTTACTTTAGAGGAAATAGCCTTAGACCTAGAAAAGACAGTGGCTGAAATTAAGGCAATCTTAGATTGGCCACGCCACAGTATGAACTATCTCATTGGTAGGCAACTAAATGATGAACCCATTTTATGCATTAGCAAACCGTCCGTGGTCTGTTAAGGTTAAGCATTGTATTTTGATGGCTAAAAAGTGCCAGTTGAAAATCCAGATAAAGTATGTTTCTCTATAAATGGCTTACAATCAAAGTTTTGTCTGCAAAACCTTTATGATTCCAAGTTAGATTTTTGTTTTTGTAAACATGCATAATGGGCAAGGCATCAATCTTCATTGCCTTTGCAAGTACGGGGTTTTTATCTGTATCTATTCTGATCACCAAGACTTTATCGGCCATTTCAGCAGAAATTTCATCAAAAAATAGCTTCATTTTCTTGCATGGAGCGCACCATTCCGCATAGAAATCTACCAATACAATTTTTTCTGTTTCTAGCAGTTTATTAAAATCGGCCTCCGACATCCCTTCAGATTGCACAGAGAGTTCTTTTGTTTCTGGTAGGCCTGCACTGCGCCATTGGAGAATGCCTCCATCGAGTTCGTAAACGGTGGTAAATCCGTCTGCACGCATCTTTCTGGCAGCCGAGCTGCTTCTTCCACCACTTAAGCAATAGACAAATACTGGTTTTGATTTGTCTAGCTTTCCAATTTGATTTGGAAAATCATTGCTATTCCAGTCGTAATTCAACGAATTAGCCAAATGGCCGCTAATGAACTCTTCCGTAGTGCGTACATCAAGAAGAGGTGCCATTGGCAACTCTTTGAGTTTGCTAGCAAACGCAGAGGCAGAAAGATTTGTGTTTACGCTTGAATTTTGGCCTTCAGAACAAGCGAAGCAGGCCAAAGTCAAAATGATTAATGATAATTTCCAAAAAGGTGTCATGGATTATAAATTATTTTAAAAGATTCAAAGGAAAGCCCCAAAATAGAATTTGTTAAGGTTTCTCTTTTTCTGAGCATTTCATGAAATATTTAATTATTATACTGGTTAATGATTTTTTCTAATGCATTGGTTTGAATAACACCTGATTGCCTCCATTTAATTTGGCCATTTTGAAATAGAATGAGTGTAGGTACACTCTGAATTTTATAAGCATTGGCTGCTTGTTGGCTTTTGTCAACATCAATTTTAATGATGGTCGCTTTTCCTCCTATTTTCCTTTTTAATTCATCCAAAATGGGTTTCATCGTTTTGCAAGGGCCACACCATTCTGCATAAAAATCCACCAAGGTTGGAATCTCGCTTTTTATAATTTCAGAAAATGTTTTTGCCATCTTATTTTACCTTTATTTCTTTAAATTCTACATCTTGAACAGCAGCGCTTGATTTTTGTTTGGGTGCCACCGCACAATTGCCGGCAGCACAGCCAAATGAAAACAGACCCATTGCTGCAAAGTAAGTGCCAAATGCTACCCCAAACCATTGATGGCTTACGACAGATTGAGTCACGATTATCGTTCCTATGATAAGGTACAAAGCTCTCGTAAATGTCCAGTTTGTAAATATTCTTTGTATCATTTCTACAATTATTTAAATAAACTAATAATTCATGTATTCTACTCCGTCATTTTTTTTAATTCAGCTTACTTTGCAGGCTACCCCAACCGCCACCATTGTACACCTCACTAAAACCATTTGAAAGTAAAATACTTTTAGCAGAGGCACTACGCATGCCACTTGCACAGCAGGTGATAATCGGTGTATTTTTTTGTAATTTATTCAAATTATTGCTTAGGGTATCTACCGAAATATTCATAGAGCCTTTTATATGTCCGCTGGCATACTCGCCTTTGCTACGAACATCTAAAACAATAGCACCGCTTTTTACTAATTGGGCGTAATCTACTTTTGGCCCCAAACCAAAAAGTTGTTTAATGATATTTAACATGATTTTATAGATTTTGAGTTTGATAATAATTTACATCCAGCCAAGAACCTCCGTTCATACATTCAATACCTTGCTGTAACAGATATTGAGTAGCTTGTCCGCTTCTTCCTCCACTTGCGCAGCAAAGTACCAAGGGTTGTTTTAGGCTTTTTATTTCATCCCATCTCTTTTCAATTTCTTGTAACGGGATATTGATAGAACCAACCACATGGCCTCCCATGAATTCGCCCGGAGTACGCACGTCTACGATAGTCCCCTGTTTTGTTTTAACTATGTTTTCAATGGTCATTTTTATTAAGATTTAGAGGTCTCTTTTTTAAAGGTGTTGAAAATAAGTGCGCCCATCATGGCACCATATAAAGTACTGTTGAGTGGTTTTGAAGTAATGGCGCAAGTACCACTGGCGCAACCAATAAAGTGATAGTATAAGTAGCCGCCTATCGCTCCTACGACAATGCCAATGATGCTAAGCTTGTATTTTATAATAAAATTCATTTTTAAAATTGTTTAACTGCTTCACTTAAATCAAATACTTGCACCTGTCCAGCAAGCTTAGAATTAATGATACTGCTCCCTGCAGCACTTCTATAACCGCCAGCGCAATGCACCACGATTGGTTTGTGTGTTGAAATTTCGTTGATACGCTCCCTTAATTCTGGCAAGGGAATGTGAATCGCATTTTCAAATGTTTTTTTGTTTTTTACCTCGGAATAATTTCTAACATCAACAATCGTATAACTGTCTTGATTGGTTACTAACTCTTGGCTATTAAAAATCTCCATGAACTCAGTTCCAAATGTAGATATGATAGCAGAAACGATTTGTTTTTCATAGCCAATTTTAGCTGTACGGGCTATGAGTTGCTCTAAGGTAGTTTGGTTTTCTGCAATTAGGTAAAATGGTTCTTCTGGGTTTACAATACTGCCGAGCCAAGTTTCAAATTTTGTGTCGTTCATTAAATTGAAGGCATTTTTTACATGCCCTCTTTTGAACTGAAGTTGCGGTCTTGAATCAATAATTAATATGTTAGGATCAAGTAAATTGTAAAGTTCCTCAACTGTGGTTGGTGTTATTCGCTTAATATTTAAAATACTAGATGCAAAAGCATCGGCACCCTTTTTATTAATTCCTACATCGAAGGGAAAATATTTAGGTACAAATGGCTGATCTGAAAGTAATTCCGTAATAAAGTCCGCTTCGGTCATTGGTTGTAAACTCCAGTTACCAATTTTTTCAGCACCAATAGTGCTTGTATGTTGGTCGCTCAATCCTTTGCCACACAAGCTCCCTGCACCATGGGCGGGATAGATTATAGTGGCATCAGGCAAGTTCATCAATTTGTTTCGTAGTGAATAATACATTTGTTTGGCCAATTCTTGCCTAGTAGATGTAATTGCACCTGCTTGTTCGCGCAAATCAGGCCTGCCACAATCGCCAATAAACAAGGTATCTCCAGTGAAAACCGCATCTTCTATTCCATTGGCATTGATTGCCACTATTGAAATACTGTCAGGAGAATGGCCTGGCGTATTAAGGGCTTTTAATGTAATACCACCCAGCACAATGGCATCCCCTTCATCAAAAGGTTGATGTTCATACTCTGCACCCAGCAGCCCACTTACATAAATTTCTGCGCCAGTGGCGAAATGAATTTCCAAATGACCGCTGACAAAATCGGCATGTGGATGAGTTTCAATGATGGCTGTGATTTTGGCTTGATGCTGATTAGCAAAGTCGTAATACTGTTGCGGATTTCTTTCAGGATCAATCAACGCAACCTCGCCATTACTCACGATGGCGTAAGAAAAATGAGCCAAATTTTTATCTTCAAATTGTCTGATTTCCATTTGTTGTAAACTTGTTGATGTAAAGTTCGGTTGATTATTTATGTAGCACAGCTACTTTTGTTACACAAGGGCTTTTTTCTTAAAAATAAAGAACAATTCAGTATCGATTCTTTTGAAAAACGAATTATAACATGGCGCAAAAACCATAAATTCGAAAAGGGGCAAATACAATTGTTCATAGCTACTTTTGCTACCGCCAAAAGGAGGGCCTTGTTTTTCAAATTCTCTATTAAACAAAAGACCAACTAGTTTGCCATTCTTTTGTAATAACGAATACATTTTTTCTACATATTTAGCCCTTAATATTGGGTTTAATGCGCAGAAAAAGGTTTGCTCTAAGATTAAATCATATGCACCTTGGTGTTCAAAAAAATCACCTGAAATAATGGTGATTGCAGGATTATTGCGAAATTTTTCTTTAAGTTTTTCTACCAAAGAAGGGGAAATATCAATTACGGTCACCTGAGTAAATCCGTTTTGCACCAAATATTGCGCTTCGTATGAATTGCCACAACCAGGAATTAAAATTCTTATATTCTTATCGCTTAATTGGTCTACATAACTTTTTATTGGAGGAGAAATTTCTCCCAAGTCCCAGCCAGTATCTTGGGCAAGGTATCGTCCTTCCCAATAATCCTTACCTAAATCTTCGTTGCTTTCATCCATCACTTATTATTTTTAATTATTCGTTGCTACTTTTGAAACCACATTCTAAAAGCAATGGCCACTAGCATAATCGCAAATATTTTTCTTAAAATGTCTTGAGGAATTTGAGTGGCAAATTTTGCTCCTACATAGCCCCCCACAAAAAAGAAAAGGGCTAAAATCAAGGCGGCCTTTACATTTACAAACCCTTTTTGGTAATATTGAAATGCAGCTAATGCCCCTACGGGAAGCACCATCATGATCAAAGCAGTACCTTGCGCCATTTGTTGCGAATATCCGAGAAACATAACCATGGCAGGTATTATAATGATCGCGCCTCCCAAGCCAAGTATACCCCCAAGTATACCTGCCCCAGCACCAATCAAAGCAATAAGAATTGCATTTTGCAGATCCATTTTAGGCACTTTTTTTACGTGTAGAAATGCCAAATGGTAAATAAAGTGGACAGACACTCATAAAGCTTGTAAGGATAAATATCCCTGCCAAAATTAAAAGTATAGCAGCTAATACGCCAGAAATAATGTTTGCAAAATAGAGGCCTGCTATGGCAATTGCTATAACGATTCTCACGACTTTGTCGATTGTACCCATGTTAGATTTCATTGTTTTGCCTGTTTTAGTGAATAATATTTACGCTTTCAAAGCTAATACAATATAAAAGGGTACTCAGCTACTTATGTTACACAAGTGAAATTTTATTTCTACCTAATGTAACCAAGCCTTCATCTTCCATCTGCTTGAGCAATCTAGAAACTACTACACGTGCAGTGCCTAATTCGTTCGCTATTTGCTCGTGGGTGATATAAAGCGTACCACTTTTAGTAATTTGACATTTTTTTTGGATAAAATCAAGCAATCTTTCATCCATTTTTTTGAAAGCCACTGCATTTACCACTTCTAACAATTCCTCAAATCGCTTATGATACAACCTAAAAATATAGTCCAGCCATTCAGGAAATTCTTTGATCAGCAGACTTACTTTGTCAATCGGGATAAAAAGGATATTTGTTTCTTCTTCGGCAATAGCCTTTACTTTACTAGTATCTTGGTGCATGCCACCCAAAAAGGACATGATGCAACTTTCACCAGCTTTTATATAATACAATAGGAGTTCTCTTCCGTCTTCATCGGTGTGCATAACCCGGATACTTCCTGAAGTCACGATCGGAATGGCTTTGATATAGACATTTTCTTGTAGAATAGTCTCTCCCTCTGCGAATGTTTTGGCAAAACCAACAGCAGTCAATTTCTCCCTAATTTTTGGTGAGGCTTTGAATTCTAAAATTTCGTTTAATTCCATGTGTCAAAGTTAATCATTGTTAATAATTACAGGTTTTCCAAAATAACTAAAAGTACTGTCAATTGCTACTATGATAGTGGTGAATAAAATATATCTTAACTTTTTTAATTTAGAACGTACCATGAGCCGAATATTGCTATTATTCGGCTCATAATTTAGTTATATTTGAGCCGAATAATGTATTTAATCGGCTCATCAGTTAAAAATAGTAGCATGTTATTTAATTGGCAACATATAGATTGGCCTCATTATCAATTTGATATTAGTATAATTAGCAAAGAAGCATTACTTTTTTCTGAAATACTGGGTGAAATGTCAGGAATTGTTTCTACAATGGATTCAATTGAAAAGCAAAATACATTGATTCGACTTTTGATTTCAGAAGCAATTACCACATCTGCCATAGAAGGTGAGGTACTGAGCCGAGTTGATGTGATGTCGTCAATTAGAAATAATTTAGGTTTGAATACCGTTGCCGAACCTGTAAAAGACAAGCGGGCAAAGCGAATTGGAGCCTTAATGACCAAAGTGAGGGAAGAATTTGAACTTGATTTGACAGAAAAACATATTAAAGATTGGCATGCTGTTTTGTTTGAAAGTACTAACTTAAATTCTATTGGAGAATATAGAAATAGCACAGAAACAATGAAGGTAGTTTCTGGTACTTATGGTAAGGATATAGTTCATTATGAAGCGCCTCCATCTACCAAAGTGCATAAGGAAATGAATCAATTTATAAAATGGTACAATCAATTTGAAGTCAGGAACGATATTCACTTAGCGATAATTAAAACGGCAATTTCTCATTTATATTTTGAAAGTATTCATCCTTTTGAAGATGGAAATGGAAGGATAGGAAGAGTTTTAGCAGAAAAATGTTTGTCACAGTCGTTGGGGAGACAAGTATTGTTAAGTTTATCTTCTGTAATTGAAAAAGACAAAAACAGTTACTACGCAGCACTTAAAGAAGGTCAAAGGTCGCTAGAAATAAATAATTGGTTGAAATACTTTGCCAATATACTTATTGAGTCACAAAAAGATGCTGTAAATGTTGTTCAGTTTTCATTAAAGAAAACAAAATTCTTTGATGTATATAAAGACAAACTAAATGAACGCCAAATAAAAGTAGTATTGAAAATGTTTGATGCTGGAATAGAAGGTTTTGAAGGTGGAATGACTGCCAAAAAGTATATTTCAATTACTAAATCATCTAAAGCTACTGCAACTCGTGACTTACAAGTTCTTACTAAAATAGGTGTTTTAATTCCAAAAGGCGGAGGAAGGAATATACATTACGAGTTGGTTATTTAATTACAATTAGATTTTTACTCATCTGATGCCATATTCAATACTTAATATTCAATTTTTTTTTAAAGGACAACTTAAAATTACCCTTTTGTCATAATTTTTCATTTTTGTAAAAACTATAAACTTGTTTTTGCAAAGATTTGTCTAGTTGAAAATGTGTTAAAGATTTTAGCTGTTGAATGAGATTAAAACTATTGGTTGTCAGAGGACAATATATGAAGCCAAATGTTTATAATATTTCCTGCCCAACGCCCTTATAGTTCCTTTCTTATTACAGTCTTGACTTTCTAGTGGCTATATGGGTTAAGCGTAGAGGTAGGAAAACTTATCTAAACCGAACAATTTTTGGTATTGAAAAATCTCAAAATCAAAATCATATAACTTTTCCAATTCTTTTAAGCGATATATTTTTAAGCGTTCAATAAAAAATTGTTGTAAATAATATTTAATAGCCAAACAATTAAGGTGATAGTTGGTTTTAGTGATATTAGTCAGACTATTAATCTATAATTTGTTCAAGATTTTTTTAAAAATAAATCTACTGAACAATTTACATAGTCTAGATTTAAGAATCATTAAACAAAATAGCCGTGGGTAATTATTCCATCAGAGATTTAGAGGTTTTGTCGGGCATTAAAGCGCATACATTGCGTATATGGGAACAGCGATATGGTATTATAGAGCCAAAAAGAACAGATACCAATATAAGGCTCTATGATGATACGGACTTGAAACGAATTCTAAATATTTCATTACTCAACCAAAATGGCTATAAAATATCCAAAATTGCTACCATGACGGAGCAGGATATGAGCATTGAAGTATTGCAACTTACAGACAAAAACTCTAAATACCCCGATCAAATAAATGCCTTGGTTAGTTGTATGATTACACTAGACAAGGAGCTTTTTGAAAAGGTAATGTCAAAATCTATACTTCAATATGGATTTGAAAAGACCATGATTCATATCATTTTTCCATTTATGAATAAGGTGGGAATGTTGTGGCTTACAGGTGCTATTAGTCCATCACAAGAGCATTTCATTTCGCATTTGATTCGAAAAAAAATAATGGTAGCTTTAGATGGTCAAATTTCTAGCAAACTTCCAAGTTCCAAAACTTTTATGTTGTTTCTTCCAGAAGGAGAATACCATGAGTTGGGATTGTTATTTGGTAGTTATATTATAAAGTCTAGAAATCATAAGGTAATCTATTTGGGTCAAAGTTTACTGATTGAGCATATTAAAGATGCCCATAGCACCGCTAAAGTAGATTACTTATTTTCTGTTTTTACTACATCTATGGGTGATTTTGATGTCTCAGAATATTTAGAAAAACTGTCTTTAACATTTCCCGATACAAAAATATTAATAACAGGTTATCAAGTAGTTGGTCAAGATCTTAAAGTCCCTTCAAATATTCAAATAATGCATAAAATTGAAGATTTAATAGATATTTTAGATAATATCAACAATCCCGAAAAAAGTGAACAAAACTTCGATTCATTGTTCTTTTAGGAGTCCAGTTTTAGCAATTTCTGGTTTTGTAAAGTTATTATTAACGAAAAGTTAAGTAAATATTACATTTTGTTTTATAGAAAAGAAATCTGTTGTACCTTTGTATCACATTTAGGGAAGTAAGTTACTCTAAACAAAAATATTAAGAATTTCCATAGCTGGTTGAAAAGCCTAAAGGCCCCAAAATAATAAGCTTGTCTTATTTGCCTTTAGGTTTATTTTTGTTCAATACTTAATTTTTGTCAATTCTTATTCTGTTAAAGATTTATTAAAATACAAAAAAACCTATCTTTGTAGCTTTTACAATATATATAATGACCTTGTTAGATAGAAAAATTGCTCCCAGTATTCAACCGCTTAAAAATTTTAATTTACAAAAAATTGAACCAAGCAAACTTAGTAATGGCATCCCAGTATTTACCTTAAATGCAGGAACTTTGCCAGTAATAAGGCTCGAAATAATTTTTCAAGCAGGTGTAAGACATGAAGCTATAAATGGTGCCTCCTATTTTGTGTCTAAAATGTTACAAGAAGGCACCAGAAGCCATAGTGCCAAAGAGATTTCCGAAAAAATTGCGTCACTAGGGGCGTTTTTGGAGGTGAGTCATAACGTTGATAGAACCATTATTACATTTTTTTGTCTTACCAAAACCTTTGAGCAACTCCTGCCTGTGGTATACGAAATGTTGGCGTTGCCTACGTTTCCAGAGGATCAATTAGAAAATTTAAAAAATATAGTACAGCAATCTATCAAGGTAAATCTTGAAAAAAATAGCTATGTCGCAGCAAACCTCCTAAAAGAACAGCTTTATCCCAATGGACATCCTTATGGTAAAACACTAAACCTAGAAGATATTCCGCTTATTACTAAAGGTGAACTAGAAAGGTTTTTCAAACATCAATATCAGTTTTCCAAGGCAGAAATAGTGATTTCGGGTCAAGTTGGCAGCCAAGAACTGTTTTTGCTAAATAGATATTTTGGGAATGAAAAGTTTGAACTTGGAGATACACATGAAATACCAGTTACCAATCTTGGAAGGCCTCAAAACAAACTCATTGAAAAACAACAAAGTGTACAATCTTCAATAAGAATAGGCAAAAGATTATTCACACGGAGCCACCCAGATTATTTCAAAATGGTGGTTGCTAATGAAATCCTTGGAGGATATTTTGGCTCGCGATTAATGAAAAATATCAGGGAAGATAAAGGATTTACTTATGGCATTAATTCCCACATGTCGTCACATCAAGACGAAGGGTATTTTGTTATTAGTACGGATGTAAAAAAAGAATTTACCTCTGCTGCCATTGATGAAATATTAAAAGAAATAAATATACTAAGAACTCAACCAGTGCCAGAGGATGAGCTTCATGTTGTAAAAAATTATATGCACGGCTCCTTTTTAGGCTCAATCAATACTCCTTTTAGTTTGGCAGATAAGTTTAAAACCATACACTTTGCGGGTTTGGATTACGACTATTTTGACAAGTATTTACAAACCTTACAAAACATAAGTGCCAATCAGATATTAGAAATAAGCCAAAAATATCTTAATGACTTTGTAGAGGTGGTAGTAGGAGGAAGGGAATAGAATATTAAATTACTGTAACTGTTTTAATTATGAAAATTGGCATCATTAACGGACCCAACCTTAATTTATTGGGAACTAGAGAAAAAAGCATTTATGGCAATCAAACTTTTGAGGCATATTTTAAACAAATGTTAAATACCTACCCTCATGTTGAATTGGAATATTACCAATCTAATGTGGAAGGGGAACTAATAAATAAACTGCATGAAATTGGATTTAGCCATGATGGCATCATACTAAATGCTGGTGGATATACCCATACATCCGTTGCTATTTCAGACGCAATTGCTGCCATTAATTCACCTGTTTTAGAAGTTCATATTTCTAATATTTATGCCAGAGAAGACTATCGTCATAAAAGTTTGTTAAGCAAAAATTGCATCGGAATAATTTCAGGATTGGGATTAAATGGTTATAACATGGCGATAGAATATTTTATAAACAAAAAATAAACTAACTGAAATACATTGACATCAGATTTTTTTATACAAGATATAATAAATAAGATGTTCTTTGTTTTCTACGAAGATATATAAATTGTATTCATGTAAGTTTTAGAACTGTTTTTTTGATTAATTTTATTCCCTCAAACGTATTCACAAATCCATTTTACGGATTAATACGTATATTAATTTGTCCAGCTATTTCAAAAAATGATAGAAAAAGCTATAATAAGTAAGTTTTGGCAAAAAAAATTATAATTTTGTAATTGGAGGATTCAAAATTGTAGATTTGAAACAAAACTTACATTAAAAATAGCTTGAACTCCCAAGCCCCTACGCTATGAAACAAGTTTTTACCATTACTCGAATTTCATCAGTTATTATTTTGGCCTTTTCAATGCTAACAAGTGTTCAAAAGACATTTGCAGAAGGCTCTAAAGAACTTCATACCAAGTCTGGTCAAAATGGGCCATATTTACAAATTTGGGATGGGCCCAATTTGGATACAAGAAAATTTATGACGTATAGTCCAGACACGCTATATCGATTAAATGTAAAAATTTGTAATTTAGGTGAAAAGGTTTTTTTCGGATTTAGACAAGATGATAATGATTGTTTTTTTAGAATAAAAGGTCCTAACAACCAGACAATTGCCATAAGTGGCGCAGGAGTGGACCAAGATCCTGCAGCTTCAGTATTTACCTATCGAGTTCCCACAGCAGGCAATGGGTTTATAAGCACTTGGGCGCAAGCTACTGCTGGTCCTAAACCATTTGCTGCTACAGGATATAATGCGCTAAGTTTTATACCAAAAGTAGCAGGAGACTATTATATTGAATTTAATCCACGTAGTGCTACAGTTGTAAATAAGTTAAACAGAAGATTTCTGTATTTTGACATGACCGTGGTTGATACCCTCAACGCAAATGCCATTAGAACAGGTAGATTGTGGAGTCGTGCTTGGGATATCAATTGCAATAGTGGAACCAATACTTTCGATACTAAGATTTTTGTTTACTCCAAAGACTCAGTCGTTACTAGAATAGACTTTAACGGGATGCAGCCCTATGGGTTTGTAATTTCATGTAATTCAACGGGTTGTACAAACACTGGTGTACCAGCAGCTGATAGAAGATCTAGGGTTGGTAACATTACTTATCCTGAGTACAAATTATTCTTAAATGATCCTGATAATGGGTGTTATCCTTCAAAACCATCGTTTGGCGCATTAACTGGACAAATATCCATATCAGGATGCGACCCTAGGAATAGATGTATCAATATCCCTGTCGATAGGGCGGGGAAAGTAGAAATATTATTAGATTTTGACCTACCCGCTGGGTATAATGGAAGAGGCTCCAGAGATACTATCATTTCCGCCAACGTAAAAGTAGGGAATAACTGTATACCTTGGAATTCAAAAGATGCAAAGGGAAAGTTGATAGCCGCTAATGCCACATTCCCTGTTGAGGTTAACTATTTTAATGGTTTAACCCATTTACCACTCTTTGATGTTGAAAATCATCGAAATGGTTATTCTGTATCATTGGTAAGGCCAAGTTCAATCACACCTCCTTTACTGTTTTGGGATGACACAGAGGTTAACGCTGGTCAAGCACTAGATACAAAAGTACAAACGCTCGGGGTGCTTACTGGCCACAGATGGACCAATCGTGGAGATAATGGATGTGGAGGTGGACCACAAAATTGTCCTGAAACCATCAATACGTGGTGGTATGGTAATGTTATTCGCCAAACAACCACCTTTAAAGATACCTCTATAAATGTAGATGCCAATAGATTAACGCCTGAAACAGGCTCTCCTTTTAACGATACTACGGTTTGTACAAATACTACAGGAATCCAACTTCGTGGTATTGTCTCTGGATTTACCAATACTGGAATTTGGACTAATAAGTCAACGCCTTCAAATAATAATTTCCAAGGTGGAAATACTAATTTTGATGCCATTTATGTGCCAACTACTGGTGAAAAGGTAGCTGGAAATAAAGTTGTATTGCGTTTATCTTCTACTGGAAATGGTGTATGTGGCGCAATTTCAGATACTATGCAGATTTTCTTTATACAAGGCCCAGTAGTAGATGCAGGTCCTTCGTCTGTTATTAGATGTAAAAATAATCCTAATGTCCAACTAAGTGGTTCCAAAAACTCAGTAGCTACAACCATTCAATGGTTTGGAGGCACAGGTACTTTTGTTCCAAGTCGCACAGTTCTAAACCCAATTTATCAACCATCTGCTGCTGAGATCACTGCAGGAACCAATATTATTCTTACCTTAAGGTCTACGGCACAGGGCTCTTGCACCCCCGCAGAAGATTTTATTACCATCCAATTTACCGATCCCGCTACACTCAATACAGGCGGAGTGGCTACTATTTGTAGAAATAATCCCGTAGCAGTTTCTTTAAACACTACAGCCACAGTGGTTGGTGGTTCGGTAGTTTGGTCTGGAGGCACTTTAAGTGGTTTTGCAAATACTAATTCACTCACTAATTCTTATACACCAACAGCTGCAGAAGTTGCTGCTGGCAATCCTATAAATCTTACTGTAAGTTACGCTACACCTACATGTAGCACAGTTACAGCCACAAAAACAATCACCTTCACTAATCCAGCAACAGTTAGTGCAGGGTCTAGTATATTAATCTGTCAAAACAATGCCAATGCGCAGTTGGGGGCTAGTTCCTCTACAGGCAAAGGCAAATGGTCATTTTTTACCACAGGTTCAGGTACATTTCTTCCAAATGACTCCACTCTGAATGCCGTTTATCGACCTAGCGCTTCAGAATCTGCTAGTGCAACTCGCATAAAATTGAGATTTACTACAACTTCAAATACCGTTGGTTGCAACGCAGAGTCCGATACAATGTCCATAGCCTTTAAAGGAGCACCATCGGTTTCCGCCGGTGGAAGTAAAAATATATGTGCCAACAATCCATTGGTTACAATATCTGGAGCTAGTTCCTCCACAGGATCAGCTACTTGGGTGGGTGGTTCGGGGGTGTTTTCTCCAAATAGGAATGTAATTAATCCTACATATACCCCAACAGCAAGTGAAATTGGAAGTGGCATAATCTTATTATATCTTAACAGTACCAACAATGATATTTGCAATACCGTTCAAGACAAAACATGCTGCAACAGTAGAAGTCGTGGTAAAGGAACTAGTGCTTTATCTGGAAGGAAAATTTAAGTTCAAAGTTGAA
>JAIYAU010000020.1 GCA_027488865.1 Cytophagaceae bacterium
ATTTACTACTTTTTTTATCGGTTTATGTATTGTATTTATTGCCGCAAGTAGCTCAATCTCAGATACAAACGCTTAGTAGTGATAAAACACAACACAAAATAACTAATGACAAACTTACAGTATTTTGTGATAGCACTAACCTGTTGACTATCAACGATATTCTTAAAATAGACTCATCTCTTTTTTCTCGAAATAATAAAACTTACCCTGTTATAGAAAATGGGAAATACACCTATTGGGTCAAAATAAAATTGATAAATAAAAGTGAAAATACAAGATGGGTGCTTGAAAATGCTGACTCCCACATACAAGAGTTTAGCTTTTACTTTGTTGATAAGAATCTTAAAATTTCCACAGCAAAAGCAGGTAACAGCTGGCCTTTTAACCTCAAAGAATATGATCATAAAAATTTCATATTTGATTTGCCTATTGCTTATAACGATCAAGCAACGGTATATTTAAAAGCACGATCTAATTATAAAAATCCCCTTATTATTAATATTAAAAGTTTCTCTTCTTTTTCTTCTTACGCGTTCTCAGAATATTTAATATTAGGGCTTTTTTATGGTATTTTATTGGTAATGTTGGTTTATAACATTATTCTTTATTTTTCTATTTATGAAAGAATATACTTATATTATTCACTATATGTGCTGGCAAGTATTTTGTTAACATTATCTGAAGATGGCCTTGGGTTTCAGTATTTATGGCCATCATTGCCTGGACTTAATCAATTTGCCACTAATTATTCTCCGCTTTTATTACTACTTACATTTACCATTTATGCAAAAAAATTCCTTCACACCCGAGAAAAGACTACTTTACTTGATAATTTGATAAATGTTGTAACTGGCGTTTATTTGGTTTATTTTCTTGCCAAGGTGTTTGTTAATACTATTCCATGGAATCCATCATTCTTTATTGTTCCATTTCTCCTTATTTATGCAGCAGCTATTGTTTCTTATAAAAAAGGGAATTATGTAGCAAAATACTTTATCATAGCCTACACTTTTATCATTTTTAGCCTTTTGCTACTTATCGCAAGGCTTACAGGTATTCTACATCAAAGTAACGTTTTTACAGTTTATTCTTTCAATATTGGGCTGGTTATAGAAGTTGTATTGTTTTCTTATTCACTTTCCGAAAGAATGAAATTTCTTAAATTAGATAAAGAGAAGGCTGATCAAAAAATTATACAGCAACTAAAAGAAAATGAGGTTCTTAAAGATAGAGTAAATAAAGAACTTGAAATGAAGGTTTCTGAACGTACCAAAGAACTTGCAGAGGCAAATGTAGTTTTGAATCAACAAAAAGAGGAATTGGAAACAGCTAATGACCAATTGAACATTCAAGCCGAAGAGCTAGAAGCAGTAAATGAACAATTACTCATGCAGGCTGAGGAAATCAATAGAATAAATGAGCTACTTAGCAAAGAGAATGTTGCACTTAAAACAAACGTAGAGGAATTAGAAGAGGCAAGGATAATGCTAAAAGAGGTTAATTTTGAGGAATTTAGCAAAGTTTTTCCAGATAATGAATCTTGTTTTAAATTTTTAACCGATTTTAAATGGGCTGACACTTATGCTTGCAGAAAGTGTGGAAATAAACGCCATGTGGCCTTGTCTCCGGGTGATGAACATAGCCGTAGATGTACAAAGTGTCGTTATAAAGAATCGGCTACTGCTTACACAATTTTTCATAAATGTAAATTTCCTATAACCAAGGCATTTTATATGTTGTTTTTAATTTATGCTTCTAAAAACAAAATCACCTCGCAGCAGCTATCAGAACTATTACAGTTGAGATTAAGTACCTGTTGGCAGTTTAATAAAAAGATTAAAGAAGCTATGGATAACAAGAAAAAGGCCAAAGGTGACCATCACAAGCAAGATGGATGGACTGTGCTTATTCCGTATGAGCAAGAGGGGGATTAAAATATTAATTGATAATAGATAATAGATAATAGATAATTGTAAAGGGTTAGTAAGTGATGTATTATAACTAACCTGGTTCTTGGTTAAACTATTGACAATGTTTTTTACAATGAATTCTTAAATTATTTAGAACTTGTTTAATGTTTGTTCAAATTTAATAAGTCTTATTCTTCAAATTGTCCTAAGATACACCAATCAAAAGGAGCCCAAACGGCGGATTTAATTCCGGCATATTTTAGGCCATTGTTAGCCCATACGTTACAGGTTTTAAAAAGTGTGTATCTACCTTTAGCTTCAACAAACATATCTCTTTTATTATCATAATACCAGCAACATCCTATGTATTGGGGAAGACCATTATTGTTTAACTGAAACGATTCTTTTATATAAGTTTTTAGCCTTAGATAAGATTTTTGATCTACCAACACCTTTTTAACTTGAGTTCCTTCGGTTGGCACGTTGTTGTAAAAAGTGAGGTGCATAGCTGCAGACGAGAGCCCAAACAATGCCCTAAATGCAGTAGAAAATGTGAGGTCGCCCCAAGTAGGGGTGTCAAGATAGAAACCCTTGTCTCCCCATCCATAAGCAACATACTTGGGTTGACTAAACGGCTGATACGACTTGAGATAATTGGTAATATTGTCTAATGTATCAAAAGGAATCACAATATCTGTATGAACTCCGTTTGAAACAACATAAATTGCGGTTCCTTTAGGATCAGGTCGCCAAGCTTCATTAGCCCTTATTCTAGAAAGAAGCCACGCCCCAGCTAAATACGAACCAACAAAACCTATTACGAACAGGGATGATAGTACTAAGATTTTGATTGTTGATTTAAAGTATTTAACAATTTTTGTCATAAATATCAGCTCGTAAACAGTCACCAGTTATCAATTATCAATTCACCAACTAATTTTTGACAATTTTGATAGTACGTTGGCTAGAAGAATTGTAGAGATTCAAAATATAAATTCCCTTTTGTAAAAACGGTAGTTTGATTGTTTTTATTTCATTTGAATGAATATTATTCCAATTACCTTCATAAATTATTTGCCCTTTAATATCCAAAATTTTAATAAACCACATTTCATCTGATTCCTGGGGAAAGTTTAATTCGATTTGTTCATTAAAAGGATTTGGAACGACCTGTACAGAATTCGGTAAAATTGGAGAACTAGCTTTATTATCTAGTTGGATTGCCAATGGCGTTGGTGGGTTATCAATTGCATCATTTAAATAAGCCAAAGCTAATAAAAACCAAGCATCATGCGGCAACCATTGTTCTACCCAACGCCAGTTTTGCCAGTTATCTGTAGCAGCTTGGTCGTACGGTGCCCAATCAATATTAGTTTCATTTAAGTTTTTGGCACTTATTCCATTACAGATTCCACCAATGCGATTAGGCCCCTTGCTACCATTGAGATAAGTCGGATAGGTAGTTGTGCCAACTCCTGTCATCATACAAACGTCAAATGGATTTTTGCCCAATACCCAATCTAATTGAGAGGTGATTAGTTTAGCGCTATAACTCGTATCTAAACTATTTAGACCTAAAGATCTATTGGCCGCTAAAAATGCTGCTGACATACTAGCGATTCTTGCATTTTCTCCTTGCCACCAGTAGCCAGTTTCGTTAGCTTGTGGCACAAAAAATGCCTTCCTCGCTGCTTGTAAGGTGGAAGCACTATAAGGTTTTCCATACTGACGTACATAATTAAAAGAGTTGGTGACTTCTTTTGAGATTGATTGATACCAACTTACCCAATTGGTAATAAAAGAATTGATTTCCGTATTTTTTGATGCATCAATGGTGTTGTATTCTAAGAGTGCCAGCACAGGCAAACCTTCGTCTGCGGCATGATAATATGGCCTTGTATTAGCAACGTTGGAAGATAGCCAGCCTGCTGCATTTTGCAAAGAAAGCAATTTGGTAGCATATACCTGCGCATCTGCAAGGTAAGTAGCATTAGTGGTGGCCTTATAAAGCTCTGTGGCAGCCAATAATCCACAATAAAAATCAATGATATTTTCTTGATGGTCATTACAATATTCTAAGTTTTTTGTAGCATAACCAGTACCAGGTGATTTTAAATGCGAGTATAAAACCTCCGCTTTAGCCAAATATTGGGCGGGTGTAAAATTACCTGTCGTAACATTAGATGTTTTGGCACGCGCCAAAGCGGCTATGGCTATACCAGCACCTTCGCGCATGGCAGCTTGAAAATTTGAAGATCTGCAATAATCACAAGCTGGTGCTTGACCCCATTCGGTGATTTCACGGGTAGCAGGTGCTCCACCCCAATCGTCAAAAATGGCAATGTATAAGTAGCCTGCAGGATCCACATTTCTGACCAAATAATCAGCTCCCCATGCCACCTCTGACCATAAATTGGTTGAAAAGGAAGTATAAGCAGTTGGATTAATTTGATAAGCTTTCATTAAACTCCAAGCCACAAAAGGTATTTGTTGAGGATTAAAAAAATTGGCATAAGATAAATGTGACATGTGTTTTCCTGGGTCGCCTGTCGCGTCAGACCAACCACCGTAAACATTTACTTGGTCGTTTCTAGGCCCGTTAAACGACAAGGTAAGGTCAGCATTGTCAGTATTCCGCATAAGATTAAAGAATGACACAATTTTTGGTGCTGCTGTATTAAATAGTAAGTTTTTGTTAATTGAGAAACTATATGACGTAAGATTATTGATTTTAATTTTATAGCTGCCTATAGTTTGAAATGTCGAAAAATTCAGTTTAGCGAAATACCTTCCTGTCCAGCCAGTTACAACTTCTAAAGGTGAAAGTTTTCCTTTAAAAACTACAGCATTAGTAACATCATTTACAACAAAAAAACTATCTGAGGGTAGTGAATTATTGTCTATTTGGTACATTGCTTCCTTGGGTCCAATTTGTTCGTAACCCACTTGATTAATTAAAATTTTGCCAGAAGTAAATAGTATAGGATCACCAATATTAAAATCATCGATAGTTACGGTATTGTTAAAACCAGTTCCTGCATTAAAAAAAATAGACGCTCTTACTATTTTGCTTGGGTCTACAGTTGCTGTTGAAGGAAAAGTTTGGTTGAATTTGCCAGTATAGTTAAACGTATATGTAACATAATTATTGTTGATTGTGATATTTTGGGTGGTAGGAGTGGCATTGGTCGACCTTCCGTTATTGTCAGTAAGATCAATTCTCATAGTAAATGCTGCCGGAGATTTTATTTTTAGCTTTAAAATTGGGTTAGCAGTGATATCAATAGAACTAAATGAAAATTCCAAATTCTCAAAGCCAGTAGGAGAGGCAACTATGTTTAGCTCGCCATTTGAGGCAGTAAGATTAAATTTGGCAGGATTGGTACCTATCCAACCATTTGATGAATTATTGGCAAAATCGACCAAAATTCCTGTTTGAGCCCAACTAAAAGCTGAACAGAATAGTAGTATTATATATTTCATTTTGAAGTAATTGTACTTCAAAATTATATATAATATTAAAATTATTCAATATTTTGCTTTGGTTTATTTCTGTAAACCTTTAGAGCTGGATTTAAGTAAATTAAAATTACTTTTTAAGTACCCATGTTTCAATACCTTTTGTGTTAAGTTCTTCTCGCTTTCTTTTCGCATCTTCTAGATTAGAGGCCTCAAACACACAAACACGATAAGTTGATTTGCCTTGATTTTCATCCTCTATTAAAATGGGATTTTCAACTTTCTGTTTTAGGCTACTAATTATTTTTTTTGAGTTCGTTTTGTTGGTAAGTGAGGCTGCTACCAAGTAGTAGGTAACATTAACTGGTTGCTCCTCGAACTTTACAATTTCTTCATCATTAGAAGGTTCTACAGATAGAGTGGGCGACTCTTCGTTTAATTTTTCTTCAGTTGGGTTATCTGATTTATGAATGGATGCAGTGGCGTTTGTTTCAATTTTACCATCAATCTTTATCGATTCCTTTTTATCCGCAATAATGTGGCCATGATGTTTAATTTTTAAGGCATAACTATATGCAAGCCAAACAATTAAAACCCCCATCACAATGGTGGCTGACATGAGCGTATTCATCAAAAATGACATTTTTGATATCCATTGCATTTCTTTATTGGTATCCATTAAATCAACTTGTTAAATAAATAATCGAATAATAATTTCAAAAGCCTCAAAACTCGCAAAAAACAAACCTGTTCCAAAAGTGGCATTTTTAGCATTGATGTTAAACAAAGCATATGGAAATGCAGTAACTGCCATCATGCTATAGGCCATGGCTGCCACCAACAAGAATATTTCGCATACAAACACATGTTCTGCCAATACTAATACGAGTAGACTGGAAAAAAGTATAAACAACGATATAACTAAACATAACTTTATTCCGTATTTTTTGGCTAAA
This sequence comes from Cytophagaceae bacterium, assembly GCA_027488865.1. Classification (GTDB taxonomy): domain Bacteria; phylum Bacteroidota; class Bacteroidia; order Cytophagales; family UBA9547; genus JAIYAU01. Next base: position 6,326 of record JAIYAU010000020.1, read on the forward strand.
AACGACATGGGAATGCTTGATAAGGCGGCAATAAGGAAAAATACGGATACATAAGTATGGTGATTAATGTGCTCATTGTTACCAGCTAATTTGTGATGTAAAATACTTGGAAAAAGCTGTAAAATAGTGCCATGCGCTACCCCTGCCAACAATCCAAATATGATAACAGTTAAAAAGTTATTTTTTTCGTTGATATCCTCTTCATGGTGCTCTGTATGTATATTTTTTGTTGCGCTTCCAAAATAAGTACCAGTTATAATAAGTGCCAACCCTCCTACAAAAAACGTAGTAGATCCTCCTACACCTTCTAGAGATTCAAGCAATACTGGCTCAGCTACATAAATAAGTTCTTTTACCATAGCGATAATGGCCATAATTAAAGTGAGATAGCTACTGCGTGAAAAAGTCTCAATAATGGCATTGGCTGGGCTGTGAAACAAATTCATCGAAATGAGCCAAAAGATAATCATAAGCGGCAAATATTGTACAAAACTCGCCAAAGCATGGTCTGAAATGGAATAAGACACCATCATAAAAATCATAGATGCAGTGCTAATACCAATGGCAAAAATTGTAAGCCAATTACCCTTTTTTTCCTTAAATTTATCTGTTAAATAACCTGCTAATAAAGGAATAAAAAGAACTACAACGGTTTGGGTGATTTTAACAAAATCAATTAAAGACTCAAAATGAAACTTTCTTATTAATTGGGGTTGGTAATTATGGTAGGCCATCCAACTAATAAGAATTGCAGCATCTAATGACGCTAATGCCGCAATTTGATTCCATTTAATGGGTTGGTCTTGATGTTGCATACACTTAACTTTTAGTTTCTTATACCTACGAGGCGATACAAATAACGGATTGTTTCATTAATAAATAAAATTATCTTATTGATATGCTGTTAATAATTGTTATACTTAGAAAAAAACCTTAATTTTGCAGTCCTTTCAAAGTGAGGGGCATTATTCTCTTGATAATGAATCATTTAACTATTTTCAGAAACATGCCAAATTTCTGAAGTATAATTGGCGAAAACAAATTTTATGTCATCACCCATTGCAGATTTTAATTGGGAAGTAGTTGAGCGTAGGGGTATTAAAGGTGGATACACCAAAGAAGACCGCGCTAAATTGGAAGAAATGTACGAGACTACATTATATTCTTCTATTCAAAACGACGTTGTAAAAGGTACGGTTGTTGGTATCACCGACAGAGAGGTGGTTCTAAACATTGGCACCAAATCAGATGGGTTGGTTCCTTTGTCTGAATTTCGTGATATGCCTGAGTTAAAGGTTGGTCAATTGGTTGATGTATACATCGAAAATCAAGAGGACAAGTCAGGACAATTAATATTGTCACGTAAAAAAGCGAGAATTGTAAGTGCTTGGAATAATATCCAAGGTGCACTTGACAATGATATTGTGATTGAAGGTTTTGTGAAACGCAGAACTAAAGGTGGATTGATTGTTGACATTTTTGGTGTTGAGGCATTTTTACCTGGTTCTCAAATTGATGTAAAACCAATCCGCGATTTCGATATCTATGTTGGTAAGAAAATGGAAGTAAAAGTTGTGAAAATCAACAATACTAACGACAACGTAGTAGTTTCTCATAAAGTATTAATTGAAAAAGATATTGAGCAGCAGAAGAGCGCAATCTTGAACAACCTTGAAAAAGGCCAAGTTCTTGAAGGTGTGATCAAAAACATGACCAACTTCGGTGTATTTATCGATCTTGGTGGTGTGGATGGCTTGCTACATATTACAGATATTTCTTGGGGTCGTATCAACCACCCAGAAGAGGTGTTGAAACTAGACCAAAAAGTAAATATTGTAGTGCTTGATTTTGACGATGAGAAAAAACGTATCTCATTGGGTATGAAGCAACTTACACCACATCCTTGGGATGCATTGCCTGTAGAAATCACAGTAGGTTCTAAAGTAAGTGGTAAAATCGTTAACGTGGCTGATTACGGTTCATTCTTAGAAATTGTACCAGGCGTGGAAGGTTTGATTCACGTTTCAGAAATGTCATGGTCTCAACATTTACGCAATCCACAAGATTTCTTCAAAATTAATGACGAAGTTAATGCGGTTGTTCTTACACTTGACCGTGATGAGCGCAAAATGTCGTTGGGCATTAAGCAATTAACAGAAGATCCTTGGACTAAACAAGACTTATTAACTAAATACGCTGCAACTACCAAACATAAAGGAATTGTGCGTAATCTTACCAACTTTGGTTTGTTCTTAGAACTTGAAGAAGGTATCGATGGTCTTGTACACGTATCTGATTTATCTTGGACCAAGAAAATTAAACATCCTTCTGAGTTTGTTAAAGTAGGAGATGAGTTGGAAGTAGTTGTGATAGAGCTTGACGTTGAAAATCGTCGTTTAGCTTTAGGCCATAAACAATTAGAAGAGAATCCTTGGGATACTTTTGAAGATATCTTTGGAGCAAACACTATCCATAAAGGTACAATAATTGTCAAGAATGACAAAGGTGCTGAAATCGAATTACCTTATGGTATAACTGGTTTTGCTACTTTAAAAAATCTTGCAAAAGAAGATGGTACTGTAGGAGAAGTAGGAGAGTCTCTTGATTTTAAAGTACTTGAGTTTTTCAAAGATGAGCGTAAAATCAATTTATCTCATTCTAAAGTAAATCTTGAAGACCTTAAAAAGCCAGCTGACAAAAAAGGAGGCAATGGTAAAAAAGGTGCTGAAAAAGCAAAAGAACAAGTTGTAGAAAAGTCTACACTTGGTGATATAGCAGAATTATCTGCCTTAAAAGAACAAATGGAAGAAAATGCTAAAAAATCTTCTAAGAAAAAATCTGAAGAGGCTGAATAAGTTCTAAGTTAGTTCAATCATTCAAAAGGTCGCTCAAAAGGCGACCTTTTGAATTTTTATCAACTTCAACTAAAATATTATAATTTATGCTATATTTAAGCTTATTACTTTTTTGTTGAATCGTGAGTATTACTAAATTTTTATAGAGTTGGCCATTAAAGTATCAAAGTTTGAATTTCAGTTTAATGAATTTTTAAAAGGACAGCAGTCTTCTGGGGTTTTATTAATTATTTGCACCATATTGTCGTTATTATTGGCTAATTCACCTATATACGAATCCTATAATCAAGTATGGGAAACAATAATAGGATTTAATATTGGTAAAGAGGTCTTTAACTTGCCATTTCATCTGTGGATAAATGATGGATTTATGGCGATTTTTTTTCTATTTGTTGGTCTTGAGATTAAAAGAGAATTATTAATTGGCGAATTATCAAATATAAGAAGCGCCATTCTTCCTGTTTTTGTGGCTGTTGGAGGTATGATTGTCCCAGCTGCATTTTATGCTATTTTTAATTTAGGAAGTAACACTATCTCAGGTTTTGGCATTCCGATGGCCACAGACATTGCATTTGCACTTGGTGCTTTGTCCATTTTAGGAAACAAGGTTCCATTAACTTTAAAGGTATTTTTAACAGCCTTAGCAGTTATAGACGATTTAGGAGCAATAATAGTTATCGCAATATTTTATGGTGGACAGATTGATACCTTAAATTTTTCCATAGCTATAGGTATATTTCTTTTTCTTTTATTGCTTAATAAAATTAATGTTAATAGTATGTTCATTTATTTATTTTTTGGCGTTCTATTATGGTATTTTATGTTAAAATCAGGAATTCATGCCACTATTTCTGGGGTGCTTTTGGCGTTTGCTATTCCTTTTAGAGGAGGTGACGAAGAATCGGTTTCGTCTAAATTAGAGCATCAGTTGCAGCAACCTGTCAATTTTATTATTATGCCTATTTTTGCCTTGGCTAATACAGCAATAACCATCTCTAATGATGTATTTTACACAATAAATTGGCATGTGTGTTTTGGAATTTTAGTCGGATTAATTTTGGGTAAAGTAGTAGGAATTACCTCCGCGACCTGGATTCTTGTTAAATTAGGTTTATCAAGGTTACCAGTAGGTATTAAGTGGAGTCACGTAGTGGGAATGGGTTTTTTGGGTGGAATCGGTTTTACTATGTCCATTTTTGTCTCAACCTTGGCATTTACCGATTCAAATTTAATTAATTTGGCCAAGTTGGTTATTATCATCTCATCTACAATGTCAGGAGCTGTTGGCTATTTTTTTCTTAAATCAATCAAATAAATTAAATTATTGTTAAGTTATTTTGGTTAAGGCTTAGATAATTTATGTTATTACTGCACAGAGGCCCTTCTTATTCTATCATTTATGGCAACACCTAATCCTTCTGGTGGAAACACCTCTGAAATGATGGCTTTTAAAGGCATATTATCTAACTGTCGCATGGCAGAAAATAGATTTTTAGCAGCTTCATTTAAATCTCCATTGGGCGACAATATAAATTGATTATTAAGAGGAAATTCTGCCATTATATCTTTAAAAACCATGCTGCCTATTTGGTTATTAGCTACATCGATTCCATCAATTCTTGTAAATTTTTCAAATATTTCGATATTGTTTATACCTATTCTATAAAGTGGAATTTTAGGGGCATAATGACTTTTTAACATGCCGGGTGCAGCTGGATTATTTTCATTTTCTGATATCACATGCACTTTACCAATTGCACGTTCAATATCTTCAATACCTAGGCCACCAAGCCTATACACAATTACCTTATCATCTTCAAATCCTACAATCGTAGACTCCACACCAATAGAACAAGGTCCACCATTCAAAATATATTCAATTTTAGCACCTAGTTGATTATGAACATGCAGGGCTGTAGTTGGGCTAATATAGCCAAACGGATTGGCACTTGGTGCAGCCAAAGGAAAGTCTAACAATGACAGAAGCGATAAAGTTAAAGGATGATTGGGAATTCGAACCCCTACGGTACTTAAACCAGCGGTGGCAATATCTGGAACCAAGGTAGATTTAGGTAGCACCAATGTAAGTGGACCTGGCCAAAATTGCTGCGCCAATTTGTTTGCAATTGCCGGAATGTGCGATACAAAACCCCTTACTTTATCTAGGTTATTGGTATGTAAAATTAATGGGTCAAAAAATGGTCGTTCTTTAATTTTAAATATCTTGGCCACACTTGATGCATCCAAACCGTTAGCTGCTAATCCGTATACGGTTTCAGTGGGAATAGCTACTGGCTGCCCATGCATTAAATATGATTTGGCAATATGTATGTCATTACCAATTTTTGCTTGAGTATTCAAATTAATTTTTTTAAAAATTCCACTAATCAATAATTGTAACTTTACGTATTACTAAGAATTATTAAATGCCTTATTGATTAGTCACAAAGTTAAATGAAATTGAATTGAACTTCCTAGCGCATATTTACTTATCAGATAATTCTGATGAAATAATGATTGGTAATTTTATTGCTGATTCAATACGAGGTAACCATTTTGAGCATTTACCTTATGGGATCATTAAAGGAATTAAGTTACATCGATCTATTGATGAATATACAGATCAACATTTAGTAGTAAGACAAAGTATACATCGACTTCAGCCAACATTTAACAGATATGCTGGTATTATTAGCGATATATTTTATGATTATTTTTTGGCAAAAAACTGGTCTACCTACAGCAATACTTCACTAGCCCAATTTTCACAAAAATTTTATTTGTTGCTAGAGGAAAACTACGCATTATTACCATTGGAAATTCAACAAATTTTGCCAAATATGATAAAAAATAATTGGTTGATAAACTACGGAAATAAAGAAGGTATTAAAAGAACCTTGGAAGGAATGAATTTTAGAATCGGAAATAAAATTGATCTGACTCAAGCAATGCTTATTTTAGAAGAAAATGAGAATGACTTTGCTTCGGATTTTGCACAATTTTTCCCAGATTTAATTAATCATGTTCAAAACTTTCGTCTAATGCTTAACTAGGATTTTTAGTAAGGTTTAAATTATTAGATATATATTATAAAAAATGCAACCCAATTTTTAGAAATATAATGTAAATCCAATGGGTTTTTTTATTTTTGTGGCTTTACTTAGATAATATTAAGCTGAATGTACGGAATTAGTCCAAAAATACACTTTATCGCCATTGGTGGTAGTGCTATGCATAACCTAGCAATTGCTTTAAAATCAAATGGTTATAAAGTGTCTGGTTCTGATGATGAAATCTTTGAGCCTTCAAAAAGTAATTTAGAAAAACATGACCTTTTACCTCAACAGTTGGGTTGGCATGTTGATAATATTACAGAAGATCTAGATTTTGTCATTCTTGGAATGCATGCCAAAGCGGATAATCCTGAATTGCTCAAGGCGCAGTCATTAAATCTGAAAATATATTCCTACCCTGAATTTATTTATGAACATAGTAAAAATAAGCAAAGGGTAGTTGTGGCAGGTAGTCATGGCAAAACCACCATTACGTCAATGATAATGCACGTCCTTAAAAGTGCCGAAAAAGAATTTGACTATATGGTTGGAGCAAAAATTGATGGATTTGACCAAATGGTTAGGCTTTCAGACGCACCTGTAATCATAATAGAAGGAGATGAATATTTGTCGTCGCCAATAGACCGAAGGCCAAAATTTACGCATTACCAACACCACATATTGGTTGTTAGCGGTATTGCTTGGGATCATATTAATGTTTATCCTAGCTATGATATTTACAGAGAACAATTTGACCATCTAATAAAATCAACACCACGCGCGGGTACTTTGGTATATTGTGAAAAAGACGTAGAAGTAAAAAAATTGGCAAAGCCTGACCTTTATGACGTCACCAAAATACCTTACAACATTCAAGTAAGTAAAATTAAGAATGGACAAACTTTTATTTCACATAATGGAGAATTGTTTCCAGTTAGCTTTTTTGGAGAGCACAACATGTATAATGTGAGTGCTGCTCTTAAAGTATGTGAAAGATTGGGCGTAGAAGCAGAAGAATTTTTTGAGGCTATTCAGTCTTTTAAAGGCGCCGCCAGTAGGTTAGAACTGTTGGCACAAAATGACAAAACCATAATTTTTAAGGATTTTGCACATGCACCTTCTAAATTAAAAGCTACTACTGAGGCAGTGGCTAAACAGTACAGCGATAAAAAATTGATAGCATGTCTGGAACTACATACATTTAGTAGTCTTAACAAAGAATTTATAAAACAATATAAAGATACATTTGACGCAGCATTTGTTCCTGTGGTTTATTTTAATCCTGAAACAATAAAACATAAAAATCTAGAACAAATATCAATTGAGGATATTAAAGTTGCGTTTAATAATAAGAAATTAATAGTTTTTGATAATTCAGATACTTTTAGGGAATACCTCCAAAACTTAGACCTTACTGGTAAAACATTATTGCTTATGAGTTCTGGTAATTTTAATGGTTTAAATTTGAAGGATTTTTCACTATCACTTATTAGTAAATAAAAACAACCAACTTTTTATGCACTTGAAACTAAAAAAACCTTTGGCATTTTTTGATCTTGAAACCACGGGTACCAATATTGCCAATGATAGAATCGTAGAAATATGTGTTTTGAAGGTACTAGTTAATGGTGACAAAGAAACTAAAACGATGCGAATTAATCCTGGGAGAAGCATACCTAGGGAAACAAGCATGATACATGGTATATATGATGAGGATGTTAAAAACATGCCAAAGTTTCAAGAAGTAGCCAAGCAGTACGCTCAATTTCTTGAAGGATGTGACTTGGCTGGTTTTAATATTGTTAAGTTTGATGTGCCTATGTTAGTAGAAGAATTTTTGAGAGCTGATGTAGAATTTGATCTTTCCAATCGTTATTTGGTGGATGCTCAAAAGATTTTTCATTTAATGGAGCCTAGGTCATTATCAGCCGCACTAAAATTCTATTGCCATAAAGAACTAATCGGAGCCCATAGTGCAGAGGTAGACACCATTGCTACTTTTGAAGTATTGGACGCGCAAGTGGCGAGATATGAAAATCTAAAAATTAAAGATGAAAAAGGGGTAGAAAAAACGCCTGTTCTAAACGATATGGCTCATTTACACATGCTTAGTTTGTCTAAAAACGTGGACTTTGCCGGTAGAATGGTATATAATGATCAAGGAGAAGCTATTTTTAATTTTGGCAAACATAAAGATAAGGCAGTATTAGATATTTTTGAGCGTGAACCGTCTTATTTTGAATGGATGATGAATGGGGATTTTCCCCTAGATACTAAAAGAAAACTTACTGAAATAAAATTAAAACAATTTATTAAAAAAAAGTAAATTGTTAATTGGGTTTATTTTATCTAATTGATTTTACAAATGATTACATATTTTTATTATTTTTGAAGAAGCTTAAAATTATTACTCCAACTTATACACTATTAGTTCATGAAAGACCAATCAAATCTTAATCAAAAGCAGAAACGCAAAGAAGCCCTATATTGGATTTTAATAGGTTGTTTGGGAGTTGCTTTGGTTTTTATGATTGCTAAACCTAACGATAAAAGTCATCAAATACTTTCTAATCAGGAATCAATTAAAGCACATGTAGATAATATTGATAAGGACATAGAATCCCTGTCGCAATCGAAAGATACCGCGGTTGTAAACCAAGCTAAAAAGTTAAAACTTGAAATAGACCAAATAAAGCAACAACTTTTAAGCACCTCTAAATTAACAAGTAAAGAGCAAGCAGCGTTACAGTCAAAATTATTTTCGTTACAATCAGAGCTGGCCAAGGTTTCAAAAGAGTACCAAGCGTATCAAGATAATATTACCCTCAACATGGTAGAAATGATTGACCTTAAGGATAAAGAAATAAATGAGTTGAACGAACAGATTTTAGATTTAAAAGCTGCTTTAGAATCGGCTAAGGCCAACAAAAAGCTAATTACCATTAATAAAAGGTCGAACATTCACTTTTCAGCTGTTGCATTGAATAAGAAGAACATTGAAACTGTAAAATCCAAATATGTGGCAACAATTTGGTGCAATTTTAAAATCTCGGGCGACACGAGTGCCATTAAAAGTTCAGAACTTAATATTACCATAACTGACCCTACGGGGATTGTTATAGTAAATAATGGCAAAATGAATCTAAAACATAAATCTGATTATTCGACCTTTAAGTATCACCCAGGTACTGATTATAGTTTTAAATCGGGAATGTATAAAATCGGTGCCTCCACTGAAGATAAGTCTTTTGAAGTGGCTTATGCACTTAATTTGAGATAATTTTAAATTATTGCCATTTAGAATCGGTTTTATTTAAAAACTGCAAACAATAAAATCAAAAATATAATCAACATTGTTAAACCTCCCCATACACCACCCAAATAAAATGCAGCTAATACCAATAATCCTGTAATAATTGCTCCTGTAATTTTACCCGTGCTATATGGTCGTTCACCTTTTACTTCGCCAGTTCTGCCATTTATCAAAAAACGAAAAGACTTTTCATTGTATCTATAAGCGCTTATCCAAACAGGTAATAAGGTGTGTTTAAAAGTAATGTTATTATAATTAGTTGATTTATAGTCAATTTTTTGCTCATTTCCTCCAATGTCTTGATGGATTGTACTGATAATAGTAGGCTCCATTTTGTTTTTCGCCTGGTCAAATCCTTGTTTTACATCTATATGATATGTTTCAGTCTTAAACCCACTTAAGTATTGATCAGCATAGGGAACCAACTCATGCAAGTCCCAAGGTTCTAGTGCATCAGCATATTCTCTTGGAAGCGAATCACTTGCTAAAACCAAAACATCATCAAAATGATTCTGAACCACCCCACTTGCAGGATACCATTGGGTACGAGTAATGGTTCTTGTTTGTCTTTTACCTTCAGCATCTTCATAATGCTCCGTTTCATGATAATGAATACCTTGGTAACCATTGTATTCGGTTATTGTTGTGCTATCGTAGGTCCAATACGGCATGTACATTCCCGTAAGACGTTGGTCCTGAGACATTTTCTTTAATTTACCGGGAGCAAACCAAAGCGAATCAATCCAGTCTTTAAATTTTTTTAATCCTTCCTTTTGCTCAATCTTAAAAGGTAAAACAGATTTTGGTTTTAAAATATTGGATATTTTAGCATCATTCACCACCAATGGTGAGCCACAAAAGGCGCAATCATCAGCTGCTACATTTGGCTTCAAGCTTGTATCGGCACCACAAGCATTACACTTAACAGTTCTTATTTCAATTTTGGCCTCAGTATTAACTGCATTGCTTATAAATGACAGGTAATCAAGTTCTTCAATAGGTTCATTTGATACTTCAATGTCATTTATTGTGTTGCAATATTGACAAGTTAAAGAATGAGAACCTGGTAAAAATGTTAAAAATGCACCACATTCCTTACAAGGGAATGATTTGTCTGGGGTTTCTTGAACGGTGTTGGACATAAAACTGAGCAGAATAAACTAGATTGATATTGTAGAGTTATTTTAAGTTGAATTTAAAAAAGCCTAACGCTGCCAAATACAGATGATTCCGATTTGACAAACGTTAGACAGGGCATAGTTTAGGGTAAAACTTTCAAAAAAGCACTATTATCAGCTGTCAGCTAACAAATTTGGCCGCATGGCCAGTTTAAACTGAATTCTGATATCATTACATGGGAATAGGTGGTGGCAAGCTTGCAAATAATGCTGCAAGCTCTTGTACTTGGCCTGCCGCAGACCAAGCTGCCATTCCTTGTTTCCATACCATTGTTTGTTGGGTTAGTTGCCCTTGTTGGGTCATTTGTTGCAATATATTATATTCAAAAGGACCTGTTTGTTGGCCATTTACTGCCACAAAATATTGTGTAACTAGTGGAGGAGGGGTTTGATTGATATTTTGGGTATTACCTCCCATGTTCTGTTTTAGCATATTCATGGCCATCATATTCATAGCGGCATCCATACCCGTGCCTCCGTTTCCATCGGTGTTGTTTAAACTATCCGCTAAATTATATTGCATAAACTGGTCCATTCCACCTAGTTGGTTTATGATAGCCTTATTAGCAGAAAATTCATTAAACTTAGCATTGGCATTTTGTGCAGCTTGATTAAGAGCTTGCTCAACTTCTGGCGGCATTGATAAATTTTCAATCAAAAACTGGCTGATAACAAATCCTTTAGCTTCAAATTTTTTGGATATTTTTTCGGTAATTGCACCAGACAAGCCTTCAAGATTGGAAGCAAGCTGTAAAAAGGGTATTTGAGCCCCACCTAAAACATTGCTAAAAGAAGATATGATATCTGTTTTAATTCGTTCGTCTAATTCTGCTTTCGTAAAGTCGCCATCTGTACTTACTACCTTTTCTAAAAATAGTTTTGGGTCTGTAATTTGAATATTGTATGTACCAAAAGCTCTCATTTGAGCACCATTCATTTCAAAACCTGGTAGACCAGGGATAGCTACACGGATGGGATTTTTTGTCCCCCATTTCATACCCATGTGTTCTACCATATTAAAGAAATAGACCTCTGCCTTAAATGGACTATTGAAGCCCATTTTCCAATTGTTAAGGGTGGTCATAATAGGTAAGTTTTGGGTACTTAATGTATGTCTCCCTGGCTCGAAAGCATCAGCTATAGCTTTTCCCTCATTTACAAATACTGCTAATTGGCCTGGTCTTACAGTAAGTTGTGCTCCGTTTTTAATTTCGTTTCCGTAGCGTTCAAATCTATAACAAATTGAATCTTGTGTGTTGTCTAACCATTCAATTACGTCAATAAATTCTCCTTTGAGTTTGTCAAAAAGTCCCATAATTTGAGTTGTAAAATTTATTCAATAAAATAGTTTTAAAAGAATGCCTACTGTTCAAACGCTTTTTTAAAAATTAATTATAAAAAAGATTATTGTACCCAAAAATACGGCTCATGTAAGAAAAGGTTTTAAAATTGAGCAAATAATAATGTAAAATATTCCTTTGATGTTGTAATAAATATTTATAAATAAAATATTTGACTATTAAATAAAAATAATCGTACTTTTATTATAACAAAATATCGACTAATTGGTATCGAATGAAGATGTGGAATAAAATTTTGAATTTTGGAATAAAAGATAATTTATCCCAATTAGATAAATCAAGGATTAGTTATATCAATCAAGTATCATTTTTTTGTTTGCCTTTACTTGTAATATTACTATTAAAATATCTCATTATTGATCACAATTTTGGTTCTGCTTATTTATTAATCATCAGTTTGGGTATTATTTCGTTAGCTATGAGTTTTATTCGATTAAAGCTATATAGTTTAAGCTATATAACATCCATGTTTTTCCCAGTGATTTTGCTTTTATTTTCACCCAACTTTTATCGTCAATTTAGCATACAAGAAACCATATCAGCATCCATTATAATTAGTGCTTTGTCTACGGCACCTTTAATGTTTTTTGATTTTAAAAAGGAAAAAATTTTATACATTATTAGTGTTGTCATTTTTATTAGTTTACTTTTTTATACTGAAGAAATATTTCAGTTGCAAGTAAAAACGCCACTTGCGGTAAACACCCTCATACTTGACTATTTTGAATTTAAATTTGCAAAATTATTTGTAAGTGTTTTTTCAATATCCATAATGATGTATTTTAAAAAAGCCAATGGGCTTGCGCAACAAGAAACTTTAGAAGCCAACAGGCTGCTATTTGAAAAAAACGAAGAGATTTTAACACAAACTGAAGAACTGACAGAATATTCGGCTAAACTTTCAGATTCTTACAATGAAATCTCCCTCAAAAATGAAGAATTGAATAGATTTAACGATAGTATTACTAAAAATCAGGTAGAATTATTAAGAATCAATAATCGATTAAAATCAACAGAAGAGGTTTTGACGAAGGCCTATTTTCAAATAAAGGAGAAAGAGAGAAAAATAGAAGATCAGAACAGGGAACTTATTGCCACAAAAGAAGAAATTTTATCACAAAAAGAACAAATTGAAGTTCAGCAACAAGCAATTTTAGCTAAAAACAGGACAATTAATAATTATACTTTTCACTTGGTGAATTTAGCAAAAAGCAAAAATATTCAAACTGGTTTATTGGAGGAGGCTTTGTCAGAAATCGTTCGTATTTGTACTGAAATTATGAATGTTTCAATGTGTTCTATTTGGGAATATGGTGTGGATGAACGAAGTATCACTAGCATAGCAGTTTTTGATAAGAACCATGGGAAAATAGAAGTAGCATTTAAATTTTTTGATAGCCAGGTGCCAAAATATTTTGAGGAAATTCTTAAAGAACAAATTATAGTAGCTGAGGATGCACGACAACACCCAGCGACCATGGAATTTAATGATAATTACCTTATTCCAAACAATATATATTCCATGCTCGATTTACCTTATTTTGTAGATGGGAAGTTCAAAGGAATAATTTGTTGCGAGGTAAAAGATGAAATCAGAATTTTCTCTCCAGAGGATATTGCTTTTGTAAGTTCAATAGTTGAAATTATTTCGATTGCAATCAAGTCCAATCAACGTATGTTAGATGAAGAAAGAATAAAGAGACAGCAGGAGGAAATTAAAATTAAGAATGATATACTTATAAATCAACAAAGAGAAATTCAGCTAATCAATGATCATTTAGAGGAACGCGTCAAAGAAAGAACGTTATCCTTAGAGCAACAAAATAAATACCTGGCTGAATATGCATTTATTAATTCTCACTTGCTAAGAGGCCCACTAGCTCGAATTATGGGTCTAATTAATATCATGGAGAAAGAAAGCACAGACAATGCTGAATTAAATTTAATTTGCAAACATTTAAAAACCTCTACTAGTGAGCTTGATGAGGTAGTTGGAAAAATTAATTCTAATCTTAATTCAGGAAAACACTTTGATAGAGAGATGATAAAAAAATAAAGTGGAAGGGATTTAAACAATTCCATATAAAATCCCAAATAAACTGGAGTGACCCAAACCCCTTTTTATTTTACAAAACTTTCTGATTCATAGATTTATACAGTTTATCTTTTCAATATGTATAAATAATAAATTCAAAATTTAAATTTCATAAATGTTAAACCTATAAATTATTTAAAAATTTAGATTTGGTTTATTTCTATATTAATAAATGGAACACTAGAATTTTTATTTACTGTGCAGTATAAATGGCTTTATTCGTGATACTTTTGCCGTTTGCGGTGAGTCTAAAGAAATAATGTCCTGCATTAAGATTACTTTTGGCAGATGACCAAGTAATTTCTTGTTTTCCTGATGAGAAAAAATCGTTGATGATTTCGGCTTTTTTCACCCCTAATATATCAAATACTTCTAACTTTACATGGCTAGTTTCTACTAGGTTAAAAGTTAACTTTACCATTTCGCTGAATGGATTTGGAGAAATTTGAAAATCAAAGTTGTTGTCATTGCTTTTATCTAAATTGTTAACCCTTAAGGCCAATGGGTTTGAAAATATGGAGGTACATTCATTTCTACTTTCCACCATATATTCACCAGGTGCAATAATTTCAATTTTATCACCTGTTGCATTTATTACATTTCCATTAAAATACCATACATTATTTTTATTGATAGTAGATTTGATTACACCATTTTCTACTAGGAGCTTTGGCTGGGTAATTGAAAATCCACCATCTAGCGGAATGGGTGGGGTGGCGTCTATGCCAAATTTAGTAGTGATGTATTCAATCGAATAAGGTGTGGCTATTATTTGAGTGCTGCTACCAGCATCTGTTAACACTGTCAAACTATTTTGTTCACATTTGTTTTTGATAGGTACAAAAACGGTAGCTAACAATGTATCTTGATTAAGAATTGTTGGAACTACCGTGGTTTGATGGTTTAAACGAACATACAAACCTATCATTTCTTCTGCAATACCAATTTCGAGTGGTAAATAGGCATTGCCTAAACTTAGATTTGGTACCAGTACTGCTTTATCTACCTCTAGGTCATTACCATTTATTTTAACTACAAAATCAGATGAACCTAGGGCGAGTGCATTTGAATTATTTAAAGATTTGATATAGTACAAAAGGCGTAAGGTATCTCTTTCTACCAATTGATTTACGGATAACCTAAAGGTTGCTTGAGCAAAAAGAAATAAGCTGCTAAACAATAGTACTAATGCAAAATAATATTTTTTCATAGTTAAGGTTTTATGGTTGAATAGTACAACTTATTATTATGGTCTGCTACTAGATCATAATCTGCCGCATCTACCTTGCCATCAAGGTTTAGATCGGCTTTGTGATATCCATTTCCTAGATTATATGTTGGATTTTTTGATAATTTACTCACAAGATATAAATCTAAGGCATTTATTTCTGCCTGATTTTTAACAGGAAACGCATCACCAGCGTACATGGCAGCTTGGCCAAATTTGGTTATTGCACCACCACCATAAATATTACTTAACTTGGTAAAATCAAGACTCACTAAAGTATTTGATATTGTGACCGGATTTACAAACTGAATTGGTAAATGATTACGATGTGCAATTAAAACATTGTAGCTTCCAGACGCTGAATTTGGAAAACTTACAAAGTTATTAATGCCAGTAGCAAAATCTTTAACTGTGCCATCATTTAATAACCAGGCATTTACCGAATCAATTTTATTGGAGGCGTATAAATATATTGTTATAACGTCAATGGCATTGGAAGGCACCGTATAACCCTGTAACATACTTAATTGTTTGGTACCACTAAACTCGTAAATGTTTTTTAATACCAAAATATTAAAGCCTGACATGGCGGTACTAGAAACAAGAGGGCCTTCTAGAAAGACTTTAGCTTCAAGTTTATTATTATATGCAGATCCTAAAGAGAAGAAGTCTTTTGAAGGTTTAAATTCACTCACTACAAAATTATTGCCAAACTTAGAATTTCCTATTGATTCAAACTTACCAAAGTAATTATCAGCTTGGGCTACCACAAGGGTATCGGCACTTGTAACAGCTCCAAAATCTTCTATTCCACTATATCCAAACTTGATATTTGCTACTGAAATACTTGGATCGCTAGTTTTGACATGCCAACGCCTATTACTATTCATTTTTCTAATGCCTTTATCAAAACTAATTGGGGCAATAGAATCTAAGGTTCTTGCGAAATAAAAAGGATATTTTTTTGTGGTGGGTATTGAAGAAATACCACGCAATGTAATTGGTCGGTATCTGTTGGAAATCACAGAAGTAGCATATGTTGTATCACCTATAGGGAAAAATAAAGAATCGTTTGTTGGATTTTTTTCTCGATAAAGTCTGCCAATTACAAAAGAATTAGGACTCCCACCAGTTATGCTTGCAGTGCTGTCAATGTAAAGTGAGTCACTAATTAAATTTAGAACAGCTAAGGTGCCGTTTTCTAGTACAAACTGCTTTAAGACCCGCACAGAGGTTTTAAGGTATTTTTTTGATGTACCTTGAATAACAAGATTATTAATTGATTTGGAGGAATGTTTGGAAATTGTTTGTTTGGTGGGAGCATCACCTTTAAGAATTACGGTATTGCTAAGCGAACCTACTGCTGTGAAGTTGTTAGAATTGTTTGTAAAAGTATTACCAATTATTAATGAGTCATTATAAAAGGTTTTTAACAAATTATTAACAAAATTTTGGGCAATTACTGTGCCTTCATTTATTACAATACCGTTATTTGTAAAATTTTGGGTGATTAATTGACCCTTACTTGATAAGGTACCGTTGTTAGTAAAATTTTGGGTAAAAACTGTACCTTCATTTATTATTTTTCGGTTATTTGTAAATGTACCATTAACTTTTATCACTACGCCATTTTCAAAACTAATAGAATCGCTGTTGGCATAAAAAGCTGTTTGACCTGTGGCTGTCAACGCTAGTGTAACAAATATCAAAACTATTAGTTTTTTCATAAAGTTGATTGCGGTATATTCTAAACAAGTTCTACAGCCTAATCGCTTTAACTTATACGAATTGAACAGGTTAAAGTTTTTGAACTACCTCCTTAGCTTATTTAAATTTAAAAGTAATGTCCTGTTTCACATCAGGATGTAGACTTAATGCCACAGGACAAGTATGTGCTGCATTAATAAGCTTAGCTTTTTGCTCTTCTGTAATAGAAATAGGAGGAACCTCTATATCTATTTTAATTTCAGCAATTTTTCTTGGATTGCTCGACATTATTTTATTCACAGATAGTTTTGTCCCTTTTAATTCTATTTTTTCCTTTTCGGCCAATATGCCCATAATAGTGAGCATGCAACTACCTAAGGCAGAGCTTACAAGATCAGTAGGAGAGAAGGCTTCTCCTTTACCATTGTTGTCTAATGGGGCATCAGTAATTATTAAGTTGTTTGACTTTAAATGTACTGAGCTGGTTCTTAAACCTCCCAAATATTCTATTTCAGCAACCATTTATTTTTGGAAATTATTAGTCAAGTTTTAACACGGCCATAAATGCCTCTTGTGGAATTTCGACATTACCAACTTGTCTCATTCGTTTTTTACCCTTTTTTTGTTTTTCGAGTAATTTTCTTTTCCTCGAAATATCTCCTCCATAACATTTGGCCAATACGTCTTTTCGCATGGCTTTTACGGTTTCTCTAGAAATAATTTTGGCACCTATTGCTGCTTGAATAGCAATTTCAAATTGTTGTCTTGGAAGCAGTTCTCTTAACTTTTCACACAATTTTTTGCCCCATTCGTAAGCCTTGTCGCGGTGCACGATTGCAGATAAAGCGTCTACTTTTTCTCCATTGAGTAAAATATCTAGTTTCACCATGGCAGATTCACGGTAACCAATTAATTCATAATCTAATGAGGCATAGCCACGAGAAATGGTTTTTAATTTATCAAAAAAATCAAACACCATTTCTGCCATAGGCATTTCAAACAACATCTCGATTCTATCCGTGGTTAAGTAATTTTGAGTTTTTAAGATTCCCCTTTTTTCCATACAAAGGTTCATAATTCCTCCAATGTACTCTGCTTTGGTGATAATCTGAGCCTTGATAAATGGCTCTTCTATATGGCTCAATTTACTTGGATCAAGCATTTCAGAAGGTGCATTTACAATATGTTTGGTATCTTTAGTGTCAAATGCCCAAAATTGTACTGATGGTACTGTAGTTATAACTGTTTGGTCGAATTCTCGCTCCAGTCGCTCTTGAACGATTTCCATGTGTAACATCCCCAAAAAGCCACATCTAAAGCCAAAGCCAAGGGCAGCAGAAGTTTCTGGTTCCCACACGAGAGATGCATCATTGAGTTGTAATTTTTCCAATGCTTCCCTTAAATCCTCAAAATCAGAGGTTTCTACAGGATAGACACCAGCAAATACCATTGGTTTTACATCTTCAAATCCATGAATCGCTTCTTGCGTCGGATTGGCAGAATGTGTAATGGTATCACCCACTTTCACCTCTTTAGCTGTTTTTATGCCTGATATTAAATAGCCAACGTCTCCGGTTCTGATTATATCGGTAGGTTCCTTTTGTAATCTTAAAATTCCAATTTCGTCGGCCGAATACTCCTTGCCAGTGGCTACAAATTTTACTTTATCACCTTTACTGATACTTCCGTTATAAATTCTAAAAATTACCTCTATTCCTCTAAATGAATTAAAAACTGAATCAAATATCAAGGCTTGTAGAGGAGCTTCAGGATTACCTTTTGGTGCCGGAATTCTTTTTACAATTGCCTCTAAAATTTTATCAACTCCAGTTCCTTCTTTACCACTGGCTGGAATGATATCGTCTCTATCACAACCTAATAAATCTACCATCTGATCTTTGATTTCTTCAGGCATGGCTCCTGGTAAATCAATTTTATTAAGCACAGGAATAATTACCAAATCGTGTTCAAGTGCTAAATATAAATTGGAAATGGTTTGTGCTTGTATACCTTGTGCTGCATCTACTAGCAAAAGTACACCTTCACAAGCAGCAATAGACCTTGATACTTCATAGGAAAAATCCACATGACCAGGGGTATCTATCAAGTTAAAAATATATTCTTTACCTTCAAATTGATAATTCATCTGAATTGCGTGGCTTTTTATGGTTATGCCTCTTTCACGCTCTAAATCCATATCATCGAGTACCTGCGCTTGCATTTCGCGTTTTGTAACGGTTTTAGTAAACTCTAATAGTCTATCCGCCAAGGTACTTTTGCCGTGGTCGATGTGGGCAATAATGCAAAAATTACGAATTTGATCCATGTAATAATCTTGAGTAGAATCGATTTTTATTTAATCGAATTACAAAATTAACAACAATATGGCTAATTATAGCATTTCTTGCCTTTTTATATGGTTAAAATTCTTAACGATTTCAAAATAAAAGTTAGTATAAAACTGGCTCAGATAAAATTCATCAAACTCGTTTAAATAATTTGAGCATTATACATTAAACTGAAGTATACTGGATTAAAAAAAATTTGAAAATCATTTAAAACAGGCTAAAGATTAAAATTCTTCCTTATAATTTTTAGTTCTTAAAGGGTATATTGATTAGTTTGCAATCGGATTTTAGTTTGAATCATCATTTTGTGAGTTTATAAATAATTGTTAATTAGGAAATAATGGATAATAAATTTGATTTGATCATTTTTGGTTCAACGAGTGAACTGATGCAAGCAATTGTAAAAGACCATAAAACTTGGCTTTTAGAAAATGTTAATGAGGTAACTGTAGTACAACGATCTGATAACTTCCCTGACATATATAAAGACTTTAATCCAATAAGTATTAAATTAGATTGTTCAAATACACAATCTTTTGGACGAGAACTAGAGATAATTGCAGCAAAATATGCTACCACCAGCCGACAAGTAAATATTTTTCCAACTTATGGACAGTTTACATTCGATTATGCTGCCAAGAACC
The DNA here is from genome assembly GCA_027488865.1 of Cytophagaceae bacterium. GTDB lineage: Bacteria > Bacteroidota > Bacteroidia > Cytophagales > UBA9547 > JAIYAU01. The sequence continues at coordinate 26,108 of JAIYAU010000020.1, forward strand.
CTGTTTTTAGATTTCAAGAAAATGGTTTTCAAATTAATCTTAATGCAAGACTTCAAATTTTGCAAGCTTTTAAAAGCAATAAGAATGCGCGATTTCATTTTTTTGGTTCATTGCTAGGAAGTTTCCCTTATTTAGGAGATTATGCAAACTCCATGTGGTACATAAATCAACTTCCCAAAAACGCAGAATACAGAGATCTGAATTTAATAATTTACAACTTGGGAGGAATGCAAACGCGTTTTTGGGACTTTAAAAAAAGACCAGACTTTAAACCCTTTATTCACAAATCCTTACCAACCGATTTTATTGTAGAAACAGGATTTAAAAATCCAAATAATAGAGGTGTATTTACAAAGTATCCCAGTTTTATATCGAGAATTGCTACTTGGCTCGGAAGAAGGGGAGTAAGACCGTTTTAATTTAAATTTGAAAAGGGTACCATTTAAACGACCTTGTTGGTATTATGCTCCAAAATAGTTTGTGTTTGGTACTCTAAACATTTTCTTTTTGCTACATAAGTTTTCTTTTAGATGCATAAACACTTTCTTTATAATGCATAAAGTCTTACACTATAACGAATATTTTTTTGGAAAGCGATAAATTATGAATTTAGTATAATTATGTGAATGGCAAATCTAATTATGAAATAGAAGTTTATAGAATCGTTATATTATGTAAATCCCTTATTTGAAGCGAAGTCTTTGTAGTGAATACAAGCATGGTTGGTTTGTTTATGTACATTGATAAACAGTCTCAATGTGGTCAAAATTCAAATTATCCAAGTCATCTTGTCTAATCATTACATAAAATTTCCCATCCATATATTCATTAAAATTTCCTGAAAAATTTGACAATTCAGAAAAAGTGGCCCCATCAAACTCCATTAAAAGTCTCCAATCTTTACAAAGAGGTATAGTTTCCTCTATTATTTTGAATAATGTAGCTTCATCGTTAGATATATAATCTTCACTATACCATCCCTTTTTACTATTTTTTAATTCTGTTTCTAAAAGTACACATCCTTGTATTTGACAAGGATATCCCAGTAATTTTGTTGAATTTTGATTGTTATATTGTTGAAGTATAGCTTCCAAATACCAATATGAATTTCTTTCAATATCATCCATTTCATCTCCAATCCATAAAGAAGTTTCTTGTGGGGGAATATTTATCTCTTCAATAATTCGAAAGTTCTGTTCTTTTAAGACTCCAAATTCTTCCAAATCTAATGGTAAACTAATTTTCGTTAAGCCAACTTTTTCTTTTGAATATTTAATTATAATGTCCTTAAAAGAATAGAATTCTTCATTGTTTTGTATGGAGCCAAAAAAATATAATACACCTTCTGCTTCTAATTCTTTTGTAGTTTGGGTAAATTGATTGAATTCTTTTAAATCAATTTGTCCAATAAAAATTGTAGAGTGACCATTAGCATTGGGATAAGAAAAGTCACTAGGAGCCAATGGTACACCTCCAAATTTTGATAAACTAGAGATATTTTCTGGTTCATCGGGTAAAATCTTTTTAGCTAGTTTAATATTTGAATTAATAAAATCTATTACCCTTCCCTTACCAAGTAACTCAACAATTGATGAATAATATCTAATTTTTGATTCAAAGTTGGTGGTTTGATATTGTTCTAATGACATCCCACAAAAGGCGGTCTTATCTTCTTCTTCTATATGTTTCAATATTCTATCTTTCCACATCCATTCCATTTCAGGAAAACCAATTTTTAGTTCATAAAGATTATTCGTTGGAATTTTTTTAACCTCCTTTATCGGATAAGAAAAGACCCTAAAAAAATCTTGTTTCAAAAAAATTAAGTCATCTATATTAATTACCCCTTCAATAATTTCGACTGTTAAGGTAAGAATTTCCTTTTCTTCTTCTTGTTGCCCGTTATGGATTAAAATTAATGCTGTTTTCATTTTATAGTTGGTTGTTTTTAGTGTTTTATTGCTAAATTATATCAACATAAATTAAACATGTAAAATATTACTTCTTTATTGCAATCACAAAACAACCAACATGACCAACTTGACTTACAGATTTAAACGAATTCACTTTAACATCAACAGCATATTGGCCCGATATATCTGGATTGAATGTAATCGATGCGTTGTTTGTATTGCTACTATCTTGGTCTAGGTCGACCCACTTATTTTTAACCTTTCTTTTTAATATAATAGAAATTGAAGCGACCATGTCGTCTCCTAATGCTGCAATAACATATTCAAAATCGCTAGATAAATCAACATAAGTAAAATTGTCGTCATGGGCAAAATCAAAATCTGCTTTGATGACCGTAGTGCTACTTTCGTATTTTTTTTCGATATCATCTATTAATTTGAGCCCTGACATAATGATGGGCTCAATAGAATTTGGATTTTGCGCTTTAATACTAAAAGTAATTAACGCAAAAATTAAGGGCAAAAATTTAATCATAAATGTAAAACGGGTATTAGTTTTCGAAGCGTTTAGATACCTCTTGCCAGTTAACAATATTCCAAAATGCACTGATGTAATCTACTCTTTTATTTTGGTATTTAAGATAATATGCATGTTCCCACACGTCAAGCGCCAATATCGGTTTGCCATTTACTTCTACGACATCCATGAGTGGATTATCTTGATTGGCAGTGCTAATAATTTTTAATTTTCCTTCAGTCACAATCAGCCATGCCCAACCAGAACCAAATCTTGACTTCGCTGCATTGTTAAATTCTTCTTTAAATTTATCAAGACTTCCAAATGATGACACAATGGCTGCTAACAATTTAGGGGAAGGCTCACTTTTAACGGGACTAAGTGTGTTCCAAAAAAAACTGTGATTGTAATGACCACCTGCGTTGTTTCTTACTGCAGTATTATATTTGCTTATATTTTTGCAAATTTCCTCAATACTGAGTTTACCAAGTGTTGGTAAATTTTCTACTTCCTTATTTAAGTTTTTCACATAAGCATCATGATGTTTTGAATAGTGAATTTCCATGGTTTGCTTATCTATAGATGGCTCTAAAGCATCATATCCATAAGGTAACACCGGCAATGAAAACTGAGCAGTAGCTAAAGTGGCTACTGAAAGAAGGGACAGTAAAAAAAGATTGATTTTATACATTAGAATTTAGTTTTGAATGTTTTTTACTATATACAAAATAAATGACCATACCGATTATTAACCAAATCAATAAACGCAACCAAATGCTTCCAGGCAGGCTAAGCATTTGTACTAAACAGGTAATGATGCCCAAGGTACCAACGACATAAACATAAGGCACTTTAAAAGGCCTGCTTTCATTTGGTTTTTTGTAACGTAGATACATAACACCAGCACATACAATAATGAATGCAAACAATGTGCCAATAGAAACTAAACTTTCTAATACATCTTTTGGAAGTATTCCTGCCACAATTATAGCAATAACTCCAGTTAAAATCGTGCTAAAAGCAGGAGTTTTGAATTTAGGATGAACAGAGGCAAAAATCGGAGGCAGTAACCCATCGGCACTCATAGAATAAAATATACGTGGCTGACCAAGTAGCATTAAAAGCGTAGCTGAAGTAAGACCAGCCATAGCACCCAGTTTAATTAAATATTTTAGAAACACCATAGAATCGCCCATTTGGTCCACCGCATAAGCTACTGGAGCTTGCCTTGCTAGTGGATTATCCAATGAAAATGTAGAATAATGGGTAACACCTGTCAACACCAACGAAAATAAAATGTACAAAACGGTACAAATGGCTAAAGAACCCAATATACCAGCTGCCATATCTTTTTGTGGATTTTTAGCTTCTTGTGCCGCAGTCGAAACAGAATCAAAACCAATATATGCAAAGAAAATAAGTGCTGATGCTTTAAATATACCGCTCACGCCGTACTCTCCCCAGGTACCTGTATTTTCAGGAATAAATGGAACCCAGTTGTCGGTATTGATATAACTTATGCCCATAAAAATGAATGCTACTATAACGAGCACTTTTATTATAACAAGCACATTATTAAATTGGGCACTTTCTTTGATGCCCCGCACTAGAATAATTGTGAGTAATGCCAGTACAAGCATTGCTGGAAAATTCATCCAAGCTCCCGTGAGTGACCAGCCAGATTTTTCATCATATAAAAACGGAGATGTAGTCAGTTGATATGGTAAAACAAAACCGATTTCTCTTAAAATATTTTGTGCGTATCCTGACCACGATGCAGCTACTGCTGAGGCCGAAAATAAATATTCAAGTATTAAATCCCAACCAATGATCCAAGCGAAAAACTCCCCTATAGTAGCATAGGCAAAGGTATATGCACTACCTGCAATAGGAATCATGGCAGCCATTTCTGCATAACATAAGCCAGCAAAAACACAAGCCAAACCTGAAAGTACAAAGGCCAAAACAATGGCAGGCCCAGCATGATCTGCGGCAGCGGTGCCTGTAATGGAAAAAATACCAGCACCAATAATAGCACCGATACCTAACATGATTAGATTACCTCTATTTAGTGTTCTGTTAAGGCCTTTTTCTCCGTTAGCCGCTTGGGCCATCAAATCAGCAATTGACTTAGTTTTAAATAGGCTCAATTTTTTTAGTTTTAAGATTAAAAATAATAATTCTTAGCTTCCAGCTTTTATTAAACTCAAATTAGCTTAATAAATTGCTAAAATAAAAATATGGTTAAAAATACTAATTATAATTTAATTGTTGTTGAAAAATAATTTCTACTCCAAAATTGTTTAGGCCAATTGTAAAGGAATATTCAAATAACACAACCAAAGCAAAATCCCGCAATAATTAGCTTTAGTGCGCGATTTGGTTACCAAAAAACTTGAAACTATATCAGGCAGCTTTTAGTTTATTAAATCTAGAACCACCAAACTTTTCTTTGGCGTATTCTTCAGTAATTGTAACATTTTTGATATTGTCATTGCTAGGTATTTCATACATGGCGTCAGTCATAATGGCCTCACAGATAGAACGTAAACCACGCGCTCCTAGTTTGTATTCCATGGCTTTATCTACAATGAAATCTAATGCCTCTTCCTCAAAATCAAGTGAAACATCTTCCATTTTAAACAACTTAAAATATTGCTTAGTTAGCGCATTTTTGGGTTCTGTCAATATTTTTTTGAGTGTATCTTTATCCATTGGCTCCAAATAAGTTAGCACAGGTAGCCTACCTAAAAGTTCAGGAATTAGTCCAAATGATTTTAGATCTAAGGCAGTAACATATTTAAGGAGGTTTTCCTTGTCATGAGTAACATGATCATTCTCCAATTGATAGCCAATGGGTCTAGTATTGATTCTTTGTGCTATCACCCTGTCGATTCCTTCAAACGCACCTCCACAAATAAACAGTATATTTTCTGTATTAATGGCCACTAATTTTTGGTCTGGGTGCTTTCTACCTCCATGTGGTGGTATATTCACAATTGATCCTTCCAGCAATTTTAACAAACCCTGTTGCACACCTTCACCACTAACATCTCTTGTAATGGATGGATTATCTCCTTTTCGAGCAATTTTATCTATTTCATCAATATATACAATACCCCGCTCAGCAGTTTCTACATCAAAATTAGCGGCTTGTAACAATCTGGATAATATGCTTTCTACATCTTCTCCTACATACCCAGCTTCGGTGAGTACTGTGGCATCAGCGATACAAAATGGTACCTGCAAAATTTTAGAGATAGTTTTGGCTAGATAGGTCTTTCCTGTACCTGTTTCGCCAGCCATGATAATATTTGATTTCTCTATATGTACTTCGTTATCACTTTCAGTATTTTTTTGACTTAATCTTTTATAGTGGTTATAAACGGCCACTGATAACACTTTTTTCGCTTCATCTTGGCCAATTACATATTGATCAAGATACGCCTTCATCTCTGTAGGCTTTACTAGGTTTATTTTTGGGCCATTGTTTTTACCACCTTTGCCTGAACTGGTTTTGGCTTTAGTTTCCTCGTCAAATATCTGTTTAGCTTGAGAAATGCATTTATCGCAAATATGCGCGTTAATGCCTGATATCATTAATTGTACATCTTTTTTGTTTCTTCCGCAAAACGAGCAGGTGATTTGTTGACTCATGAGGAGTGGGGTAGGGGTTATAAGAAAATATAGGCACAAAACATTCATTTTGTGCCTATTAACATTTATTTAGATTTTACTAAAACTTCATCAATCAAGCCATAAGCTTTTGCTTCATCGGCTTTCATCCAATAATCACGATCAGAATCTTTCCAAATGGTATCATAATCTTTGCCTGTATGGTTGGCAAGAATATCATACAACTCCTTTTTCAATTTTTGAATTTCCCTTGCGGTAATTTCAATATCAGAAGCTTGGCCTTGAGCACCACCTAAAGGCTGGTGAATCATAATTCTTGAATGTGGCAATGCAGATCTTTTTCCATTTTGACCAGCAGCTAGTAATACTGCACCCATAGAAGCTGCAAGTCCTGTACAAATGGTAGATACGTCAGGATTAATAAACTGCATGGTGTCGTAGATTCCCAATCCAGCATAAACCGACCCGCCTGGACTATTGATATAAATCATAATATCCTTTTTGGAATCTGTAGATTGTAAAAATAGCAACTGTGCTTGTACAATGTTAGCTACATAATCGTCAATACCTGTTCCTAAAAAGATAATTCTATCCATCATTAAACGTGAAAAAACGTCAATTATGGCAGCGTTCATTCTTCTTTCCTCCACGATATTTGGAGTAAGATTGGTAATATTGGTATTTACAGTGCTATCAATATAGTGATCTAAATGAACACTATTAAACCCCATATGCTTTACAGCATAGTTTTTAAATTCTTTTCCGTCCATGCTTTTTTAGGTAAATATGATATAAACGATTTAAGTTGATTTACCATCAACAAAAAGGACAAACCAACAATAATGCCCAAGATTATTTCATGTTAATTTGTCTTAAACCATGACAAATATAGAATGGATAATCTAACAAAAAAAGCCCTTTAAATTAGAGCCATTCTTGTTTTTAAAGATTTTGCCGGTAAATTATTTAATTGCGTCAGCCAATGCCTTAAATTCTTCAACATTTACCAGTTTCTCACTTCTTGATATGTTGTTCAATATCACCTCAAAAGCTTTCTCGTTAAACCTAGTTTCATAAACTTGAGTATATTGTTTGCCATTATCTTCTTTCAAGTAGTTATCAGCCATAACGTTAATATAATCTGCCATTTGCTCGGTCAATGGCATGTTGCCAAACTGTGACAATATGGCCTCTTTTGTTTTGGCTATAATTTCTTCGTGAGAAACCTCAATATTATGTTCCAACGCAATTTTATTTTTAATTAAGGTCCACTTGAGTTCTTTAATGTATAAATCAATTTCACTATTAATAGTATCATGACTTACCTTGCCTTCATTAGTCACGAACAGCCATCTTTTCAAAAATTCTTTTGGTAGTGCTATTTCAGTATTATCTACTAAACTTTCGCGAATGTGTCGTTTGAGTAGGGCAGTTGATTCTCTACTATAATTTTCTTCAATAGTGCTTTTTAGTTTCGCCAAAAATTCCGATTCCGATTTAACTGCCTCAGGTCCAAAAACCTTATCAAAAAATTCTTGATCCATTATAGCTAGTTCAGAGCGGCCTATTTTTTCAAGAGTAAATGTATAATTACCACTAACTTTTTCTGCTTCCTCTTTAGAAATGCCCGCAACATAAGCGATTGAGGCATTTTCATTATCTAATACCTTACGAATATCAAAAGTAAGCACAGTACCTAAACTCACATTTAAAAATTGATGTAAAGCACTTATAGCAACTTTGTTAAGAGGTATAGCAGAGTATGTATCTTTGTCTCCTCCCTCTGGTCTTATTTGGCCATATAAAAAATCTCCTTCCGCAGTGGTATCTGGATTTACCATTTTGCCAAATTGCTTTTTTAAATTTTCTACGGTCTCATTTACAGTGGAATCATCAATAACAATGGTGTGAAATGGATAATTTCCAGTGATATCAAGATTAAATTCAGGAATTAGCCCAATGTCATATATAAATTCAAAATCTTTTTGATTTTCCCAGTCAATTGCACGGTCTTGTTGCTCCGACGGAATAGGCTGACCAATAATCGCTAAATTGTTAGTTTTAATATACTCACCAATTTTTTGGTTTACCAGTTGTGAAATTTCATCTACCAAAATACTTTTGCCATACATTTTAACAACAACAGCAGTAGGTACTTTACCCGGTCTAAAACCTTTGATATTTACCTTTTTAGTATGATCTTTTATTTTTAGGTCAACCTTACTTTTGTAGTCTTCTTCTTGAAGATTAATTTTAAGATTTGCAAATGTGGAGTCTTTTTTCTCTAATACTATGTTCATTTTTCGATGAGATTTGGGTGTTTATCAACCCTTTAGGAAATTGGGATGCAAATTTAGAAAAGATGAAGGAGAAAATGAAACCAAAGTTATATTTTGTTTAAAATTAAGGTATGATTATTTAAAAAAATAAAGACATTTGCATTAAATAGCTGGCTTATTTAATTTTGAGGATTATGTATAAATTTTTAGTTTTTTTCCTATTTGTTTTCGCCGCTTTTTCGTGCGGTACAAAAGATAAACCAGTTGGGATATTACCCAAAGAAAAAATGGCAGATATTTTGATAGAAGTTCATTTAGCAGAAGCAAAAGCCAATTTCTACCAGTTTAAAACGGTAGATTCTAGTAAAGTATTATTTCTTCAATACAAAAAGGATCTGTTATTAAAACAAGGTGTTGCTCCAGCTGTGTTTGACTCTAGCTACAACTATTATGCTCGAAACGTAAAAGATTTTAATGATATCTATTTAAAAGTAATTGACAACCTTACTCAAAGAGAAGCAAGCAATAAAATTGATTAACTTTTAAAGCTAAAAAATTGAATAAGAATCTTGTTTTAATAATTACGATAGTTTTACTGTCTTATTGTCAAGTTATTCGTGGTCAAAATCTTGCCTTTTTTCAAACAAAATTTAATAATGGCAAGAATTCGTATAAAGCTGCTGACTATGCGGCTAGTATGCAATTATTTTTAGAAGCCAGTACGGATAATATCCAAAATCCATATTCAAAAACCGCTTGTTTTTATTATGCCTTAAGTGCGTTTAAAGCAAACAAATTTTTAGAGGCAAAAGCCATGCTTTTTCAAATCCAACTTAAGTACGACGATTGGAAAAAAGATGAGATTAATTATTTGCTAGGCAACGTTTATTTTGAACTTAAAGAATTTGACAAGGCCTTAGCTGCTTTAAATAAAATAGAAGATACTAGCGTAAAGAATGATGCTAGGGCAATGAAGATATTTTATTTTAACAAATTTAAAGATCCTACATTTTTAAAACCTATATATTTAAGAAATCCGAAAGAAATTGAAGTAGCACAAATTTTAAAATTAAAACTTGAGGATAGTAAACTAGAAACTGATAAAAAGATAATTTCTGCTATAAACGAATTGTTATATTCGACACCCTCAACAAATGATACAACAATAACTAAAAAGGATACTTATAAAATAGCCGTACTTTTACCGTTTCAGTTATGGGCCATTTCTGTCAATAATGAAAATACTGACAACCGCTTTGTATATGATTTTATGCAAGGCATGAAGATTGCGCTAGATAGCCTTGATTCAACCCAATCTAAAATAGAATTGTATTTATATGACTGTGATAAAGATACAAATAAACTTCTAAGAATTTTAAATTTACCAGAGATGACTGGTATGGACGTGATTATTGGACCTATTTATCAAAATTTAACTACCGCTTCATTGGGTTATGCAAATGCCCACAAAATCCCAACTATCAACCCGTTTTCGATAGTAAATCGAATGTTAAATCCTAACAACTATTATTATTTCTTTAAACCGAGCATAGAAACACAAGCAAAAAAAGCAGCCAACTATATGGCACTAAATGTAACTCCATCTAAAGCAATTATTTTATACAGTAAAAATTTGCGAGATTCCTTAAGTGCTAAAATGTGCAAATCAACGCTGGAAGCCAATAGAATAAAAGTAACTAAATTTAAAACCGTAGATAAAAATTCATCCATTCACCTTCATAAATTTTTTGATAAAAGTACAATTGATTCAATAGGTGCAATTTTTGTTTTTAATAGTGATCAACTTGTGGCTACCAATTTAATTACAACTTTAGCTCAATTTAATTCGCAAGTCCCTTTATTTGTTCCTTCAGAATGGATGAATTTTGAATCTTTCACCTATGATCAATATCAAAAACATAACATTCACTTTATTTTACCTACCTTAAATGCTAAAAATGACTCCATTAGAAGTGAATTTGACAGTAAATACCTCCTTAAATTCAACATTGTACCTAATGAGTATGTCTACCTAGGATATGATTTAATGCGATGGTTGTCTTTAAACTTATTGGAAAATGGTGCTTTGGACGCTACACAAATTTCATCTTTGGGATATCAAGCTGGAAAATTTACCTCAGGTTACGACTTTAGGAACAATATGGATAACCAAGTAGTTCCTATTGTGAAATTTGAGGATTTCTTGTTAAAGGAAGTTAACAGGTAGTCTTTTAAAATTGGGACGGGTTTTTAAAAGTTTTAGATATATAACTAATGGATTTATCAAAAAGTAAAGCTCTTTTTGAGCGCGCTAAAAATTATATTCCAGGTGGTGTCAATTCACCAGTGCGAGCATTTAAATCTGTTGGAGGACACCCCATTTTTATAAAATCAGCTAAGGGTGCTTATTTACAAGATGTTAATGATAATTATTTTATAGATCTTATCAATTCTTGGGGTCCTATGATACTTGGCCATGGGCTGGAAATGATCAAAGAGGCAGTATACGAGGCCGTAAGTAACTCTCCTTCATATGGTGCACCCACCGAACGCGAAGTATTAATGGCAGAATTGATTACCTCCATGATTCCTTCTGTAGAAAAGGTACGTATGGTTAATTCAGGCACTGAAGCAACCATGGCTGCCATAAGAGTAGCTAGAGGATACACTAAACGAGAAAAAATAATAAAATTTGAAGGCTGTTATCATGGACACGGTGATTCATTTTTGATAGCGGCAGGAAGTGGGGCCATTACGATGGGAGAGCCTGATAGTCCAGGTGTTACCCATGGAGTCGCTAAAGATACACTTACTGCACCCTATAATGACTTAGAAGCAGTTTCCTTAATTATTGACGCAAATGAAGGTCAGATTGCAGCTATCATCATAGAGCCTGTTGTGGGTAATATGGGTTGTGTGCTTCCTCAACATGGTTTTTTAGCTGGTTTAAGAAAACTTTGTGACCAACACGGCATAGTGCTTATTTTTGATGAGGTGATGACAGGCTTTAGACTGAGCAAAGGTGGAGCACAGGAATTATTTGATATCAAACCTGATCTTACTACATTAGGCAAAATAATTGGTGGAGGCTTGCCCGTTGGTGCTTATGGTGGTAAAAGAGAAATTATGGATATGGTGTCTCCTCAAGGACCTATATATCAAGCTGGAACTTTGTCTGGTAATCCTGTAGCCATGGCCGCTGGTTTGGCAATGTTAAACTTTCTTAATCAAAATCCTGGAGTTTACGTGCAAATACAAAAATCTACCCAAACCATTGTGGAAGGATTTAAAGAAAATCAAAAACAATTGGGTATAGAATTGACTATCAACCACATTGGCTCAATGTTTACGCTGTTTTTTACAAACCATCAAGTACTTAATTTTGAGGACGCAAAAACTTCGGACATTCCAAAGTTCGGTCAATATTTTCATCAAATGTTAGCAAAAGGTATCTATTTAGCTCCTTCCCAATACGAAAGTTTATTTGTAAGCAGCCAAATTGGAGACCTTGAAATTGAAAAAATTGTAACAGCAAATAAAAACAGCTTAGAGGCTATTTTTTCTAGTTAAAGAAATATTGTTCGGTTTAAAAATTATATTTTGGATAGTGTCTGGTAAATTCTTGAGGCTCAATTATAGGATTTAATTTAAGTTTATAAAATTCATATTGTTCGTAAAGGCCCTTATCATCATATATCCGTTGTACTACGGGCAAATAATTTTCTTGGTCAATAAATAAGATGGTTCTTCGAGCATAACTTTCAGGAATAACAATATTTTGACCCTCCGATACATCGGTATAGCTATGAATATTTGTGTTAAGTTCTAAAATCATAAATTCACTTATTTTGAATTTTTTAGCTATGCTAACTAGGTCTTCCCCTTTGAGAATTTTGTAATTGATGTATCTAAAAGGCTTATAATCAATATCAATTTTATGACAAACTCTATTATCGAAAGTTACCAAACCTTCATAAAGAAAATATTCATTAAACTTCGAACCAGATTGGTTCATGATATTTTTTATAATACCTGCTATATAATCAAAACCTAATTCATGCAGTGTGTGGTGATTGTTTTTACGTAAATGGCTGCTTTGTGGAGAAAAATTTACATTTACATAGGGAAATCCATTAGGATTAATTAAAGCATTTCCATTATTTACTCCCTCGTGCCAAAGAACCTCAACACCTTTGTTAGGAGATTGTACATACACATATGCCTTTTTTGGATTTAATGCTAGTTTTACATCCTGTTCTCCTTTTAAAAGTTGGTTTTTAACCCGTTCCGTTTTTTTTAGAGTATAAGTTAAAGTGTTAATCTTACCTACCGATACTAACATTCTATTTATTAATTCTTTACTGCTGATTTCTTGTGAGAATAAGCTGTTTGAAAATATCAAAATGACACTTATAAGGTGCTTAATTATAAATGTTTTTCGTTTTATAAAAATCATAAGATTATTTAAGGAGGTGGGATTCGTATATATTAATCCACTCAGAAACAGTAATCTTTTGGCACAGTTCAGTTAAAAGTTGCCAAGGAATATCTTGCTCCTTTTTAAATCGAATACAGCTTTTGCCCATGTTGAGCTTGCTGGGTTGGTTATTTTTATAGGTTTGTTCAAACCAATTTAACAAATCAGGTTTACTATATAAACCCATGTGATACAGCGCAATATGGGCTTTTTGCGAAGCGATACTTATAAATGGGAGAGGGGTGCTAGGTTGCACATAATAGCCTTTAGGATATAATGAAAGTGGTACCACATAGCTTATCATGCCATTACTATAGACTTCCTCAAATCCGCTAGGTAAGTTTTTTATTAGTAGATCTCTTAACTCAGACATAGCGTGTTTTTTATCTGGAGCTAAATTTTCTATATATTCATTTACGTTCATGGGACTCAAATTTATAAAATATTGTAGAAATATAATGAGAATCAACTTACCTTTGAAGTAAATTAACATTAAATGTCGTTTAGTTCATTAGGATTAACAAAATTACTTACCGATTCACTTCTAAAAAACCAGTATACAGCGCCATTCCCTATACAAAAGCAGGTGATTCCTCTGGTTCTTAATCGTAAAGATGTATTGGCTATTGCTCCAACTGGTTCGGGTAAAACTGCTAGTTTTGCTCTACCCATGTTGCACATTTTACAAAATCCTAAACAGACAAAAGGAAGAGAAATACGTGGCTTAGTACTTGTACCTACAAGAGAGCTGGCGGTGCAGGTTGCAGAGGTCTTTATGGAATTTGCAAAAGATTTACCTTTTGTTCCTGTTACAAAGGCCGTTTATGGAGGTGTTTCCATAAATCCTCAAATGATGGCATTAAAACAAATAGATGTTTTAGTTGCTACTCCCGGTAGGTTTATTGACTTGGTAAGTAACAATGCAATTGGCTTAGAAGCTTTGGAAATACTTGTATTGGATGAAGCAGACAAGATGCTCAACCTTGGTTTTAAAGATGAGATGGATGAAATTTTTAAATTATTACCATCCAAAAGACAAAATCTACTTTTTACTGCTACCATGGGAGAGGAGCTTACTGCGTTAAAGGATAGAGTATTAATAAGTCCTATTCAAATTAAGGTAGAGGAGGAGGTTGATAATATTGAACATATTGAACAAGTGGCCTATAAAGTTGATAATGATAAAAAGGGGCCAGTACTAAGAGGTTTAATTGTAAGCCAAAATATGAAACAGGTTCTTGTATTTGTATCAAGTACAAGAAAAGCTGACAATGTGGTAGCCAAATTGAACGCTAATAAAATTGACGCGTTAGCCATACACAGTCAAAAAAGTCAATCAGCAAGACTAGACGCATTAACTAAATTTAAAAATGGCAGCTTGAGAGTTTTAGTAGCTACAGATTTAATGGCCAGAGGTATTGACATTATTTCTTTGCCATTTGTAATTAATTATGAGTTACCAAGATCTCCATTAGATTATGTACATCGTATTGGCAGAACTGGTCGTGCTGGTGAAAATGGCACCGCTATTTCGTTGATCGCAACTGAAGATGAACATCACTTTAAAGTAATACAAAAGAAGATGGGTAAGAAAGTAGAGCTTAAAAGCTTACCAGATTTGAAATAGGAATATTTGTTTTAATTTATTCTATTTAACATAATATAAATTATAAAACAAAACGATTAGCATGTTTTTTCACATTTCTGTCATTAATATCCATTATATTTATTTTGCTACAAATGATATTTGAAAGGTTGTACCGACACCCAATTCACTTTTAGCTGTGATACTACCTCCCATGGATTCGATTTGGTTTTTAGTAATATATAGTCCTATGCCTTTAGCATCTTTATTGGTATGGAATGTATTGTTTAGGCCAAATAATTTTTTTCCATTCTTTTTAAGGTCCATACCTAAACCGTTATCTTTACACGTTAATACAACATAATTGCCTGATTTATAAGTTTCAAAAACAATCTCAGGATTACGATCAGGATGTTTATATTTTAAGGCATTTGTAAGCAGATTAAGAAAAATACTTTCAAGGTAAATTTTAGGGTAATTTATTTTATCCATTTCAAATTTATAAGATACAGAGGCATTTTTATCAGCTATTTCCGCTTGTATCGATGACATTACATGGAGTAGTTGCTGCTCAAAAAATACAACTTCCAATTCCTTTTTAAAATTTTTCTTTAATTTAATAGTTTCTATGAGGTCATTAACAGTAACAGATAGTCGTAAAGAAACTGTTTTTATTTTATCAAAAATCTCTTGTTTCATTTCAACATTTGATTCTTTTTCAAACATTTCAACCAGCGAGTTAATGTTGGTTACTGGCGATCGTAAATTGTGCGAAGTTATATTGGCAAAGTCTTGAAGTTGCATATTTTGATACAACAACTGTTCTGAAATAACCTCCAATTCATGAATAATTTTTTTTTGGCTTTTTTCTATTTGTTTTTGGGATGTAATATCTTTAATGATAGACAGCACGGAATTAGTTTCATTTTTTGCATCTTTCAATGGCACTATTGTGTGCTGAAAAAACAAGGAAGGATCATACCAACCTGTTGATTCATAATTAATTATATCCCCTGTACCTAGACTTCTTCTAATATTTTCATAATATTCGATTTCTCCGGGTTGGTTAGTTCCTAGTTCTTCAGCCCGTTTGCCAATAAAAAATTCACGGGGCATATTGCTGTATTTACAAATGGCGTCATTTACAAATTCAATTTCTAAATTAGTGTTGATGAGGGAAATCATGTCAGGGTTATTATTAACCAAAGTTCTAAAAAGAGCTTCTCGCTCTCTTGCTGACAATAGAATATTATCTATATCCTTAGCGGACTTTTCTAATTGTTTAGGTGTTTTTATCAATAAAATTTCATTTATATTATAGATAAAATAAGCTACTATTATTATTAAAATTATAGAAGAGGCAATCCTAATATAATCGTAGATGGTTTCAGAATAGGTATGAGAAATATTAGAAATACTAAATAGTATAATAAGCAATACAAGCAGGCCAAAAATGGTTTTAAATGGAAAGTCAGGTTTTTTAAAAAAAACGTATCCTACCACTATCGTAATGGCTAAGAGTGCACAAATACATATATAGTTTATAAGATTTTCTAACATCGCTCGACCTACTTTTAGAAGTAAAACAATATTTCTCAAAAATATTCAAAAAAAAAATGATAAAAATATTATTCAAAGTTAAACTTTAGCTAAAATATATTATGAACAATAAGTAGATATAAATTACATCATAATTAATTGTAAATAATCAATTAAAACGAAAATGGATTGATTTATCGATAATTTTTTAATAAAATTAACTAATTTATTACATCATGGGTTGGTTTTTACACAATTTAGTTGCTGATTTAACGTTGACCTATTTAAACATCCCTTTTAATTGTTTCAATTTTTCTTGTAAATCGCCTTGTTCTGGTTCTTTTGTAGTATTATTCTTTTTATTTTCGACTGACTTACCAGTTCCTCCTTTCATAGAAAGGGATATACGTTTTCTTGAAGCATCTACCTCTAATACAGTAACTTCCACCTTTTGTTGTACTTTAAGGATTTCAGAAGGATTGGTGATGAACTTATCAGTAATTTGACTAATGTGTACCAATCCATCTTGATGTACCCCGATGTCAACAAAAGCGCCAAAATTGGTAACATTTGTAACTATTCCTGGTAGTTTCATACCAATTCTTAGGTCTTCAATTTTATTAACTCCTTCTTGAAAACTAAATGCCTCAAACTTTTCCCTTGGATCGCGACCTGGTTTTGCCAATTCTTTAAGGATATCGTTAAGTGTGGGTAATCCAATATGGTCAGTTACGTAACTTTGCAATTTTAACCTTTTGCGAAGTTCTTCACTTTTCATTAATTCTATCACTGAACAATTTAAATCCTTGGCCATTTTTTCAACAATATGGTAGCTTTCTGGATGTACAGCACTCGCTTCTAGTGGATTAGCAGAAGATCGTATTCTTAAAAAACCTGCTGCTTGTTCAAATGCCTTATCTCCTAGCCTTGGTACTTTTTTCAAGGCCTCGCGGGAAGCAAAAGGCCCATTTTCGTTTCTGTATTCTACTATTTTTTGCGCTAATGACTCCCCTAAGCCAGACACATATGTAAGTAGCTGTTTACTAGCTGTATTAAGTTCAACTCCAACTGCATTTACTGAGCTAATTACCACATCGTCAAGTGATTGTTGTAATTTAGCTTGGTCTACATCGTGTTGGTACTGCCCTACTCCTATCGATTTTGGGTCTATCTTTACCAATTCAGCTAAAGGATCCATCAATCGTCTTCCTATGGAAACAGCGCCACGAACGGTAAGATCTTGATCTGGAAATTCTTCTCTTGCCACCTCCGATGCTGAGTAAATGGAAGCACCACTTTCATTTACCATTACTACTTGAATATTGGACAGTTGAAGCCCTTTTACAAAATCTTCAGTTTCTCTTCCTGCGGTGCCATTGCCTATTGAAATTGCCTGAACACTATATTTTTCACACAGGTTTTTAATTATTGCACTAGCTTGTGCTGTATTTTTCTGTGGTTCATGAGGATAGATCACGTTGTTTTCTAGTAGTTTGCCTTGTTTATCCAGCACTACCACTTTACAACCACTTCTAAATCCAGGATCGAGGGCCAATACGGTCAATTGACCAAGTGGAGAGGCCATTAATAGTTGCCATGCATTGTCAGCAAATACCTTAATCGCTTCTTCATCAGCCTTCATTTTGGTCTGCATCCTAATATCCGTTTCAATTGAAGGACGAAGCAATCTTTTGTAACTATCTATAATTGATAACCTTACTTGTGCGGAGGCATCATTATTTCCCCTTACAAATAGTTGGTTTAAAACATTGTTTGCGTCCTCTTCATCTGGTAGGGCGTCTAAAGACAACAGTAATTCTTTTTCACCCCTACGCATGGCCAAAATTCGGTGTGAAGGCGCTTTATTAATCGGCTCCGACCAGTCAAAATAATCGCGATATTTTTGTGCCTCAACCTCCTTACCTGGTATAACTTTACAAGTAAATTTGCCAGATTCATGAAATAATGTTCGCATTTTGGCTCTTGCTTCAATATTTTCACTAATCCATTCAGCCATGATGTCCCTAGCTCCTGCCAACGCTTCTTCTGTGCTAGTAACCCCCTTTTCTTCATTCACAAATCCAACAGCTTCGTTTTCAATATTAAAATTAGATTGTTCGAAAAGTTTAGTTGCAAGAGGTTCGAGCCCCTTTTCTCTTGCTACAGAAGCCCGTGTCTTACGTTTTGGTTTATATGGTAGGTAAATATCTTCTAGTTCGGTTATAGTAGTAGCTTCATTGAGTTTAGACTCCAGCTCTTGAGTCAGTTTCCCTTGATCTTGGATAGATTTTAAAATACTTTCTCTTCTTTTATCTAACTCCCTTAACTGGTTTATTCTGTCACGGATGGCTGCCACCTCTACCTCATCTAAACTACCAGTTAGCTCTTTTCTATACCGAGAAATAAAGGGAACTGTAGCACCACTATCAAGTAGTTCCACGGTAGCAGCCACTTGTTTTGCACTTAAATTTAGCTCTTTGGCAATGTGTATTTGATGGTTATTAAACATATTTGAGGAATAAATACAACCAAAGTAGATTTTAATTATTTAATTATAAGTAATTGATATTAAAATACTTATATACAAATAATAAAATAATACTTTTAAAGTAAAGGTTTATGTGATTATTTTAGAAGATTTGATATTGCACTGTCTTTTTTATCAAAACAAAAAGATGCTAATACTGCATTCATCTCGTTTTTAATCTCTACAAGCCGGAGATTTCCGATACTACCTTCGTGGGTGTGATTGATATTAAAATTGGGATTAAACTCTCCCTTGTTAATCTCCTCTCCTACTCGTTTATAGGCATCCCTAAAAGGTACGCCCTGTAGTACAAGTTCATTTACACGTTCTACACTAAAAATATACTTATATTTCTCATCCTCAACGATGTGCTCTTTGACATTTATTTGTTTGAGTGCATAATGTGCAATTTGCAAACAACCAATTAGTTCATCAAAAGCAGGTATAAAACTTTCTTTAATTATTTGCATATCTCTGTGATAACCAGATGGTAAGTTAGAGGTAATTAAAGTAATTTCATTAGGTAAAGCTTTTATCTTGTTACATTTAGCTCTTGTAAGCTCAAATACGTCTGGATTCTTTTTATGTGGCATTATGCTAGAACCCGTAGTTAGTTCTTCTGGAAAAGAAATAAATGAAAAATTCTGACTCAAATAAAGGGTAATATCCATGCTTAATCTTGATAAGGTTGTAGCAATGGATGCCAATGCGGCACTCACAATTTGTTCAGTCTTACCGCGTCCCATTTGTGCATATACAACGTTATTATTAAGATTCTCAAATCCCAGTAAGTTGGTAGTAAGTGTTCTATTTAGTGGAAATGATGAGCCATATCCTGCGCCTGAGCCAAGTGGATTTTTATTGCTTATTCTATATGCGGCTTGCAATTGGATCATGTCATCTACCAAACTTTCAGCGTAAGCACCAAACCACAATCCAAAAGAAGAGGGCATGGCTATTTGCAAATGTGTGTAACCAGGCAAAAGGTAATTTTTATATTTATCACTTTGGGCAATAAGCAATTCGAACAATTGAGTAGCTGCAATAACCGTGTCATGGATTCTTTGTCTAGTATACAGCTTTAGGTCAACCAATACTTGGTCGTTTCGAGACCTACCACTGTGAATTTTTTTACCCAAATCTCCTAATCTTTCTGTAAGAATCATCTCAACTTGAGAATGCACATCTTCCACACCATCGATGATCTGAAAATTACCGTTTTTAATATCTTTATATATGTTTTTAAGCTCTTTATGAATGAGAGGTAACTCCTCGTTAGGGATAAGGCCTATGGACGCCAACATATGGGTATGGGCAATAGATCCCAACACATCAAACTCTGCGAGAAACATGTCCATATCACGATCTTTACCTACTGTAAACTTTTCAATTTCTTTGTTTACATTGGTATCTTTTTGCCAAAGTTTCATGAGTTTAAATTTAAATAGCTTCTGATAAATATTTCAAAATTAGAAAAAGAGAATGGAAGGCCAACTATACACAAAAATATTTATTGGTTGTTAGGTCTATTTTTTTCGCACCTTAAATAGTCTTACGAGTTTTGGAACAAAATCCTCGTGTGTAAAGATTTGAATATAACTCGCTTTGTTTTTTTTGCAAATATCTTCTAATTGAATTTTATTTGTCTTAAACTGAGCACCAATTTGTTGTCTAAACTTGTTGGAAGAGGTATTAATCCAAACTGTTTTGTTATTTTCTTTGTCAAAAATTGGAATAATTCCCAATTTAGGCAGTATGGTTTCTCTCCTATCTGATAAATGAATAACTACTAAATCGTGTTTACGAGCTAATGCCTTTAAGCTATTTTCATATTGGGTATCTATAAAGTCTGATATTAAAATTACCACACTTCGTTTTTTAAGAATTCCTAGTGTTGACAATATGGCTTGATTGATGTCTGTTTTTCTAGAAATTGGAATCAACTTAAATATTGTAGTAATAATATTGTAAGCATGCTGAATACCTTTGTCTGACCTAATGTATTTCTCTTTTTGATTACTATAACATAAAATTCCCACGCTGCTATCCTCTTTTATAGCTGAAAGAAGCAAAACGCCACAAATTTCCTTGGCTATATCAATCTTTTTAATGTTGTCCTTACCAATATCTTGTGATGCGCTTACATCCAAAATAAAAAAAACTGTTTGATCTTTTTCTTCTTTAAAGGTATTTACATAGGTATCATGACCTTTTGCACTAGCTGTCCAATTAATTGTGCGAACGTCATCACCATATTGATAAGACCGCACATCGTCAAATTCTAGGCCTGAACCTTTAAAAACAGAATGAAAATCGCCATGCATTTGTGTATTTACAGCTTTTCTTATGCGAATTTCATACTTTCGTAATTTTTTTAATAAATCTTTTAACGAAACCATCATTTCACAAATATAAAAAAATTGAATAGTACTTCTTCATTATACATTCACATAAATAATTAAATTTTGAAAGCTTAACCTCTAAGTTTAAATTGTAATTTCAACTTTTTATATTTACATTATAATCTAACAATAAAAATAAATTTCACATATGGGATGGAAAACCTCTTTAATCATTATAACAAGTACACCTGAAATTGAGGATCAAAGACTCTTAAATATACTTGGTCTAAAAGGATCAACACCAAAGTCCGATATCGTATTTGAAGATACAACTGGATTCCATACCGATAAGGTTTCTATTGGGCGTTATAATGGTAATTTGATTATTTGTGAATGGTCAATTCCAGAAAAGGTTATCCAAAATAACCAAACAGATATTGAAAGAATTTTAATGGATAGCTTCCCTTATAGTGAAATTTGCTTCATACAATTGGTAAGTACTGTTAATTTTTGGGGTTATAAATTGATTGACAACGGAAAGGTACTTAGACACAGAGCGGGAGATGGACAAAGAAATGGAACATATTTTGACATTGGAGAACCTTTAGCACAAGAAAAAGAGTTGTTGGCAAAATCTTATTTTGATGAAGCTGGCAATAGATTGTACATATTTGAAGATGACCCTAATGAAATTTATACAGAAGACCAAGTTGGGGAAGAATTTGTATTTAAATTATGCGCTAGATATCTTGGACTGCCATTAGATGAAGATGACGAATTTTTATATGGTATAAAATTTAGTTGTTATCAAAAGAGGTCTTGGTGGCAATTCTGGAAATAAACAATACTCAACGCTTGATTTAACTTTAATTCAGTCATAATATTTATCCACAATAGTTTATTGGTTAATGGTCAAAACAAAATTAATGAAGAAAATTGTTTAAAGAATTATGGATTTTTTGCGAATTAGAAAATATAAAAAAAATGGTACTCCAATACAAGTGGTTATAATACCAATGGGTAATTCTATAGGTTGAAAAAGAGTTCGTGCCAACAAATCAGAAATTAACACAAGCAAGGAGCCAATTAGCCCCGCTCCAATTAAAAGATCAAGGTGTTTTTGACCAAATATTAATCTTGCCAAATGAGGTGCTAATAACCCGACAAAACCAATTACTCCACAAAGGGATACGCTTCCACCTACCAGCATAGTAATAGAAGCAAGCAAGGTAATTTTAAGGCCTTTTAAATTTATTCCTAATAATTTGGCTTCAGTTTCTCCTAATAATAATACATCAAGCTTTTTGTGTTGAAAAATTAATAAAACAGTAGGGATACTACAAAATGGAATAAAGGAAAGTAATATATCCCAAGTGACACCTGCCAAACTGCCCATACTCCAGAATGTAATACTTCTAAGTTGCTGATTTGTAGATATTTGCACAAATAACAATGCAATACCTCCACATAAAGCACTTATGGCTATCCCAGAAAGTAGTAAATTTTGACTATGTGAATTACCTAATTTACCAGATATAAAGTAAATTAGTAACATGACAAGAATGGCCCCAAATACCGCACTTATATTAGAAAGGTAATAAGTTAAAAATGAAAATGTTGGAAATGAAAAAGTTACAATACTGATTACTGTGAACAACATGGCGCCTGAAGAAATTCCCAAAATACTTGGTTCAGCTAAAGGATTTCTAAAATAACCTTGAACTGCTGATCCTGCCATACCTAAAGATCCGCCAATCAATATGGCCATTAAACCCCTTGGAAATCGTATTTCAAAAATAATTATTCTTTGAAAGTCAGGTTCTTTCGAAAGCAGTATTTGAAATGGATTTATTGTAACAACTCCAAGAGATAAGGATAAAAAAAAAGTGATACCAATTAAGAATAAGAGAAGTGAATAGCTACCGACCTTGGTCATCTTACTTATTAATCAATATTTTGTTTGCTAAAAATATAGCAATTAAGGTTAAACCAATTGATAAATAGCCTGCTACATTAAAATTATGCACTATTTTTAATTCATCCTGATAAATTAATGCACCACCAATCAAGGCTGCCATACCAGTAAATATGCTTTGAATTACCGAATTGATACTCATGAATTTACCTCTATTTTGTGGTTCAATGCTGGAATTGACAAGGTTGATTGATGGAACAATTCTTCCGCCGTTTCCTATGAAAAATAATGACGAAATCGTAAGCGTGGCGGCCATTGGCAACTTAGGCATATTAGTTAATAAAAATATTGGGATTATTGAGAAAAACGCAAAAATGATAAACATTAGCTTACTTCCATGCCTATCTGATAATTTACCAACAACGACGGACGTAACTAAGCTACATAGACCTCCCAAAATATAGATAATTTTGACATCCGTTTGTTTATAGTCGTTATTGTTAACAATATAAGGTGCAATGGAAGGAATAAATATAAACCCTGATAACATTAATAGTCCTACCATTAAAACGGCATTTAATTGATTTTTATTAGTAGGAATCTGTGCAATCAATTTAATTACAGATAGTTGGGGTTGTTTACTTTCAAGATGTATTTTTATGCTTGGTATAAATATAAAAATCATTACATACACCACCACACATAATATCGACAAGAAAAGAAATGGAGCATTCCATCCATATCTATCGGCCAATTCTAAGCCCAGTGGAATACCTATAACGGATGAAAGTGCAAAGGCACCCATTACCTTACCTGTAGCAGCACCTCTTCGATGCGTTGGGATAATGTCGCCAATAATAGAAAAAATAACTGCTCCCAACGTTCCACCAAAGATCCCTGCTATGGATCTAGAAATTAATAGTAAACTGTAACTTGAGGCTAACCCACATCCTAAAGTGCCCAGTAAAAAACCTGAATATAAGAAAATTAGAACAGAACGTCTATCGTATTTATCGAAAAAGAAAGACCCCAATATGCCTGCAACACCAGCAGCTATGGAATAGCTTGCTAGAACTATACTAAAATCTACAATTTTTATTTTCAATTCTTTAATCATCATGTCACTCATTGGTGACATAATAACTAAATCCATCATATGGGTAAATTGAACAGCAACTAAGGTTAATATTAATAGGCTTTCTTTACCCGAACTTAATAATCCTTCTGAGGGAGTTGGTTGAGTTGATGATTGCATATTCACAATATTAAAAAAGACTTGGCTGATAAATTAATGTTCAGAAAGGAAAAAAAAGAGCCTTGTAACAGGCTCTTTTTTATTTTATAGTTTACGTTTAATTTCTTTCTGTTCAAATACCTCCAAGGTATCCCCTACTAAAATATCATTAAACCCTTTTAAACTTAAACCACATTCGTAGCCAAATTTCACTTCAGACACATCATCTTTAAAACGCTTAAGTGCTAACAAGTCGCCAGTATATAGTACAATACCATCACGAATCAATCTCACGGTGCTATTTCGTTTAACCAAACCGTCTGTTACCATACAACCAGCCACTGTACCTACTTTAGAAATTTTGAATACATCTCGTACATCTATATTACCCACAATAATTTCTTCAAATGTAGGTGCAAGCATGCCTTCCATGGCATCTCTTATTTCATTAATCGCATCGTAGATAATCGAATATAACCTAATTTCTATTTGCTCTTGTTCTGCTAGTTTTTTGGCACTAGGCGAAGGCCTTACTTGAAAACCTACGATGATGGCATCAGATGCAGAAGCCAACAATACATCAGATTCTGAAATTTGTCCAACACCTTTATGAAGGATGTTTACGTGAATCTCATTGGTCGATTGTTTTAACAATGAATCTGAAAGCGCTTCTACTGAGCCATCAACGTCACCTTTAACAATAATATTTAATTCTTTAAAGTTACCAATAGCCAATCGACGACCGATTTCATCAAGTGTAATGTGTTTTTTGGTACGAACTGATTGTTCGCGAATAAGTTGTTCTCTTCTTGTTGCAATTTCTCTAGCTTCACGTTCGGTTTCCATCACGTTAAACTTATCACCTGCTTGTGGAGCCCCAGAGAATCCTAAAATCTGTACTGGCTTTGAAGGTCCTGCAATTTTTAGTTTGGCACCAGTATGGTCAAGCATGGCTTTTACACGTCCAAAATGTATCCCTGCCAAAACGATATCACCAACTTTCATGGTACCTGCTTGTACTAGCAAAGTAGTTACATAACCTCTACCCTTGTCAAGGGAAGCTTCAATAACTGTACCCAAGGCACGTTTATCAGGATTAGCGGTTAACTCTAACAATTCTGCTTCTAAAAGCACCTTTTCAAGTAATTCCGGAATACCTTGACCTGTTTTTGCTGATATTTCCTGACATTGATATTTACCACCCCACTCTTCTACCAAGATATTTTCTTTTGATAGTGCTTCCTTAATTCTGTCGGGGTTGGCCGCTGGTTTATCTATTTTATTAATTGCAATTACTATTGGTACACCAGCTACTTGGGCGTGATTAATTGCTTCTTTGGTTTGTGGCATCACGGTATCATCAGCAGCCACTACTATAATAACAATATCTGTAACTTTGGCACCACGTGCACGCATGGCGGTAAAAGCTTCGTGACCAGGTGTATCAAGAAAAGTAATTGGTTTTTGAGTATCCGTAAGTACATCATAGGCTCCAATATGTTGTGTAATACCTCCAGCTTCACTTGCTGTTACTTTTGTGCGTCTGATATAATCCAATAAAGAGGTTTTACCATGATCCACGTGACCCATTATTGTTACAATTGGAGCACGAAACTCTAAATCACTTTCATCATCTTCCTCTATTTCAATATCATCTTCTTCTTTGGCAGACACAAATTGAACCGCAAAACCAAATTCATCTGCTATTACCGTAATAGCTTCAGCATCCAGACGTTGATTAATAGAAACGAACATTCCTAAACTCAAACAAACTGAAATAACTTCATTTACTGATACATCCATCAATGATGCCAAATCACTTGTAGAAACAAATTCCGTTACTTTGAGGGTTTTTGAATCTTCCTGCTCCTGAAGCATTTTTTCTTCATTGGCCTCGGCAGCTGCATTTCTCTTATCTTTTCTATACTTAGCACGATTAGAAAACTGATCTTTTTTACCAGCTCCCAATTTTGCCAAAGTATCTTTTATCTTATCCTGAATTTCTTTGTCGGTAACAGCTGGTTTTTCAAACCTTTTATTAGCATTATTACCAGTGTTATTGTTTGAATTAGTGTTGTTATTCCCAAATCTATTTTGCTGGCCTGTATTATTACCACCATTACCTGCAGGTTTTTGAAATCTATTGTTTCCTGTACCGTTGGTATTTTCTTTTGGCTTTTCTCTGTTGTTAGAATCTACTACATTGGTAGGTTTATTCACTGGAGGAGGCAAACGTTTTCTTTTTTTCTTTTTGTCCTCAGCTTCTTTATTTCTATTAATTATGTCTTCTTTCTTTTTAACTGGTCTATTATCAGTCGGGATGACAATTTTACCAAGTACAGTTAATCCCTTCAATTGATCAGCTTTAGCTTCTATAAGTTCAGATGGAACTTCTTCGGAAACTTCAGGTGTTTCTGTATTAAAGATAACTGGTTGCGAAACTACTGTATCATTAATCTGTTCATTTGCAACAACTTGATTTGAAATATTAGGTTCAACAGGAGTTTCTACCTCTATAATTTTTTCTAATTCTTGAGGTCTTTCTTTTTCTACTGGTATTTCTACTCTTTCTTCTACAACTATAGTTTCTACTACTGTTTCTGGGACTTTCTCTATTTTTACAACAATAGGTGTTTCTTCCTCCTTTTTCTCAACTATCTCCTTTTTTTCTACAACTATCTCCTCTTTTACTTTTATAGTTGGTGTTTCAACGATGGGGTTTGTAATTTTTATTGGATTGTTAAGGTCAATTTTACCTAGCACCTTAGGGCCAGTTAAGATTACTTTCGATGTTTCAAATTTTTCAACCTCATTTGTTTCCTTGTTGTGATCGTTTGCAGAAACATTCTTAATTAAAAACTCATTATCCTCATCTACTTTCTTAGGTAATGGTGTATTTTCTGCTTTTAACGTAATGTTCTCGTTATATTTTTTACCAATATTAACATTAGAAGCTTCTTTTTTCTGATTTTTATCAGATTGAAATTCTTTTAACAATAAATTAAACTGATCACCCGTTATTTTTGTATTCGGATTAGCTTCAATATCTTTAAAACCTTTAGTAACAAGATGATCAACTATTGTGGAAATACCCACATTTAGTTGCCTTGCTACTTGGCCTAACCTCATCATTCTTTCTTCTGACATCAGAAATTGTTTAAATGCAATATAAAACGTAAAAATAATAGAAACTACTGACATTTTAACTATCAGTAAGCTTCAGGATTAAAATTTATTATACTTTAACGGTGTGTTTTGAGTAAAAATTCAGGGAAGTTTATCTAACCTATTACAAAAAGATACCCAATAGCATGGTTTCATTGTTGAAACTGCAATTGGGTATCAATCTGTCGATTGGGTTCGTTATAGAATGTTTTTATTACATTCTAGATTATTTTTTGCCCATTATTATCATTATTCTTCAAATTCAGCACTAAGTACATCAAATACAGATTCTATAGTTTCTTCTTCTAGTTCTGTACGTCTAGATAATTCTTCTTTCGATAATGCCAACACACTTTTGGCGGTATCTAGACCAATTCTTTTTAATTCGTCTATCACCCAACCTTCAATTTCATCTGAGAATTCTTCCAAATCTACATCTTCCTCTTCGTGAAGTTCTAGCTCTCGGAACACATCAATATCGAATCCTACCAACCTACTGGCTAATTTGATATTTTGACCACCCTTACCGATCGCCATTGAAACTTGATCAGGTTTAAGAAATACTGCAACTTTACCTCCTTTATGGTCTACCTTAATGCTAGATATTTTCGCTGGACTCATCGCTCTAGCAATATAAAGCTCCAAATTGTCAGTGTAGTTAATTACATCAATATTTTCATTTTCCAGTTCTCTTACAATACTATGTATTCTTGAACCTTTCATACCTACACAAGCTCCTACAGGATCTACTCTATCATCAAAGGATTCCACTGCTACTTTGGCTCTTTCACCAGGCTCACGCACAATCTTTTTAATAGCAATTAGGCCATCTGCTACTTCTGGCACTTCATTTTCAAAAAGTCTTTCTAAAAAAACAGGAGAAGTTCTTGACATGATTATCTTTGGATTGGAATTTTGCATTTCCACCCTATGTACAATTGATCTTACTGTTTCACCCTTTTTAAATCTATCTTTAGAGATTTGTTCAGACTTAGGAAGGTTCAGTTCATTTCCTTCTGCATCTACCAATAATACCTCTTTGGCTAGTATTTGGTAAACTTCAGCAGAAATCATTTCACCAACTAAATCCTTATACCTCTGGAATAGTAAATCTTTTTCAAGATCTTTTACTTTTTGAATCAGGGTTTGTCTGGCGGTAAGTACTAAACGACGACCAAAATCAATCAATTTAATTTCTTCTGATAACTCTTCACCTATTTCAAAATCCTTTTCTATTTTTCGAGCATCCTGTAAAGAAATATGTTTGGTAGGATCAAAGTCGAAACTGTCCTCTGCAAATTCATCATCTACAATTTCTCTAAAATGCCAAATTTCCAAGTCACCCTTGTCAGTGTTTATGATTATATCAAAATTTTCATCATTTCCGTATTTTTTGCGAATCATTGTACGAAAAACTTCTTCCAAAATTTTCATCATCGTTGGACGATCGATGTTTTTAAATTTCGCAAATTCCGAAAAACTCTCTATTAAATTTTCACTATCCATGTTTTTAAAATATAATGATAATGGTTGCTTTTTTTATATCTGAATATTTATAACTCTTATCTTCTATGGTTGTAACCTTCTTTTTTTGAATCTTCTCGGTTTTTTCTACCTTTAGTGTTATGCCATCTATTTCTGTAGATTGTAAAATACCAGCCACTTCCATTCCATCTGCCAAAATCAATCTTAACTGACGACCAATATTTTTGGTAAATTGTCTAGGTAGTTTTAGTGGTTTATCAGCCCCTGGTGAAGTCACTTCCAAGGTATAGTTATCATCGGTTAAAACTTTTTCTGCTATTTCGTTATTCAAAATTCTACTAAAATTGGCGCAGTCATCAATGCTTACACCAGCATCGCTGTCTATGGTAACTACAATTTTTGGCTTTTTATTGAGTCCCCCAATTTGAATATCTAATAAATATAAATCTCCTAAATCAATACGGTTAAGAAGATTTTCAATTTCAGTTTTTAAGTCCACCTTTAGTATAGGCAAAGAAAAAAGGGACATGTTGTGTCCCTTTCAGTTAATGTTTTGCAAATGTAATAATAGTTTTATGTTAAAAGCAAGAAAAGACTTAAAAATCTATATTTGATTTAAAAAATAGTTTTACCGGTATAATTTACGAAAAGCTCTAGGGCTTTAGTTCCTAAGAGTGAATTACCACTTGTACTTAGACCAGGCGACCATACTGCAATGCTCATTTCTCCTGGAACAATGGCTACAATTCCTCCACCCACGCCACTTTTAGCTGGAAGCCCAATTCTATATGCAAAATCCCCCACGGCATCATACATACCACAGGTGAGCATGAGTGCATTAAGTCTGTCAGAATTTTTTTTAGAAATTATGTTTTCTCCTGTGCTTGGCATAACTCCTTCATTTGCCAAAAAAAGTAGTGATTTACTTAAATCGATGCAATTCATAGCCAAAGCACATTGATGAAAATATGTATCTAGTACTTTATAAACATCATTTTTGATATTTCCGAAGCTTTTCATAAAATAGCACATCGCATAATTGCGATTACCAGTTTCCTGTTCAGAACTTGCAACTTGTTGATCGTAATTGATGGTAAGGTTTTGAGAAAGTTTATGCACCAATGACAAAATAGCAGATTTAGGCGAATCATACGAAGAGTTAACAATGTCGGTAATTACATGTGCCCCAGCATTAATAAAAGGATTTCGTGGAATACCACTTTCATATTCAAGTTGTACCAATGAGTTAAATTTGCTACCAGAAGGTTCTCTACCTACTCTATCCCAAATGCTAACATTGTCTTGTGCCATTGCCAATACCAACGTATAAATTTTAGAGATACTTTGTATAGAAAAATTTTCTTTGGCATCACCTATACTGAATTTTTCTCCGGAAACAGTATGAATGGACATCCCAAACTTTGAAGGATCAATTTTGGCTAGTGCTGGAATGTAATCTGCAACTTTACCTTGACCCAACAGTGGCTGAATATCTTTAAAAATTTGTTGTAATACTTGTTGGTATAACATGAAAAAAAAAGTGAAGGTGTTTTGCGATCAACAAAACACCAAGTGATAGTTACATTCGTTCAAACAATTTTCTTATTGAATCTCTACTTACCTTTTGTTTCCAATCTTTACCTACCGCATGATTCCACATATGTTCAAGAGCGATGGTTGTATCTACCATGCGTTCAATCTCCTCATTCGACCATGATTTTGCAAGATTTTTAGGCAAGGTAACATTATGTTTAGTAACCATTTTTCTAAATTCAGTTACGTAATCTCCGTAATAATCTTCAAGTACGTCAAACGCAATACAATTAGCGATTCCATGTCTATAGCCAAATACGTATGACAGCCCGTAAGATAAAGCATGACAAACACCAACCTCTGAGTAAGTGAGACTTAACCCTCCCATGTACGAAGCAATCATTAGTTTTTCGTCTTTTTCTAATTTGGTCAAGTTGTCATTGAGGTATACTTCTTGACAAAGTAGCAAGGATTTTTCTCCAAATGCTCTAGAAAATTCGTTGTTAAGTGTACCAGTTAATGATTCAACACAATGTATATAAGAATCCATACCAGTGTAAAACCACTGATCTGTAGGTACGTCAGCTACAACCTCTGGATCCAAGATAACTTGGTCAAAAATGGTCCAATCACATTTTAAGCCCAATTTTTTTGTGGGGCCAGTGAGAACAGCTGTCATAGAAACTTCGGCACCAGTACCAGCAATGGTAGGAACACCACAATGCCAAATTCCAGAATTTTTAATTAGATTTAAACCTTGGTAAAGTTGTGAAGAGCCTTCATTAGTAACCATGAGAGCTGTTGCTTTTGCTATATCCATGATACTTCCACCACCTATGCCAACTATTCCTGCCGGTAGCAATGAATTTTTATTTGCTAATATGCTATCCCTTATTTCATCAACTTGTTCTGTAGTAGGCTCATGATCATTAACATCGGCATAAATTACTATATCGTTGGGTTTGGATGGAATCCTTTGTTTAATATTTGTTAGTCCGTTTTCAAAAACCTTATCAACAATAAAAACTATATAGTCATCGGAAGCTATCCTTCGTTTTTCTAATATTTCACCTAATTGATTATAAGCACCTTTGCCAATAACACAACGATCTACACTTTTGAAATTCTTGAACATTTAAAATATTATTTGATTATTTAATCAATGAAGTAAAAAACTCAATAAGAATTCAAAATTAAATAAAAAGTTTGATGAAAAATAAATAAACTAAACCGCAAGTTTAAACTTTAATAGATAGATTAAAAAATTATCTTAATTTTGGGTGTTACAGGGTTAAAATGATATACATGTTGTCGGCAAAATTTAAAGAGCAATTATTATTAAAACATTTAAATACAGATACTTACCCCCCAACCTCGGTGGTTGCAAATATCATTACAAGTATATTGCTTACACTTTTTCCTCAACAAGCTCGAGAAAGGGTTTTAAATGAAGACGCGCTTAACAATCGAATAGAAAAGCATAAAATTGATCTTGTAAAAATTTTTAAGGTAATAGCTGAAAAACTAACTGATACACCAGAAAATATTGCAGCTAAATACCTTGATTGTCTAGAAAAAATACATGAGGAACTTAGCCAAGATGTGATTTGTATATTAAACGGTGATCCTGCAGCAAAAAGTGAATATGAAGTAGTACGAACATATCCAGGGTTTTATGCAATTGCATTTTACCGCATGGCACATCAACTTTATTTGTTAAATGTTCCCCTTTTGCCTAGAATGTTGACAGAATTTGCTCATTCACGCACCGGAATTGATATTCACCCTGGTGCTGAAATTGCTCCTTCATTTTTTATAGACCATGGCACGGGCATCACAATTGGTGAAACAGCCCAAATTGGAAAATTCGTAAAACTCTATCAAGGTGTAACTTTAGGCGCATTGAGTGTCTCCAAAGATATGGCAAACACTAAAAGACATCCTACCATCGAAGATAATGTTGTAATATATTCTGGAGCCACCATTCTCGGTGGCGAAACAGTAATTGGTAAAAATAGTATTATAGGTGGAAATGTCTGGTTAACACAAAGTGTTCCAGAAAATTCCAAAGTTTACCACAAAGAACAAGTTGATCTAAGAAGAAGTAACTAATTAATTCATTTCTAAAAAATTTGATAGAATTTTAATTAGTAAAAGGCTAATTTTTCTTTGATTAATAGATTTTTGTAGAAATTGTAATCCCATAATTAAAAAACTGCAATAGATAATTTTAGCAGTTTGTAGAAAATTAACAATTACACGAATTATTTACCTAAAATAGTGAATTCTACCCTCCTATTTTGAGCTCTTCCTTTTTCAGTTTTATTTTCAGCTACAGGTTTTGTTTGTCCGTAGCCGTTAAACTTAACTCTAGTAGCTGTCAACCCTCCTTTTTCTATCAAATACAACTGTACTGATCTAGCTCTCCAACGCGACAATTGCAAATTTTTGTCTGGTTTTCCTTTGTTATCAGTGTGTCCAGCTATTTCAACTTTAATGGTTGGATTTTCTTTTAGGAACTCAATGAGTTTATCCAGCTCAGGAAAAGAGGTAGGTTTTAAGGTAGATTTACCAAAATCGAAAAATATGTTATTCAATTTGATTGATGCACCAACTTCTATAGGTGCTATATAAATGTCTTTAACAACTTTTACAGTTGATGTTTCTTTTGAAGCATCAACAATTTCAGAAATAGGATAAAAGCCTGGAGATTCTGCATGTACATTGTATTGTTTACCCAAATCAAGTTTTACTTCATATTTTGCCGAAGTACGATCTATTTTGGCTAATGAAGCAGGATCATCATTAATATGTATTTCAAATGTTTGATTAAGATCAAAAGGTTTATTTGTTTTCTTGTTATAAACTATACCTGTAATTAGCAAAAACAATTTAGGTGGATTTGCTACAAATAAATCCTTCTCAATCTCCTTATATTCGTCCACTGCTGATAGGTCAACTGTAGTTGCAACAGATTGCATTCCTTTAGCCTTCAATTGTAAATTGTAGGATTTTTTCAGAGGCAATTTTAATGTATATTTTCCGTTTTCAAAATCAACAGAAAATGAATCAATTTCAAGTTTTTTTGCTAGATCCGCAGTTAGTTCCTCATTATTAATATAAAATGTTGGGTTAAATTCTTCACCGATAGGTTTTTGCGACAATTGTTCTAATAGCTTACCACTAACCAATGCATTGGACGATTTTAAATATAAATTTTTACTGACCTCAGTATATTCCCTTACTTTAGAAACGTCTATTTCTTCCGTATTAACTGATTCAAAGTTCTTGGCAACGGCTTTTATTAAATATTTACCACCTAAAGGCAGCTTTATTTTGTATTCACCCGTAGTAGAGTTAAGAGAAGCCGAATCTGCAGGTTTATCATTCGCATAAATCTTGTAAGGAATGTTAGCTGCTAGGGGTAGATCATCTTTTTTATTCAATACCTTACCTGAGACTACGACAAAAGGATTTTCTTCAAATATCTTTATTCTAAAAATATCTGATTTACCTGTAGAATTTTTCTTAGAACAGAAATAGGCCCAACTTCCTTTAGGGTTAGTTGTATAATAAGAATCCCAAAGTTCAGAATTGATGGTGTCACTAAGAGCAATAGGTTCACTCCACCGCCTGTACGATTCATCTACGCGTGTGGATTTATAAATTTCATGTTTAACCTCTCCTTTTTCTGATTTCCTGTTACTGGTAAAATACAATGTATTTTGATCTGGTGATAAATACGGCGCCTCGTCAGCTCGATGGTGTCTTAACGGTTTCTTAAGTTTACGTGGTCTCCAATAAATGTCATCATGACGTTGAGCAACATACAAATTGTTATTTTTGCTACCAGACCTCTTTGACATACTTATAAAAAGCCATTGTCCGTCATTACTAAAAGAAGCATTGCTAAATAAGCCTTTGTTCATTCGTTGGAAGCCTCTCACATACAATCGTTTAGGCTTGCTCCATGAATTGTCGGTTTTGGTAATCATTGAAATACCACGTTTAAACCAACGATTTTTTTTTGTAAACCGACCATTAATAAATAATGTGTTGCCGTCTGGTGAAACGCCTAATACAGCATTTTGGGTATGCAAATTTACCTCACCAGGCATTTTTTCGGCCGCTCCCCAGGTATTGTCTTCTTGAAGTTGAGAGAACCAAATGTATTGTGCTTGTTCATGCCAGTAAGTAGACGCTACGGAGTCAGTTCTTACAAAATAAAGAGTTTTGCCATCTGGAGATATTACGGGAGCTATCTCTTGTTCGTTGGAATTTACCTTACCTCCAAGATTTTGAGGTAAAAATGAACTTTGACCTTGAGCAAATGCTGCTAAGAAAATAAGTACTAAAAACGGAAATTTTGATTTCAAAAAGTTCAACATGTTATTCAGCATAAGTTTGTACATCCGGTTTTTTAGTCCTACCAAACACCAGATTCATCCCAAGTCGGATATTTAAATTTTTACCATCAATTTTGGCAAAATCCAATTCCCCTGTCCCCAAATCAAGCGAACGAATAATTGGTGTTAAGTTGTCTGAAATAACATAAAACTGAAAAGACCCGGGCTTTAACATTAGTCCAATTCCTAAGTTATCTTTTCTACGATGTTGTGCGCTATAGGTAACAGACAAATTCACTATTTTTCCGATTTTCTGAACTACCCCTAGGCTAAAAGCTGGTCTTATACCTACAAAATAATCTGCAAAAAAGAGTCCGTTTATTGTCGTGTTTCTAAAAACTTGGTAATTAACAGCTAGGTATGATTGTGCGATTAACCGTTGGTTGTATACATTGCTAGTGGTATCAAATACCACTTTTTTTGATATACTATCTGCTAATGTTTCAAGTTTTAACAAGTTGGTATCAGAGGTATTTATATTATCTAATTGTATACCTTTAAATGTAACATCACCATCAAGTTTGTAATTTTTTACTCCTTCCTTCCACCTAATTAACCCAAGATTGTTTAATGACCCAGAAACAGTAAGACGCTTATTAATTTTGTAAGCAACTCCTAGGTCTATCGCTCCTCCCAAGTTATTCGAGCCAGTTAAAAACTTAGTTAACTGGTCTTGCTTATCTAAATTGCTTAAGTTGGCACTATCTAGATTTGTATTAATTACAATGTTCGATTGTAATCTTAAAAAGTTAGCTTCTCCTACATCTTTTCCAGTATATAAAGTAGTGGTTGATTTTTGAGTCCAAACATTGGCTATTCCAAATAATAGTTTTGGCCTAATACCAATTGTCCATTTATCGTTTATTTCTTTGGTAAAACCCAATCCAACTTCTCGATAGTAAACAGCGTTTAGTCTAATATTACTAAATTCAAACGTTTGACCAATTTTATCAGCATTACCATTTTGAACAAATCTAAATAAGTCTTGTGGATACATGAGCCTAAAGTCAAATTT
Organism: Cytophagaceae bacterium; assembly: GCA_027488865.1. Classification (GTDB taxonomy): domain Bacteria; phylum Bacteroidota; class Bacteroidia; order Cytophagales; family UBA9547; genus JAIYAU01. Next base: position 61,676 of record JAIYAU010000020.1, read on the forward strand.
ATCTGAAATGTTAAAAGTGATAAAAGCTGATCTCCATTTCACTTTAAAACTTAATAAATCAACTGAGGTACCTGTGTATATTACATTTTTGTTTTGCATGGCATCTATAAATTTGGTACTCAATCGATAAGTACCATCTGTAGCAACACTGTCGTACAAATCTTTTACTAAAGAGAAACCCGTATTTGCAAATCCAGCATACATTGAAGAAATGCCAGGTAGTCCAAGGCTAAACTTAAAGTCTGATTTGGCAGTAAGGTTAGTATAAGAGGATTGATGAATATTAGTCATGTGATACAAGGTTAGTTCACTTTGACCTTTTACAATTGTTAAACAATTGTATATTAGCACAATGGAAAAAATTAATCTTCTTTTCACAAGAACCTAGGTTATTTACTGTTTAAATCAATTTCTGCTTCTACTTCTGCCGAAAGCTTAATAGCAACTTTATAAGAAGAATAAATTTTGATATTTTTATCTCCATTTTCAATCGTATTAAATTTACCTTCTAAAGCTAATCTTTTAGCAAATTGAACATTTTTATAGCGATTTTTATCAAATAATGCTTCAGTATAAGCAGTAGATGAGGATACTACCTTGCCGTTGGCATCAACAGTTGCTGCTGGTAACAAAAGTTTATTTTCATGAGAAATGGAATCTGTTACATTACCAAGACTATCCAGAAAGTGTCCTTGGAAGTCACATATAAATGGAAAACCATTACTACTATTCAATTTATATTTTACATACTTGATTGCATATTCTTCTTGAAAATCATTATCAGTTTCCAAATCTACCGTATCTCTAATGGTTAGTCTTTTAATTCGACCTTCCATCGGTAGTGTTACTTTTCCCTCAACTACTATTTTACTTTCATTGGTTATAAAATTTGTTCCAGCAGTAGTTGAAGGGTTTGTGGTAAATTCTGCGTCATAAATAACTTTAAACGGTGAAGGCTTAAATACATTTTGAATACTTTGACCCAATGTACCACCAGTGGAGGCATTGTCATACACCAAACTATCCAAAACGATTTGACCCTTTTGAGATAAACTTGGAGAATTAATAGTTACTGGCGTACCGATGGCAGGTCCTGTAATATTGAGTGGAGAAAATGTAGTGTCAGCATATTTAGTAACCAATTTGTTTACTAAAATCTCCATTGGAATACCCGCCGAGTTGGCCAATAACAATGAAAACTTGGGATCTTTAAAGTAAATTTCTCCGTTGAATGCATTTTTAAACAAATCTATCTGAACCGTATCTTCAGGGATGTCAAACTTGAACTTTCCTAGATAACCCTCTATATATGAATATTTTAAATTTTCAACTTCAAGCCCAACTGACAGACTATTTTCGTTTACCAAAACACTGTTGCTCTTCTTTATTAAAGTAAAAATCAACTTATAGTCTAGTGAATTTTGGGAAGTGCCTCCCTTTGTTAGGTCTACCTTGTATCCCGCCAAATTGATAGGGTCATTTATTGGAGCAGCCCCAGAAGATAGGTTATAAGACTTGGACAAGATTTTATTCTGACCATCTGTAATGTAAGGAAATTTCACTACCAAAATAACATCATGCTTAAATTTAGAATCAAGTTTAATATTTATGTTTCCAGATAAAACATCGATTCTATTAAGTTTTTCACCATTTGTTACAGCAAAAGATTGACTTGAAACTATAGAATCAACATAAGAACCTGTGGCTATAAAAGGTGGCAAAGATACTGGTGGGACTGTAAATGATTCGTTAACAGTTTGTTTAGGTAATACTAACTTGTCGGAAAGCAGTTCTGAAAAAACAGTATCACTATATATAAATGTATAAAATCCATCAGCACCTTCCACTATAAAAGGGAGATTATCTTGTTCAGCTACAACATCTTTAAGGGTTAAATTTAAATCTAACAATTGTGCTGCAACCCCAGGGGACCATAAAGGAAATTTGATATTTTTAGGTTCATTCTTGATTTTACAACCAATTACGAATGTTGCAATTGCAAAAATTAATAAAAAAACAGTTAATAAGTTATGTTTTTTCATGGTTTAGTTAAATTTTAAAGAATCAAAGTTTAGAAAAATTATCGACAAATAAAAATTTAAATCTTTGACAACTCGGTTAAACGTTAGTACTTTGATTTTTGTTTTTTCTTTTATTGTTCATCTCATTAAAACCGGCACTCAATATCGCAGAAGGGATTGCCACAAGTCCAATTCCAACTAAGGTTAAGATGGCAGCTATTATTTTTCCTCCAGAAGTTATTGGATATACATCTCCATAACCTATGGTTCCTAGTGTGGAAACTCCCCACCACAATGCATCAAAAATATTTCTTAATTTATGAGGTTGCACATCATGTTCTAAATAATACATCATGTAAGAGCAAAATAACAAAATGACAAATATTGAAAAGAAGGTAGCAATAAGATCCCCTCTTCTTTCATATATAACATCAAAAATTGTTTTTAAATGAGCCGAATAACGATATAATTTAAATAGGGAAAATAAACGAAACATCCTAAAGGTTTTGACTGCCCTACTGTCTATTCCAACGCCGAAAATAAGTTCAAATGGTAAAATCGAAATCAAATCTACAAGGCCCAAGGGTGAAAAAACATATTTTTTAAATCTACCTTCGTAGGCAGCTGTTATAATTCTTGCGAAGTATTCAACCATAAAAATAACCACTGATACATCTTCCATTTTTTCAAAAAATGAATCGTAGGCACTCAACTCATCAAATGTTTCAAGACATAGTACAATAATATTAACAAAAATTAATATGTGAATTAGCAGATCAGCTAGTTCTTTTAACTTAGGATTATTAAATAATTTCTTTGTTAATGTTATCAATTGAAATAATTTGGGCTTTTTGAATTTTAAAAATATTAATTTTTTACTAAAAAAAACAATATTTCAATTTTATTTAGAAATTTGTGACTTCAAAAGAACTGAAATAATTAATATATGTCTGAAAATAATATTTCAACAAACGAGCTTAAAAGTATTGCCTCTCAGGTAAGAAGAGATATTGTAAGAATGGTACATGGTGCCAAAGGCGGACATCCGGGAGGTGCTTTGGGCTGTACTGATTTATTTGTCTCATTGTATTTTAAGTACATGAAGCACAATAAATCATTTGTAATGAATGCACCAGGAGAGGATTTGTTCTTTTTGTCCAATGGCCATATTTCTGCCGTTTGGTACAGCACCTTAGCAAGATATGGCTACTTCCCAGTGAAAGAACTAGCAAGCCATAGAAAAATTGATTCAAGATTACAGGGGCATCCAACTCCACATGAACACCTGGAAGGGATAAGGATGGCTTCAGGATCGCTAGGACAAGGTCTTTCAGTGGCAATAGGCGCAGCACAAGCAAAAAAACTGAACAAAGACAACCGCACTATTTATATTTTAATGGGTGATGGCGAATTACAAGAGGGGCAAGTATGGGAAGCGGCTATGTATGCTCCTCATCACAAAGTAGATAACTTAATTGCTTTTATTGACTACAATGGGCAACAAATAGATGGTTCTACAAATCAAGTGATGAATCTGCTTGACCTTAAAGCCAAATGGGCGAGTTTTGGTTGGTTAGTTCTGGAAACTGACGGAAATGATTATGAAAAATTACACACAACCATAGAGGAAGCGCAGACACAATTAGGAGCTCAAAAACCAGTAATGGTAATTATGAAAACTGAAATGGGTGCTGGTGTAGACTACATGATGGGAACACATAAATGGCATGGTAATGCACCAAATGATGAACAATTAGCCAAGGCTTTAGCTCAGTTGGAAGAAACCTTGGGAGACTATTAGTTCAAATTCTTTTTTTATATAAATTTATAACGGGTCGTACCACAAAACGACCCGTAGTTTTTTATAGGCATTTAGCACATATCTAGCCTTAATGAAAGCCTAAAAAATATCATTTTTTACACCATAGAATTAATCGATTGAAATCAAAACTTCGATTTTAATTAATTTCTTTATTTAGTTAATTATCAACGATTTGCAAAAATGCCTTTAAGCAAATTGTCTTAAAATAGTTTTGATTCGTCTAGTTTATTGTATAAAACAACTATTATGCACACCTATAATTGTACTATTCTAGTATAACAAGATATAATTTTAATGCATATATACCTTTAATTCAATTTATGCCTTTTTTAAGACTTTTAACAATTGTATTTTTTTGCGTGTCTTACAGTGTTTCTGCAAGAGTGAGCGATGTTCATGTCGAGCATTTAGCAAACAAGGCATTTAACAACAAAAAATATTACGAAGCTCTAGAACACTATTCCCATTTAGATAGCATCCATCCTGAAATAATGAAATATAATGCTCGCTTGGGAATTTGTTACTATTATGCCGACTATCCTGATAGAGCATTACATTTTCTTAAAATAGCACATGAAGCCAAATATCATCAGGACAATATAACTTATTACCTTGCACGCGCTTATCACCTAAATCATCAATTTGATGAGGCCATTAGTTTTTATCAAAAAGCTAAAATAGAGACCCATAACAAGGAGAAGATTAGTAATATAGAGCGCTTTATACAAAACTGTAATTTTGGAAAGCTTGCCATAAAATCACCTTCAGAAGTGACTATAGAGAATATGGGAATATCTATCAACAGCATATTTGATGAATACGCGCCCAATATTTCCATTGACGAATCGACCATTATTTTCACCTCCAAGCGTGCAGGATCAACAGGAAACTTTACTACAGACGATGGAGACTTTTTTGAAGATATTCTAGTGTCTCACAGAGTGAATAATCAATGGACCGAACCTGTTTCTTTAGGTAATCATATTAATACCACTGTAAATGACGCAAATATAAACTTATCATTTGATGGTGGTAAATTGTTTATTTTTAAAAACGACAGCCTCACAGGCAATGGCGATATTTACTTGAGTCATTTTATACAACAAGATTGGACAAAGCCGACTAAATTGGATACCTCTATAAATTCTATGTATAGAGAAACAAGTGCATGTTTTTCGCCAAAAGAAGATTTCATATTATTCACAAGTGATAGACCCGGTGGTTTTGGTGGTATGGACATCTATTATTCCATTAAAGATAACGATGGAAAATGGAGTAAAGCAATAAATGTGGGTAGCGCCATTAACACTTCTTATGATGAAGAAGCGCCATTTTTACATGCAGATGGCCGAACTTTGTATTTTAGTTCTGAAGGTCACGATTGTATTGGCGGTTTTGATGTATTTACAAGTACCATTGACGTTAATCTCAAACAATTTAGCCAAGCTAAAAATTTAGGTTTTCCCATAAACACAGCGGAAGATGAGCTTTCATTTGTATGGTCGGCGGATGGATCAAGGGGGTATTTTGCCACCTTTAGGCCCGATTCATATGGAGAAAGAGATTTGTATGTGATAAATCGTAAAAACATCAAAATGGCCCTCATTGTGATGAATGGTAGAGTAACTGGAAAAAACAATGCAATTATTCCTTCACAAATAATAATAGTAGATAACAAAACTGGAAAACAAATTGCCTATTATGATTCTACCAAGTTTATGGGTGATTATACTGTAACCTTAGAGCCTGGTCATAACTATGGGGTATTTATAGAAGCGAAGGACTATTTAACCTATTCTGAGAATATCAACATCCCGATAAATGAATTTTACGAATTTAAAAGAGATGTGCAATTAGTCCCTATTGACAAAGGAGGAATTATTGTACTAAATAATACATTTTTTAAAAAAGGAGAAAGTAAACTCCAGACAGAATCAATCCCTGAATTGGATCGATATCTTAAGTTGATAAAAACTCAAAAAAATATTGTAATTGAAATTGCCGGACATGCATTTGATTTTGGGGATGACCACCAAGCAAATTATGAATTATCTCAAAAAAGGGCTGAGGAAGTTGTTAAATATTTAGTAGCTAGAGGAGCAAGTCAGAAAAATTTAAAAGCCATGGGATATGGAGATTTATTACATACTAGTTCCAAAATATCTAGAACTGAGCTTATTATCCTTCAAAAATTGGCTAAAAATGAAAAGCCAGGTAATTCCAAAGGCTATTATAACGAAAAAGGACTTATTACTGCAAACAAAGAAATCGCTGATAGAAATAATTATTTAAAAGAAAATGAGAAAGATTTTTTCAAGGCCGAAGCTAGTACCAAAATAAAATCAAAAAACTACATTGCGCCTACTGCACACAGCGTGAAAGGTAAAGTTAATAAAACTGGGAAATCAAATATAACCATTTATGACCAAGATGGGCATAAGGTAGGTGAAACTACAACTGATGAAGATGGACATTATGCTACCACCTTTGATAAAGTTGGTCAAAAGAAATACATGATTACAACCAACCAACAGGAGCATCATGCAAGTAAAATGATAGATCCGATGGATACCGTTGATTTTCTTCATTTAACACCCATTAAATTAGAAAAGGGGCATAAAATCATTCTTCATCATGTATATTTTGAGTTTAATAGTGCTTCGATTAGCCCTAATTCATTTAAAGAACTGAATAGAATTTTGATAATGATGCGTCAGTACCCCAATGTAAAAATCGAGATAGGTGGGCATACAGATGCTATAGGAACGCTTGTTTATAATAAAAAATTATCTTTGATACGAGCGGAAGCGGTAAAAAATTATTTGATGCTTAAAGGAATTGCAGCAGAACGACTTTTAACTGTAGGATATGGAAAAGAACATCCACTAGCAAGTAATGACGATGAGCAAGAAGGTCGTGAACTTAACCGTAGAACTGAAATAAAGATATTGGAATTTTATTAAGATTGATTCACCCTTAAGTATTTTAAACGCACAAAAAAAAGCCCAAATCTTTCGAAATGGGCTTTTTTATGAGTGGAGTTGACTACTCTCCTACTACTTTAATTTTAACAGTGTGTTTTACTTCTTTATGAAGATCAAGATATGCGGTGTATTCACCTACTTCTTTGATATCTTCTTTAAAAGTGATTTTCTTTCTGTCAATAATAAAACCTTTTGCTTTTAAGGCATCAGAAACTTGAAGAGAAGTGATCGCACCAAAAATACGACCAGTTTCACCCACTTTTGTGGTAATTTCTAGTACCAGATCACCAATTTTAGCAGCAATATTCTCTGCTTCGGTTTTGATTTTTTCAGCCTTGTGTGCAGCTTGCTTCAAGTTTTCAGCTACTACTTTTCTAGCAGAATCGGTAGCCAATACGGCAAATTTATTAGGGATAAGAAAATTTCTTCCATATCCGTTTCTTACCTTTACTACATCATTTTTGTAGCCTAGGCCTTTTACGTCTTCTTTAAGGATTACTTCCATGATTTCTTCTTATTTTAATTGATCCGCTAAATAAGGCATTAAAGATAAATGTCTTGCTCTTTTTACAGCTTGAGCTACACGATTTTGAAACTTCCAGCTAGTACCTGTAAGGCGACGTGGAAGAATTTTTCCTTGTTCATTTACAAACTTCAACAAAAAGTTAGCGTCCTTATAATCAATATACTTGATGCCACTTTTCTTGAAACGGCAGTATTTTTTTCTGTTTTCCTGTTGTTTAGAAACCACAGGCTCGTTTACTAGTGTCATGATTATTCAGCCTCCTTTACAGTTTTTTTGAATGATTTTGTCTCTGAAGATTCTCTTTTAGGAAAACCTTTTCTTCTTTTTTCAGCGTATTCTAGTGCATATTTGTCTAATGACACTGTAAGAAAACGCATAACTTTTTCGTCCCTTCTATATTCTGTCTCTAATACATTGATTACGGATGGCGCAGCTTTAAATTCAATAAGGTTATAAAAACCTGTCGTTTTGTTGTCGATAAGGTAAGCTAATTTTTTTAAGCCCCAATTTTCCTCATGCACAATTTGTGCATTTTGTTTAATCAACACATCTTTGAATTTTTCTACGGCATCCTTCATCTGAGCTTCAGACAAAACGGGAGTAAGTATGAATACCGTCTCGTAACTTTTTAACATTTTAATGAAAGTGTTTAAAATTGAGGCGCAAAGGTATGGATAATTATTTGATAAACAATAATAGAATCAAGAAAAATGCACCAAGCCTTGGAGTAATAGTGCATTTTTCGAATTTAATTAAAATCTAATGGGTGATAATGCTCGTTTTACTACCTCTTCCATTGATATCAAATGCTTTCATCTTTATGATTCCTTTGTTTGTAAGCGGTGTTGTATATAATTTACTAGCAGCAGTAGGCCCACTTCCATCTGTTGTATATCTTAAGCTTAAACCTGGAAATTGAATATTGGCCAGCACTTTACCATCTTCCACTTTAAGCCCTGGTAAAGGAATCCTATACTTAACACCTATGTAACTATCTATTCTAGGTAGTTCATTTTTGCCCAATTGATTTAAAAAATACTGCCATGAATCTTGATACAAAGATTGACTTTTTTGGTCATCCTTTTCGGTTGCCCAATGTGGTTCTTCAGCCCACGCTCTTTCTGCCAAACCAATCATTTTTGGCAGGGCCAAATAGAACATAAGATCTGCTCCCTTAATATTTTCACTCCATAGTTGGCCTTGTATTCCAAGAACATTCTTTTTGCCGAAATCTGTAAGTCTTTCTTTGCCCACAAATATATTTTTGTTGATAGAATTGCCAAAAAAGTCCTCTTTGGCAGTTTTATAATAGTCAAAAGGATTGAAGCTAAATGGTTTGTCTACATCGGTAAAACCACCCCAATAATACCCAGGTTCTTCAGGAGATTTGTTATAAGCAAGGTCAAAATACAAGTTTGTAACATTACACATAACAACCTTATAACCGTTATTGGCTAGTTTGTAGGTCATATCTTCAGCTCCCCAACCCCAAACGTTGTTCCAAACATAAGGTACAAACCCTTGATCTGATAAGTAACCATTTACAATGTAAGTGGTGTTACCATCAACTTTAGTTTTTCTTAACGCTATTTCTTCCCAGCCAGCGGTTTTAAGGTTGTATTTTCTTAGAATTGCGCTTATGTTGTTTAAATAATATTCGTGTAAATCTTCAACAGACTTGGTGGTAGAGCTAGTTTTGAAAAGCTCCTTACACAATGGTGATTTTTCCCATACGCCTGCAGGTACCTCGTCACCACCTGTGTGCACGGTTGTTAATGGAGCTTTAGCTTCTTTGTACATTTCAATAATATCTGCAACAACCATCTCAAAAAACAGGTAAACAGAAGGCTGACAAACACATATCACATTATCTTTCCACATTTGAACGGACATATAAACAGATGAATCTTTGGGATCTTCAAGTACATATTTTTTTGCGGCTTCTATCTTTCCTAGTTTTATAAGTCTTTCGGTTCTCACTTTCATAGCAACAATTGCCGCTCTAGAATGGCCTGGAAAATCAATTTCTGGAATAACCTCAATGTGTCTAGCAGTAGCATATTTTAATATTTCTATAAAGTCTTTTCTAGAATAAAAGCCAGTTCCATTAGACCCTTCGATAGCTGGCCCTGAACCAAACGATGGTACTAGATTCATTTTTTCATCTAAAGTGTGTCCTCTTTTTCCTCCAATTTCAGCAAGTTCAGGAAGAGAAGGTATCTCGAGTCTCCAGCCTTCATCATCAGTGATGTGAAAATGAAATTTATTCAGTTTATAATAGCCCATTAACTCCAAAAGCTGCAATACAGCCTCTTTATTTACAAAATTTCTACCAACATCAAGATGAAGTCCTCGATAAGAAAATCGTGGTGCATCTGTAATTTCCAATGCATCAAGTATAATTTTATCAACTGGTTTCTTCCATACTGCCACTGGTAAAAGTGCCTTAAGTGATTGAATACCATAAAAAACACCTGGCTTAGAGTTAGCTTTGATTTCGATACCTGCGTCTCCAATCACCCTCAGGCTATATGCTTCATTTTGTGATGCTTTTTTATCTAATATCAAGCGAATTATGTTCTTTGCATTGGCTTCTTTAGAAATAACGGGTTTAGATTTAAAAATTTTAACCCATGCCGCAGATAACTGTTCGAACTCACCCGCTAATTCTGGTGAATAATACACCTTAGTTTCTTTGGTCAAAATAAATTTGCCCTCTTTAGTAAGCAATGAGGCTGGGGTAGGAATAATTTTACCCAATTTATCCGAAGGAATATCTTTAATTTCTTTATTATTTTCAAAAATGCTGGATGGAGTAACCATTCCAATGGCATCTTCACTACCTCTCTTAAATTGTTTTTCAGTTAAAAATGGTTTTAAAATCAGTTGGTTAAGAGCCTTTGGAGTAGGGTCATTTTCAAATGTGAAATAAAGTCCCGCTGGGGCATCAGAGTAGTTAATAGCCCAAAAAGAAGAAATCACTTGAATCTTAAGAGAATCACCAGGTTTAATGCCAGCAAATTGGGCGGTTGGTGTCATTTTAAAAAAATCTCCATTGATGTGATTTATTTCTACCCCACCTGTTGCCGAAATTACTGTTCGACCATAATTGTAATACAATACCCAGCCAGTTTTAGGAAATTCGACTTTAGTTTTATTAACGATAGTAAATTCTGATAGAAATTTCTTTTCATTTTGGTAATTATTTTCTAAGACCTCCCAAGAGATTTTTAGTGAAGAAATGTCAAATGATTTTTCAGCAAAGGTGTAGAATTGTACTAGACAGAATAAGGTAAGCAGCACTAATTTTTTCATAGAAAATTTGGTTTAATCGTGCAAAGTAAGGCAATGAATTTTTAACTACAAAAAGTACCTAATAATTAATTTAACCTATCACTGAAAATGAGGTGTTTAGGTTGTAAGCCTAACAATTTTGTAATAAAAAAATGGATTTTGATTTCTTAATTTACTTGTATCTTTTTAGCCTTCATATCCTTGATCGGCAATTAGATCAGATTGCATTGCAGCTGCTACTGCAAGTTGGTCACATCGTTCATTTTCTGGATGTCCAGCGTGACCTTTAATCCAAACAAATTTTACACGATATTTTTCATAAATTAAAATAAATCTACGCCATAAATCCTCATTCTTTTTATCCTTAAAATTGTTTCTTAACCAAGTGTACACCCAACGTTTTTCTACTGCTTCTACCACATATTTGGAATCCGAATAGATTGTGATTGGAATGTTTGGAACTTTTATGGCTTCAAGGCCGACTATTACAGCCATTAGTTCCATTCTGTTATTTGTGGTACGAGTAAATCCAGCAGACAATTCTTTCCGATGTCCATTATAAGTAAGCACCACACCATATCCACCAGGGCCTGGATTACCCCTTGAGCTACCGTCGGTAAAAATATTAATCATATTTTATTGTATTTTATACTTTATTAGCTTAAGAAACAGGCGGTTGCATGACGTGTCCACATGAAGTACATGTGCGTAAAACTGTAGAACTATAAAACGTTTTCATAACTACAGGAAGTTGCGTTACGATATCAGTTAAAGGAAAATATTCATGGTACAATTCGTTGCCACATTGCTCGCAGTACCAAAAAAAACCGTCTCTTTCTTGCTCTTTTCTATAACGTTCAATTACTAGGCCTATGGAGTTGGCTGGTCGTTGTGGACAATGGGGTGTTTTGGGTGGTAACAAAAACATTTCACCTTGTTTTATAGAGATATCTTTAAAAATATCACCATCTTTTACTTTTACCACGATATCTCCTTCCAATTGGTAAAAAAGTTCCTCGCCTTCGTTATAATGATAGTCTTTTCTGGCATTAGGACCACCTACCACCATCACAATGAAATCTTCGTTGAGTTTATAAATTTGTTGATTGCCAACTGGAGGTTTAAGCAATGCGCGATGGTCGTCAATCCATTGCCTTAAATTGAATGGCGGTAATAAAGACATAAATTCAGTTAATAATTTAAGAAAGCAGTTGCCTCTTTTCTAATCGTTTCTTTGTCGTGGCCTTCTTCAATACCCATTGAAACCCTCCGTACTAGTGCTCCAACTACGTTTTCATGAAACCCCATTTTAGAAGCGATATTGACACAAAAATCAATCTCCTCTTCTTCAATTTCATCATCAGCCAGCATGATACAAATTAAATCAAAAAGTTGATCAAATTTCTCATTTGGATCTTTAGGTAGTGCAATAATTTCATAAGGTTTATAGTTTTGAATAAGGTCGGAAATAATGGAAGTTCCTAGCCCTAGCTTAGAGCCAAATTTGCATAACAAACCAACCTCATTGTCGTCTAAATAACCATCTCTAAATGCTATAGACACTAGATGCTTAAAGTAATCTGTGTTCTTGATATTTTTTTTTGAACTAAACAATGTTTATATTTTTACATGAATTAAACCAATCCATCCGTATAGAAACGATGAATAAAAACTGTTTAGTACAATGATAATAAATTTTTATCTTATTTGATAAAAAAATTACAAATTTGAGTTCAAAAATCTACCAATGGATATAAAAATAGCTACAATTGAAGACTTAGATTTAATATCCCCTCTTTTTGATGCTTATAGACAAGAATATGATCAATTAAGTGACCTAAATGCTTGTAGGGATTTTCTTAAGGAACGGTTAATTAATAATGAATTTGTGATGTTAATAGCCATAAACCATCTTGAATATGTAGGTTTCATTCAAATTTACCCTACTTACTCGTCTGTATCCTTAAAAAAATTATGGGTTTTAACAGATTTATACGTTTCACCTCCTTATAGGAAAATGGGAATTGCCAAAAGGCTTATTAATGACAGTAAAAAGTTAGCACAAGACCCTGATTCGGTGGGGATAGTTATTGAATCTAGAATAAGTAGTCATTCAGCACAACGGTTGTATGATTCAGTTGGTTTTAAAAAAGATGGAGAACATTTGTACTATTACTTAGAATAACAATTCTGAGAATTCGATTACAATTTAAGTTATAACGTTAGCCAAAAATTACTTTGTTTCGTATAGCCAATTTATCAAACTTATTTATATGGCTAATAAAACAAAAACATATATAATCAACAGCATTATTGGTTTAATCGGGCTGTATCTTCTTTTGTTGTTATACTTTGTTGTTGCCGAAGATTCCTTTGTTTATCATCCAGATTATACTACTAGGAAAGTGGCCTCGCTTGATAGTTCTTACAGGTATAAATCCGTTTCTATTGTAACAAAAGATTCTGAAACAATTAAAGGCTGGGAAATAACAACTAGTGATTCTACCGCTCCTTGGGTACTATTTTTACATGGCAATGCCGGAAATATTAGCGATATGACACACCCAGAACGTGCAAAGTATTATAACCAATATGGCTACAATGTGCTACTGATAGACTATCGAGGGTTCGGTGAAAGTACTGGTAAGCCATCGGAACAAGGATTGTACATTGACGCCATGGCGGCTTTTGACTATCTATCCATCACAAAAGCCATTCCTAATAAAAAAATTATTATTCATGGATGGTCTTTAGGATCTGGGGTAGCCACACATCTTGCTAGTGAAGTAGATTGTGGTGCTTTAATATTAGAAGGTGCTTTTACATCTGTACCAGCTGTGGGAGAAAGGTATTATCCCTTTATACCAGCAAAACTAATCAGTAAAAACAGATTTGATTCTGAATCAAGAATTGACAAAATAAAATGTGGAATTCTGTTCTTACATGCCTTAGATGATGCACAAATACCTTTTGACATGAGTGAAACCTTATATTCTAAAGCCATTGAACCAAAAGCTTTTGTAAAACTTAAAGGTGGCCATATCGAAGCCTATAAACAAAGTAAAGAGCTCATGTATGAGGCCATTGACATGTTTGTAAATAATCGTAAATAATTAATTTCGACTAGAATTAAATCTTAATCTTAATTTACACGTAGAGACTACAAACTTTTGTCCTTACAATTTTTAACTACATGCCTTCAATTTGTCTTTATTTTCAGGTCCATCAACCTTACAGACTTAAAGAGTTTTCGTTTTTTGACCTAGGAAATAATATTTCTTATGAAAATGATGTACTTAATAAAGAAGTATTAAATAAAGTAGCTGATAAATGTTATTTACCGGCTAATGAATTAATTTTTGATTTAATTGAACTTCATAAAGGACAATTTAAAGTGAGTTTTTCTCTTACGGGGTTGGTAATAGAACAACTAGAGCGATGGAGGCCAGATGTAATTAATTCGTTTAAAAAACTTGCACAAACTGGCCAAGTTGAGTTTTTGTCTGAAACTTATTACCATAGTCTAGCTGCTGTATATGATATGGTAGAATTTGACTTACAGGTACAAAAACATAAAAACAAAATATTTGAATTGTTTGGCCTTACACCTATTTCATTTAGAAACACAGAGCTTATCTTTAATAATAAACTTGGGCAATGGCTCGCAAACCAAGAATATAAGACTGTGCTTTGTGAAGGTGTAGATAGAATTTTAAATGTGCGAAAGCCTGACCAAGTTTTTAAATCAGCTGTGGCTGATATTAATATATTAGCCAGAAACTACAAGCTTACAGATGATATTGCTTTTCGATTTTCAAATCAATATTGGTCAGAATGGCCAATAACAGCAAACAAATATGCGCAATGGTTAAAAAATATTGAAACAGAAGTGCAGGTAATTAATCTTTTTATGGATTATGAAACCCTGGGCGAACACCAATGGGCAGACAGTGGGATTTTTACTTTTTTCAAGGAATTTCCTAAAGAAATTTTGACCAACACCTCCTACCAGTTTAATACAGTATCTGAAGCGTCAAATTTAAGTACAGCTATTGAAACCTTGGATGTACCAGCGTTTATATCTTGGGCTGATACAGAACGAGATTTATCAGCTTGGGTGCAAAACAGTATGCAACAGGAAGCCATTGAAAAGATATACAAAATTGGCACAATTGTAAAGGCAATTGGAAATGAACATCAATTAGAAACTTGGCGTAGGCTGCAAACCTCAGATCACTTATATTATATGAGTACAAAACATTTGAACGACGGAGCGGTACATTCCTATTTTAGTCCCTATAAATCGCCTTATGATGCTTATTTATTTTTTATGAACATTTTGGCAGATTTTGAAATGACCCTCAAGAGAGGCAACTAGAAAGCAGTAGCAAACTGCTTGTAGTTAATAGAATAATTGATAATTTTATTACTAATAAGTTAATTCGTAAATAAAAACCTCCTAAAATAAAAAGCGAACAACATTCATTTAAGAATATTTGTTCGCTTTTTGTACCCAGAGTCGGGATCGAACCGACACTCCTCACGGAACACGATTTTGAGTCGTGCGCGTCTACCAGTTCCGCCATCTAGGCAATAATTCAATTGACCTAATGTTTTGGGAGTGCAAAAGTAAGTAATTTATTTAAAAATCAAAAGACGATTTTAATAATTTAAATAAATGAGTAAATAATTTGATGATTGTTTGTGATAATAAAAGTTGTAAATAAGCCTCCTAATAAATAAGTAACTCGACAAATACAGTTACTTATTTCGTTCGATATGCCACAGACCCAAGAGGAAGCGACGAAACCCAGGTTAGCCGTTCGTTGTTTTTTCGTTCGCTTGTATGTCCCCTTGTTGTTTTAAAAGTTGTCTAATCGATGCCAAGTGTCCAAGCAGTACAATTGGTACTATAAATGTCGGCAACCAACTGAAAGGAAAATATAAAATCGCAATGTTCGGTTGGTCAAATGCAAATTTTTGAATTGGCGATGGTGCTGAAAGTAAATCATTTAAAACAATATTTATCAAAAGTCCTAAACACACAAAGTTCCAGATCAAAATTTTTGGTCGGCTTAATTTATGTTTTGTCAAACCAAAATAGGCAACAAAAGGTGCTGTAATTCCAGCAATTATGTCAAAGTTTCGACCCTCGAAAGTCATCAATTCGGGGATTAGCTTGTTCAAGAACAGCCAAAACAAAACTATCTCAACAGGTATTCTCACAATGTTCAAATAAGTCAAGTTTTTGAGCGGCAAACTGTCCATAAATTGTCTGCCTTTCGATGTCAGAAATAACAGCATGATTGTCAGAATTATCGGCAAAATTCCCAATAAGACTATTTTTGGTGGAAATGAATTTGTGTCAGCGTTGTAAATGTTTTTCAATGTTAGAACTGCTTGAATGGTCAACCAAATTGTCAAACCGATAAAAATTGGTGCTGCTTTTTTCCGTGTCGGTTCAGAATTTGAGTTTCTAACTGTCCAAATAAAAAGTAATAAAGTCGCAACAGTTGTCAGTCCAAAAGTCAGTGTTATATATGATGGCAAATTATCTATCATTCTTCTGTTGGTTTTATGTTTACGATTTCGGTCTTACAATGATGGCTAAGTATAGTGTTTACGCAGTATCGAAATATACGACATAAACGAAACTATTCAAATACAAAAATCCCACCCATCCTAAACAAAAAAACCATTGGAATTGCTGTTAGTGACGCCCCATTAAGTTCAATAAAACTGTAAGGTGACTTTTGGACTAAACACCAACCTTGGAGGGAAGTTGATATTCTGCGGTTAAAAAATTTTAAGTTGAAGGCTATGGTGTTCCAAAGACCGAGGAAGTAGACCTATGTTATCATAATGTCATCAAATGAAGCAAACGAAATGGCATTGATAAATATATCTTTTCTAAACAGGTTATATAAATCACATATTCAATTTCTTAAATAAGTATTATTATTAAGGAAATACGTGTCTGAATTATGTTTTTGTTAAGAGATTAAACGTTATTCTATTTTTTGTTAACTTTCTATCCGATTAGAATTGATTTTAGCATTACTATAGTTTATCTCATTAATTGACTAAATAAAAAGAAAATGTCTGATAAATTTAAAATCATCATTAATGTTTTTATCCTTATCTCGACCTGTTTAGTTTCAACAGCTCAACAAGTTACAAGCTTGGACTCTATGGAGAACATCATGTTTTTTGACATGTCTATTGAGGACATAATGAACATGAAAGTAACAACTGCCTCTAAAAAAGAAGAAAAACTTACCGATGCCCCAGCTATAATTTCTGTAATTACTCAAAATGATATAGCCAACTATGGTGCAAACAATTTATTTGATGTAATTGATCGCCTTACAGGAACCTATACCTTAGGCAGTGCTCTGCTTCCAGACAATATGGTCTCTTTTCGTGGAGATGCCACAGTACATTACAATAACCACATATTATATCTAATCAACGGAAGGCCGTTAAGGGATAATTTTGGAGGAGGGATCCGGATGGCACTCAATCTTCTATACCCACTAGACAGGATAACAAAAATAGAACAAGTTAGAGGCCCCGGTTCGGTGCTGTATGGCACTGGCGCTTACACTGGAGTTATTAATATAATCACCAAAGATGCTGATAAACAAAACCTAAACGTAATCATTCAATCAGGTTCGTTTGGCCGCGTTCAAGGCAATATTTCTGGAGGTTGTCACTTTGGAAAGGTTGAAATTGCAGGAAGTATCAACTTGCTTAAAGAAAACGGTTGGGATTTTAAGGCGACAGATGGTGGCGCTTTTGGCCCTAAAGAAACACGCACTATCAAAATGTTACAAGAAGGCTATTCGGCTGATCTTAGTATTAAATACAAGGGATTCAGTTTAAGTTCCTACTATGGAAACAGTAAACAAAGAGCCATGTATTTCCCATTAGCATGGTCTTATTTTGGTAAAATCAATTCTAACGGTGACACTTTACCTTCGAAACCTAAAGATTATAATCTTTTACACAAATACTTGTTTATAGATTTTGGCTACCAAAAAGACCTTACACCATGGTGGAAAATAACTATTAATGAAACAGTTAATTCTCAAAAGGTAATAGAAGCCGCTGAAGGGGCAACTGATAATATCGCAGTGGTGCGATCACTTGATATGTTAAGCGAAATTACAAATTTTATAAAAATAAGAAAGAATGCTTCCTTGACTATTGGAGGTCTGGTTAATCTTATTTCTGGTAATCAAACCTTTCCAGTAAGTGCTAGACAAACACCTACCGTTCAAAATCCATATGAGGCAGTTGGTTTTGGTTCTTATTATATATATAATGACAAGTATGGCAAAAATCCTAATCCTCCTTACATCGTACCAAAATATAATGAAGAGCAATATGCTGGTTATACCCAAATTGACTATAAACCAAAAAGCTATATAAAACTTACCGTCGGCGGTCAAGTAAATAAAGTTAAAAACGTAAAATTAGATTTTGTACCTAGATTAGGAGCAATTATTAATCTAAACAAAAATTTTGGAACAAAAATATTATATGCTAGTGCCTTTAGAGTTGGCGCATCTACAGAAAGATTGATAAAAGTTGGTTTTGTATTTGGTAATGAACAACTTAAACCAGAAAAAATAAATACCTTCGAAACACAATTTTTTTACAATAGTACCAGTAACCTTATTAACGCTTCTATTACTTATTTCTACAACTATCAATCAAGTTTAATAAGAAGATCGGGGCAAGCGGCGATAGCTAATAAAATTCCGGCAGGTGAATATTATATTAACTCAGGTTCGTCTAACACACAAGGGTTAGAAATAGAAACCACGGTAAATATAAATGATCGTTTAAGTATTATAGGTTCAGGAACGGCCTTTTCATCTAATCTTCAATTTTCAAAACCTGGAACAGATACCACATATTCCGTAAACAATTATTGGGCACTGCCAATGACAATGATAAAACTGGGAGTACACTATTCTACCTCATTTGGTTTGAGTGTCGGGTTATTTAACTCGTATTTTAGTGGTTCTAAGAGAAAAAATGAAACTGGCACTAAAACATTAGAAGAAACCAATCCGCCCATTAATTCTGTAAATTTACTTTCTGCAAATTTACGATTATCGGTAGGTAAACTATTGAAGTACGATCCATTAAGACTGTTAAGTATTGGATTATATGGAGAAAACCTATTAAATCACAAAGTAAACGCTCCAGATCCTCAGTTTGGGGTAAATACAATTCCTTCAAGATCAGGAATAGGCATTTACTGTAATATTTCCTATTCTGTAAGGCTTTAACTTAAAATTATGTCTACTCCTTGGCCTGTAGCACATAGGAAACAAAAATCTCACCCATTTCAACAAACACCCAAAGAAATTACTGTTGGTGACTCTCATGTAATTCAATAAAAAGCGTAAAGCGACTAATGGGCTAACCAACCGCGGCAAAAAAAGCTTTTAATCTTCATGAGAATCACTTTAATCACAAAAATCACAGTTCAGACACCCAATATTACCCAACCCCAGCCACAAATCCAACCTTTTATCCCTTTTATTTTACCACCTAACCTTTCAAAAGATACGGTTGCAAATTAGACTTCATTATGTGAGTTTATATTTTTGTTAATAAATTTGGAAATATCAACGCATCAAATAAAAAAAATTTCATCAACGTATCAAACGAATAATATTTCATCAACGCATCAAACATTTAATCTGTTATAACTTATTTTAGAACAAGACAGTTGGCCATTGTTAGGGTTTACTAACTTCCCGAAAGTTTTTAACTTTCGGGAAGTTTTAATACGGTAACTTACTGGTACTTTTAAATAATTTGTTCATGAAGATTAGCAAAAAAATGGGTAATTTAATATTTATCGGGTTTGTGGTAATAATTTTTTTGTTCTTTAGATTTTGTGTGGTACCTAATCCCAAGTTTGATATAGAAAAAATTAATAAATCATTTCAAGGAAGGTTTATAAAAACATATTTTTTAAAATCTAATCACTACGTTTTTCAAATTGGTAAAGATCAATACGATACTGGATTTCTTGCATTCCCGCTAATAGATGTTATACAAGTAGGAGACAGCATAGTTAAATTTCCTAACGATAATAAATGTAAGCTTTATAGAAATAATCAACAAATTTATGAAGGTGCATTTATATTTGTTGCAGAGGTTGTACGAGAAAATTATACTTGGCCAGAGAAATGGAGAAACAAACCAAGAGAATGGTATGGAGAATAAACCAATTTTACGATAAATTTAAAGCCTATAATTGATAGTAGATAATTGAGAATTGTGATTGGATAATTGTGAATTGTAAACAGGGTTTGGTGGTTATTCCCAAAATTAGCCTATATACTTTCTTTCTATATCCTACGGTGTAGGTTTCTACTTCCTTTCTACTTCCTTTCTACTAGGTCTCTATAAAGTCTATAAATGAGAATGGATAATTGTGAATTGTGAATTGTCAATTGTCAATTATAAACGGTAAATTGATAATTGAAAATAATTCAATCTTCAGGGGACTTTTTTTTTCAGTGGGCAAATGGATTGCACTCTGAGGGCTTATGTTTGCAAAAGAAATCCAATCATCCTTGAGGGGAAAGGATTGCGAAAACGTAAAAATTAAGATTTAAACCAA
>JAIYAU010000055.1 GCA_027488865.1 Cytophagaceae bacterium
ATAGAGATAAAAAGCATTTTGAAACGTTACACGAAATTTTTCGTGTAATAAAAACTCATAACCAATCAAAGTCGCAAATCTCCAAATCGTATACTTTCTAGCAATATATTCGGGAGTTTCTCTCAAGTTATAACGTAGCGATTGATCATAACAAGCGTCCAAACCAACTAATAATGCACTTTTTCTGGAAATCCGTTGTCCAAGGGCCAAGCTTTGGGTGGATGCAAAATAGTTTACATCGTTTAAAGGCTCTGCTGCGGACTGTCTTGAAGAAAAGGATATACTAAAAAAAAGATTAGTGCTTTTTTTATAGTCTGGCAACACACTTCTTTTAAACTGAATTCGTTCTGGATGAAACGTATAATGTATGCCAGCTGCTAAAGAAGGAATATTGATACCCAGATTGGGCTGTCGTAAAGAGCCATTCGACCCATGATTAAAATTGAGTGTAGTTATACTTGACCAATTGGGCGTAAATTGAAATCTATAATTAAGGCTAAATACACCAGTCATACATAGGGTTTGCCCCATAAATTTATTCTCTGGATTGTTGTTGTTATCGTAGTGCTTTGAATAAAACCCAAGTCCTGTGCCTATTTTTATATATAGATCGTGCCTTTTACTTTTTAATAAAAATAAATCCATATACGGAGTGAAATGTATAGCATATCCAAATTCTTTAGGACGCTGTAAATCATATAATAGCACTTGTAAACCAACCCTAGGAAAATTATGTAACTGATGCCAATACCTATTGCCATTAGTTTGATACCCAATATTAAATTCTAAACCTTTGGGATACACATTGCCAATACCTTGTACTGCTTTTCTATGTTTTATGATGTACCCATAGTTGGCGGTGGCTGAAAGATAATAGACTGGTTGGCTGTATTTTTTGAAATTATTACCGCAAATATAACTTGCCAACCCGCAGAAGGGAGGAATTTCATTAGCCGTTGAATCTTGGCAAATTGATGGCGAAGAGATGAAAATGGCCAAAACCAAAAGGCATAATATTAAACGCAAGGGCATAAACTATTTTCTGAGAAGTAAGACACTTCTACTTATTTACAATACAAACAACCTCAATCTACTTTGCGCCAGGTTTCTGTGTTTTAACTGGTGCTGACTTTTGCTCTAGTAATTTCATATTATTTTTAGCAAGTTCAAAATCAGGGTTCAGTTTGATAGCTTCATTAAAATTGGTTTTGGCAATGTCTGTCTTACCTGTTTCTAAGGCCAGTACACCACGCATATTATAAATTGCGGCTTTTAAAGATACTTTTTGAGATTTTTTTTCACCCGCTGCTATAGATATTTCTTTATTCTCTATTTCTTTGTCCGCCAATAATTGAGCAATGGATGCGTCACATTCTCCAAAACGCTTAAGTTCATACTGTAAAGCTGCGATTTGATAAAGGTGGTAAACGTTTTTATTGCTGGCATATAGTTTTTCATAATCGGCCAATGATTCTTTTATTAGTCCAACACTTTGTTCTGAAATGGCCTTAATCTCTAAAATGGTAGGATTATTGGGTGTTTTTTCAAGAATTTCCTTACTTAACAAGATACATTCTGGATAAGCACCAATGTTAAAATAAAGAATTGAAAGTGAATCTTTTAAGGTGGTAAGTTCTGGTTTAAGCACAATCATGTCATATAATGCTGTTCTTGCTACCATAAAGTCGTTGTACCGAAGTGCCAATCTAAAAACTTTTTCTTTTTGTGTATAAGCATCAGTAACTTGTGAAAATAAACTTGTTGTATTTATTAACAGTATGGCTAGGACGATTACTAAAAATGCGTTTTTCATAATAATTCAAATTTTGGTAAAACTATAAGTAAATTTCGGAACTTGCAAACTGAAGCTTAAACTCTTCTGCACTTGGTTTAATTAATAGTACATTTATAAATGACGTATCAAGAAGCCGTAGATTATTTGATAAATAGTCTCCCTGATTTTCAAAAATATGGCCAATCGGCGCTTAATTATGAGTTGGGTAAAATAAAAGAGTTGCTTCGGCACATGGGCAATCCGCATTTACAACTAAAATGTGTTCATATTGCTGGTACCAACGGCAAAGGCAGCAGTTCACACATGATTGCCTCGGTACTTCAAGCAGCAGGTTATAAAACTGGTTTATATACTTCACCCCATTTAAAAAATTTTACTGAACGTATTCGAATTAACGGGATTGAAATACCTGAAAAAGAGGTGGTTGAGTTTGTGGGTAATTACCATGATCTGATGGAAACCCTTAAACCATCATTTTTTGAAATGACTACAGCATTGGCTTTTTATCATTTTGCCTCAGAGGCTGTGGACTATGCTGTGATAGAGGTAGGTCTTGGGGGGCGGTTAGATTGCACTAATGTGATTACACCTTTGGTATCCCTTATTACCAACATTAGTTTTGATCATATGGCAATTTTAGGTAATACCTTGCCATTGATAGCACAAGAAAAGGCTGGAATTATTAAATCCAAAATACCAGTAGTAATAAGCGAACGTCAACCTGAGATAGAGGATGTTTTTAAGGAAAAAAGTGCTTCCATAGCAGCACCAATATTTTTTGCCACGGATTATTATAGTTGTACTATACCTAATTTTGGTGTTTTTGAAATATACAAGAATAATCAACCGTATTTGACGCTACAGCCAGAGTTAAAAAGTTATTACCAAGCTAAGAATTTGCCTGGTGTACTTAGGACCCTTGATCAATTGGAGCAGTTGGGATTAAATATTACTAGTGCGCATCGAAAAATGGGCCTCGAAAATACTGTAAGATTAACTGGGTTAAAGGGTAGATGGCAACAAATTCATCAAGATCCTTCTATTATTTGTGATACCGCCCATAATGAGGCTGGTATACAAGAGGCCTTATTACAGGCCAAAGATTTAGTTAAAAATAGGCTTTTTATCATTACAGCCATTGTTAAAGACAAGGAAGTACAAAAAATTTTAGCACTTTTTCCCAAAGAGGCTCAATATCTATTCTGCGCTGCAAATAATCCCAGAATGTTGGCAGCAGAAGATTTATTTGTTAAAGCTAAAAATATAGGTTTAACAGGTGTTATTTGTAAAGATGTGAATGAAGGTATAAAAATCGCACGCTCCAAGGCAAAATTGGATGATTTAATTTTGGTACTAGGAAGTAATTTTTTAATTGCCGAGGTTGAGGAATTATAATTCTATAACCTAACTATCATTCTATATATTCCTTTTTTGGTTTATTCAATTATTGCTTAAAATGCTCATTAAAATTGACATGTTTTTAATTTAAAAGTATATTTATTTAAAAACATACCATTAAAATAAACCTAAAATCAGCAACTTGTGAATATTTTTTAAATAAATAGTCATTTTTTTAAGTAGACTGCTTGTATTTTATAAATTCACCTATTATCTTTGAGATATTAAAAAAATCATATTGATTGATTAATATACTTAAATGTTTTATTTGACCTATTATTAAAAGATTACTTATTATTATTACCATATTGCCTGAAAATATATTTGGTTTTGTAATAATTGTTCTACATTTTAAAAATCAGGGTACAAAATGAATACATCTTAATAATTAATTAATTGGTTCGATTAGTCAATATTATTTAAAAATTACTATTTTAATCTTTAACATTCTTAAACTTAAAAACTATGCAACGATCAATCTACTTCGTTTCGGCGCTTATCTTGGCATTTAGTACGTCTTTGTTGGCAAAAAAAGACCAGAAATCTGACACAACAGATACTGGCAAGTTCACGGTATCAGGGTATATCGATTCTTATTATTTTAAAAACCTTAATGACCCCCTTAGTGGTGGTAATGCTACCAATTCTGGATTCGAAAGAATTTTTGATCAAAGAGAAGGTCAATTCCAATTAGGATTGGTACAAACCAAATTTGGGTATTCAACCTCGAAGTCTGAAGTTGTAATGGATTTAACATTTGGTCCTAATGCGGATTTAGGAAATTATGGTAATTACAATAGCTTAAACGTTCTTAAAACTGCTAATGGAAGTGATATTACTTCTACAGCTTTAATAATCAAACAAGCATATTGGACTTATAAAGCTACAGATAAGTTAAGTTTTACTGCTGGTCAATTTGGTACACATATTGGATATGAAGTAATTGATGCACCAATCAATTACAACTATTCTTTATCAAATTTATTTGGTAATGGACCTTTCTACCATTTGGGTGCTAAGGCAAATTATGCGGTTTCCGATAAACTTGCTTTGATGGCTGGTGTGGTTAATAACTGGGATAACAATTTTGACAATAACAAATATAAATCGGTTATTGCCCAAGTCTTCGTTTCTCCAATAAAAGGTTTTAATATTTATGTTAACTGGATAGGTGGTAATGAAGATTCACCAACAGGTGGCTTCAATAAAAACATCGATAAAAAAGTTAATGCTTTTAAACAGATGTTTGATTTAACCACTGGTTATCAAGCAACAGAGAAACTTTATGTTGGATTTAATGGAGCTATAGGCTATATTTCGAAGCAAGAAAATCCTGAAAATGGAGAATTTGATAAAACTAAATCATGGGGTGGTGCTGCCTTATATAGTAATTACAAAGTTTCTGATTTGTTTGGATTCGGTATTCGTGCAGAACATTTTGATAACACTCAAGGTGTGCAATATCTTAAAAATTTAAAGTATACTGGTCTTTTAAGTCAAGGAACTGATGTTACTTCTATCACTCTTACCCCAACTTTTACCTTAGATGGCGGACACTTATTATTAAAGCCTGAATTAAGAATTGATTCATTTAAGAAATTTGGTGTTGATGGAGAAGAGCAATTAGAAGATAAAGATGGTAATTTCACCAAGTCTTCACAAACTACTGTGGGTGTAGCTGCTATTTATAAATTTTAGTTAGTTAAATTATTAAGAAAAAAATAGCCCACTAATTGGTGGGCTATTTTTATATTTGGGCAAATTTGTATCTTATGAAGTATTTAGTGTTGTTATTTTCTCTTGTTGCGATTTCAATATTTGCACAACCGCAGTTGCCGCTTGACGAAAATAAAAAAGTAACCTACCAAGACATTATAAAAACCGACTCTTCTATAACATCCTATCAGCTACTCAATAATGCTGAAAAGTGGGTGGAAAAAAATATGGATCTTACCGCCATCGATGCGGACAAGAAAACTATTACAGGTACCAACGAATTCTGGACTTATTCTCAAAAAGGGGTTTTGCAACGTACCACGGGTAAAATCACCCATGATGTTTCCATAGAATTAAAAGAAGGGAAATATCGCTATACCTTCAATAACTTTGTATATCATTATTATATCACCGATCGATATAATAAATTTGGGCCAACAGGACAAAAAAAACCCTTAGAGGATTTAAAAGCACCTGGTTGGACTAAGCTGTGGAACAAACACAAGTATGCGATGGATAATAACATGAAAGCATACATAGAAGATCTTAAAAAGAGCATGATTGTAGTGCCAAAGTCGGTAGAGGAAGTAAAAAAGGAGGAGCAACAAAAAGTAAAATTGAAGGAGGAATGGTAAATAATTTTTATTTTCGCCTTTTTAACTAGTATTTTGAACGCTCAGGCACTTAAAGCATTTTTAGACGACAAAGTTTCTCGATACAATCATCCCTCGTTTATTGAGAATGATCCAGTTTGTATTCCACACCTTTTTACCAAAAAACAGGATATAGAAATAATGGGTTTTTGGGCAGCTGTATTAGCTTGGGGTCAGCGTGTTACCATCATCAATAAAAGTAAAGAACTAATTAGTTTTATGGATGGTGCGCCACACGATTTTATAGTGAATCACCAAGAGAACGATTTAAAACGATTTGAAAAATTTGTCCATCGCACCTTTAATGCTACGGATGCTTTATATTTCATTTCATTTTTTAAAAATCATTATGCAGTCAACGAAAGCTTAGAATCGGCGTTTACAACCAACACTTCTGAATCTACTATAGAGCAGGCATTAAACAGATTTTCTACCTATTTTTTTTCATTACCGTATGCTCCGTTACGAACCTATAAACATATTCCCGCTCCCAATAAAAAATCTGCTTGCAAAAGACTAAATATGTTTTTGCGGTGGATGGTGCGTACAGACGATAATGGGGTAGATTTTGGACTGTGGAATAAAATCAACCCATCACAATTGATTTGTCCCTGCGACCTCCATGTGGAAAGAGTGGCACGAAAATTGAAATTGATTACAAGAAAACAGGTCGATTGGCAAACTGCCGTAGAACTAACAGAAAATTTAAAAAAATTTGACCCTTTAGACCCAGTAAAATACGATTATGCGCTTTTCGGGCTAGGAGTGGAGGAGAAATTTTGGCAAATGTTATAACTATCCTGTATAAATTATTAAATTTGATTGTAAATTATTTTAAAATGAAAAAACTAGTTTTAGGTATCATTTTTATTTCATTAGCCGCCCAAGCACAGTTTAAAATTCCGGATGGCTTAAAAGATAAGGCCAATCAAGTTATAAAAAATACAACAGGAGGAGCAGGATTAAGTGAATCTGAAATAGCTAATGGACTAAAAGAGGCATTAAAAATTGGTTCTCAAAATGCTTCTTCTCAGCTAAATAAGTTAGATGGATTTAATAAAAATTTAAAAGTAAGAATACCTTTTCCACCAGATGCGCAACGTGTAGCCACAGAACTTAGAAAATTGGGTTTTGGAAAAAAAGTGGATGAGTTTGAGACCACCCTCAATCGTTCTGCAGAGCAGGCTTCAAAAGAGGCAGCCAATATATTTGTAGGTGCAGTAAGTCAAATGACTATCACCGACGCTAAAAATATACTACAAGGTAAAAATGACGCAGCAACTTCATTTTTAAAACAAAAAACAAGCACTCAATTAACAGCGGCATTTAAACCACATATTGAAAAGGCGTTGCAAGGAACCTTAGCTACTAAAAAATGGAAAGAACTTGCTAGTTTATACAATAGAATTCCGTTGGTAAAGCCCGTAAACACCGACTTGGTGGCCTACACAAACGAAAAAGCATTGTTGGGCATGTTCACCATCGTAGCAGATGAGGAGCTTAAAATACGCCAAGATCCCGCCGCACGAGTTACAGACTTGTTAAAAAAGGTTTTTGCGAAATAGGTTTTTTACTAATACATTTTATACCTAGCCTTGACCTGTTGGCTACTTTTTGGTGTTTGTACAGAAAGTAAGAAAACTTGCAGAGGAATCGCGATTTCTAACAATGTAATTTTCAGGTTATAAATAATATATGGTTCTCTATATGTATTAAATGGGTTTGTTTATACACGTTTATACACAGCCCTGTTGATGTTACAACTATTAGTACCTTGCTAAAGTGGTAAAAATGAAAATTAATAAACTTTTAATAGTGTTGTTTATTTTGCTTTCATTAGTTTCTGTATCTGCTCAAGAAAGTAAGTATAATATTGTTGTTAAAAAATTGAATGAAAATAGATTTCAATTAAATAATATAGACACCTTGAACGAGGGAATACCACTAAACCAACTTCCTATGAAAAGAGAAAAAGATACTTCTCTTATTAGTGCAGAATTTGAAATAATTGATTTCACCTATTCAGGATGGTTAGATACCGGAGCTTATTTTGTGTACCCTCAGATTATTCAAATTAAAGACAGAAAATATAATATTGACTCAATAATGTACAAAAGAAGTAAATATAAAATTGAATATGACTTTTGGGCTGCTGATTATTATCATATAAAATCAACAAAAAAAGAATTATTGTTTATTAAAGCAGGTATGAGATATTTAGGACATTGCGTAAATTGTTCCAATCAAATAATATTGATGATTGATTTGAATTCTGACAAATATCCAATGAAAGTATTTATGTATAATTGCATTGAAAAAAAATGTGGTATTTTAAATCTAGAATCAATTATTAGAGATAGAAGTGTGAAGATACTTTCTAAGAATGTAATGGGTCAATATGAACTAGAAATAATTAAACTTTAATGTTGTAAAGTACACCGACTAGCCCTCGTTCAAAGAGGACTAGTCTGAGGGTATTGTTATATAGTCACATTATTCAATTTTAATTTCAGCTTCGAATTGTATTCTCATTTTATATTTTGAGTTAAAAATTTGTCGCTGTTGCACATTTGACTCTTGAAAGCAAGGAAACTGATGTTTGCGATTGGCCACAACTGCTTTTCGCTTATTGAAGCTGAAATAATATTCACGGTTTACCGCTATCATTCGTTTAACTGTAGATTCAATTTGGCTCAAACCTTCTGTTTGCCACGAGTCTCTTTTGTCTTTTAGCTCAACTAAGAGCAAGTTATTTTCATAATTCAACATTACATCACAGCGATTATCCATTTCACCGTTCTCTCTTAGTATTTCAATACAATTATCAATTGCGGTAAAAAGTATTTGTTTCCTTTCTTTATTTAACACCGTGGCATTCCAACTGTCTTCATCAGTTATTTTAATTTGTGCAGGAGCGGCATCTCCTGCATCATACAACCCGAATTTTCTTTCGTTAGTTGTCTTTTGGCATTCGACTCGAAAAAAATCTATACTCATAACCCTTCCTCAATTTCTAAAAGTGAGTCAAATAATTGATTTACCTTTCCAAGAGACATATTGAGGTAGTTATTATCAGAGGGTATCCCTTCGAAATTTCCAAGTTTATTGATTGTTCCGTCCTTCTCATCCAATTCATAGATCACCAAATCATTAGGTGCAACAGTAGAATTTAAAGGTACGATGGCATTTAGTTTTTCTTTTGTCCTTTCCTTTTCTAATATTCTTCCTTTTAATGAGTCTGCCTTTATAGCCAACGTCAAATAATTGATTAAATAAGGACTATGTGTAGTCATAATCAGTTTATTGCCCTCATTCATATTGTTAAACTTCAATAAGTCATTCAACAGTTGTTGTTGGGAGATGGGGAATAGGTTTTGCTCGGGTTCTTCTACAATATTGATAAAAGCTTTATTCTGAAACCTAGCTTTAATTTCTCTAACTTTCATTAGCTTATCTTCATCAGTTAGGCTAAGGTTCAGCATGATGTCGGCAATTTCCTTGTTCATTCTAATACTTTGATCTACATTAATATTAGCTGCATTAATTTCAGAGCCACTTTTAATAATTTCTGCTAAATTTTTAGATACTAAAAACAACGGAACTAGAGATTGGAAACCACTAGATGCGACCAACAAAGGGATATTAAAATCGTCTCCAATTATAAAAGAAGAGTCGGATTTAGATTCGTATTTATATCTAACTCCATTAATTGGCAAAGCAATTTCCTCCTCCTTTGTATATGATTGGCCTATTTTCAATTCTTCAGCAAATTCAAAAAGAGGCTCTGGCAATCCTTTAACCCCTGTTGCATTCTTAATCACACTTAGAAAGTTCCGTTCAGCGGGAACATACATGATTTTAGGAACTACATAATCGCGTTTTTCAATTGGTTTAATAATGGGCCACGGATTCTCTATCTTATTGTATAAAATAGAATATCGGTCCCCTACATAATCAATTATTGTATTCTCTTGGAAATAAACACTTAAATTTTGATACGCAAATTGCCTGAAAAAATCAATAAAAGACATGTTTGCGGAGAGATCACCTCTATTAATGGCTTTCTCCATCCACATTAGCGTCGATATCACCTTCGCCACTGTACTCTTGCCACTCCCTTGGTTTCCAATAAAAACCGTCACCTTTTTTATGTAGATCCATTTATCACCAAAACCTTTTTTGATGGGGCCGAAATTCTTTATTCTTATTTTGCTCATTTAATTCTTTCTAGCGTTCAAATTTACAAATATCTCAGCTATGATTTTTTAGACTCATTCTTTTTCATGAAGTAAGGTAGAAAATTTTTTCTGATGATCTTTGCATGGATCATTAAAACTTACGCATAGAAATGGTCGTGTGGATAACTTAGAAATAAAAACCATACATAGAAAATTTGCTCAATAACCTCTTAGCTTGACGGCTATGGTGTGCCACAGACCGAGGAAACAGCAAGTGCTAATGTTACACCTTGCCATGATTATTTTATACAGTTCATACCTTTTATAGGCTAGATTCAGTAGGTGCTATTAAGGAACAAATAGCGGATAAATGATCACCCCTTCCATAACAAGAAGAGGCATGATTGGTGATAGACAGAATTGGAAGTTGAGAGGCACCTTCATTTACGACAACATCACGTAATGGACAACTGGCAAGCTAAAGCACAAAATAAAAGGGATAAAGTGGTTGGAATTGCGGATGAGGTTGGGTATTATGGTGCGAAGTTAATGTAGCCATGCAAACACGGACTGGCGGGAGTGAAAAGCGTGATGCTTAACGAATAAAAGGTACAAGCGCGACGCTTGCACCATAAGGATTGGTTATTATTGGATGTCAGAACTATGATTTTTCTGATTTAGGTGATTGCCATGAATGTCTAAACTGTGACTTTTTGTAATTAAGGTGATGGCTATAGAGAGTAAAATATGATTAAAGAACAATACAAACATTCCGAGCTAACGTCTAATATTATCAGATGCGCTATGACAGTTCATAGTACTTTGGGTAACGGATTTCAGGAGGTGATATATCAAAGGGCTTTAGAAATTGAAATGTCCGAAAGTGGCTTAACGTTTAGTCGGGAATTTGAAATGCCTATTTTTTACAAAAATCTACAAATTGGTACTAGGCGAGTTGATTTTTTAGTAGAAGGTGTTATATCGGTTGAGTTAAAAGCCATAACAAAATTAGAAGATGTCCATTTGGCACAAGCAATTAACTATTTGGAAGCTTACAACCTTGAAATTGGTTTACTTATTAACTTTGGTGAAATAAGTTTGAATTTTAAACGACTTACAAATAAAAAAATCAAATTATGAATTGTATTGATGTAATTATAATTGAAATGTGATTTATTGTATGATTAGAGAAATCAAAAAAATCATAACAATCAAATAAATCATAGTTCAGACAGGTTGGATTTGAGGATAGGGTTGGGTAATATTGTAGTAGTTGTTTACGATCTAAAAAAGAGGGACTCTTTTAGGTTAGAAGCCACATTGCGGCATATAGACCAAAGATTATAAAATACAACTGTACATTAGTAATTATGAAAAGTTTAACTTTAATTCTACTGATAGTTATTTGTTGTGGTTGCGATAAACACAATACCAGTATTATTGATAAAATTGACTCAAGAGAGCTTACCGTAAGCAAGTCGGATTCTATAAATGAGTTTATATTAAGATATCCAGACAATAGGAAATTAATTGTTTATTACACTTCTAATGGTCTAAAGTCCTGTCGTGAATTACAAGGTAAGAATGTAGCTAGATCTTTATATAGAAAAGAGGGGAAAATTAATGAGATTAGTAGTTACAGTTATAATTATTTATCGGGAAGATGGTTTTGTGACTATACTAAATTTTATAAAGAGGGCGTGACTGACACAAGTAGGTCTCAGATGATTTCTTTTGAAGATTGGAAAGTGTTTAAAAAAGGTGAACGAGCAGAAATCAAAATTAATAACATTTTTTTGAGAAATGGGGTAGAAGTATACATGATTTATGGTTGCTTTGATAGCCAATTTAATTATACTAACACTCAGGCGGTGGTGAAAAATATTGGTTTTAGTGCTGAAATAACTTTATGCTTAAATACCGATAATCTGGGGCATCAAAAGCTTCCAGTAGTTTTTGCCAATGTCAAGGATTTAAAAAATGGAGGTCACCAAGTCAGAGCAGTTCCTATAATGATTAATTACTATGTGAATGATTCCGAGCTTTTAACTTTTAATTCAGTTGAGTACCATAATAAATTGGAAGAACTCATTGAGAATGGAGGCATTGATACCTTACCACTCCCGCTAACGCAAGTTACTGTTCGTAAAGTTAAGTAAGTTAGTTCCGAAAGTTGTGCCAATACAGTCACCACTTGCAGCATTTTTTATAATTTATCTCATGAGCGAAAAATACAGAATCTGGGAGGTGTTTATTGGACAGATCTCATTGTATGGTTATACGGCTCCTGGAACTAAGTTCCTAATTTGTTTTGGGTACGGAAGTAAACTTCCGCACCAGAGTGGAGGATGAGATTGGGTATTATGGTGCGAAGTTAATGTAGCCATGCAAACACGGACTAGCAGGAGTGAAAAGCGTGAGGCTTAACGAATAAAAGGTACAATCGCGACGTTTGCACCATAAGGAGGGCCTCGCCATGGTTACCTCAACCCATTTTTCTTGGTGTGGAAGTCTATATGTTTATAAATTGTATCGCTGAGCTTGTCCACCACCAGTTTAATATCTGAAGGACTAAGGGGTTGGTGCAAAAGCTTTTCGAATAGTTTTGTTTTTTTTCGCTCATTTTCATTACTAAATTCGTCCACAAATAAGGAGTATTTTATGTGTTCAAATTTTATTTCAATACAATAATTACAACCAAAGGTTTTTAGTCCTCCTTTAATAAGTGTTCCATAACTTGTGTTAATCCTTGTTATTGATTCATGTTCTTGAAAAGGATTTTTTTCAGTTATTTGCAACTCAATCTTATCCAAGATTTCATTTGCGCTATCATTATTAAACATAACGGAGGCAAAGCCATTGGCTAAATAAATATGGTGATTTGTTCCAGTAAACAAGCGGTTAAACTTTTGAATAGCAGGCACAACCTCTTTGATAAGATCACTTAACCAAGTATGGTAAATACTGATATAAACGTCTCGGTTAAAACTTAATTTTACGTCATTGTTAGGGTTGAGACTGTCTAACTCCCTTTCTAAGATAGCAATACGTTTGTCCAAGTCCTCTGGCTCATCGATGTTTTCCCCTTTGGCCGCTTTCACCGCTATGTTCAGGCTCCAAACTAGTTGTTCAGCTATATACTTTGTAAAGGCGTCGATGTTCCCCACATCGGCTTGATTTAATGCATTTAGATAGTACTTTTTGTCCGCCGATTTGATAATGATTGGAGGTAAGTTATTTTTTAACAATACATAGTTCATCAGCAATCGGGAAATACGCCCATTACCGTCATCAAAGGGATGGATACAAACAAATTTATAGTGCAACAGCGCAGCCAATTCTACGGGATTCAACTCTTTCTTTTCGGTTTCTGATAAATACCATCGAACTAGTTCCCCCATTTGGATGGGTGTATCCATGGGAGAGGTATAGTGAAACATTTCACCATTTTGAAGTTGAACAGAATTGGGGTGTTCCTTGTATTGCCCTACTTTGATAAGCCGTCTGGTCGGTTGTCCGTCATAGGTACGGGCCTCTTTCCAAAAGGGCTTTACCAATATGATTTCATTTAATTGTTTGATGAAAGCTTCGGTAAGTGGGTATTCCGGGTTTATAGCACATTCTTGGATCAGTTTATACGCTACATCATGCGCTTTCATTTCTTCATACTCGCGCATTTCGTGTACTCCATCCGTCTTGTCGAATAATAACAACAGTTTTGTTTCACCATAAGTAAGTGTGTTCCCTTCAATATGGTTACTGTTATAGTTGAATTCCATCCTGAATTTTTCATCTAACTTAACCTGAAACTCACGCTTCATAGGCTGCAAAGCATTCAGACTTTGTACTAATTTGTTAATCTTACCGATGACGTTTTGCATATTTTCAACTGATCCAACCAGCAGTTTTTCTTTTTATTACAAATGTGCAATTGGTTTTATCTATTTACCCCTTGTACATCTTCTTGTTACGTACTTGTAAATATCTAAAAAATCCACTTATGTAAAAAATCGCGATCACCTTTTCTACAAGGTGTGTGGATAGGGGATAGGATTTGTTAGCTTCATTGTATTGGGGCTTAAATTGAAAAAAGATATAGAATGACATTGCCAAGATCTACAAATATTCTAAAATTAGCAAGTGCTAATGTTACACCTTGCCATGATTATTTTATACAGTTCATACCTTTTGGGAGGCTAGATTCAGTTGGTGCTATTAAGGAACAAATAGCTACTTCTTACTTATCATAAACTCCAATGGCTTTAAAATAACGATATTACTATCCTTTATTTCGCTTGAATTTAACAGGAAAATTATGTCCCCTGTTTTAAATATAAATCAAATTATACTAGTTAAATTTGTCGTTGATCCTTAAATTAATCTAAATGAAAAAGAACATTATCGCCTTAGTTGGCTTGTTGTGCTTGCACTTCATGGTTTATGCACAACCCAAGCTTATGATAAATTTAAAAGAAAATCAGCAAACTGGTTTTTTTCTAAATGAAATCAAAAATATATCATTCACCCCCACAAACTTGGTACTCAATTTTGAAGATAACAATCCTCAAAACATCTTGATAAACTCTATAAATAACTTCAGGGTGGAGGTAGTTTCCATCGTAACTGATATTGAAGACAATGAAATTGTCAATAAACAAAACTCACTTAGTGCTGTGGCTTTGTTTCCAAATCCAGCAAGCGAAACAGTAACTGTGAAATATGAACTTCAAAAAAACGAAAAGGTAGAAATAGAAGTATTTAACCTCGCTGGCACTTCTTTATTATCCATTCAAGATGAAGGAGTTAGTGGTCAAAATTCCATCAGCTTACCACTAAACCAGTTGAACACTTCAGGAATTTACTTGGTGAAGTTAAAGACCAACGATAAATTAGAAACCCTTAAACTTATAAAATACTAATGAAACCACTTTACATAATCTTCTTATTGTTTTTTGCCAACGCTTTGTTTGCGCAAGACACCATTTATGTTTTTTCTAAATCTTCACCAATACAAAAATTTAGACATAGAGATTTTGATAGCATTTCTGTAAAAAAGCCTACTAAACTAAATGCTGATACTTTGATCTTTTATTCTAAAATTGGTAAAGATGTTAAATTTGGTATGGCAAGTGTTGACAGCATTAGATTCAAGCCAAGTTATGTTAAACCAAGTTTGGCAAGTCTTACAACCAGTCCTGCTATCGTAAGTTCTGCTACAACGGTAATTCTTGGTGGAAATTTATTAAGCACTGGCGGTGGTGTTATTAAAGAGTCAGGGGTTTTCTTTGGCAGCACACCCGGTGTTACTGCCACTTCGAGTAAAATTGTTATTTCTGCGGGAATCGGTAATTTTAAAACAGTGGCAATCAATAAATTTGATCCTGCCACAACTTATTATTTCCGTGCTTATGCCATCAACGATGCGGGCATAACGCTAGGGGATGAATTGAGTTTTACCCTACCGTTCGGTTTACCAACTGTTGAAACAGGTGTTGCAGGTGCAATAGGCCAATTAAGCGTCACGCTCAATGGAAAAGTTTCAACTACAGGCGGAAGTGCCTTAACGAGCAAAGGCTTTATGATTAGTACTTCAAATACCTTAGAATCGCCCGTTGTTGAAACTGTCACTGAGGCTTCAAACGATTTAGTAGCAAACCTTACTGGCTTACTTTCTAATACTACCTACTATTACGCAACATTTGCCACCAATGCCCAAGGAACAAGTATAGGAAAGATAGAAACTTTTAAGACACAATTAATTGTGACTCTTCCAAAGGTGATCACAGGAGAAGCAATAAACATATCTGCACGTAGTTTTGATTTGTTAGGTGAAATTACAGATGATGGTGGCGCCCCTATTTCGGAAATTGGACTGACATATGGTTTCTTGGATACATTATCGTTAGGCTACGTTATCAAATCTAGCCAAGATTTAAAAACTGTAGGAAAGTTCATTGTAATTGGAACGATCGGAAAATTGACTCCTGAAGTAACTTATTGGGTAAGAGCCTATGCCAAAAACAAAGTAGGAATAGCCTATGGCAAAATCATTACTGTAAAAACTGTATTAGGTTCGCCAATTTTAGAAGATGCTGTTATTGACAGAACGGATCCTTTAACCCGAACGCTTCCTTTAAGGCTTGTAATAGCTGACTTAGGCAAAATTATTTCTGTCCCTTTTACCCCAGCCAAACTTTCTGCAGGTTATGTGATTAGCACCACCAACAAGACACCTACACTCCAAGCCAAAGACACCATTGTCTCCGCTGATGTTACCTTAATCGGACCGTTTAGTGATAATGGAGAGTTTTTTAAGTACAAAGACGGCAACACTATTTTTTACGCAAGAGGTGGTACAAAATATTATATAAGAAGTTTTGCCACTACTAATATTGGCACTGGTTATTCTAAAACTGACAGTGTGACCACTGACCCTACAGCACCAGACATCAAGCAACTTTATAGCTATCGTATCTTAGATACTTGTTATTTTGGATTTAGGGTAGAAAATAATGGTGGGCTCCTAGGCAACCCAACCGAAGTTGGATATAGGACCCAAAAATCTTTTTTTGATCCTGCAGGACCGTTTGTTTCCTTAGGATCACCTAGAATAGGAGATTATAATGGCAAAGTTTATTCTCCTGAGAACGAGTATTTGAATGTTATTCCAACTACCAGAAACACGGTAGGTGAGTTAATTGGTTATTTCCAGTTTTCACCTGTACCACCAGGTGTTCCATCTTTTGGCCGTTTGAAAGCTGCAGAAGCAATAGGTGTTACTTCAGCAACCATTCGATACAGCGTGGTTAAAACGGGCGGAAGTTCTGTTAGTACTACTGGTATTCTCATAAGCACAAATCCAGATGCCACAGGAGGTATTCAAAGACCTATCGCTGGCGGCATTGGTGACTTCTTCGAGAACTTTACAGAACTCAAAGGTGGTACTACGTATTACTACAAGGCGTTTGCCATCAATAGCTCAGGAACTGGATACGGAGAAATTGGTAGTTTCACGACTTTACCATTAAGTGTAGGGACCACGACCGTAACAGCTTTAAATAGCAATAACGTTACCTTGAGTGCTACTGTAACAAATGCTGGCGAATCTGGCATTCAGGAGTCAGGTTTTGTTTATAGCACAAGTCCTAACCCGACTGTTAACAATACAAAAGTTAATAATCAATTGTCTTCAACCAATATCGTTGCAAAAATTGAGAACTTGCTACCGTTTACTAAGTATTATGCAAAAGCGTATGCTAGGAATGATCAAGGTTTTGCTTATGGCTCAGAAATGTCATTTACAACACTAATGGGAACTCCGGTGCTTGAAGTTTTATCATTCAGCAATATTACACAAAACGCTGTGGAGGTTAATTGCAATGTAATTACTAAGGGTGGTCAACCACTTACGAATTACGGGATAGACATTTCAACAGATCGAAACAATATGACCCAAAGAAGAATAGCCTATCAGGCAAATGTACAAAACACTTACAGTGTATATGCTTTTAGTTTGATACCAGGCAAAACATACTTCGTTCAAGCGTATGTATTTGATAAAGATGGTAAACTTGTAGTTTCGCCTATTCTATCTTTCTCTACCTTGCCGCCAAATCCTGTTTTTGGCATCATCAAATCTCAGCCCAATACAGAATCTACCATGATTTTGACTTCGGAACTGTTGAATAACACAGAAAACGGCAATAAAGATATTTTGGAATATGGTTTTTGCTATAATTTAAAAGGAAGTTTTGTTGATACCAACGCCTTTAGAGCATCTTTCAAAAATGGACTTTTAGGGACCTTGATTTATATACAGTTGAATAACTTAAATGTCAAAAACACCTATGTTGCACGTCCATTTATTTTGAGCAGATCGGGTCTTTTCTATGGTAATCTGATAGAATTTACACCCTTGTCTGTGCGACCAACTGTATCGACGCTTTCACCTGAAGCCATTGGGGCCAAAACGATTGTCATGAAAACCAGCCTAGACTCTAAGGGGCAAGGGAAGATGATCAGGACTGGCCTTGTTTACAGTGCGAACAATCCACTTCCTGCCGTTGGCCTCTCAGGCACAGCGTTGATTGAGTCCACTTCCGACACTACAACTGGTACTAAAACTTTAACACTCTCAAATTTGATTGCGGGCAATACATACCGTTTTAGAGCATTTGCTGAGAACAGCAAAGGTATTTCGTATGGTTCTACCATCACTTTGTACACCACCATGTTGTCGGGTGACCTTGACGGAAACGTTTATGACACTGTTGTAATTGGCGGCCAAACATGGATGACGCAAAACCTGAAAACAAGGAAATACAACGATGGTACGCCAATTTTCAATGCTGTTAATAGAAATATCTGGATTGGGGCAACTCCCGAAAATATTCCTGAAGAAATGTATGGCAATTATAAATTTAGCACCGGATTTAGCAATGATATTTTGGGGCTATATTATAATTATGCCGTAGTAGAAACTCAAAAAGTTTGCCCTTATGGCTGGCATGTACCTTCTGAAAAGGAATACCAAACACTGGTAAACTTTAACTTTGGTATAGACACCGCTGGATTCTTTTTGAAAAAACAACAAGGATATCCAGCATGGGCCAATCCAGAAAATATTTCTCCAAATCCTTCTAAATGGGCCGCTACACCTGGTGCCTTTATTAGCAACAATGGAACTTTCGATGTGGCTCTAGGCTACTTGGCCTATTGGTGGACCAGCACAAAAGCTTCAGACCCAAGAGCCTTTAAGCTTTACAATGAGGAATCGGCGGCGAGCTTCAGGTCCGTTTCCAGATTCAATGGATTAAATATTCGTTGTATCAAAGACTAGGGTATATTAGCTAAGTGGCCTTCCAAGTGTTTGATACGGAGGCTTCATATTGATTATTATTTTATTTTATAAAAAATCCCCGATACTATAACAGGATCGGGGATTTTTGTTATATTTTATGCAATGAATATGCGTTAATACTTTCATGAAGTGGAGGGGGTGACTCGTTCTAAAAAAAGTTTATATAAACCGTAAACTAAGAAATAGGCAAAAGAAAGAAACAGGTCAGAACAGCCAAAGCTGGTTATAAAACTTACCTAGACTATAAAACAAAATTAAATTTCCATCAACCCTTCTTGCAATACAGCATAAATACGCGCGTTTTTTTTAGATTTAATAACAGAAACGCCAGCCAAATGGCTAAAGGCGGGAAGGACAGCCACCTGAGGGCCAAAATAGAAACATGGAAGAGTTACTCCTTCTTTGGAGCGACCCTTTAGATGTACTCCCGGATGTAAATGCCCAGTAAAAAAATAGGTGTTTGTGTCATGAAGGAAATTATTAGAAAATATTTTTTTAGAACTACTTTTCAAGCCAAAAATTGCGCTTTCCTCTTTCGTAAAATTGTTGTTTTGTTCTAAACCCAAATCATGTATGAAAGTATAATCTCCTATTTGCCATAAATCTTCTTTTAGTTCTATGCCATTTTGTTGATACCATTTTTGTGGCAAGACGTCATGGTTACCTTTAATCAACACGATCTCCAACAACGGGTATTTTTTCCTCCACACCGAAAATTGTTGTATTTCTTGGTTTAGTTTGCTGTGAAACATATCCCCAATGATCAACAATGAATTGGGCTTAAACATGAATATCGCCTGATCTAAAACTGCCAAATCTCGACTTTCTCCTTGTGGCAAGGCAAATCCATTTTTTCTAAAGTGGCCTAACTTCCCCAAATGCAAATCAGCCATGATCAGCATTTTTTGTTGTTCCCAATACATACAACGAAAATGTGAGAGCCAAAAATGCTGATCGTTATGCACTTGTAAAATGGTTTCCTGCATTTATTGTTTAAGGCTTTTTTGAAGTCTAAGAATCTTTTCTTCCAATTTTTCCGAGCTCAAATTATTTCTATTGAGTCCATCTACAATAATTGGAAAAGATAAGGGGGTAAATTGCAAAGGTCGTTTAAAGACAATGGGGTTATCTTGAATCCGTTTTAATGCTTGGCGCAATCGCACTTCTTCCATTTGTTGTTCTAACACCTCTTTATATGCTTGCAAAAGTAAAATATTATTGGGTTCGTACTCCATAAAAACCTGAAAAAGTAAGCCAGTATTGCTTTGAAGGTGTCTAGCTTTTATTTGTTCGCCCGGTTTTCCTTGAAACACCAGCCCTCCAATTACGGCAATATCTCTAAACCTCCTTTTGGTCATTTCTGTGTTATTAACACTTTTTTGAATATCTAAAATTAAACCATCTGAAGTAAGCAAGCTTCTAATATTTGCTTCGTTTACTGGGATGGGCACATCGCTAAGGAGCTCAAAACCATAGTCATTCATAGATATGGAAAAAGTAATTTTAACCATTTGGCTTATTCTGTAGGCCAAAATGGCACTCAACGCCTCGTGAATTTGCCGCCCTTCAAATGGATATATTACCAAATGATAGCCATCTTTTGCTTCAATCATCTCAACTAAAAGCTCATTTTCTCTGGGCACATGTGACAGCCATTGTTGAAGTAAAAAAAGAGGTTGTAAGCTTAAAATTTCTTTGCTAGTGGTATTTGTAAAAATTTGATTGAAGGTGGTGCGAAGTATGGCACCCAAGTTAGCTGACAAACTCATTCGGCTCCCCATCCAAGAAGGCACCAGTGATTTTTTACTGTTAGATTTACGCACCAAGACAGTCATGTCTTTGAAGGTAACAAGTTCTAAGTTTTTACCAGCTAAAGTAAAAACATCCCCTATTTCAAGTCTACTTATAAACCATTCTTCTATCACCCCTATGTAACCACCACTTATAAATTTCACCTTTAGCATGGCGTCGCTTACAATGGTGCCAATTTGCATCCTGTGGCGCATGGCCAGCCTACGGTTTTTAATTTTGTAAATCCCGTTTTCTACTTCAATTTTATGGTAATCGTCGTAAGAGTTGAGGGAAGTGCCACCTTGGGTAATTTGCAATAATACCTGTTGCCATTCTTTTGGAGAAATTTCTGAATAACAATAGGTTTTTTTAATTTCTCCATAAAGTTGATCAGGTACAAAGCCGTCACCTGTAGCTAAAGTGCATAAATACTGTACTAAAACATCAAAACACAACAATAGAGGTTCTTTAGATTCAATACTTTTAAGTAAAATAGCTTCCTTAAGTGCGGCTGCTTCAAGTAACTCAAGCGCATGGGTTGGTACAAAATATATTTTACTTATAGCTCCTGGACGATGGCCACTTCTGCCTGCTCTTTGTAAAAAACGCGCAATCCCTTTGGGGGAACCCACCTGAACTACAGCATCAACAGGTCTAAAATCTACACCCAAGTCAAGACTAGAAGTACATACTACGGCTTTTAATTTTTGGGTATGTAGTGCGTCTTCTACCCAAAGTCTTAGTTCCTGCTCTATGCTGCCATGGTGCAAAGCAATGGCACCAGCGAGTTGAGGCGCAATATCTATTAAATGTTGATACCATCGTTCACTCATACCTCGAGTATTGATAAATATCAGTGTGGTGGTATTGTTTTCAATAATCGAAACAACATTTTCGGCCAATTTTAGACCTAAATGTCCCGCCCAAGGATATTTCTCCACTTCGTCCGGGATCACTGATTCTACGATGATATCTTTCTCTATATTGGCCTTAATTAAATGGCAATCCTGAACATCTTTTATGGAATGTATCAACACATTCATGGCCTCCTCAAGATTACCAATAGTAGCACTTATGCCCCATATCGAGATCAAATTCTGTGGATTGTACATTTTATTATAATGGACTAACCTCGCCACAGCCAGTTCTATTTGTACACCTCTTTTACTCCCTAGCAGTTCATGCCATTCGTCAATAGCAATTAGCTGCAACTTTTCAAAATATTGCCAATTTCCTTTTTGGGCCAACAATAAATGTAAACTCTCCGGTGTAATTAATAGAATCTCTGGAATTTTTCGCTTTTGTTTTTGACGATCCGCCACTGAAGTATCACCGTTTCTGATTGCTACTACCCAAGGTATACCCAATTCAGCTAAGGCCTCGTCCATGGCACGTGCAATATCTTTGGCTAAAGATCGCAGCGGTGTAATCCATATGAGTTGTAGCCCATTATTAACACGACTTTTATAGTTTTGGGGATATTGATTGATGTATCTTATGAGCAATCCTACAAAAACGGCATAAGTCTTTCCGCAACCTGTAGGGGCATTTACTAATCCACTTTGACCTAAATTAATTTTTTCCCAAGTATCAAGTTGAAAGCCAAATGGCTTAAAATCTTTGTGAATTAACCAAGCATTTATAATTTCAAATCCTATATTTTCACTCAATCTCTTAGTATTTGAATATCAACAAATTAATTTATTAGAAAAAACTGAACTAAAGTGGATTTGTTCTATTATCAGGATTATTGCATCAAAAATTATTAACAATTTATAAAAAAAATGAATAAAAAAGCCCTATCACGTATTATGCGACAGGGCTTTTATTATTATACTAAGAATATCCTAGCCGTTCATTGAAACTAAAAATTCTTCATTTGATTTGGTTCCTTTCATTTTATCTAATAAGAATTCCATTGCCTCGATGGAGGTCATGTCATTCATATATTTACGTAAGATCCAAATACGAGAAAGTTCGTCTTTGTCCATCAAAAGATCCTCTTTTCTAGTACCAGAAGCAGGTACATCTATAGCAGGGTAAACTCGTTTGTTAGATAATTTACGATCAAGCTGTAGCTCCATGTTACCAGTACCTTTAAATTCTTCAAAGATCACTTCATCCATTTTAGAACCTGTTTCTATCAATGCAGTTGCGATGATGGTAAGTGAACCACCGTTTTCTACATTTCTAGCTGCACCAAAAAATCTTTTTGGTTTGTGTAAAGCGTTAGCATCTACACCACCTGAGAGAATTTTACCAGACGATGGCACCACTGTGTTATAGGCTCTTGCCAAACGAGTGATAGAATCTAGTAGAATAACCACATCATGACCACATTCTACCATTCTTTTTGCTTTTTCAAGCACAATGCTTGCAATTTTTACATGTCTTTCAGCCTGTTCGTCAAAAGTAGATGAAATTACTTCTGCCTTTACGCTTCTTGCCATATCGGTAACCTCTTCTGGGCGTTCATCTACCAACAGTATGATTAGATATACCTCAGGATGATTTTCAGCTATTGCGTTTGCAATATCTTTTAACAGGGTTGTTTTACCAGTTTTTGGTTGCGCCACTATCATACCGCGTTGTCCTTTTCCTATTGGAGAAAACAAATCTAAAATTCTGGTAGAGTAGTTGCTTGCACTAGTGCTTAAGTTTAAGCGTTCTTCTGGGAACAGTGGTGTAAGGTATTCAAAAGGAATTCTATCACGAATTTCTTCTGTAGTTTTACCGTTGATTGTTTCAACTCGTAACAAAGCAAAATATTTTTCGCCTTCTTTTGGAGGGCGAATATGTCCTTTTACGGTATCACCAGTTTTAAGACCAAAAAGTTTTATTTGAGAAGGCGAAACATAGATATCGTCAGGACTGGCGAGGTAGTTATAGTCGGCAGATCTCAAAAATCCGTAACCATCTTGCATAATTTCCAGTACACCTTCATTTACAATCACTCCTTCAAAATCCTTTACACTGGGCTGAGAATCACGTGGTTCTCTATTAGGTTTTTGATAAGGAGTGGTGGTGGTATTTTGAACTACATTTTCAACTATTTCTTTCTTTTTAATTGGCTTAGCAAACTGTTTGGTTTCGCTGCTTACCAAACTTTCATAAAACGCAAGCGGGTCTTCGTCTACAACTACGGGACTTGTGCTTTCAACACTGTAGGTCTCCACGTTTTTTTCTTCGGTGTTGGCTAGGGAAGAGCTTTCAAAAAGTTGTTCAACTTCCTTAACATTCTCTCTCTTAAAGCGCTTTTTGGGTTCAGTAGACGGTACTTGGGTATCTTCTACTTGAAAACTCTCAAACGAAAAATCACTAGCTTCTTTCTTCACTAGCTTAGACCCATCTGATATGGGAGAAAGAGCTTGTTGATCGAGAATTTTGTAAATGAGCTCTTCTTTTGTTAGTTTTTTAAAATTAACGATGCTTAGATTTTCGGCGATTTCCCTTAGCTCGGAAATCAGCTTCATGTTTAAATCTTCGATGTTGTACATGTGTAACGGAGAAATTATTTAGATTATTATTGGCACGCTTTGAAATTGTGCTGTAAGGGATTATTAAAAATAAAAGAATTAGATTTTGATTATTTGGCTTATGGAGCTATCTCCTAAGGAGGACATTGCAAGTCTAAACCGCTGAATGACGATACAATATTACTGTAACAAATAGAGATTGTCAAGCGAATGTTCAATTTATATTAAAGATTTTAATAAAAATTTTCTATTGATTAAAAAATACGGACGAAATGGTAATTTGCTTTAAATTAAATACAGCTAAATCTTGCGTGAACATGATAATTGTACTAATATTAACCAATAATAAGAAAAGATGAATTTAGCAATTGATTTTTTTGTACAGCTAGGGACCTACTCTTTTTTAGATAATAAAGTCCTGTCAATTATCCTTTTTGTATTTTTAAATCTGGTTATTATAGTTTTTAGAAAATACGTTTCTAGTTTTTTATGTTGGTTTCTATATATGGTTATCCGAAAAACCAGCAAAGTACTCAACAGAAGAATCTTAAAAGTACATCTTCAAAAGCCTTTGCAGTTTGTTTACACTATAGTTTGTATTTTTTGGAGCACACGGTTAATCAGGTTTCCACTTGATTGGCACATGTTGCCTAGTAATGTTTTTGGGGTCAAGTTTATCATTGTCAAGTTATTTTATCAACTAATCATA
Organism: Cytophagaceae bacterium; assembly: GCA_027488865.1. GTDB lineage: Bacteria > Bacteroidota > Bacteroidia > Cytophagales > UBA9547 > JAIYAU01. Next base: position 24,577 of record JAIYAU010000055.1, read on the forward strand.
ATAGCCCTCACTTGGTTAATTTTAAAAAGTATAGAATTATGGGCCAATATTGCTGTTTTGGATACTCATATCACGAGTAAGGCATTTGACAGACAATTATTGCCCTTTGTAAAGCAGTCTCTTAAAATATTGGCAGTTGTATTTGCATTCTTTTTCTCGCTAGGGTTTATATTTGGTCTTAATGTAACTTCCATTATTGCAGGTCTCGGCATTGGTGGTATTGCTGTGGCCTTGGCAGGTAAAGAAACACTTGAGAATTTGATTAGCTCTTTTGTAATTTTTTTAGATCGTCCATTTGCTGTAGGGGATATTGTTACCGTGGAAGGTAGAACAGGAACTGTTGAAGAAATAGGTTTTAGAAGTACTCGGGTTCGTAATTTTGACAAAACACTTACTGTAATTCCCAACAGACTAATGGTAGATAAATCATTGGATAACCTAACTAGTCGCGATGTTTCACGGGTGATGTATAAAGTTAATTTTCCACTTCAGACCCCATTAGCCACCATGCAAAAGCTGGTAGATTCGTATAAAACTTATCTAGACTTACATGAAAAGCTAGACGGAAGTTCCATTGTATCCTTTTCGGATATCGATAGCGGAAGTTATGGGATAACAATCATTTTTTTTGTAAAGACAAACGACCTTTTAGAAATTATCCTTACCAAACATGATACCAACCTAGGAATTGTGGGAATAACTGAAAATAATGGAATTCATTTTACCCCACCATTACAATTGGTTGAAGTCCAGACCTCAAAATAATATTTAGCTTATTTAGTCTCTGGAGGATTGAGTTTTTCCCTTTTTAGGGATGTGATATTAATTATACCTCTAGCCAATTTACAAGTGAAAGATCAATAGTTCTCTTGTCAAGATCAGTAGATTTTACTTTTACGCGTAATCCGTCCCCTAAGGTGTAAATCCTGCCCCTACGTCTGCCTACAATACGATAATTGGCTTGGTCCAGGTCGTAATAGTCGTCGTTAAGGTCGGCCATACGAATAAGTCCTTCACATTTGGTGTCAGAAATTTCAATAAATAAACCCCATTCGGCCACTCCTGAAATAATACCATCAAATATTTTGCCCTCCATGGTTTGCATATATTCTACTTGTTTGTATTTGATAGAAGCGCGCTCTGCATCAGCTGCTACCTTTTCTCTTTCTGAAGAGTGTTTGCATTTTTCTTCATATTCTCTTGCATTTGCTGTTAAGGGTTTTTCCAAGTATTGAAACAAAAGGCGATGTACCATCATATCGGGATATCGTCTAATGGGAGATGTAAAGTGGGTATAATGATCAAAGGCCAAACCAAAATGCCCACTTGCTGATGTGGTATATTTAGCCTTGGCCATGGCACGTATCGCCAAGTTTTGCAATACATTTTGTTCTGGTTTGCCTTCTGCTGCTATTGCTAGTTTATTGAGCTCGTTAGGTAGGTTTTTGCTTTCAGCTTGTACGGTGTGACCAAATTTTTTGGCAAATTCTGCTAAAGCTGATATTTTGTCAGGATCTGGATCATCATGGGTTCTATACACCATGGTGAGCTTTTGGTCCTCATTTTTTATCATGAAGTAAACATATTCGGCTACTTTTTTATTAGCCAACAACATAAAATCCTCTATGAGTTTGTGTGCGTCTACTCTTACTTTTTGGTACACAGAAAGTGGCTTGCCTTTCTCATCTAGGTTAAACTTAACTTCAACAGTTTCAAATGCAATTGAGCCATTTCTAAATCGCTGTTCCCTTAGCTTGTGTGCTAGTGTATTTAGAGTTTTTATCTCTTGTGCAAAATCCCCATTTTCAGTTTCTATTATTTCTTGCACCTCCTCATAAGCAAATCTTCGATCAGAATGTATGACTGTTTTCCCAAACCATTGTTTGTGAATTTTGGCATTTTCATCCATTTCAAAAACTGCTGAAAATGTAAGTTTATCTTCATTTGGCCTTAATGAACATAGTCCGTTGGATAATTTTTCAGGCAACATTGGCACAACACGATCTACCAAATAGACAGATGTTGCTCTTTTATAAGCCTCTTGTTCAAGCTCGGTAAGTGGTTCCACATAATGAGTAACGTCAGCAATATGAACGCCAATCTCATAATGACCGTTATCAAGTTTTTGAATGGATAGCGCGTCATCAAAATCTTTGGCATCCACTGGATCAATTGTAAATGTGGTTATATTTCTAAAATCACGTCTCTTTTTAATTTCTTCTGCTGGTATTTCTACGGCGATATCCTCAGCTTCTTGTGTTACTCGTTGTGGAAATTCATAAGGCAAACCATATTCTAACATGATTGAGTGCATCTCTACTTCATTTTCTCCGGCAGACCCCAATACCTCAACCACTTTACCAGCTGGATTTTTCGTGGCTGTAGGCCATTCTGTTATTTGCACCAACACCTTATCTTTGTGTTTTGCGTTTAGCGTATCGCCGCCTTTAATAAAAATATCGAAATACATTTTTCGTGCATCTGGAACTACAAAAGCGTATCGATCTGAAATTTCAATTTTGCCTACAAATTCTGTTCTTTTTCTTTCAAGGACTTCAATAACCTCACCCTCAGGGTGTTTTTCTTTTTTCTTTTTACGGGCATAAATTACAATACTTACCTTATCCCCGTCCATGGCGCCCTTAAGGTCATTGGATGTTACTATTACGTCTTCATCCATGCCTTCACAGATTATATAGGCGTAACGTGGGTTTACCAAATCGACCACTCCTACAATTGTTTCAGTAGCTTTTCTTTCTGATTTATAACTTCCATCTGGCATTCTTTTTACATCTCCATCCGATTCTAGAAATTCTAGGGCTTCACTTAATTCATTTCGTTTGGCAATGGTTACCAAGCGAAGTGTTTTTATAATTTGTTTAATGGAAAAGGTTTTGTTTTCTACGCTGTTGAGGAGTTCAAGCACATTGTCTTTTATATTTCCTGTAGTTTTTTTTCTCTTGGTGTTAACGACTCTTTTTTCGTTTCTAGTATTTCCCTTCATTTGGCTAAAAATATTCTTTTGCTTGTATACGTAACAAGTTATAAAGCATACAAGATAAACAATGTTTTCAAAAGAAATAATAAATGATTGATTGTTTTATCCAATCAGCCTGAGGATGCCTATTCGCTAATACCTCCTATTTCATTATCTAGTGAGGCGAAATCTTTGGGTTGTGGCAATTCACTAAGGCTGTTAAGACCAAAATAGTCAAGAAATTTGGTGTTAGTTCCGTACAAAATGGGTCTACCTGGAGCATCAGACTTGCCTTTGATTTCAATAATTTCTTTCTCCAGCAATTTTTGAATGGAATAATCGCAATTAACACCCCTTATCTGTTCTAGTTGTGTTTTAGCAATGGGTTGTTTATAAGCTACAATGGCTAAAGTTTCTAACGCTGAGGCTGATAATCGTTTTTTGGATGCTTGTTTTAAAAAAATACTTAAACTTGCCTGATAAGCAGGTTTTGTTAGAAAAATATAACCACCTGAAAGGCGATTTAGACCAAACGAAAAACCGTCATCGTTATATTTTGTGGTTAATTGGTCTATAGCTTCTTGGATATGTTCTTCTGGTACCTCTGCTTCAAACATTTCTGTCAAGCAATTTTTAATTTCAAGTGTACCAATAGGCTTTTCTGCACAAAAAATTATTGCTTCTATGTGGTTACTTAAAAGACTCAAAGTGAAATTATAGCTTAATTGGTTAGAATATTATTCACAAAGGTGCATACAATACAAATCGAAATATTTATGATCAAATACTTCGTCAAACACATATCCAAAAAACATTGAATTTGGCTTCTCACCAAACTTTACATTTTTTACAAATTCATTTAGTTTTAAATAAATTTCTGAATTGTGCTCAATATCTCCAACAAAATAAACAATATGCTCATCTGCGTTCATCTTTAGCGCATCTAACACAGCCATGATATAGTAGATAGCGTCTTCAGTAGCCTGATATTGAAAGATATTGCAGAATTCAAGTTTGCGATCTTTTTTGCAAAGAATTGTAAGTTGTGATCCTTCTACATTTATGTACAAGACTTTTGTAGACTCTTCTTTAATATTTTTAAGTACACCCTCTATGCAAGAGCTCGTGTGATGTATTACGTCTATCTTTTTTGATTGGTAAATTCCTTTAAACCAATCAATTATTTTACGATCAATACTAAAAATATTGACTATTTCGTTTCCAACATGTTTATAATAAGCAACTTGATCAAAAATGCTATGCACTTCACAATTTAACCTCAGATATTCTTTGGCATTGTCTTCAATAAACAATGAGTTAGGGACAAGTGTAAATTTGTCGTTTTTATATGTAATTCTTATTGATTTCCAATATCCTGCTTTTAAGAAATGATGGCCATCATAAACCCCATTTAATTGTGCTAAAAGTTGGTCGGAAGTAATTGCAAATGCAAAGGTAAATTCTTCTAATGCTAAGCATCGGTTATCTAAAGAATCGGTAACGCACAGTCTGAAAGTCTTTTGCGTGAGCTGAATAAGCAAATGATATTGCGAGAGATATTCAACATTAAACCTTTCATCTTTGATTTTTCTTACCAAAACTGGCAAATCCACCACTGCTTCCAAGACGTATTTATTTATAAATCAACCATGTACCTTAAGCCTGCAAGGTATGCATAAAATCAAAATAATCCAACTATAACGCTATAATTTGAAATAACCTTCAAGAGAAAGTATTTCTTTGGCATTTTGAGCAATAGAAAATAGCTGGTGCAATGATTTCAGCTCCATAGATTGAATGCTGGTGAATGATAGAAAAGCAACTTGTTCGATAATTTGATGGTGTTCATGCATTTCGGGGTCGTGCCCGTTTATGAGCTCTCCACCTATTAATTTCACTTCAAAAAAAAGTTCTATGGCATGTAATGGGTCATGCAGAAATTCATGTACGAATAAGAACCTGACAGGCTCTACCTGAAGGCCTGTTTCTTCATAAAATTCCCGTTTTAGAGTAGTTTCTGCACTTTCACCAAATTCCATACCTCCACCAGGTGGCGTCCAAAAAAAGGGATTCTCCTTGTTAAAATGATGTTTAACCAACAAGATGGACTCATCTACAATAAGAATGCCTGACACTCTTACCCTTAACTTGTTACCGAATAGTTGGGTAATAATTTCAGAATCAGCCATGGAGATCTGAGGCTAGATTATAGTTTTTAAAATAGGGCTTAAATGCCTCTGGTAAAGGGATATGTGCAGTGTTTCCTGTTGCTAATAATGCTTGAAGGCTGTAATTAGGAAGGGCATCAGCCATCAAAAGGTTATTAATTTTATGTAAACCTTGGGAAGTGAAAATTGACACCATTGGCTCAAAGTAGTTTTGCGTATGGTAACAAAAAAAGTCGTTTTCGCCAGAATGCTCTAAAAATATGTTTAATAAATTATAAAGTACATCCACATGCATGTCAGGCAAATCACAGCCTAAAACCACAAGGTCATGAGAAGGATAAAGGTAGTGAGCTGATAAGATTCCGGCCAAAGGTCCTGGTACCAATACTTGATCTACAATAAGCTCTTCTTCTGAAAAGACCATTTGGTATTGGTGTAATTGTTCATTATTAATGGAAATTTTGGAAGATATGTGGAGTTCGTGGAGTTTTTCCTGTGCCAATTTTGCCCAAGATGCTCCATCGGATTTCAATAACCCTTTGTCTGTACCCATTCTGGTGCTTTTGCCACCACTAAGTACCAGTCCAAGCATTTCTGTATCAAAGGAAAGAATGGGAAAACAGCTCAATATTAAAGAGATAGGAGGGACTAACTTGGTTAATTAGTCCCTAAGTAATTGATGTTATATTAACGCGGTGCTATTGCACCGTGATATTTTGTTCGCAGAATATCATCATACTCGTCGGCGTAGTTACCTACTCTGTTAAACATGGCCATTGCTTCTTTTTCATTTAGGCCATCTAGCTCTCTGATGGTTTTCATGTAGATCCAATTTTCATATTTAGTCATGCCAACACCATAGAGTTTGTGGTTAATTTCAAGAATTTCAGCATAGAAAATATCGCGATTATTAGGTGGTAACTCTACTACGGGAGCCATTATTTGAATGTAACCATAATTATCACCTTCCACTTGCCATACGTCTATCCATACGCTTGCAGAACCTTTTTTAAGGTCATATTGACCTGATTTAGCACCTTTGCATAACTCAGGATCTACCCCTAGATCGCGAATAATGTTTTCTACCATTTGGTAATATACTTCTAGATTTTCCATATTTACAGGGTTGTTATAAAGTTTATTTTAGTGAGTTTACAAGTTCAACGTATTTGTTCATAGCATCTTCCGAGTTCATACCTTTTAATGCATTCCAAGCCTGATATTTAGCTTTGCCTACAAAATCAAAAGGATTGGAGGGTTCATCAGTGTTAACATCTCCTTCGCTGGCTTGTTTAAATAAGCCATAAAGTGCCAATAAGGTATCATTTGATTGGTTAGGTAGCGACTTCACCCTCAATGAAGCTTCTTCAAAAAGTTGTTTAGTTTCCATATCTATAAAAGTTACATCCAAATTAATATTTTTTGAAACAAATACCAACCGTTGAAGTCAATTATTGAAAATAAAATTAATTTTTGGGTGTTAACATTAGATCATTAAGAATTTTTATTCCAAACCTAACTTTAGCTAACTTCCTTCGTACAAGGAGGTAATAAAATTTTATTTTATCTTTTTTATATTTTTCTATTAAATCTTTAAAACTAAATCATAATGAAAAAAATTGCTGTAGTATCTGGAACCCTCATCTTAGGTATTCTAATGGTGTTAAACTTAATGTCGTTTACTCAAGCCAAACCAGAAAATGTTCAAAATGTAAGACCATATATTTTGGTAGAAATATATGAAGTGCCAGACTATGCCAATAAAGGTATCTACATTCATAGAGGGAATGGCAAAACTGATTATATCCCTTTTAACGTATTCAAGGCCGATAACCACGATGAGAATGGGGAACTTATTCTTTCTACAGTGAATAAACTTGTAAATGAAGGTTATGAACTTGAGCAGACCACAAGTGGCTTAGCAGAAAATGGAATGATTACTAAAATATTCTTGAGAAAAATTTAATAGATTCATTGTAGAAAAGACTTTGAGCGGCTGTCCAAAAAGAAGGGCAACCGCTTTTTTTGTGTAGAATTGATATAAACAAATATTTGTTTTAATAAATTTACATTCAATTGGTACTTCCTCAGATTGCTTATTTCAATTATTAAATAATTGTTCAATCTTTAACTAGCATAAGGATGGTAGGAGCGAAAGGTTTGATTTCTAGTCTTGATACTATAAGAACAGTTGCTAAATATTTAGTAAATTTTAACAAAATAAAAATTATATGTTGGTTATAATCTCTTCTAACAAAGTTCTTGAAAATGAGGCAAGTATAGTAGGGGCGTTGTTTGAGGAAGGTTTATCGGTTTTTCATTTAAGAAAGCCGGTAATTTCTAAACCTGAGCTGGAGGCAGAATTACGAAAAATTGCTCCCAAATATTATAATAAAATTGTAATCCATAGTCATTATGAGCTTATTACTAAGTATAATCTTAGGGGGATTCATTTTACCAACAAGTTTTTGGCCAAATCCAAGAAACATAATGTAGAGGCTATGTATAATGCTGTTAAATCTAAAGGGTTGACAGTGAGCACGTCTATTCACAGTTTGGAGGAGCTAAAGGAGTTAAACCTAAATTATAATTATGTATTGTTGAGCCCTGTTTTTGATAGTATTTCTAAACCTGACTATGTTTCACAAGCTCATAATTTTGAGCAACTGGCAGCTTATAAAACAAATAAAACCAAGGTATTAGCCCTTGGCGGTATAACTGCTCAAAATATCAACATTGCAAAAGGAATGGGTTTTGATGGTGTAGCGTTGTTGGGGAGTATTTGGACTAGTGAAGATCCTTTGCAAGAGTTTATCAAAATTAAAAATACCTACTTAGTAAATTTTATTTAAATGTTCGGTTGTTACCCACCAATGAGATAATCTTTAGTTTAAAGTAAATTAATGACCAATTTTTGCCAAATTGCATGGTAAAGTTTAAGCACAGTTGAAAGAGCCCTTTTACGTTAGAATGAAAGGAGCATAAAAGATGTCTATCTACTTATGGTTATATACTATCAAAAGCTACTAGAACTATTACATAAACGGCTTTCAGAACGACAGTATATTATTTTTTTAAGTATTGTTATTGGTTTTGTGGCAGGTTTTGCGGCTGTAACGTTAAAAACCTTCGTGCACTACATTAGAATTTTGGTATTATATGCCCATGATTTTTCTGTTTTACCTTATTTGTTCCTATTTCTACCCTTAGTGGGTATTTTACTTACCGTTGCCTACATTAAGTATTTTAGAAAAGGTAAAATAGGTAAAGGTGTTGGTAATATTTTATACATTATTGCCAAGAAATCAAGTCTCGTACCTAAAGACATGACTTATTCACATGTGATTACTAGCGCTTTAACTGTTGGGTTTGGAGGCTCGGCAGGTTTGGAGGCACCCATTGTGGTGACAGGTGCTGCAATAGGTTCACAACAAGGTGTGTTGGGCCAAGTAACATATAAAGAAAGAACTTTGTTGTTGGCCTGTGGGGCTTCAGCGGGTATTGCTGCGGCTTTTAACGCACCTATTGCTGGGCTGATATTTTCAATGGAAATATTAATCACTGAAGTAACCATCGCATCCTTTGTGCCATTAATTATCGCAAGTGTGTGTGGGACCCTTTGTTCCAAAATTATATTAAACGAGCAAATTCTTTTTCACTTTAAGCTTCAACAACCATTTGATTACCACAACATCCATTTTTACATCTTATTAGGGTTATTGTGTGGATTAATTGCGGTGTATTATACACGAACGACCCATTGGGTTGAAAAAATTTTTAAACCGAAGCACAAGAAACGTCAATTTCTAAAAGCTATAATTGGAGGATTTCTATTGGCGGGGCTTATTTGGGTTTTCCCTTCTTTGTTTGGGGAAGGTTATGACAGTATTAAAAAACTA